>JAOACD010000014.1 GCA_026417975.1 Melioribacter sp.
AGTATTAAATACAAGCTTAGGCGCAGCTACAGATTATGAAGGCAAATTTGTGATTCATCATATACCAGTTGGAAAGCATACTTTGCAGATATCGTACATAGGTTATGAAACACAAAGAATAGATGTAGATATTACAACGAAGCAGCTTTATTTGTCAGACATTCCTTTATCACCACAAGCAATAGAATTTGAAATAGAAGTTACTGCGCAAGCCAAAGGTCAACGTGAAGCAATTAATCAACAATTAACCGCAAATACAATTAAAAATGTTGTATCAGCAGAAAGAATTCGTGAGTTTCCAGATGAAAGTGCAGCAGCAGCATTAACTAGATTACCAGGTATTTCGCTTATGGATGGAGATAAAATAGTTGTAAGAGGGATACAAGCTAAACAAAATGTTATTTTGATGAATGGTATTCAACTCCCCTCAACTGATATGAACGACCGTTCTGTTAATCTTGGGTTTATATCTTCAAATTTGCTATCAGGCATTGAAGTTATAAAAGTACTAACTCCCGATATGGACGCAAATGCAATAGGAGGTGTTGTTAATTTAAGAATTATGGAAGCTCCAGAAAAATTCCGTTTCGATGTTTTATCTCAGGGAGCTTATAACGGTCAAGATAGAACAACTGATAATTATAAATTTTGGATAAGTGCAAGTAATAGGTTTTTTGATAATAAATTAGGAGTATTTGTTCAGGCAAATGCAGACCGTAACAATGCAGGTAATGACTTTACTACAGCTGGATATCAAAAAGGAGTAGATACTGCAGGTTATGGCAAGGCAGAATATAGAATGCTCGACTTTGCTTTTGCTGACGAAGAAAATATTAATACAAATGTCGGTGGTAGTGTTATTTTAGATTATCGATTACCTAAAGGAAAATTAATGTTGCAAAATACTCTTGCTCATACTATTAATGATATTGCGAGATATAGAACAGAGTATGATTTTGCTGAAAATAGCTTATTCTTTACATTAAACAGAGATAAGCATAATAAAGAATTACTTATTAACGCATTACAAGCTGAATATAATATTGGAAATATTAAGAGCGAACTTAGTCTTTCTCATTCTTACTCCGATAAAAATACCGACATAAGATATGGCGACCCAGGACTAGAATTTGGTTTCCGTGAATCACAAGGAAGGCCTTTCGTTAAGTACGAAAACGGTAATAAAGTTTATGTGAACTATGTTAGAGAGAGAGATTACATGACCCCAGATGACGTCTATAAAATTCAACTTGACCCAGATGCATGGAAAAGAAGTCCTATATATGGGTGGTCAGGAATGCGCTCTGAAGCATTTAAGCAAAATTTATATACTGCAAAACTTGATTTTACAATACCTGTTAGTTTCCTACGGATTATTTCTGGTAAAGTAAAACTTGGTGGAAAATTAGATTATTCAAAAAGAGATAACAATGTTGAAGAATCTTATCATAGAGTAGGGGATCCAGATTTCTACAATGCTGTTAGTAACTTTTTCTCTTACAGAACCATCAGTAATGCATCACCATTAATGTTTACTGATGTAAGGAATAATAATTACAAGAGAGGAGATTATTTCTTTGATGGGCAGTTCGATTTTGATTACGCTATAGATAAAAGTATCATGGATTCATTTATGCCTAAAGCAGTTAGCGGGTGGTTAAAATCAAGACATCGTGCAAAATCTGAAAGAGACGATTTTAGTGGAAAAGAAACTTTTAAAGCTGGCTATGTAATGGGAGAATTTAATTTTGGACCTAAATTTAATATAATTCTTGGAGCTAGGTATGAACATTATAATATGAATTATAAGGCCAACTTTTTCTATGTAACTCATGCAGTTGATGGTGATGGTGTGCTTTTTGACACTTTGAATAGATCAAACAAAAATGATATTAATGTTTTTCCAAATTTGCAATTACGTTATAAATTAACGGATTGGGCAGATTTAAGAGGAGCATTCACGAAGTCAATTTCAAGACCAGATTACCTAGCCTTATTGCCAAACATATATTTTGAACCAGGTGGAGGCGCTTCTGCTGGTAACCCTAACCTTAAGCCAACTGTTACAACTAATTATGACCTTGCGCTTTATTTGTATAGTAATAAATTGGGACTGCTCACGTTTACAGGATTTTATAAAAAATTACAAAATGTTTTCTACCAAACACAATTTTATTATCAGAATATAAAAGCTTGGAATGTATGGTTCCCAGATTCTGCTTTATGGAGGACATTGAAAGTTCAGGCTCCAAATAGGTCTCAGTTGATAACATCATATGTTAACAATCCTTATCCAGGGTATCTTAGAGGTTTTGAAATTGAATGGCAAACAAACTTTTGGTATTTACCAAAACCTTTTAATTCACTCGTATTAAATATAAACTATACAAGAACCTGGTCTAAGATGGATTATCAGGTTATAGAAAATATTGATTCAGTTGCAGGAACTGGTATTAGGAAAAGGCACTTTTATTTAACAAAGAGTAGGATTTATACTGGTAGATTAATCCATCAAGCGGATCATATTCTTAATATTGCAATAGGTGTAGACTATAAAGGTTTCTCGGGAAGAATATCTTACAATTTGAAAGATGCTGTAACTTCTTATGTAGGCGTAAGACCTGAAGATGATCAATTAACAGGAGTTATTTACAAGTGGGATATGACATTGCAACAGAAATTACCAATTGATGGGTTGAGTATTATCTTTAATGGAGTAAATTTATTTAGAAAACCTGTTAAAACATACAGAGATTTTCGTAGACCAAATACAACTCAGATAATATCTAACTTGGTTTCAACAACTTATAGTCCATCTTACTATCAACTTGCAATAAGATATGGATTTTAAATTATGTCTAACAAAAGGAGGAGAATAAAAAGCAATAGATCTAGCTCTTATTAACCTAAAGTCTTAATAATTATCAAACAAAATATGAGGAGGTAACCATGAAGAAAACAATTTTTACTTTTCTGTGTATGTTCCTTCTAGTTTCCATTGGTGTCAAATCGCAGACTTTAAGTGATTACATATCGGAATTTAGAGGCGATACTGCAGTGGTAAAACCAGGCGATAATACATTATATGGTGCAATTGTTTACGATAATAATCCACCAGCTGGTAGAGTTTATCTTTTGAAAAAGAACGAAGTTTATAGCCTTGCAAGTAATCCAACAACAAGCGATAAAATTACTACAAGAATTATAGGAGAAGATAGAAGATCATTAGTTACTAATAAAGATGAAAATTCTCATCCGCCTGTAATTTGTGGCTCTGGTACAAACACTGGGGGAATTAATTTTGGAGGAGATATTCTTGTTAAAAATGTAAATATGGTGCCCGCCTCTGCAACAAATAACTTAGGTTGGACATTTTTCTGGGGTTCAAAAGCTGGATGTACTGTTACATTAGAAAATTGCTTATTTGAAAGAACAAGATGGGTATTTGTAGCTTCAAATCAAGTAGAAGGTACAAAATTATATATTAAAGATTGCTACTTTGTTAATATGAGTGGTCAGCCATGTAGAAGAAACGGTGGTGTTTATGATAATGTAGAGCATAATACTGATGTTATATGGGTAGAAAATAGCACTCATGTAATGGCTCAAGGGATGATTTATAAGTTTAGAAATTATCCAGTAAAAGAAGTATTCATTAATCACAATACTTTTGTTAACTGTGCTGGTATAGTTTTCGAAAATCAAGGTTATGTAAGTAACATGATAATTGCTAATAATATTTTTGTTAATAGTAACTTGCAGCCTTATTGCCCATCGCTCGACTTAAGTGAGACAGATTTGGATTTACAACCATTAGGACTTATTAATGTAAGAGATTTACCACCTAGCTATCCGCAAGTCGACAGAAAAATTCTTGTAACTCATAACAATACATATTGGGATAACTATTTTGCAGATATGCATCAAGTTCTTGCTCAAAGAAAAGTTAATAAGACCGATAAATGGTATTCTCAGATGATAAGAATGAATGATAGAACTAAAGCAATGTTTGATAATAATCAAAAATATCCTTATTTGGTAGAAGGTAATTGGTATTCATTAGATCCACAATTTAAAAATCCACAAGATTTATTCAGTGATGCAACAAAGTCTAAAATTAGAGAATTCTGCTTAAATACTGTAGATACAACGAACAGCACTGCAGTACTTGACTTGTGGGGACGTAAAAACTATAGTGCTACTGATTATCCACATGTTTCTGAATGGCCAATACCAATTGACCTTTCATATACAAATGCAACATTGTTAACAGGTGGTTTAGGAGGATTCCCACTTGGTGACTTAAATTGGTTCCCAGATAAGAAAAAACAATGGTTAGCTCAAAGAGATGCAGAAATTAGTAAACTAAAAGATGCTTTGAATAAAGGTGTATTACCAACAAACGTTGAAAGCAAAGAAGTTATTCCAACAGAGTTTAATGTTTATCAAAATTATCCGAATCCATTTAACCCAACAACAACAATTGCTTATGATTTACCAAAATCAGGTAATGTCGTAATTAAAGTATATAACCTTCTTGGTAAAGAAGTTGCAACTTTATTTAATGGATTCCAATATGCAGGAAACCATAAAGTAACATTCGATGCAACCAATCTTTCAAGTGGTGTCTATGTTTATTCTGTTCAATTCGATAATGCAACAATTTCTAAGAAAATGATTTTAATGAAATAAGCTTTATTACCAACATTTTCAATTTTTATCAAGTGGAAGCATCTTTTTATGGTGCTTCCACTTATTTTTTCATATTTGAATTAGAGTATGTAGGATTTAAACCGAAACAGTCTTAATTGCGATAACTTTTCATTTTTATGGCATCTCTTTTTGAAAAATAACTTATTGGGGATATATGAAATCAAAAAAAAGCTATCTAATCATTTATTTACTTATTCATTTTTTTATTTCTAAAGTTAATTCTCAAGAATTACCTTATGTTTATGATGTAGAGAACACTGGCAAAGATTGTATTCCTCCACAATTAGTTACAATTGATAAGCTTCCAGTTATAACTTTTCTTCCTGATCCATTTAGGTGGGCCGATACTACTAAAGGAAGATTAATTAGCAAAGACCAATGGAAATGTAGAAGAGCTGAGATTCTTGCACAGGTACAGTATTATGAAACAGGTATAAAACCACCTCCACCTGATACTTTGATAGCAAGTTTTTCTAAAGATAGTGTCCTAACAGTTTTGATTGTTAAAAACAAAGACACTTTAAAACTAACATCAAAAATTACATTACCAAATGGCGATGGACCTTTTCCGGCAGTTATTGGTGTTGGATTTTGGGGAGGAACAGGAAGTCTTCCAGCAGATATATTTACGACTCGTGGAATTGCAACAATACAATTTAGGTTTTGGGAATTAGCTCCATGGGGATTTGATGTAAATCGTGGTACAGGTGGGTTTTATAAACTTTATCGAGATCCTAAGATAGGATTTTTTACTGCTTGGGCTTGGGGAGTAAGCAGAATTATAGATGGAATTCAAAAAGTACTTTCTACAAAAATAGATATGAAACGCCTTGCTATAACAGGCTGTTCTTTTGCAGGTAAAATTGCTCTTTTCTCTGCTGCTTTTGATGAACGAATAGCTCTAACAATAGCTCAAGAACCTGGCGGCGGGGGAAGTGCTGCATGGAGAGTTACAGAAACTCTAAGTGGAAGTAGAGAAACATTAAGAAATGCGCAAGGAGCTCCGTGGTATCATCAAGATTTAAGACAATTTAATAATGCAGTAACCAAATTGCCTTTTGACCATCATGAAGTTATGGCTTTAATTGCTCCGAGAGCCTTGTTTGTATTGGGTAATCCTGATTACGAGTGGCTTGCAGAAGAATCTGCTTACGTAGCTTGCAAAGCAGCTTACGAAGTCTGGAAAGCTCTTGGTGTACCTGATAGATTTGGCTTCTCAATTTTAGGTGGGCATCAACATTGCCAACTGCCTAGTGTTCAGAAACCTGAGGTTATTGCTTTTGTTGAAAAATTTTTATTGAATAATAAAGAAGCTAATACTAATATTCAAAGAAGTCCTTATAACACAGACCTAACAAAATGGATAACATGGACAACACCTGAACTATCTGAAACTTCTCCTACTTCTGTAAATGATGAGGAAAGTCTAATAAATAAATTTGAACTTGCCCAAAATTACCCTAACCCTTTTAATCCAAGCACAAAAATTACTTTTAGAATTCTTGAAAAAACAAAAGTTACTCTAAAGGTTTTTGATATTCTTGGAAGGACAGTCGATACTTTATTAGATGAGGTTAAAAACCCTGGTGAATATACAATTGATTATACTCCACCCTCTATATCATCTGGGACTCTGTTTTATCAACTCCGAACAAATTATGGTGTTATTAACAAGAAAATGGTATACATAAAGTAATTTTTTTAATTATCATCTGATTAATTGTTAAATTCTCAAATGGGGCATTAAGGTATTATGAACTGCCGAAAAAAATACCAAATTTTTTTCAAAGCAATAATGCTTGTTTTTATTTCATTGAAGTTATATGCTTATCAAGAAGATACAAGTAATGTTGTGGCTGTAGTTGGAAAGAATTATAAAGTCACTTTTTTAGATTTAAGAAATTTTGTAGACGAATATTTTTACAATAAAATTTTCTTAAATGAAAAGTCTAAAGGTTATATTCCTGCACTCAATCGTATTATCATAAATCGTTTAAAGGTTTTTGATTTCTTTGAAAGAGGTTTGAATAATAACAAAAAACTGATGCAAAATATCAATAGAGCTATTAATGAAGAATTATTCAATGAATATTATGAACTAAAATACGCAAATAAATATGTTACCGATTCTGCGATTAGAAAAGCATATAAAATAATGGATAGAGTAGTAAGCTATAGACAAATCCTTATTAATAAGCCTTATAATGCAACTCCTACAATAATTGATTCTTTAAGAAATTTAGCTTACTTAATAAAAAGTAAAATTGAAACAGGCGAAAACTTTAGTGAACTAGTAAAAATTTATTCAGATGACGAAACTAATGTGAACAATGGAGGTATAATGCCTCCGGTTGATTGGAAAAAAAGTTTAATGTCTGAGGTCAATAATATAATATTTAACCTTCCTACAAATTCAGTTAGAATAATAGAAACATCACAATCTTTTTACATAGTCAAGATAGATGATATAAAAAAGGTGAATGTTGAACCTCTTGAAAAAGTAAAAGAAGAAATACGCTTAGTTCTTAGGGAAGCTTTTGCTTACCTAAGTTTAAAAGATTTTGAAGAAGAACAAAAAAAGTTAATTAATGAAGATAAAATAGTGTGGAATAAGTCTGGTTTAGAAAAAATTGTTAATTGGTCTAAAATTCAAAATTTTTATGATGGAGCATACAGAGATACGATAAATAAATTAATTACAAAAGGAGAAAATTTTATAATACTAAGCTCACCAAACTATAGAGTAGATTTAAAAAAATTTTTTCAAATACTTAATGATGTTCTAATAATGGGTCGTTCATCAGTAATTAAAGAACAGGATGTTAAAAACTTTATATTGGAAGCTTTGAAAATCGAAGCAATTTCTAAAAAAGCTAGGCAATTAGGGCTCGAAAAAAAAGTCTTAAATCCATATCTGAAAAGTAATTTTATTGTTGACCAAATAGTTAAACTTTATGACCAAGAAATTATTGATAAGCAAATTCCAGAGCCTGATGAATTTTTGCTGAAAAAATTTTATGAAGAAAATAAAGATTCCCTATATTATCAATTAGCTAAAGTAAATATTTATTTAATAATTGCACCAGATACTCTAACAATAAACAAGTATAAAGAAGATTACAAAAATGGTATCCCTTTCGAAAGGTTAAGTAATAGAGTGTTAGTAAAAAGATTTATAAAACAAAAGTCGGGTGAAATAAAATTAGAAGATTCTAACGAAAAGTCTATTCTTGGTGAACTAGTGTTCAATATGAATGTAAATGATGTTATAGGACCAATACTATACGAAGAAAATGAAAGAGAAAAAAAATATGCTTTAATCAAATGTGTTTATAAAAGAGAAGAAAAACAGTTGACTTATGACGATGTTAAAGAGAATATTAGAAATGATTATATGAAATATAAAAAGGAAAAGTTTTCGGTAGAATTGAATAATAGATTAAAAAATAAATATGGTGTAAGAGTATTTGATGATGTATTAAAAGAAAAGCTAGCTTCGATAGGTATATTCTTAAATTAGTTTTAATGAGAAAATATGAGTTAAATAATAAATGCAATAAAATGGTGGAAAAAATGATGAAACCAACAATTCCAATCGCTTTCATACTTTTGTTATTAAGTATGATTTTAATGCCTACTACAAAATCTCTTTCGCAAAGATTAACTTTGAATGAAAAAGAATATTTTGAATCAAGAGGCTTTGATGTATTTGTATTTAGTAATCAATATACTGGATTTTTCTTTGATGAAAAAACTGCTGGTATAGAGTTTATACATCATGGAGTTCGTACTGCAACAGGCGGGGCAGTTAGATTAAGACATACTCCCGAACAATGGGATTTAGTTCCAATCTTGATTGATCGAAAAGTTGATAAAAAAAATAATTCTATTGAAGTAACTCTTAGATATGACCAATACAAATTTGATTCTAAAATTTTAGTTAAAGGAAATAATGATGGGCTAACCATTAGCGTTTATTTAGATAATCCACTACCTAAGGAATTAGAAGGACATGCGGGCTTAAACATTGAATTTTTGCCTTCAGCTTATTTTGAAAAAACTTATGTTGTAGATAACAAAACTGATATTTTTCCTTTGTACCCGTCTGGACCAGTTGAAGTAAAATCAACAAAAGAAAGAATTCCACAATTTGGTGGTTTTTCAACCTTCGATGATAGAGGAAGAAATGAATTTGTTGAACCAAAACCATTGGCTGAAGGGACAAATATTGTACTTGCTCCTGAGGATGAAGAACGACGTATTCAAATAAAATCCTTGCTTGGCACTCTTATGTTATTTGATGGTCGTAATGTAGCTCCAAATGGATGGTTTGTTATAAGAAGTTTAATTCCAGCAAATAAAACTGGAAAGGTAGTAGAATGGATTGTTAAAGCCTCAACAATTAAAAATTGGTTACGTAAGCCAAACATTACTTATTCACAAGTTGGATATCACCCTAAGCAAAAAAAGTATGCAATAGTTGAATTAGATAAAAATGATAAATTGCTTAAAGTTGCTTCCTTGTATAAAGTATTGCCGTCAGGAGAATTAATTGAGTTATTCAGAAACCAAGTTAAAGAATGGGGTAATTTTCTTCGTTATAAGTATGGGGTTTTTGATTTTAGTTCTGTTAAAGATACTGGATTATTTATGATTAAATACGGAGAACAAGTAACAAAACCATTTAGAATAAGTGTTAATGTATATGACAATGTTTGGCATTTAACGCTAGGTCAGTTTTTCCCTGTGCAAATGGATCACATGTTTGTAAATGAAACTTATAGAGTGTGGCATGGCCTACCTTATCAAGATGATGCAATACAGGCTCCTACTAATCATCTTCACTTTGATTTGTACCATATGGATTCAACAACTTATACAAAATACAAACCGTTTGAAAGAATTCCGGGTTTGGCGGTAGGTGGTTGGTTTGATGCGGGTGATTTTGATATCGAAACTCGTTCTCATTGTGCTGTAGTATTAAGTATGGTAGATAGCTGGGAACAATTTAAAATTAATTATGACCAAACTTATATAGATCAAAAAAATAAATATGTAGATATTCGCAGACCAGATGGAATACCTGATATAATTCAACAGATTGAACACGGAACTTTACAATTAGTAGCACAACAAAAGAATATTGGTCATGCTGTTAGAGGTATTATAGTTGGGAATCTTCATCAATATCACCATCTTGGAGATGCCTCTACAATTACAGATAATTTACCTTATAATCCCTCATTGAAACCTTATGAAAGAAATGAAAATTCAAGTGGGATAATGGATGATAGATGGGTATTTACAATAAGAATTCCATGGGTTAATTATTATTCAGCAGCAGCTTTAGCAGCAGCATATCGTGTATTAAAAGATTATAATAAAGAGCTTGCAAATGATGCATTAAATCATGCAATTAAAGCTTGGAAATTTGAACAAACACATGTGTTAAATAAACCTCAAGGACAGGATGAGTTGTTTAGACCAAATATGGAATTAATAGCTGCCTTAGAATTGTATAAATCTACAAACGACAGTACTTATAAGAATTATTTTCTTAGAAATGTGTGGAAAACACTAAATGATACAACTTTGATGTGGAATATGCTAACAGCTGCAAAAGCAACTTTGTATTTTGACAATGAATATAAAAATAAATTGGAGCCATATGTTAAAAAATATAAGACATTATTAGAAAAGTTAGATAAATCTAATCCTTATGGCGTACCATTAGAAACAAGGGGATGGGGTTCAAATAATGCAATAATAAATTGGGCTATTACAAATTATTATTTATATAAATCTTATCCAGAGCTAATTAATTCTGAATATATATTTAAAGGATTAAACTATATTTATGGTTGTCATCCGTATTCAAATATTTCATTTGTTTCTGGGGTTGGTTTAGTCTCTAAAAAAATTGCTTACGGTAGTAATAGAGCAGATTTTTCTTTCATTGCAGGTGGAGTTGTACCAGGTTTACTAATTTTAAAACCAGATTTCCCTGAAAACAAAGAAGATTGGCCTTTTTTATGGGGTGAAAATGAGTATGTTATAAACATTTGTGCATCATATATATTTCTTACTAACGCTGTTAATGAAATACTTAATTCAAAATAAGTTTTAAATTGATGATCCATTTTTACTAGTTTTATCAAAAGTGGCAGGAATAATTTGCGAACTTTGTTAAGTACAAATAATAATTTTGTTTACTTTGTTTTATTTATTATTTCTGCCACTGTTATTTCTTTTGAAATTATATCTACTAGAATCTCTTCTGTAATTTTTGTCTATAATTATGCTTTCATAATATTATCACTTGCTATTTTAGGACTTGCATGTGGCGGAATCTATACTTTTTATAAATTGAAGAATGTAGAAAAAAGTAATTTTTACATAGTAATCTTTAAGGTACTGATTTACTATGTTATTTCATTAGCAAGTTTTTCAATTTTTATAGTTGTATTTTCTATTACAAATCATATTGTCTTTTTTATATTGCTCTTCATACCGTTTTTTTTAGCTGGTATTTTATATACTCTTTTCTTTAAAAGTTTTTCTGAGAACATTTTTAAGCTTTATGCTGCTGATTTAGGTGGAGCTGCTTTAGGAGCTTTTATCCCTTTAGTTTTCTTAAAGTTCTTTGGAGCAGTTAACTCTATACTTATTTTAGCTTCATTTGTTTTCTCTGCTTCTTTTTTAATAAGATTTTATTTATACGAGAAAAAGAACGCAAAATTATTACTGGTACCCATAGTTATATTATTTATTTTATTCATAAATGGGAAAAATGAATTTTTAGGACCAGTCCCAATTGGAAATTTTCCTGAAAAAGATTTTTACTATGTATATTCAGATGTAAATACTAACGCCGAAATTATTGATAGTCGATGGAGTATTTATGGCAGAGCAGATTTAGTAAAATATAGCCACCAGGATATGGTTCGTCAGTTGTTTATTGATGGTGCTGCAGGTACACAAATGTACAAGTTTAATGGAAATATAAAAAATCCAGATAGATTATTAATTAAGCTTTTATTAGGACATTCCACTTCAATTCCATTTATATTTTTGAATGATAGACAAAAAGATTCAGTTTTAATTATTGGTCCTGGTGGTGGTAAGGAGGTTTTGTTAGCTTTGCTTTCAGGAATAAGACAAATTTTTGGTGTAGAAATAAATCCAGATTTTGTTGATATAGTAAAAAAACAAAGTAATTTTAATGGAGGGATATATACTAAATTTCCCAATGTTAAAATATTTGTAAAAGAAGGAAGACACTTTGTTAAACAATCTAAAAGTAAATTTGATATCTTAGTGATTGCTCTCCCCTCTACAGAACAACTTCAAAATATTGATGCCTTTGCAATGAGTGAAAATTATTTGCTAACTAGCGAAGCCTTAAGTGATTATTTGAATATTTTAACAAATGAAGGGATGTTAGTTTTTACGTTGCATAACAAATGGGAGTTACTAAGATTAATAATTACAACATTAAAGTCATTTGAGAAATTTGGAGTTAAGCCAAAGTATGCAGTTAATCATTTTGTTATTCTTGAAGATGAGTATGCTCCTACCATAGTAATTAAAAAATCGCCATTTAGTGTTCAAGATATTGATAGATGGAAAAAGGAAATAGAAAAAATACCAGAAGTTTTTCCCCAAGTTACTTATATGCCGGGAATGTCTAAAATAAAAAAATCTTTTATCAATGATTTTTTACTTACTATTTCTGAAGGTAAAATAGATTTAAATAGATTTGTTGAAAATTATCCTTTAGATATTTCCCCGGCTACAGATAATAAACCATTTTTCTATAAAATCTCAAAGTTACTTCCCTCAGAATTAAAGTGGCTTTTGATAGCGGTATTATTATCAAATGCTGTAATTATTTTTATTGCAAAATCATTATTTAAAAGAGAAAAGAGTGTTGTTAAAATAAAAAGTCTCCAAAAGTTTGTTTGGCTATTTATTATGACTGGTGTTGGTTTTATGATATTAGAAATAACTTTATTTCAAAAGTTAATTTTATATGTTGGTTCTCCTACAATATCTCTTTCGGTGTTGTTGTTTTCTTTACTAATTGGTATGGGAATAGGAAGTATGTTAAGAGAAAAGATAATATCTTCACTAAGTTATCATAAGCTCAGCTTAGTGTGCTTAATTATAATATTTTATGGAATAGTAATTTTCTTTTTCAGCAGTTTCATATTCAAATATATCCTATCAGCAGAGCAATATTTAATTATAGCAATGGTGGTAGTAATGATTATTCCTCTTGGTATGCTGCTTGGTACCTTGTTTCCATCTTTTATTAGTTTATTAAAAGAGAACAAACTTGATAATTATATACCTTGGATGTATGGAATTAATGCTTCCTCTTCTGTATTGGGCTCTGTTTTATCTTATTCTCTTTCTATGTTAATTGGATTTGCTCTTACTTTTATTTTTGGTTTGTTAATTTATTTTTTATTAGCTGTACTGATTGGTTTAAGTGATTAACATTTATGCAGATATTCTTTGTTAATCATTTATAAGTTCATCTAATTCAACTTTAAAGATATGTTTAATTTTTGTCCCCAAAAATCTTTCTGCGATTTGATTAAATCTATTAGGCAAGTCGCTAACATAAAATTCTCTCTTACCTAACTGGTTTGAGTTATTTCTTAAACCTCTTCCGTTTAAATATTCTTCAATGATTTTAGCAGCTGGAACTCCTGAATGAATTAGTTTAACGTTTTTACCAACAACTTTTTGAATTACATCTGATAATATTGGATAATGCGTACATGCAAGAAGAAGTGTATCTATCTTTTTCTCTTTTAGTTCTGTTAAATATTCTTTTGCAATGAGTTCTGTAGCTTTGTGATTAGTCCATCCTTCTTCTGCTAAAGGAACAAAAAGTGGACAAGCTTTTTCGTAAACTTTAACTTTTGGATTTAGTTTTTTTATTTGTGTTGAATATGCTTTATTGTTAATTGTTGATTGTGTTCCTATTACACCAATAATTCCATTCTTAGTTTCTTGTAATGCCATTTTTGAACCAGGTTCAATCATACCTATAACTGGAATTGTAAGGAATCTTTTTAATTCTTTTAATGCAACCGAAGAAGCTGTATTACAAGCAACTACTAGTAGTTTAATATTTTTTCTTAGTAAAAAATTTGCTGCTTGTAAAGAATATTCGATGACAGTTTCGTTAGATTTGCTGCCATAAGGAACTCTTGCTGTATCTCCGAAATAGACAATGTTTTCATTAGGCAAAAGGTCGATAACAGATTTTACAACTGTCAGGCCTCCTATTCCAGAGTCGAAGAATCCTATGGGATTTGTTTTATTCATAAAGTTCATAATAGTTCTTTATAATATTTCTTCGATTGCTTTTTTTAATTCGTGTTTAATGAGTTCATAATTATTTACAGAAACTTTCTTTCTGTTTTTGTCTAATACGTAGAAAGAATCAACAATATCATCAGCTTTAGTATTAATCTTTGCAAAATAAATAGAAAGTCCAAGCTCATTCATTTTCTTTGTTATTTGATAGAGTAGACCCAATCTATCTGGAGAGAAAACATCTATTATAGTAAATCTATCGTGCTTTTCAAATGCAATTTTGACATTCCCTTTTCTTTTGAAAAACTTATTTTCTAATCTCCACCATTTTGATTTTATTCTATTAAATTCTTTGGAAATTTGAAGTTCGTTTGCCACAGCAAGTTCTATATCCTTTGAAATCTTTACGTAACGACTATTACTAACCACTTGGTTTGTGCGAAAGTCTGTTACATTAAAATTATCTATAACAATTCCATCTTTTCTTGTAAAGATTTTTGCATCATGAATGTTAAGATCGTTTATTGTAAGTGCTCCACATAACCTGGAAAGTAACGCATCGGAATCTTTTGTAATTACTGTAATTGATGTAAATCCTTCTTCTTCTTTGAATAAAACCGAGACAGGCAGGCCCTTCTGAATTTCTTCTATATGTTGATTGATTTCTTCAGCTGTAAAGTATTGTAAATATCCAAGGTCGTCAATTGAATCTATATGATTTTTTACTGTATCGTCATCAAATATATCTGAAGTTTTCATAATTTCTTCCATACTAAGAGCAAGAAGCTCTTCTCCTGTAATTCTTTCTTCTACCATTCTCTTTGTTTTAGAATAAAGTTCGAATAGAAGTTCGCTTTTCCATTGCGTCCATACAACAGGCGAGACGGCAGATAAATCTGCATAAGTTAAAAGATATAACAAATCAATTAGTTCGGAAGAAGGGAATATATCTGCAAAAGTATTTAATGTAGTTGGGTCGTTAAGATTTCTTCTAAATGCTACCTGTTCCATTGTTAAATGGTGACGAACAAGAAATTTTACTTTTTGAATTTCTTCTGATTCGTATCCTAATCTTTCCATAACAGAGTTTGCAATTTCGGCTCCAATAATTTCATGGCCTGAAACTGTTATTGGTTTTGCGATATCGTGAAATAGAACGGCTAAGTACAGTATATCTTTTTCTTTAATGCTTTGAAAAAGTCTTCCTAAGAAATTGTTTTCATAGTTCAAATTTTCGAGGTTACTTAATGCAACCAACGTATGTTCGTCAGCAGTGTAACAGTGATAAACACCTGGTTGAAAAAAGTTAATCATTTCCTTAAACTCAGGTAAAAAGGCTCCTAGCACACCAAGCTCGTTCATAGCGAACAAAGTTTTACTTACGTTTTTGGGTATTTTAAGTATTTCTCTAAAAAATACAGATGATTGTATTTCAAGACTTTTTGTCTCTTCATGATCAATTACAGCCTCGACAATTTGGGAACGCAATTCATCATCAAACTTTGCGTCATACAAGCATCTATAATAAAATGCTCTAAGAATAACTGACATAGAAAGTTCTGTTTTACCAATGTAATAGATTGTACTTCCTTTTAGATTAAAATCATCATCTAACTGAATTGCAAGATAATCTGAGATAGGTTTAGAGAGTTCCTCTTCGAATCTTTTAGACATTGTAGTAGTAAAGCGTTTAATAACATTTGTAGATTCAAAATACCTTTTCATATAATTTTGCCAATTCGATTCAGTATAGCCATGCCGAAGAGCTATTTTCTCTTGGTCAGAAAATTCGAGTCTATCGTTTTTATGACCAGAGATTAGGTGCAAATGATTTCGAGTATTAAGAATAAACTTATAACTTTCGAGTAATCTTGTAGCAGCGCGAGGAATAAGAATTTTATTTTCTTTTAATATATTTATAAAGTGTTCCGTTTGTGTTATTTCGTTTTGAGAATTTAGAATAACTCCATTTTTTATTGAATACATCCACTCTACTACCTGAAGGTCGCGAAGACCACCTGCTGTAAATTTAATATTTGGTTCGAGAACTTTAGCTGAAGAACCATACTTTTGATAACGAAGGTTTCTGTCTTCTAAATATTCATTTATTAACAGTTTTTTGTTATTATCTTTTATTGAGCTCAGTACTTTTTGATTCCATTCATTATAAATGTTTTTGTTGCCACATATAAATCTTGTTTCAAAAAATTGTGTAAATGCGTGTAAATCTTCTTTAAGAAATTTTTTTATATCAGAAAATTCACGAACAGTATGAGAAACTTCAATCCCAGTATCCCAAAGAATTGTAACACATTTCTTTACGGTATTGTCGTCGTTACTTACTTTATCGAAGATGAACATTATGTCAATATCAGAGTAAGGAGAAAGCTCTCTTCTTGCAAAGCTTCCAACCGATGCTATTGCACAATTAAGTTTAATTTCCTTTAATGCTTTTAGGATATACTCCTCAACAAGAATACTCCATTCTTTGCAGAATAAAAACGGGTCTTTAAGAAGTTCTTGATTATTAAAGATTAAATTACGATCCCTTAAGAAATCTTCTTTTAATTTTAATGCCTCTGCTATCATCTATCTTAAAGAATTTTTTTCGATTTATTATTGTAATTTAGCAAATCTAGCTTGAAAGAATCTCAAATATTTTGGCTCATAAATCATCTTTAAGCCTTTAATTTTTTTTCTATCTTGATATACTTGAGCAATAGATTCCACAGTAACATCGATGTGCGATTGTGTATAAACTCTTCTTGGGAATGTTAATCGAACTAATTCAAGTTCAGGATATCGATTTAAACCTGTTTTAGGGTCTCTGCCTGCCGAAACAATTCCTCTTTCCATCCCTCTTACACCACTATCGATATAAATTTCCGCTGCAAGTGTTTGAGCAGGGAAATTATCTTGTTTAATGTGGGGTAAGAATCTTTTTGCATCCAAAAAAATAGCATGTCCTCCAAATGGATATACAAGAGGAATCCCATATTTTTCTAATTGTTTTCCACAATATTCAATTTGACCAACTCTAGAACTAATATTTTCAAATTTTACCATTTCTTCAATTCCTCTGGCCATAGCTTCCATGTCTCTTCCTGCAAGTCCGCCATAAGTATGCAGACCTTCGTATACAATTACTAAATTACTAGCTTCTTCGTAAAATTTTTTATTTCGAGTTGCAAGAAATCCACCAATATTTACCATCAAATCCTTTTTTGCACTTACCCATAAACCATCGAAATATGAACACATTTCTTTAAGAATTTGTGCAATAGTTTTATTTTCAAAACCTTTCTCTCTCATTTTAATAAAATAAGCATTTTCAGTTGCTCTAGTGGCATCGAACCATAATTTAATACCATGTTTTTTTGCTATAGAATGAACAGCCTTTATGTTTTCCATGGAAATTGGCTGGCCACCTGCCATGTTTACCGGTCCAGCTATACTAATGTAAGGAATTTTCTTTGCTCCGACTTTTTTTATTAAGTCTTCTAGTTTATTTAAGTCTACATTTCCTTTGAAAGGATGTCTATTTTGAGGTTCGTGGGCTTCATCAATTATAATATCAACAAAAGTACCACCTGCTAATTCTTGATGAAGTCTAGTAGTTGTAAAATACATATTTCCTGGAATAATGTCGCCTGGCTTAATTAATATTTTAGAAATAATGTGTTCAGCGGCTCTGCCTTGATGAGTTGGAACAAAATATGGCATACCGTAATATTTTTTTACATTATCCCAAAGGTAGTAAAAGTTTCTACTTCCTGCGTATGCTTCATCTCCCATCATAAGTCCTGCCCACTGATAATCACTCATGGCATTAGTTCCACTATCTGTAAGTAGATCAATATACACATCTTCAGATCTTAGGAGAAAAGTGTTATAGCCAGCTTTCTTAATACATTTTTCACGATATTCTCTGGTGGTAATTTTAACTGGTTCTACCATTTTTATTTTGAAAGGTTCAGCCCAGCTTTTTTTGATTATTCTTTTAGTCATTGTGTGACCTCTTATATTTATTTTAGCTTTTGGCTATTATTCTTTTTTGTATTCAGCAATAATGTCGGAACTAATACCTCCACGAACATGAAATTTAGCAGTAATTTTCATATAACGTGGCTGTAGAACTTCTACGAGGTCGTTAAGAATTTTGTTAGTTACAGCTTCGAAGTATATTCCATCATTGCGATATGATTGAAGATAAAATTTATAGGACTTTAGTTCTACACAGAGTTTATCAGGTATGTATTCGAGTATAATTGTAGCAAAATCGGGTTGGCCAGTTTTGGGACAAAGAGAAGTAAACTCTGGAGCTTTGTGAATAATAATATAATTTCTTTCTGGATTAGGATTAGGGAATGTTTCAAGTATTTTTTGTTTTTCGTTCATTTTATTACTTTGAATTGTTAAACATACTTTGGTTTAATTTTATAAGGCAGTGGATCTTCGACCCCTGCTTTTTGAAATCCTCTTAATCTAAATGCGCAGCTGTCACAAACTCCACACGCTTCATCTTCATTTTGATAACATGACCATGTAAGATGAAGAGGTGCACCTAGTTCAATTCCTTTTTTTACAATGTCTGCTTTTGAGAAGTGTATTATGGGTGTAATTATTTTTATTTTGGTTTCAGGTTTTGTGCCTAAATCAACCACTTTTTCAAAAGCGTCAAAAAACTCTGGGCGGCAATCAGGGTATCCACTTGCATCTTCATAGACTGCGCCAATAAAAACAGCTTTGGCATTTAGAACTTCTGCCCAACTTACACACACTGAAAGAATATTTGCATTTCTGAAAGGAACATACGAAGTAGGTATTTCTTTGCTTTCAAGATTTGCTTTTGAAACTTCGATGTTGTAGTCTGTAAGTGAAGAACCACCAATTTTTGCGAAGTGAGTGAAGTCAATTATTAGTCTTTTATCAACATTGTAAAAATCTGCAATATCATTAAATGCTTTTAACTCTCTTTTTTCTGTTCTTTGTCCATAGTTTATGTGAACTAATGCTAGATCATATTCTTGATTTGCAATAGCAGTTGTAACACAACTGTCCATTCCGCCACTTACAGCAACTACTGCTATATTGTTCTTTTTCATATTAAATTCTTCCTAACTATAAGTTAAAAATAGTAAATTAGTTTTTGATTAGGAAAATTATGAATTTTCCGCATGTAGTTTTTATTTATGAAATTTAAATCCTTTTTAAAAATAAGAAAGTAAGTGCAACTATAAAGCTAACAAAAGAAGAGACAAGGAATGGTATTGTTGAACCAAATAAGTCCCATAAAATACCCGTAAAAATAGAACCCAACATAATTCCTAAACTCGATAATGTTGTTAATAATCCAATAGCTGATCCTTTGAAGTTTTCGTCAGTTATATCACTTATCCATGCTTTTGCTATTCCTTCTGTCGACGAAGCATAAATACCATAAAGTACAAAACAAAGCCATACAATAAGTGGTTCTTTATTTATTGCAAAAATGAAGTAGATTAGAGAAAATATTATGAGTCCTATTATTAAGATTTTCTTTTTTCCAAACTTATCTGCAAGTTTTCCTGCTGGGTAAGAAGTAGCAGCATAAACTAAATTATAGAATATATAGCCAAGTATAGCGATTGTATCTGAATTTGAAATATTTTGTGATTTTAAGATTAAAAATACATCGCTACTATTAACTAATGAGAAAATTGTTAATAGAAGTAGAATGATTTTGTACTTGTAAGAGGAAGATTTCCAAAAAGTTATTATAATTTTTTTATGTTTCTGAAAGGAATTTAATGGAACATCCTTTATGTTAAATGTAAAAAATATTGCTATAAAAGAAGGGATTATGCTTAGTAAGAAAATTAGAGTATAATTTTTAGGGAAAAAATATAGAACAAAAAGAGCAAATAAAGGACCTAAAACAGCACCCAATGTATCCATAGACCTGTGAAAGCCAAAGATAGCCCCAGAATTGTTATTAGAATAATAGCTCAAAAGTGCATCACGTGGTGCTGTTCTTATGCCTTTACCTATTCTATCTGTGACTCTTGAAAATATTACTGTAGGAATAGCTGGAAAAATTCCAGGTATAGGTTTTACAATTCCTGAGATACTATAACCTAATTTTACAAATATTGAACGTTTACCTAATTTGTCTGAAATTGCTCCGAAAATTCCTTTTAATAATCCAGCCGTTATTTCTGCAATCCCTTCAATAATTCCTACTATAGTCATGGAAGAGCCAAGCACTGTAGTTAGAAAAATTGGGGTTATCGGGTAAAGCATTTCACTTGCAAAATCGGTAAAAAGACTAATTAGGCCTAGTATTAAAACCGGTTTAGGAATTTTTGTTTTCATTATACTCTTATACAAAGCTAAGAAAGCTTTTTGAATTGACTATTTGTAAATAACTTATAAGTTTAAATATAAGAAATAAATTCTTCATAAGAATTGTAGAGGGTTTAATACAAATAAAATCAAGGAGGTATTATGGAATTTTATGAACTGCATCCAATAACACCTCAGCAAAGGTATATTAAAAAGGCAGTTGAAGTGTTAAAGAAAGGAGGGGTTATTATATATCCTACCGACACAGTTTATGGTATTGGATGTGATATTTATAACCATGAGGCATTAGAGAGAATTTATGAGATTAAGCATGAAACAGGAACAAAACTTTATAGCTTTATTTGCCCAGATTTGAAAGATATTGCTAAATATGCAAAAGTTTCTGACTATGCTTATAAAACGATGAAAAAATTGTTACCAGGACCATATACTTTTATTTTACCAGCGGCAAAAGAGGTACCCAAAAAATTATGGTCAAAAAGAAAAACTGTTGGGATAAGAATACCAAATAACAAAGTAGCTTTAATGTTAGCAAAAGAATTAGGTAATCCTATTGTTAGTACAAGTGTTACTAATAGAAAGGGGGAAATTCTTTATGACCCTGAAGAAATAAGAGTTGTTTTTAATACAAAGGTAGATTTGATGCTATCTACAGGAGCACTTAAAGGGGAGCCTTCTAGTGTTATTGATTTGAGCCAGGATGAACCAGAAATAATTAGATATGGTGCAGGCGATATTAGCATTTTTATGTGATCTAGGCTTGCTTTACATTTTTAAGATGCGAGATTCTCTATTATTGGTCTTTTCTATGAATTATAGTTGCAGAAGCTTGTTGTGATGCAAGCACTGTAACCTGTGCAATGTTTACATGAGGTGGACGGGTTGCACAAAAAATAACAACTTCAGCTATGTCATCTCCTGTTAATGGCGTTAGACCTTTGTAGACTTCCTTTGCTCTTGCTTCATCTCCGTCAAATCTAACTTTACTAAAATTAGTTTCTACAAGACCAGGGTCTATAACACTTACTAAAATATTTTTATCAATAACATCCATTCGTAAAGATTTTGTAATTGCGTTCACAGCGTGCTTTGTTGCACAATATACAGCTCCTTTTGGGTATGCTTCTTGTCCCGCAATAGACCCAATATTGATTATATGACCAGAACCTCTTTGTATCATTCCCGGCAGAATAGCATGTGTTACGTATAATAAGCCTTTAATATTCGTGTCAATCATCTCTTCCCAATTATCAGGATTATCTTCATAGAATTTATTTAAACCACGTGCTAATCCTGCATTATTTACTAAGATGTTTATACTTTTCCATTCAGCAGGTAAAGAATTTATTTTTGTAAAAACTTCTTTTCTGTTTCTTACATCAAGTTCAAATGCATAGACATTTACATCATATTTTTTTTGAATATCCATTGCAATTTCTTTTAATAGATTTAACCTTCTTGCATTAATGATGATATTAGCTCCTTCTTTTGCGAAGGCATAAGCGCAAGCTTTACCAATTCCTGAAGTTGCTCCTGTAATAAAAGCAATTTTCCCTTTTAATGATTGCATAACAACCTCAAATTTTTTTCGAGACAAATTTAATAATATATTTATATGACTTAAATCATAAAAGTAAATTTTAGTATGAATGAAAATTTGTTATCTTATTATAAGAAAAAATGAATGTTCATTATGAACCAAGAGTTAATCGAAAAAGTAAAAAATTATGTTCTTTCATTACTTAAATCAAAAATTCCTTCTAATAATGTTTATCACGATGTTGAACATACAATAAATGTTGCAGAAGCCGCAGAATTAATTGGAAAAGAATCAAGACTAAAAGATGACGAACTAGAAATTGTTGTAATTGCTTCATGGTTTCATGATATTGGCTACATTGATAAAGTCGATGGCCATGAAGAACTAAGTGCAAAGTATGCAGAAGAATTTTTACTTAAAGAAGGTTATCCAATTGAAAAGATAGAACAAGTTAAAAATTGTATAAAAGCAACTAAAGTTCCTCAAAAACCTAATAATTTGCTTGAGGAAGTTATTTGTGATGCCGACTTATCTCATCTGGGGAAGATTACTTTTAAGGATAGAAACGATTTATTTAGAGAAGAATTTGAATCCTATTTTGGAAGGCAATTAACTGAAGCAGAATGGTTAAAGAAAAGTATAGACTTTTTAAATGCGCATAAGTTTTTTACTGAATATGCAAGAAAAGAATTCAACGAGCAGAAAAAGAAAAATATAGAATTACTTCAAAAAGAACTTTCAAAAATAATTTCTTGAAAATCCTTAGATGAAAAATTTATTTCTTGTAAGACATGCAAAATCGAGCTGGGAAGATCCTTCTTTAAGCGATGTTGAGCGCCCTTTAAATAAACGAGGGAAACGAGATGCCCCTTTTATGGGAAATTTACTTAAGTCAAAAGGTTTTTTGATTGAAGCAGTTTATACGAGTAATGCAAAACGTGCTTTGATGACAGCAGAATCTTTTTTGAAAGAACTAAACCTTGATAAAAATAAATTAATTGTTGATGAAAATATATATGAAGCTGGGATAAAAGAATTAAACAACGTTGTAAACAATATCTTAGAAAAATTTAATTCTGTAATTTTAGTAGGCCACAATCCTGGATTAACAGCTTTTGCAAACTTTTTGGGAGATAAATATATTGATAACATTCCTACATGTGGTATAGTAGGTATTGAGTTTCAGGTAAAAAGTTGGAAGGAAATAGAAAGAGGAAAAGGAAAAACTTTTTTATTTGAATATCCTAAAAAGTACCTTAAATGAACATTTAATAAATTGGAGTCATACCGTACTTACCACATGAGTACATCATTAGTATAGAAGCAACATCTATAGCTGCTCTTTTTTCCTCATCCACTGGTATTACAAGGTCATAAACCTCTGCTACAAATCTCATGTTTGTTAAAATTTTTTTAAGTTCTGAATAAGTGGGTTCACCATGCCAATTAGCAACTCTTTTGACAAGATTTAATTCGTTTCTTCTTAAAAACTCATTAAATGTTATAATGTTATAACTCAGTTTTGTTCTTGGTTTGCATATAGTGATTAAATCGTTTGTGTATTGATCCCATTTACGAGCTAAGTCTTCATTCTTTTCATACATGAGTTGAATGGCTTTTTGAGGAGTAAATTTTGCTCTAGTATGAACCTTAAATTTAGGGATTAAAGCATAACCATCATAACTAACAATGTCATTTTCTTTCTCTGAATATTTCCAATTTCTTAAAAGTTGTGTAGAACTTACTACACTTACTACTTTATCGAGTTCACTATCTATAACAACAAATTTTCCTTTTTGATAACTTACTACGGTATTCCAGTGTTCCCAGTTTTTAACACTTAGAATACATGGATAGCCTTTTTTGAGATTTTGAATTAAAAGTCTTCTCGCATCATTAGGATTGCTTGATTGAAAGTGTTTCATCTTACAATTAAATCTTCGTGCTGCTCTTGCAAGCCCAAATTCATCAGTCCCAGCCCACCATGTACTACCCGCAATTGTGCTTATTTGGTCTTCGTCTTTGAAAATTCCAAGCATGACGAGAGCATACTTTAGCGCAAAAGGTCCACACTGGTACTTGTTAGGTTGAGGATAAAAACTCAATTTTAATCCCAATTTTCAACTTAGAGCAAAAATAATAAAAGTTTTGTAATCCCCAACTTTTTTATTTTCTTTGTAAAAAAAATTTTTTGGTTCTATGAAAGTAGCTGTTGTTTATAATGATACAAGCTCAGACTTTTATGAAAAAAAAGATAAGAAGGAAAATTTAAACTTCACTCCATATTTTGAAATTGAAGAAATTGATCCTGCCTTAGAATACGAAAAAATTGCAAACTCACTTAAAAAATCTGGCTATGATGCGTATACTTTAAATATAAAAGATAATTTAAATTTGTTTATTGAAGATACTAAGAAGAATAAACCAGACGTTATATTCAATCTGGTTGAACTTTATAAGGACCAACCTCGCTTAGAAATGAATTTTACGGGACTTCTTGAGTTAATGAATTTAGCTTACACGGGTGCTCCTCCATTGGCTTTGGCCATTTGTCAAAATAAGATTTTAACAAAGAGAATTCTTAAATCACTTGGAATACAAACTCCCAAATTCAAAGTTATTAAATCGCGGAATTCACAATTAAAGATTAACTTAAAATATCCATTGATAGTAAAACCTGCTTTTGAAGATGCAAGTGTTGGGATTGATAATAATTCTGTTGTCTATAATGTTGATGAATTAAAAAAACGAGTTGAATATTTATTTGATTATTTAAATCAACCAGTTATTGTTGAAGAATTTATTTTTGGACGCGAGCTAAATGTTGCTGTATTTGGTGACGAACAAATGGAAGTTTTACCGATAAGCGAAATTGATTTTTCTGAATTACCGGAAGATTATCCTCCCATAGTAGGTTTCCATGCAAAGTGGGATCCTTATCACATAACATATCACAAAACTATACCTATTTGTCCAGCACCTTTAGAAGATAAAATTAGAATCAAAGCAGAAAAAATTGCTCTGAAGTGCGTCAAATCATTAGGATGCCGTGATTATGCACGTGTCGATATGAGATTATCTAAAGACAATAAACTTTATGTTTTAGAGGTAAATCCAAATCCAGATTTACAAGAGGATGCTGGATTTATGAGATCTGCAAATCATGCTAATTATTCCTATGACACTACTTTAAAAATGATAGTCGATTTTGCTTATAAAAGAAAATTGAAAATGAATCGAAACAATAAAGAAAGACTAAGCAACGGGGTTATCAAATGAAGGTACTTAAATTTGGTGGAACATCTGTAGGTAACTCAGAAAGTATAAATTCAGTAATAGAAATTGTATCAGATTATATAAAACAGAAAGAAAAAATAATAGTTGTTTGTTCGGCAATGGCAGGAGTAACAGATGAGCTGATAAAAACAGCAAAAGCAGCTGAAAAAGGAGGTAATGAATACGAAGAATATTTTTTGAGAATAAAAGATAAGCACTTGAATACTTTGAAAGATTTAATTGTAAAATCCAAAATTAATGATTCTAAAGAGCACATAGAAAATAAATTAGATGAATTATATTTAATTTTAAATAGCGTTAGTCTTCTTAAAGAATTGACATTGCGAACTCTTGATAATATAATGAGTTATGGTGAATATTTTTCGTGCTATATTATATCTCAAGCACTATTATCAAGAGGTATTAAGTGCGAATTTTTAGATGCGAGAAAAATTATTAAAACGGACGAACAATTTGGCAATGCAAAAGTAATTTTTGAAAAGACAAATCAATTAATAAAGGAGTATTTTACTAAGCATAAAAAATTACAAGTTGTTACTGGTTTTATTGCATCAACATTAAGCGGAGAAACAACTACGTTAGGGCGCGGAGGTTCAGATTACACTGCTTCTATCATTGGAGCCGCATTGAATGTTGAAGAAATTGTAATATGGACAGACGTTGATGGAATAATGACGGCAGACCCACGAAAAGTGAAAAGTGCTTTTCCACTTAAAGCAGTTACTTATGAAGAAGCAATGGAAATGTCTCACTTTGGTGCTAAGGTAATTTATTCTCCTACAATGCTTCCAGCTTTACAAAATAAAATTAAAATAAGAATTAAAAACACTTTCAATCCATCTTTTAGAGGAACCTTAATATTACCTCGTGAACCCAATGTTAAATTTAATATGAAGGGAATTTCTTCAATAGACGATGTTCATATGCTTCAGGTAGAAGGAAGTGCTTTAATAGGTGTTGAAGGAATTTCAGCAAGAATTTTTAATGCTTTGGCAAAAGAAAAAGTTAAAGTTCTTTTAATCACTCAGGGCTCTTCAGGTCATACTATTTGCTTTGCAGTATTTCCATCAGATAGTTTAAGAGCAAAGAAAGCAATAGAAAACGAATTAAAATTAGAAATTTATGAGAAGCAGTTAAAAAGAGTTGAAGTTATTGAAAATCTTTCAATGTTAGCAGTAGTTGGAGAAGATTTGTTAAATACCCCCGGTGTTCCTGGTATGGTATTATCTGCACTTGGTCAACATGGAATAAATACAATAGCAATAGCACAGGGTTCGTCTCAGCTAAATTTGACAATTGTAATTCACAAAGAGCAATTAAAAAAAGCATTGAATGTTTTGCATGACTCTTTGTTTCTAACTAAATGATAATTGTTTATAATTAGCCGCATTAAAATAAAATTTCTGTTCAAAAAGTTTGTTACAATAAACAATAATCTTTTTTGAAACTTATCAAGTTTTTAATATAAAATTTCAATATTGATTTAATACTAATGATTTTTTATAAAACAATTTTTTCGTTGTTTACTTATTAGATGGAAAATTTTCAAAGCACATTAAATAAATTCTTTTAACATTGTTATTAATTCTAATGAAAACTCTCATCTAAACTTGACAAGACTTAAATAAAAATATATCTTTGATCAATTTAATAATTGTTCTTTACAAAAGTTTCATCAAGAAAGGTCGAGGGAACAGGCCCGATGACACCTTGGCAACCTTCCTTAATTAGGAAAGGTGCCAAATCCTGCCCCAACTTTTATGTTGCGGGAAAGATGAAAAAGAGAATTTTTCATAAACCTCTTCTGGAATCTTCCCGAAGGGGTTTTTTTTTATACGAAAATCAAAAAATGAGGAGATATAAATGAAAAAATTTCGCTTTGAAACTTTACAAATTCATGCAGGACAAAAACCAGACAAAGAAACTAATTCTCGTGCTGTTCCTATTTATCAAACCACTTCTTATGTTTTTAATAGTGCAGAACATGCCGCAAATTTGTTTGCCTTAAAAGAATTTGGGAATATTTATACTAGAATTATGAATCCAACAACTGATGTTTTTGAGCGAAGAGTTGCTGCACTTGAAGAAGGTATTGCTGCTTTGGCTACTTCATCTGGACAAGCTGCAGAAACTTTGACAATTACAAATATTGCACAAGCAGGGGATAATATAGTATCCACTAGTTTTCTTTATGGAGGAACTTATAATTTATTTAAAGTTACTTTGCCACGACTTGGTATTGATGTAAAATTTGTTAACTCTGATAGCCCAGATGAATTTGAAAAATTCATAGATAAAAAAACAAAGGCAATTTATATAGAAACTATTGGAAATCCTCGCTTAAACGTGCCTGACATTAAAGCTTTAGCAGATTTAGCTCATTCACATAATATTCCACTAATAGTTGATAATACTTTTGGCGCTGCAGGGTATTTGTGTACACCAATTAAGCATGGTGCAGATATTGTTGTTGCTTCTGCAACAAAATGGATTGGTGGACATGGAACCTCAATAGGAGGTATTATAGTAGATTCTGGTAAATTTGATTGGGGAACTGGCAATTTCCCAATGTTTACAGAGCCAAGCCCTGGTTATCATGGATTAATTTTTTGGGAAACCTTTGGTAAAGATTCACCTTTCGGAAATATTGCCTTTATTATTCGTGCAAGGGTTGAAGGATTAAGAGATTTGGGTCCTTGTATTAGTCCTTTTAATTCTTTCTTACTGCTTCAAGGTTTAGAAACCCTTTCTCTTCGTATAGAAAGACATTCACAAAATGCATTTAAGCTTGCTGAATGGCTAAAGAATAACAAAAGAGTAACTTGGGTTTGGTATCCTGGATTAGAAGATCATCCTTATCATGAAAATGCAAAAAAATATTTAAATCATAATCTCTTTGGTTCAATGCTAGCTTTTGGTATTAAAGGTGGATTAGAAGCTGGAAAGAAATTTATTGATAGTGTACAACTTGCAAGTTTACTTGCCAATGTAGGCGATGCAAAAACTTTGGTTATTCATCCGGCATCTACAACTCATCAACAGTTATCAAAAGAAGAACAAGAAGCAGCAGGAGTAACAGAAGATATGATACGCGTATCTGTTGGTCTTGAACACATTGATGATATAATTGAAGATTTTGATCAAGCATTAACAAAAGCTTGTAGTTAATAGCTAAAGTAATTTTAAGAACAAAATAAATGTAATGGTTTTACAAGTATGTTGTTAAAACATTAAGGTGGTGTAATTTTTAAAAGTTAACTGAATTTTTCAGAAAAGTGGAATGATATGATTAATTCTAAAACTATATTTGTTGAGTTATTTAAAAATAGGCCTTTAACTTTATTAAATGGAAATAAGTTAAAAAATATAAGAGTGGCTTTTCAAACTTATGGTCATTTAAATAAAACAGGGGACAATGTAATATGGATTTTTCATGCACTTACAGGCAATTCTCATGTTGCAGGAATAGTAACCGAAGAAGAACTTGAAAATACTTCTCATCATGAATTTTTAGGCAAGTATAATAAACTTTTTTTGGGAAAGCCAGGTTGGTGGGATCCTTTAATAGGACCAGGCAAGATTTTTGATACAAATAATTTTTTTGTTGTTTGTAGTAATTTCCTTGGTGGATGCTATGGTACTACTGGACCGACCGATATAAATCCTGTTACAAACAAAAAGTATGGAATGGATTTTCCTGTAGTTACAGTAAGAGATATGGTTGCAGTACAAAAAGAGTTGGCAGACTATTTAGGGATTAAAAAAATTAAATTAGCTACAGGAGGTTCACTTGGAGGTATGCAAACTCTTGAACTTGCAATTATGTATCCTAATTTTGTTGAAAGAATAGCACCTATAGGAGCTTCTGCTGCTCATTCGGCGTGGGCAATTGCTTTGAATGATATAGCTCGCTCTTGTATTATGAATGATCCAAATTGGCAAAACGGAAACTATAGTTCTCAACCAAAAGATGGCCTATCTAATGCAAGAAAAATCGGTATGATTAGTTATAGAACAATGGTTTCTTTTCAAAAAAGATTTAATAGAGATCGTAAAAACAATGGTGATTATTTAAATCCATCAAATATATTTCAAGTACAAAGTTATTTAAATTATCAAGGTGAAAAGCTTGTAAATAGATTTGATGCTAATACATACATTTATATAACCTGGGCAATGGATTTGCATGATGTTGGCTATATGAGAGGAGGTGTAAAGAAAGCTTTGTCGAGTATTACTGCTAAAACTCTTTGTATAGGAATAAGTAGTGATATTTTGTATCCACCCGAAGAACAGCGCGAAATTGCTTCCCAAATACCTTGTGCTGAATATGCAGAAATTGAATCAGAAGTAGGTCACGACGCTTTTCTTATTGAGTTTGAACAGCTTGATAGAATTTTTTCTAAATTTATCGATTGAATTTAATAAATAGAACACGGATGATACTGAGTAATTTTGTAAACTTAACATTCTCAGCATAATCCGTGTTCTTTTTATAAAGCCATTACTTTTTCATTTTACCTTCTTTAAGCTCGTAAACTATTTTATCTGCTTTATAAATTTTTTCTGCAGCATGAACAATTGCACGAACGTCAACTGCAACACATCTATTATTATGAGGCATATAGATAAAATTACCTACAATGCTTTCCATGTTTCCATCAAATGCTAAGCCAACTACTTCGGCATTTTTATTTATAATTGCACTTCCTGAATTTCCCCCTACAATGTCGTTTGTAGAAATGAAATTGAAAGGTGTTGATAAATCGAAATCAGCTGGAATTTTTTGCCATCTTTCGTGTAAATCCCATGGATATTCTTTATTAAATGAGTACCATCTATCATATAGGCCATAAAATGTTGTAAATAGTGGTGCTTTTGTTCCATTGTAATCGAAGCTTGCAAGTTTTCCATCGCTTAGTCTTAATGTAAAGTTTGCATCGGGTGGTATTGAAGTTCCGTAAACTTTGAATATAACTTGTCCAAGCATATCATCGTAAACTTGAGTGGTATTAGAAATTTCTCGTGCAAGTTTTTGTAAATCTGATAATTTTTCTTGAGTTTCTTTTATAAATACAATCAATGGGTCATTAGAGTTCATAATAGCATCTGCACCTTCTTTAGCAAGTTTCATTACTTTCTCTCTATTTCCAAAAATAGAATTTTTAAAGAAGAAGTTTGCAGCCTCTTTACCTTTTTTATCGCCAAATAATCTCTGTATGTAATTATCGGAGTCACCAAGATTCATTCTCATAAAGTCTGCCCAAATCCATAACTTTGTATCCTCTAGTAACTTGTCAACATTTTCCGGGTAAATTGAGTTAATAGTAGAATCTAATTTTTCAGCTTTATACTCCGGACTACGTTCTTCTTCTGCTTTTTTTAATTCTTTTGCTAAATCAACTAATTTTTTTGCAATTGAAAAATATATAGGAGTAAATCTTGGATTAATTGAGTATGCAGCAATCTTTGGTCCTACCTTTCTCATTTCCATTTGTGTTTTTTCTATATTTTCCCAAACTTTTCCATATTTTTCTTTTAACTCTGGATTATTCCACACTGCTTCTTGAAGTTTTCTTTGAAAATCTTTTTTACGAGCCATTAAGTAGGGATCTAGTAGTCCTTTATAAATAGTTGTTATAACTTTTTGACTATTGCCTATGTTTACACGAATTTTTTCAAATTCATCTGCGCGCTTTGGTTCAATTTTTTTGAGTTCTTCTAGTGCATTATAATAAGTGTCGAGTAGATAAGCGCTGTTTTTATAGGCAATATCTCTCATGTATTCAAGTTGAGCAATAGTCTTTAACCTTTGAGTTGTTCCTGGATTGCCCACAGTAAAAATTGGTTCGTTTGGATCGATCCCTTTTAATGTAAACTTAAAATAGCGTTCGGTACGAGCAGGTTTTCCATTTTCATAAGCACGGTAAAATGTAAAATCAAGATTGTAACGAGGGTAAGTGAAGTTATCATAATCTCCTCCAAAGTAGGCAATTTGCATTTCAGGAGCAAATACCAAGCGAATATCATCATATCTTTTATATCCGTATAATGAGTATTTTGCGCCGTTAAATAATGAAACCACTTGTGCAATCAAACCGGTTTCTTTATTAAGATTATCTGTAAGTTCTTTTATTTTTGCTTCTTTATTTTTTGTTTTTTCTTCTGGTGTTGCACCTGTTTCGGCAGCTTTTAATACTTCATCTGTAACATCTTTTATAAGAACAAGTTGGTCAGCATAGTAGTTAGGGATTTTACGTTCCTCTTCTAAGGTTTTTGCATAGAAACCATCTTTTATTAGATCTTCCCCTTTTTCAGAAAGTCTTTCAAGAATATTACGAGCACAATGGTGGTTTGTCATAATCAGTCCATCTTCAGAAACAAAAGAAGCAGTACAGTTTGAAAGACGCAGTGCAGATAATCTAACATCTTCAAACCATTCTTCATCAACATTAATTCCATATGTTGATTTGAGGTATTCTATAGGAGGGTAATCAAAAGCCCACATTTTCCCAGTATCAAAACGCTGTGCTTTAACCGTGTCTAATTTTAATTGTGCCTTTGTATTGAATGATAATACAAAGAAAAAGAATAGAATTAACAAGTTGAAGAATAATTTTTTCATAGATCACCTAAATTTTGTATTTAATTATTCTTATACTCAAAAAATAAAATAGTTACAGTTTATAACCAAAAATTTTAAAACAAAGAATCCAATATGACTTTTTAATTCCATGATTTTCTTACTTCTATTTCATAAATTATATATGAAATTCGAAATCATAGTAAAATGTTAACATCATCGGAAAAAACACAAGAATCATTTAACTTACTTTTAAGTGATGCATTTAATTTTGCCCCAGTAGGTATTTTAGTTTTTTCGAAAGATTTTAGAGTAATATTTGTTAATAATAATTTTTTCAAGTTTAGAGGAGTAATTGAAGGAACTCCCGATTTGCTTATAGGCAAAAATATTTATGAGTACAATGTGTTTGATAATTTAGATTTAAGAAATGATCTAGAAGAGCTAAAAAAATTAAATGCTATTGAAAAAAGTTTATTAACTGCTAATACTATTGCCGGCGATAAAATTTCTGTATTACTAAAATGTGTTCCAATTGTAGTAAATAATCAATTTGAAGGAGGCATATTAATATTAGAAGATATAAAATATCCTTCTTCTAGTTTTGAAGCTCCATTATTGTATTCTAAAGGCCTGCATAATTTTTTAACCACAGTAAGTGATATTTTTTTTGTAGTAGATAGAAAAGGAAATATTAAATTTATTCCAGAAAAAGGTTATGAAAAATACAACTTTCTTTTTGAAGCAGATTCGTATCTATCTAATAAAAAACCACAAAAATTATCAGGCTTACTGTTTAAAAAATTACTCGAAGAATCTGCTTCTTCAGAAAAAATAATTACTACTGAGATTCCTTACTTAAGGGATTCTAAAGAGGAGAAATTGGTTTTAACTATTATTCCTTTAGATACCAAAAATGGGGTTGTTGAGAATTTTATTGTTTTAATAACAAAAAATATTACAAGTAAAATTAATGAGGAAGAAGTAAAAGAACTTAGAAAATATGAACAGATTGCTACAGAGTTAATTGATGGATTAATAGGAATAACAAAGAGTGGGGAAATTATTTTATGGAATGAAGGTGCTGCAAAACTATTTGGCTTAACTAAAAGTGAAGTATATGGGAAAAGTATATCGAAAATATTTCCTAAGATTAATGAAGAGTATTTGAAAATAATTTTTGAGCAATTAAAAGAGCAGAATTATAAGGACGAAATAATTAAAATAGGTGAAGATGAAGCTTTAGCAGAATATTATTCAATAAGATTTGGAATGTTAAAAGAAGGCGAAGAAGAAAGTATTATTCTCCTTTGTTCTAATATTACACAAAGTGAAAGACTAAAAAACGAACTTAAACATTCCGAAGAACGATATAAGAATATAGTAACTAATTCCCATGAATTTATATGCATACTTGATGAAACAGGAAAAATTATTTATGGTAATCCTTTTCTTAAAGAAGTCTTTAAATATTCAGAAGAAGAATTGAAGAAACTATATTTTGGGGATTTAATAGATTCATATTTTTTAATAAATCATGGCTTCAATATTAATGATATAAAAAATGAACTTATCCAATCTATTGAACTTCCACTAACTACAAGGGACGGAAAAACAATTTATGTACTTGCAAGTTTTTCAATTGTTAGAGATATAAATAACTTACCTAAATACCTAAATGTTATAATGACGGATATAACACAAAAAAAAGAGTCAGAAAAGGATTTGTTATTAATAAGGTCTGTTTTTGAAGCATCTCATGATGGTATAGCATTAATAAACCGGAGGAAAATTTTTTTGGTAAACGATTCTTTCGTTAAAATGTTCGGTTATAAAAGCGCAAGTGAAATACTAGGACAAGATCCGTTAAATTTTGTTGAGATTAATAACATAGTTAAAGTTGCACGAATGATCGAAGAACTTGAACAAGGAAAAAATAATTTAACAAGATTAACATTTACAGGTATTACAAAGGATAATAGAACAATCGAATTAGAAAATTCTGTATCTTCATATGAAGTAGAAAACGAAAAATTTATTGTGTGGGTCTTGCGTGATATAACAGAAGAGATAAAATCTAAAGAAGAACTAAAAATTTCGGAAGAGAGATATAGAAGCATTACAGAAAATATAAATGAATGTATATGGACCGCAGAAAGAGTAAATGGAAAATTAAAAGAGGTTTTTTATTCAATAGCTATAAAAAAAATAACAGGATATTCTCCAGAGGCCTTTTTGAAAGATTCAAAACTATGGAAAAAAATTATTCATCCTGATGATACTTTAGAAACAATAAGAAAATTAAACAGATTTTACAAAGATTCTACAAGGTCTTTTGAAACCTTAGAGTACAGAATTATTGACTCTTTAGGAAATATTATATGGATTCAAAATAAAATTACTGTAAACAGAGATAAAGATGGTAAGATTATAAAAATATTTGGCATAGTTAACGATGTAACATTATCTAAAAAAGCAGAAGAAGAGCTGAAAAAATCCGCTCAAGAATTAAAAGAACTTAATGATACAAAAGATAGATTTATTTCAATTATTTCTCATGACCTAAGAACACCGTTTAGTTCAATTCTTGGTTTTACAGATTTTTTGTTAAACGAAAAAGATATAACTGAAGAAAAACGCAGACAATATATTGAATTTATACAAGAATCTGCAAAAAGTATGCTCAATCTTGTGAATTCCCTGCTTGATTGGACAAGATTACAAACTGGTAGAATAAAATTTGAACCTCAAAAGATTAATGCCAAAAATATAGTGGATAGGTCAATACAAATTCTTTCTGGTGCAGCCTTGCAAAAGAATATTAAAATAAGGTCCGATGTTCCCCCCGATATTTTTATTCATGCAGATGAAAATTTACTGATGCAAGTTTTTAATAACCTTATTTCAAATGCAATAAAATTTACAAATAAGAATGGTGAAATATTATTAAGTGCAAAGTTGGATATCATAAATAGAAATGTTCAATTTGTAGTTCAAGATAGTGGGGTTGGAATTAAGAAAGAAGATTTACCAAAATTATTTAGAGTGGATACAAAATTTACAACAATTGGAACTGCAGGAGAACGAGGAAGTGGATTAGGATTATCACTAGTACGTGAAATTATCAATAAGCATGGCGGAGATATATGGGTTGAAAGTGAGTATGGTAAAGGTTCCAAATTTATTTTTACAATTCCTATTTCTTCAACATCAATTTTACTTGTTGATGATATAAAATATGATAGAATACTTTATTCTAAACTTTTGAAAAACCTAATAGAGGGTTATACTATTGTCGAAGCTGAAAACGGCAAACAGGCTTTAGAAATAATAAAACAACAATCTCCTGCACTTGTAATTACAGACCATAAAATGCCTATAATGAGTGGATATGATTTGGTAAAACAAATCTTAGTTTCTGATTTAAAGTATCGTCCTCCCGTTATTGTTTTGAGTAGTGATATAAATAAGGCTATAGAAGAGGAATACAAACAGTTGGGGGTTGAATTTATTTTTCAAAAACCTGTTAACCTAAGTAATTTCAAAAATGCTATAGAGAAATCTTTGAGAAAATCTGTTTTTGTTTGATTTTTTTATTTTATATAAACAGCTAAAAGTGAGGGACGAAGTTGAAAAAGTTTACAAAAAAAATTAAAGAATCTTCAATTTGGCTTATTTCGATATTTATTTCGGTAGTAACAATCTTTTTCTTTATCTATCTCCCATTTCAAATAAATCTGTTTCCTAAGGGTGCTGTAAAAAAAATTTATTATGTTGATAACATCTCTCCTGCACATTTGAAAATAATCGAGAAGTTTAACAAAAAATATAAAGGGGAAATAGAGGTCGTTCCAGTAAACTTACCATTCTATCATTTTACAACGAACGACAGAAAAGCAATATTAACAAGGTCGTTAAGAAATAGAAGTGATGGAATAGATATTTTTGCAGTGGATTTGATATGGATACCTCGTTTTGCCAAATGGGGATTTGCAATGGATGATTATTTTGATAAAAATGAACTTTCAAAAATTAATAAAATGGCTTTAGAAGCTTGCTACCAAAACGATAGCCTGGTTGCTTCTCCTCTATTTTTAGATATTGGAGTTTTATACTATAGAAAAGATTTAATTAATAAACTTCCCGATGGAAAAAAAATTGAAAAGAAAATTCAAAATTCTTTAACATGGGACGAGTTTATTTCCCTTGGCAAAAGATTTTCTAATTACCCGAATCCGTTTTATGTGTTTCAGGGAGGAGAATTTGAAGGAATGCTTTGTAACTACCATGAAATGCTTACAAGCGAGGAAATCAAAAAAATTTTTTATTCTAACACAATAGATTTAACCCTACCTGCTTCTAAAAGGGCCTTGCAACAAATGGTTGATTTTATCTATAAATATAATTTCACACCTTCAGATGTAACACGTCTTGATGAATTTTTAAGTTATCTTTATGCAAACGAACATAATGCAATTTTCTTGCGAGGTTGGATTGGTTTTCATAAACAATATAAACATTTTCTTAAGGATACTTCAAACATTATAAATTTTGCAATTGCACCTTTGCCTCATAATCGAGGAAGTAGTTCATCGGGAGTTTTTGGGGGGTGGTGTTTGATGATTTCAAAATATTCTAACAGTAAGGAAGAAGCAATAAAGTTCATAAAATTTATGCTTGAAAAAGAAAATCAAAAAATACTTTACGAAGAAGGAGGTGTTATACCAATTAATGAAGAAATTTATAGAGATACTCTCTATCTAAGAAAACATGAAGAATTATTACAAATAAAGAATCTTTTAAATTGGGGTAAACATAGACCTTTTTTAGAAAACTATACAAGAATTTCTGAAATAATGTCTCGTCATTTTTATAAAGCATTGAAAAATGAAATTACTGTTGATAATGCGCTTGTAGCTGCAACTATTCAAATAAATAACGAAAGAGGGATTGTTAAAAAATAGGAGAGTATTTGTATATGAAAGCATTAAGAAAGATTAGGGAAATCCATTTTGGCTGGAAACATATACTTATAATTTTTCTGATACTGATAATGTTTCAAGTTTTTGTATCGCATTTACAGCAAAATACATTACGTGATTTGCTCTCTGATACAATGGATTGGTATAAACAAAACTCTGCAGAACAAATTGGTAATCTTACAGCTTCTTCATTAGAACTTCTTCTTGAATCTGATCCTATAGAGAATGAAACTGACAAATTAAATAGAATAAAAAATCTTATACATGCTTTTAATAGTATATTAAAACAACCTCTTATGAAGAGAAACGTAGAGGCAATGTGTGTCATATTACCATACAATAACAAATTTGTAGCTTTAGATTTAGGACAAGATTTATACAATTATTTTTATCTTCACAAAGTTTTAGATACTACAATTGATTTGAAATATAAGAATGCTGTTAATAAATACGCAAAGCTTCACGAGAAAATGGTTAAAAACGAGTTAATTACAAGTCTGCAAGAAGAACAAAACTTGTTTCATGTGTTTGTACCTTTAGTTCCCTTTGGAGAATACAGTGGTGCTGTTTATCTAAAAGTACATCCCGACGTCTCCTTTATAAGTCAACAGATACTAGCAAGTTTTAATAAAACTGTTTTAGTTTTTTCGTCACTCATCTTAATAGGTTTACTAGGAATGTTTTACATTTCTACTTATACAATAATAGAACGAGATGAGGCAAGAGAATTGCTATATAAAGAAAGAGAAGAACATCTTCAAAAACAGATAGCTCAACAAAAAGAACATCTCTTTACAAAAAGAATTTATCATACACATCATAAAGCAGAAAAAGTAATGGGGTTTATTATTGAAGATATAGAAAGTGCAAACGAGAATAATTTCAAGGAAATAAAATATCGTATTTCAAAGTATGCAAATTTTATAGCTCGTGTAATTTATGATATGAAATGGTATAATCCACCAATTCAGACAATTAGAAATTCTATTTATAAAACAAACTTGAACGAATTATTAAAATTTGTTGTGGAAAATATTTTTTTACGTTTATCTAATCCAGTTAAGACAATTAAATTCCATCTTAATTTAGATGAAAATTTGCCCCCAGTATTTGTTAATGAATTTGTAGCCTGGGAAATTATAGAACCATTAATTCAAAATTCTATTGACCACTCTGGCACTAATTTTATTGACATTACTATTACTACAAAATATCTGCCGGATAAAAATATATCTTTACTTTCAATAGAAGATAATGGTGTTGGAATAGATAAAAGTCTGCTTGAAAGAAATGAGTCTGGTATAAAGAAATTATTTCTTGAAAATGTCTCTACGAAAGATGAGGATAGTAATAGAGGATATGGATGTTACATAGCTTATGAAATATCAAAAAGATGTGGTTGGGATTTGGATGTAGAAAATAAACAAGAAGGAGGTTGTAAATATACTTTAGTAATAAAACATGGTTAAGAGTCTTGCACGGTTCTTGATATATTAAAAGATGTAAAAAAAGAAGGGTATATATATGCAATTAAATAGTAAAATAAATATACTCTTAATAGAAGATGAGTCTTTTGACGTAAATCGAATTAAAAAAACCTTGGCTCCTTTTAAAGAGTGGCTTATTATAAAAAATGTAGTTGCCGATGGTCAATCAGCAGTAGATTTGATTTTGAATCATAATGATGAGTATGATGTAATTATAATGGATTATCAAATTGTAGGGCCTTTAACTGGAGATAAGTTAATAAGAAAGATTAAGTCTATCGATCCATTTATTCAGATAATAGTTATTACTAAAATGACCATAAATGTTACAGATTTTGATTTTGCAAATAAACTTATAGAAGCAGGAGCTATGTGGTTTTGTACAAAGTATCCCTCTGATATACAGGATTATGTTTATCAACCTACAGACTTATTACTATCCATTTTAAATGCATATGAAAAGAAAAAACTTAGCAAAGAAAAAGCAAAGTCAAACTCCCAGTTGAATCAATCAATTAATAATATACTTAATGAAAAGAAGATAATAGGGGAGTCGCCAGTTGTTAAAAATTTAATCAAACAAATTGAGAAAGCAGCAATGAAAGATGCTACAGTTTTGATTTATGGTGCTTCTGGAACAGGAAAAGAACTTGTAGCAACGCATATCCATTATTTAAGTAAAAGGAAATATGAGAATTTTGTTACTGTTAATGCAGGAAGTATTCCCTCAGAACTAGTAGAGAGCGAATTATTTGGTTTTGAAAAAGGCTCTTTTACAGGAGCAATTAATTCCAAAAAGGGATTATTTGAAGTAGCAAACAATGGAACAATTTTTCTTGACGAGATAGCAGAATTACCAATGGCTTCTCAAGTAAAATTGCTAAGAGTTTTGCAGGATGGTGAGATAGATAAAATTGGAAGAACTGGAACACTTAAAGTCGATGTTCGCATTATAGCAGCAACCAATGTCGATTTAGAAAAAGCAGTTAGTGAAAAAAAATTTAGAGAAGATTTGTTTTATCGATTGAATGTTATAAATATTTACACTCCTACCTTACGTGAAAGAATAGAGGATATTCCATTGTTGACCGATTATTTCATAAAAAAATACGCTGCACAAATGGATATTCCTATACCGGAAATTCGACAAGATGCTATTGAAATATTGCAGTCTTATGATTGGCCTGGAAATATAAGACAGCTTCAAAATGTAATTCAAAGGCTATTAATCTCTTGTGAAAATGTTATAAGAAAAGAAGATGTATTGAATATTTTAGATACAAAGAAAATTAGAAATCTTTCAGAACCCGAGTTTTGGTTTGGTAATAAAATCTTAAAATGGAGAGAAATGGAGCAAATCTTTAGATGTAAATATTTCACTTATGTTAAAGAGAGGGCAAAGTCAGAATCTGAAGCAGCAAGACTATTAGGAATGGCTCCATCAAACTTTTATAGAATGTGTAATAAGCTTGGAATAAAAAGTTCTACTAAGTAATTTGTTATCAATATGATAACAAAAAGAAAGTTATCCTTTATCATTTTGATATAATTTGATAAATAAATTTTTACAAATAAAAGAAAGAACTCTAAAAACTTAACAAATTAATTTGGTATAATCATTGAGTAAACACGCCAAAAAAGTGATATGTAAATGGAAGGTCTACCACTATCCCACATCAGTTTTATTTCATTAAAAATAAAAGAAAAGTTGTAAGAATAAAGTAGTTAAATAAGGAGTAAAAGTATGCAAATATTCAAAGTATTTTTGTACACCATGTTGCAAACGATTGCGATTACTTCTTTAATTTTTGCTGGTACAACTGGGAAAATAGCAGGTAGGATTACAGACAAAAACACTGGCGAACCTTTAATAGGCGCAAATGTTATTGTTGTGGGAACTAATTTAGGTGCTGCAACTGATGCAAATGGTCAATATACTATACTTGACGTACCTCCAGGTAATTATTCAATACAGATTTCTTATATCGGATACAGAAAACTTACTGTAAATGATGTAAGAGTGTTTATTGATCAAACAACACGCATCGATGCACAATTAGAATCTGAATCGATTGAGCTTGGAGCTTTGGTAATAGTTGCAGAAAGAAAATTAATTAAACCAGATGTTGCAACTAGTGTTGTAGCAATATCTGGCAACGAAGTTAGAGAATTGCCAGTTAGTTCAGTAACAGGAGCAATTAATTTACAAGCTGGTGTTCAAGGTTTGAGTATAAGAGGAGGCAGTAGTGATAGATTACTTTTTTTGTTAGATGGAGTTACGCTTAGAGATCCTCGCAATAACCAACCTACAGCAAGCATTCCACTAAGTGCTGTTAAAGAAATTTCACTAGAAAGAGGTGGATTTAATGCTGAATATGGCCAAGTTCGTTCGGGCATTGTTAATGTAGTAACAAGAGAAGGAAGTAGACAAAACTATAGTGCAAGTATACAAGTTCGCTATAGACCACCATCACCCAAATATTGGCGAGGAGGAGGTATTCGTGATATTCATGATCCATATTCATATATATTTAGACCATTTTATGATCCTGAAGTTTGCTGGACTGGAACTAGCGCTTGGGATGAATATACAAGAAAACAATATCCAGAATTTATGGGCTGGAATGAAGTCTCTAAAAAACTTAATAGTGATAACGACCCCACAAATGATTTAACACCACTTGGAGCTCAACGTGTTTTTATGTATGAAACACGAAAAAAACAACCTAACGATCAAGCAGATTATGAAATAGATGCAGGTTTTGGTGGACCAGTTCCATTTGTAAGTAAAAGTTTAGGTGACTTAAGATTTTATACCTCTTATAGAAGTAATCGTGAAATGCTTCTTTTCCCTTTAACACGCCCTGATTATAGAGATTATGACTGGACTTTACAAATTAATTCTGATATTTCTCCTTCTCTAAAATTGAGAGCTTCTTCTTTAATTGGAAAACAGTTTACAATACGTCATAATTGGGATGCAACAGGTATTTATTTCTATCCTAGATATCCTAATGAAATTGCTAGTGTGGCAGCAGGTATTTTTGCTCCTTCAGATTTAATAACTTTGTTCTCTGACTTTAATTTTGCATTAGCCGATATAGGACATCAAACATATGCAGCAAAAATTACACATTCACTTGGTTCATCAACATTTTATGAAGTTTCTTTAGAGCATTTTAGAAGTGATTATAATGTTCGACCTACACGCTGGCGTGATACTTCAAAATTATATGAAATAATACCTGGTTTTTACGAGGATGAAAATCCATTTGGTTATTGGCCTTTTGATGCAAAAGGTGTGATTGTAATTGGTGGACAGCATGTAGCAAAAGCTAGAGATTTCAGTAAAGTAAGTTCTACTACCTTAAAAGCTGATTTAACAAGTCAGGTTAATTTTAATAATTTGATTAAAACAGGTATCGAATTTGTTTATAATGACTTGAATCTTGATTATGGAACAATTGCATCTGCAACTGCTGGTAAAACTTATGCGGTAAGAGTACAACAACGGGTACATCCCATTCGGGCTGCTTTTTATGCACAGGATAAAATAGAGTTTGAAGGTCTAACTGTTAATTTAGGCTTACGTTTAGATTATAGTAACTCAAATACAGATTGGTGGGTTACAGATCCATTCGATATATATTTTTACTCTTCTAAATATAATGAGAACCGTACCTTCCCTAAAGAAAAATCTAAACCACAGTGGCAACTAAGTCCACGTCTTGGAATAGCTCACCCAATAACAGAAAGAGCAAAGTTGTTTTTTAATTATGGACACTTCAAACAGTTACCTCAATATGAAAGTATTTTCAGGATTCAAAGAACATCACTTAAAGCTATGTCGAGTATTGGTGATCCAAACATAATTTTAGCAAAAACAATTTCATACGAATTAGGTTTTGATTATCTAATTACAGAAGATATATTTCTTCAAGTAGCTGCATTTTATAATGATATTTATGACCAGCAGGATTTAACTCAATATAATTCAAGCGTAGCTGGTTTTTCTTATACAAAAACTACGAACAACAGCTATGAAGATACTCGTGGGTTTGAAATAACACTCAGAAAAACAAGAGGAAGATGGTGGTCTGGTTTTGTAAATTATACGTATTTAGTAAGAACAAGTGGTCATTTTGGGAGTTCACAAATTTTTGATGATCCGTCATTACAAAAGGCATGGGATGAGCAAACAGTAAATTTATATCAAGACCGTCCAATCCCGCAGCCTTATGCAAGAATAAACTTAAACTTCTTTACCCCTTCGGATTTTGGTCCTTCAATTTTAGGTCATAAAATTTTTTCAAATTGGATGTTAAATGTAATAGTAGATTGGCAAGCAGGTGGTTGGGTTACTTGGAATCCCAAAGGCTTACCTGCTGTATCTTACAATGTTAAGGCAGTTGATAATTTAAATACATCTTTAAGATTGAATAAGTCATTTGATATAGGAAAGTTCAAAGTAGATTTGTTTATGGATGTATATAATGTGCTTAATACATTAAGATTATGGAATACAGGCGACCAAGATTATCTTAGATCGCTGCATCTACCAAAAAATGAAGCTTATGACAATATTCCAGGAAATGATAAAGTAGGTGACTATAGAAAACCTGGAGTAGAATTTCAACCAATGGAATATCAAGCAGTTATAGATCCTTCAAAACCTGGCAAAAACAAAGTTATTTATTATGAAGGTACAACTGCAAAGTATTATGAATATGTGAACAATCAATGGAAAGAAGTAGATAAAGATAGAATAAATAAGATACTTGAAGATAAAGCTTATATTGATATGCCCAACGAATCAACATTCTGGTTCTTAAATCCAAGGAGTTTTTATTTCGGTTTAAGAGTATCATTTAATTTATAGAAAATTAGAAAGAGGTACTCATGAAAAAGCAAATATTATTTCTGGTAATCTTTCTGGTTACTTGTTTTAATATTTATTCTCAAGACATAAGATGGTTGAGAATTGGACAACTTCAAACACCAATAAACGAAATTGGTGCAGAATATGAAAATGAATTCCCTCAAGGTAATACAAATTATTTATCTTGGCCAGCTTTATATGGAATTGATCAAAATACATGTAGAATGAGAGGATTGTGGATTGGATGTAAAGATTTTTATGACCCTGTAGAAAAAAAATTAAAAGGAGTAAAAGTTATTGGTTCAGGTCCAAGAGATTTTAGTGATAGAGTTAATCAAATTTTTGAAGAGGAAATAAAATTAGTTGGAAAAAATTTACATCCAGTAGTGATAGTTGATGATCAAAAAGCAGGAGCTCTTGATAATTATGATATGCTTGATAGCATAGATGAAAACCTTCCTTGCGATAGAATGGTTATTGTAAAATTTAATACTTCAATTGGAATTTCTGTAACAAAAAAAGTCTATGCATTCTCTCAACCAAATCACGATGATTATATAATTCATGAATACATTTTTAAAAACACAGGTATATATAATCGAGCAGGCAATGTATATAAACAAACTTTGAAAGATGTTTGGTTTTACTTTGTATACAGATATGCTTTTGCAGGTGTTACATCTTCTGGATATGGGTCAACATGGGGAGCTTTTTCGTCTACTTGGGGTAATAGTACTATTAATCATGCATTTGGATTTAACCCTAATGCACCAGAATTTAATGATCCAAACTCGCCCATTTATAAAATGCGAGGGTTTTATTCTTGGTATGGACCAAATAGAGATAGACCTGTATCTTATGATGAGGATTGGGGTTGCCCTAATGAGTCTGAAGATGGAGTATTAGGCTCGGCAAAATTTGCTGGTTGTGTAACTCTTCATGCAGATGTTAGTGCAAAAGATAAAAATGATGATATATATCAGCCCAAAACAACATGGTTTATTGGTTCTGATATAAATGCTATGCAAGCAAATGTTAGTCAATATGATGAAGTTTTTATGATGGATAGATATGATATTATGAGAGAAGGTCATGCACCAAAGCAACATGACGAAGTTGTTGGAAATGATTATCCGATTAATTATACCGATCCAAGAAGACAAACAGGAGGAGGAACAAGCCAAGGACAAGGCTTTGGTCCTTATACTCTTGAGCCAGGCGATAGTATTAGAATCGTATTTGCAGAAGCTGTTTCAGGTTTATCTTGGGAAATGGCTCGAATTGTTGGGAATAATTGGTTACAATGGAGAAATAATTCGCCCTCAAAACCACCTTTGATTCTGCCTGATGGTTCTCCAACTCAAAATCATAATCTCTATAAAAAATTATGGGTTTATACTGGAAAAGATTCTATTCTTAAAGTGTTCAGAAGTGCAATTAAGAATTTTAATTCTAACTTCAAAATTCCACAAGCACCACCTCCACCAAAAACTTTTAAAGTTACTTCTGGTGGTGATAGAATTAAGCTTGAGTGGGCAGATAATGCAACTTCGTGGCCAAATTTTAATGGATATGTAATTTATCGTGCCGAAGGAAGAGTTTTAGATTATAGAACTAAGTATGAAAAGATTTTTGAGTGCGATAAATCAAATGTTGTACACAGTTTTGATGATAGAACAGCAAAAAGAGGTTTTGATTATTATTATTTTATACAAACAAAAGATGATGGTTCACAAAACGACATTGAACCTGGAAAACCATTATACAGTAGTCCTTTTTGGACAATAACAACTCGTCCTGCAACACTCCAACGTCCACCCGTAACGTCGACTCTTGACTCTGTTAGAGTTGTTCCTAATCCGTATGATATTCGTGCAAGAATATTTCAATTTGGTGATAAATCTCAGTATGATAGAATTGCTTTCTACGGTCTACCACCTGTGTGTAAGTTGAAAATCTTTACCGAACGAGGAGATTTGATATGGGAAAAAGATCACACAAGAGGTACAGGTGATGAATTGTGGGATTCGTTAACTAAATATGGACAAATCGTATCGAGCGGTATTTATATTTTGTATGTCGAGACTCCAGATGGTCGGTCGGTTATTCGTAAGTTCGTTATTATTAGATAAGGAGATTACTTATGAAAAAAACAATAAAAATTTTATTTGCTTTGTTGTTACTTTATGATTCTTTTCATATTACACTTGCCCAGCAAAAACAAAAGTTAGCTCAAAGTGGATTTCAATTTTTAAGTGTAGTTTCTGATGCTAGAGCAGCTGCTATGGGAGAAGCTATGACAAGCCTTCAGTTTGGTTCAAGCTCGCTTTTTTTTAATCCGGCAGGAATGTCTGATATGCAAACTTTTATTGATGTTTCAGCAAGTTCAAATAAATGGATTGCTGATATTAACCATTATACATTGAGTTTTGCAATAAAGCCTTTTGATGGAAATTATGGTGTCGTGGGCTTTACAATACAAAGCGTTGATTATGGAGAATTTTATGGAACAAGGGTAAATAAAGCATCTCCCCTTGGTTATGATGATATCGGAATTTTTAAATTAAGTGCTATTGCAATTGGTTTAGGTTATGCAAAGCAATTAAGTGATAAATTTAGTGTTGGTGGCCAGATAAGGTGGGTTCATCAAGACCTTGGTGAAAGTATTATTCCTGTTATTAATGTAGGATTAGATACAACAGAACAAAAAATTTCAAACAAATTATCTCCCTTAGTTTTTGATTTTGGTACTCAATATAGGACGGGTTATAAAAGTCTTGTTTTTGGTATGTCAGTAAGAAATTTTTCGAGCGAGGTTAAATATGCAAAAGAAGGTTTTCAAGCGCCTTTAGTTTTTACATTGGGAATCTCAATGAATCTATTGGATTTGATTAATGAATTACCTTATAATCAATCATTATACTTAAGCATAGATGCATCTCATCATCGAGATCATCCTGAACAAATTAAGATTGGATTAGACTATAAAATTTTTAATGCATTTTCAATACGAATAGGCTACATGTCAAACAATTTTGAAAGTGGTATGACATATGGAATAGGAGTTTCAAAGTATGGATTTACATTCGATTACTCTTATACTCCATTTGGAGTATTTGATAAAGTACAAAGATTTACTGCAAGATTTTCACTATAAATTTATTAAATGTCAGAGTTTTTAGGAGAGAAAAATGAAAAGAATATTAACATTAATATTACTAATAATTATTGCAGTAAAATTTTTAATTGGATGTAAATATGATGTAGCTGAACCAATGTGGGATAAAGAATTTAATGGTGCTCCAATTCCCAATATAACGCAAGTTATTCCAGATCGAGCATCGCCAGGGGTAAATACAATTACCATCAAAGGAGAGAACCTAGAAGTAAATGGAACTACTGTTTACTTTGATAATATTATTGCAGAAATGATATCTGTTTCTCCTACTGAAATTGTAGTAAGAAGACCAAATCTTGTTACAGAGGGTTGTTATATTAAAGTTGTTCCAAATCAAGCATTGGTAGTTGCAAAGCATGGACCATATAAAATCGACAAAGTTATTGAACGCTATGGCTCTTTTTTGGAAAATCTCTCGCTAAGTGCAATTGCAGTAGATAAAAATGAAAATATTTATGTTATAGAGACGGCTTCGAGGAGCATTGTTAAAGTTACTCCAAACGGAGCAAAGTCTATAGTTGGGAAAGCATCCCGTGCTCCAACAGACGCAAAGTTTGGTCCGAATGGTAAACTTTATTTGTGTGGAAATAATAGGTCTATTGATATGATTGATGTGAATACTGGAGAGGTAAAAGATTGGACTAGGTTACCTGCTGGTAAAGCAGTTAAATTTGGTGACTTTGACCAAAATGGCTATTTCTACACTGGTGGAACAAGAACAGATTTAGTAATTGTTGCCCCCAATTTGTCAGTCGATAATGCAGGTGTTTATTCAGCAGACGAAATTTTAGCTGTGCGTGTTTTTAATAATAATGTCTATATTGCTTCAAGAAAATCAGGAACTCAAGAACCTGTTAAAATTTGGAAACATCCAATTATTTCACCAGGAAAATTAGGTGATAGAGTATTGGTTTTTGATTTCAGTACAAATTCTGAATTTTCCTCTAGATTAGTAAGAAATATTGCTTTTTCCTTAGATGGTAAAATGTTTATTGCTACAGATTCACAAAATCCAATTTTGATTTTAGACCTATCTAAAAATAAGATAGATTATTTTTATAAAGGAATTATTCCTCCTTATTGTAAACAATTTCACTGGGGTATGGAAAATTATCTTTACTTAATTACTGGAGATACACAAGCTGGACAAGAATGGACTGTTTACCGTGTTGATATGGGGATGAAAAGTGCTCCTTATTTTGGAAGTTAAATAATCTATGTTTGACAGAATAAAAAATTAAGAGGTTAACGTGAGAAAAATATTTTTATTGTTCCTTATTTTATTTATTCAAACTGTTAAACCTTACGAAAAGCAGAAAGACGGCTTATTGTTTCATCTTAAAAAAGAAAAAGAAACTAATGCGAAATTGCTTAAATTACAAGTAATTGATGAGAATATTGTCAGAGTTATTGCATCTCCAATTGATGCTTTTTCTAACCGAGAAAGTTTAATAATTGAAAAAAAAAGGCAAAAGTTAGTCAAATGGCAAATAAAAAATTATGATGACTTTGTAGAGTTGTCAACATCAAGATTGATTGTGAAAGTAAAAAAACAAGATGGTAAAATTTCTTTTTACGATAAAAATGGAAATTTACTTTTAACAGAAAATGCAAACGTTAGCAAAATTTTTACACCAGCAAATGTAATGGGAGAAAATACATTTCATATTCAGCAAATTTTTGACTCTCCTGAAGATGAAGCCTATTACGGACTTGGAGCTCACCAAAACGGTATTATGAATTACAAGGGTTATGATGTTGATTTATGGCAATACAATATTGTCGATGTTGTTCCTTTTCTTGTCTCAAGCAAAAATTATGGTATTCTTTGGGATAATTATTCAAGAACTAAATTCGGGGATATTAGAAATTATCAATCTCTCCCAGAAGTTTTTAAATTATATGATAAGAACGGCAAATTAGGGGGATTAACTGCCGATTATTTTTCTGATGAAAACTTTAGTAAACTTTATACAACACAAACGGAATCTAAAATAGAGCATGAACATGTAGATGTTAATGATCCATTTCCATCAGGCTTTAACGAGAATGTTAAGGCTGTAAGATGGTGTGGAGAAATTGAAGGGAACCAGCTGGGTGTGTATAAGCTTAAGTTATATTGTTCAGGATACACAAAAATGTGGATTGATGATTCACTAGTTGTAGATTCATGGAGACAAAATTGGTTGCCATGGAATCATTTTTTTAGAATTAATATGAAGCCAGGAGAAAAACACAAAATTAAAATAGAATGGCTCCATTCGGGTGGATATATAGGTTTGAGAGCATTACCACCTCCAGAGTTAGATTATAATAAATTATTGTCTCTCTATTCTGACGTTGGTGATCAAATAGATTATTACTTCATTTATGGAAAAAATCTAGACGAAGTAATTCAAGGTTATCGGTTCTTAACAGGAAAAGCTCCAATGATGCCTAAGTGGGCGATGGGTTTGTGGCAGTGTAGAGAAAGATATAAAACTCAAGACGAACTAATTTCTGTAGTTAAAGAATTTCGTCAAAGAAAAATTCCTTTAGATAACATTGTGCAGGATTGGTTTTATTGGAAAGAAGATCAATGGGGTAGCCATGAATTTGATAATGAAAGGTATCCAGATCCAGCAAAAATGGTTAAAGAGCTTCATGAAAAATATAACACGAGAATTATGATTTCTGTTTGGCCTAAATTTTATGTTGGTACAAAACACTTTGAAGAGTTTAAGAAAAATGGTTGGCTTTACATGCGTAACGTAGAATTAGGACAAAAAGATTGGGTTGGCCCTGGTTATGTTTCTACATTTTATGATCCATATAGTGAAGGTGCTCGTAAACTTTATTGGAAACAAATTCAAGAAAAATTATTTTCTTTAGGATTTGATGCATGGTGGCTTGATTCAACAGAACCGGATCTTCAATCAAACTTATCTTTTAATGAATGGCTTTTAAGGATTGGTCCAACAGCCTTAGGTACTTCTGCAAGATATTTAAATACCTACTCTTTAATGAATTCAAAAGCTGTTTATGAAGGTCAAAGAAAAACAAAACCAAATCAAAGAGTCTTTATTTTAACTCGTTCTGCATTTGCAGGACAGCAAAGATATTCAGCCGCTACTTGGAGTGGTGATGTTGCAGCAAGGTGGTTTGATCTGAAAAATCAAATTCCAGCAGGTTTAAATTTTTCTCTTTCAGGTATTCCATATTGGACAACAGATATTGGTGGTTTTGCTGTAGAACCTAGATTTGAAAAACCAACTGAAGCTGATCTCGAAGAATGGCGCGAATTAAATACAAGATGGTTTCAATTTGGTACTTTCTGCCCAATTTTCAGAGTTCATGGTCAATATCCATATCGCGAGATGTTCAACATTGCACCAGAAAATCATCCTTCTTTTCAATCTATGCTTAAATATGACAAATTGAGATATAGACTTTTGCCGTATATTTATTCACTTGCTGGAATGGTTACTCATAAAGATTATACAATAATGCGTGCTTTAGTGATGGATTTCGGGAATGATAAAAATGTTTTAAACATAGCTGATCAATTCATGTTTGGACCATCTCTCTTGATTAATCCTATTACACAATATAAAGCTCGCAAACGTGAAGTTTATCTTCCACAAGGATATGGGTGGTATGATTTTCATACAGGAAAATTTTATGAAGGTGGACAAACAATTACAGCAAACGCCCCTTATGAAGATATTCCTATTTTTGTTAGGGAAGGTTCTATAATTCCTTTTGGTCCAGAAATTCAATACTCAGATGAAAAACCTGCAGACCCTATTCGACTTTATGTTTATACAGGAAAAGATGCATCTTTTACTCTTTATGAAGATGAAAACATAAATTATAACTATGAAAAAGGGTATTATTCTATTATTGAAATTAAGTATGAAGAGAAGTCTAAATCTTTAATGATAGAAAAAAGAAAAGGAAAATTTCCAGGAATGCTAAAGGAAAGGATATTCGAAATAGTGAGCATAAATAGACATAAACCTGAAGTATTAAATTTCGATAAGCAAGCAGATTTTAAAGTTAAGTATAATGGTGAAAAAGTTACTATAAAGTTATTTGAATAATGAAATAAAGTAGGTACAAAATATGAAAAAGAATTTTATTATTATTTTCTTTTCATTGGCATTGATTATGAACGGACAATCAAATTCAAGAGTAGTAGAAAATTTTTGCAAGGATTGGAAATTTTATCTAGGAGATATACCTAATGGAAACGATCCTTC
>JAOACD010000006.1 GCA_026417975.1 Melioribacter sp.
ACCATAAACTAAGTATAAAATTGTGGAGGTGCGGGGAGTCGAACCCCGGTCCGGAGTTACAATTCAAAGAACATCTACACACTTAGCTTGTCTTTTAAGTTTCATCCCATTAACACCGACAAGCAGGTTTTAATGGGACTATTCCGTTATAAATTTCGCCTCGTCTACACGGACACTCGACTCGGCTATCGTATCTTAAACGACGTTCTTACAAATCCCGATACGAGAGGATTTGCAGAACGGCTGCTTTTTTAATATTAAGCAGCTAATGCGTAGTTATAATCGGCACTTATTTTTTTACCGTCGTTTAACGTGTCTACGGTGAACACGGTGTGCAGTCCAGTGAATTAGTAACCCCGTCGAAACCACGTCACCCCCAAACTTTATCTGCTACTGCAGATGGGTCTTTCATTATTTCAAAGATTCCACTTAATATCTTCTATGCCTTGTACGTAATTTTCATACCTTGCAAGTACAAATAATAAATCAGAAAGACGGTTTAAATATACTTCTATTTGAGCATTAATTTCCACATCTTTCATAAGTGCTACAACTTCTCTTTCAGCTCTTCTACATACTGTTCTTGCAAGATGCAAATAAGCTGCACCTTTTGAACCTCCTGGTAAAATAAAATTTCTAAGAATTGGTAATCTTTCATCAAAATTATCAATAATTTGCTCTAACCTACTGACGTAAGTTTCATCTATTCTTTTAATTTTTGTATTCTCACTATCTTTTTCAAGTGGTAATGCTAAATCTGCCCCAACATCAAAAAGTTCAGCCTGTATACTCCTTAAGACTTCTTTAAGTTCCAGAGATTCACATTCCAAGAGTGCTATTCCCAGGATTGAACTTAATTCATCAAGAGTTCCATATGCTCTTATCCTCTGATTGTCTTTAAATACCTTTTGACCTCCTAGAAGGAATGTTTCTCCTTTATCACCTTTTTTAGTATAAATTTTCATATGGCAAATGGCAAATTAACTATTGACAAATTTATTTTACTATTATTTATGAAAGCATTTATTTCTTTTTTGTCTAAATAATTTTTTTTCAAAACTGCTAAACCAATTTTCTTATTTAATAATTCCGAATCAACAGTGGTTGTAACATAACCAATCATTTCGCCATTTTCATTCATTAATTCCGTCAAATTATTTAAGTTAATCTCATCATTAAAAATTATTCCACTTAACTTTCTTTGAACTTTATCATAAGTTTCGAGCCGCGCTATTACTTCTTGTCCTATATAACAACCTTTTGTAAAACTTATTTCATTGGTCAGATCTATTTCATGAGGATTAAAATTAAGGTTTATTTCAGTAATATCTGGAAGACCCTTTTCTACTCTAAAAATCTGGTATGAAGCATCTCCTATAAATTTAAGATCAAAAACGCATTTATTATTTAATATGTAATCAACAAAAAAACTCAGCTGCTCAACAGAAATTAAAATTTTGTATACTTTTAATTCATTTTTCTCTTTACACACAAAAATTTTGAAGTTAAGATTATCTATAACTGCATCAACAATATTATCGTCATCAAGATCATTCAACTTTTCACCTAAGATTAATGTAAGAAAAGATTCTGCCTGAGGTCCTATTATCTCAATAATTAAATTTATATCAGTCATATCATAAGTTTCTATTTCTTCTGTAATAATATATTTGTTAATCCAATTTATTAGTTTTTTTGTTTCATCCTTTAATCCAACAAGAACTAAATAATCACCAAAATTTAATAATGTGGTTCTATCTATAAATCTACCTTTTTCGTTTAAAAAGAGAGTATTCTTTTTTTTATTTGGTTGAAGATTCTTAACATCGTTGGTAGAAATTCTATGAAGAAATTCTAGAGAGTCTTTCCCTTTAAGTTGAATAATTACAGTATTATTAATTCTTAATGCAACTCCATACCTTAAAGAATAATATTCTTCTTTAATATTACTAACTATTTTTAACGAAGAATTTTCGAAAATACAATTAGGAAATTTATTAATAATCATTTCTTTCATAATTATTCCCATAATAGTTTCTTTAAAAGTTTTGGATAATACTGGAAATATAAAGTTTTAAGATTATAAAATGGAGTCAATATTTCCTAAACCAACGCGGGTTTACGTCGGTTATGTATAACTTGCGTTTTTCACTCCAATAAAATGGGATAGAATCTCTAACTCTAATCCGCATTGAATCCTCTATAAATCTATATTCATAATAATCCGGGTATTTATCGTTATTAATATTTGCTAAAGTTCTTTTATGAACAATTCCAACATAAGTTTCAAGTAAATGAGGTGGATTACGCCAACCGTCAATCATGAAGAAATTATATTTTCTATGTCCCGAAATTATGCCGTCTTCATAAAATAGTTCAACATACTTTATATTTTTAGGGGCCCATGTTTTAATAGACATTTTACTAAACCCTCCGTGTATAGGAACTTCTGCTTCCCATACCTTTTCAAAATTATTATCCTTACATTCAAACAATGTTAAAAAGAAAAAGGCTGTCCCTAATTTTGTACTGTCTAATGTAACAAAGCTCGATTCATAACCTTGTACATTTTTCTTTTCAATAAACCTTTCAGATTCCTTCGAACGAACAATTAAGGCAAGCACAAAATTTCCACCATCTTGAAAATATATTACTGCTGGTTTTGGAACCCCGTAAATTGTTGTAGGTTCATTTTCAAGCAAATAAGAACCAGGCGGATAATTTTCAAGAATATATTCCTTTAATGCAATAGTATCACATGGAAATCTTTTTTTAGCCTGTTCTTTTGCAACGTCTATGTTGTATTCTCTTATTTCTTTTTCTTTTATATCAGAAGTTGCTGCATCTCCTGTTTCTTTTTTCTCTGAAGAACAGGCTATAATGATTAAAGTCATTATTGCTAAGAAATAATTTTTACACATCTATTCCCAACTATGATTTAGAAAATTCATCTATGAAATAAGCAGAACTTAAAATACCTTTTTCAAAATTTTCTATGTGAAAATGCTCGTTTGGAGAATGAATGTTATCCGTATCCAAACCAAGTCCCATTAAAACTACTGGGGCCTTTAGTTGTTTCATAAATTCAACAACAATTGGTATTGAGCCTCCTTCTCGTATAAAAACTGTATCTTTCCCAAAAGCTTTTGAAACTGCACGAGCTGCAGCTTCGATAGCTTTGCTTTTTAATGGAACAACAATTGGGTACCCATAATGTAAAACTCTAACTTCTACACTCACTCCTTTGGGAGCTAAACTCTTAACATACTTTACAAAATCTTTTGCGATATTTCGAGGGTCTTGGTTAGGAACTAATCTCATACTAACTTTTGCAATAGCTTTTGAAGGTAATATCGTTTTAGCTCCCTTTTCTGTAAATCCACCTACAATACCATTACAATCAAGAGTTGGACGTACCCATAATCTTTCTAATGTAGAATATCCCTTTTCGCCTTGTAATTCTTTTACACCAAGTTGCTTTGCAAATTCCTTATCAGAAAATTTTAATTTCCGAAAGTTTTCTTTTTCTTCTGGCTTTAACTTTAAGACATCCTTATAAAAATTTGGGATTGTTACTTTACCATTTTTATCGTGAAGTTTAGAAATTATTTTTGCTAATTCATTAATTGGATTTGCAACTGCTCCGCCAAATGTTCCCGAGTGTAAATCTGCTTTAGGTCCTACAACTTCTATTTCAGTATATAAAATTCCACGTAATCCATAAGTAATTGTGGGAATACCTTTTCCATACATTCCTGTATCAGAAATTAAAACTGCATTGCACTTAAGAAGTTCTTTATTTTGTTTTATAAAATCATATAAACTTTCGCTGCCAATTTCTTCTTCCCCTTCTAAAATAAATTTTACATTCAATGGCAACGAGCCCATTGTTTTAAGATAAGCTTCAACACTTTTTATATGAACAAAATGCTGACCTTTATTATCATTAGCACCGCGTGCCCAAATTTTACCATCTTGAATTACTGGTTCAAATGGTGGATTATTCCATAATTCTAATGGGTCTACTGGTTGAACATCATAATGGCCATAAATTAATAGTGTCGGTTTACCAAAAGCTCCTAGCCACTCTCCATATACTATTGGGTGTCTTTTAGTCTGAAATAATTCAACACGAGTTAACCCAGCCTCTTTCAATTTTTTTACTGCAAACTCTGCACATTTATTAACATCATCTTTGTGGGAGTCTAAAGTGCTAATACTTGGAATCTTTAAGTAATCTTTCAATTCATCTAAATAAGTATTAAAATTTTCTTTAATAAAATTTATTACATTTTCCATAATACCCCCTTAACAAATTAGGCATTGATAATTATTTTTTATTCAAATTTACATTTGATTTAATCGGTATTCAAGTAATATTTTAGTTGTTGTATTAAATTTTTTGAAAATTATTCTCATATATAAATAAGAATCATATTTAACTATAAATAAAAAACATGCTATTCTAAAATTTCAATTTACCATTTAAAGTTGGTAATTTAGAATAATAGAATGTGAGTTAATGTCAGAATGATTTTAGTAAAGTACATATTAAAAAATCATATAATTCCTTTTATTTTCTCTATCTTCACTCTCATATCAATTTTTCTATTACAATTTCTAATGAAATTTGCAGATAGGCTTGTAGGGAAAGGATTAAGTTTTTGGGTAATTATTAAACTAATTACTTATAATCTTGCATGGATGGTAGTATTAGTTGTACCAATGTCTGTACTTGTGGCTGTTTTAATGGCATTTGGGAATATGTCTCAAAATAATGAAATAGCAATTTTGAAAGCAACGGGAATTAGTTTATATAAAATGATGGCCCCACCATTTGTAGCAAGTGTAATAATTGCAATTATGTTAATTTATTTCAATAATCATATTTACCCAGATGCAAATCATGCAGCAAGATTATTAATGGAAGATATATCACGACAAAAACCTACTTTGTCATTAGTGCCAGGAGTATTTTCGCAAGATATTCCTAATTATGCCATACTTGCACGAAAAGTAGATGCTAAAAAAAATGAATTAGAAGAATTAACAATTTACGATTACTCACAAATGCCTAAAGTCAATATTGTTACAGCAGAAAAAGGCAAAATATATTTATCGAAAAATCAAAAAAAATTAATAATGGATTTAACAAATGGAGAAATTCATGAAGTTGATAACTCTGACGAATCGGAATACAGAAGACTTAGATTTCAACAACATAAAATTGCTTTGCCAGCTGACCAATTTACTTTTGAACAATCTACTCCTGGTGGACCTAGAGGAGATAGAGAGTTAGGAGCACCCCAAATGTTAAAAATTGTAGATAGCTTAAATATTTTTCTTCAATACTTTCAAGACGAACTCAATAAAAAAATTTCAGAAATGATTTTATTAAAAAATATGAATGTGGCTGAAAGATACATTTTTACGAATTCGATATTTACTCGTTCATTACAGAGAATAAAATCTCAAGAAAGTTCTGTAATGAATAATATATACAGTATCAATTATTACAAAAGAGAAATAAATCGCTATTGGGTTGAAATTCATAAAAAATATTCCATCCCATTTGCCTGCTTAATTTTTGTTTTAATTGGAGCTCCATTAGGAACAATGACAGGTAGAGGAGGATTTGGAATGGCTGCAGGAATAAGTTTAATCTTCTTTTTAATATATTGGGCTTTTTTAATTGGAGGAGAAAAGTTAGCTGATAGAGGAATGCTATCCCCATTTTGGGGTATGTGGAGTGCAAATATTCTATTAGGAATCCTTGGAATTATTCTAACTATAAAATGTGCAAGAGAAAAAATTACACTAGATTTTAGCTTCATTAAAAAATATATCCCAAAATCTTGGATTAAACCAGAAGAAGAATATGAAGATAATTGATCGCTATCTAACAAAGCAATTTTTGGAATCAATTTTTTTTGGATTAATAGCTTTTACATTCCTATTTGTTGTTATAGATATGATGGAAAAATTAGGAGATTTTATTGATCAAAATGTAGATGCAAATATTATTATCCAATATTACCTTGTATTTACACCTGAAATAATTAGGCTAATGACACCTGTTGCTGTTCTTTTAGCTAGCCTTTTTACAGTAGGTAAATTATCAAATCAAAATGAATTAACTGCAATTAAGTCAAGTGGAATTAGCTTTTATAGATTTACGATGCCTTTTTTCATAACATCACTAATAATAAGTTTGTTTTCTGTCTACTTTGGTGGCTACATTGTACCAATGGCGAACAAACACAAAGTATTTATTGAACAAACTTACTTAAAAAAAGGAATCGTTTACTTTGGAAGTAACATTTATTTTCAAGATACAAAAACAAGAATAGTTACTATTAACATTTACGACTTAGCAAATGACCAGGCTAATCAAATTAGCATTCAGGAATTCGATCCCAAGGATAATACAAGATTAATTGAAAGAATAGATGCTTTTAGAATGAAGTATGATACTACAAAATCTTGTTGGATACTTTACAATGGAATTAAAAGAACATTTAGTGATACAAGTGAAACAATAGAAAAATTTATTACAAAAGAATTTTGCAACCTACATTTTAAGCCAGAAGATGTAATAAAAAAGCAAAGAAAGCCTGAGGAACTATCTTTACCAGAACTTGATGAATTAGCAAAAGAACAAAAAAGAACAGGTAACGACCCTACACAAATTCAAATTGAATATCAATCTAGAATAGCTTACGCATTTTCTAGTGTAATAGTAGTTTTATTTGGACTTCCAATATCTGCAGGAAGAAGAAAAACTAGTCTTGCAATGCATTTTGGTATTAATCTACTGATAACATTCATTTACTTAGTTTTTATGAAAGTTAGTCAAGCATTTGGTAAAAACGGTTTACTTAATCCATTCTTTACAGCGTGGTTCTCAAATTTTATTTTTCTCATTGCTGCTTTTTACAATATAAAGAGAACATTAAAATAAGCTGTTATTACTTAGTTTTAAGTTCAAATACTCCATCCCAATTTTCGTCAGGAGGATTATTTAAATAAAACTCACATCTATTCATATAAACTTTTGAAGGATAGTCTTTCAATTTTTCATAAGAGCGTTTGAAATAATCTAGTGCGGGTTCAAAGTTTCTATGTCTATATAATTCTATACCTTGAAAATAATAGTCCATAGTTTCTATTGCTTCTTCTGCTTTTTCATCTCCAATAGTACTAATTAATTCATATATTGCTGTAGGTTTAGTTTTTCCTTTAACTCTTACTAAATCAAGGTAACGTACAAGAAATTTATCTTTAACTAATTCATATGTTGACTCACTAATCATTATACTTGTCCCATATTCTTTATTTGCTCCTTCAAGTCTGGACGCTAAATTCACATTATCTCCTAAAACTGTGTAATCAAAGCGTTTTTTGCCACCTATATTTCCAACTATTACTTCACCTGTATTAATACCAATTCTTATATGAATTGATGCCTCATTTTTACTTGTCCAAATTTCTCTAAGTTGTGTTAATCTAGTTTGCATTTGAAGAGCAGTCAAACAAGCCTTATAAGCATGATCTTTAACCTCTATAGGTGCGCCCCAAAAAGCCATTACTGCATCTCCAAGATATTTATCAAGAGTCCCATCATTTGCAATAATAATTTCACTCATCTCATTGAGAAACTGATTTATAAAACTAACAAGCTCTTCCGGCTGTTTTTTTTCTGCAAATGTTGTAAAGTTTGCAATATCACTAAACATTACTGTTAATACTTTTTTTTCCCCACCTAATCTTAATTTTTCTGGATTTGATATTAATTCATTCACAACAGCTTTGCTTACATAATGACTAAACATCCCTTTAATTAAAACATTTTGCTGACGCTCTCTTAAAAAATGATATGCAGTACTAGAAAAATAACCCAATATTATAGCTAGAGAAGGGCTTACAATTACTGTTACAACTTTATGTTGTATAAAGTAGTAAACACTTACACGATAAATTAAATAAATACTTAAAAGGATTATAATAACATTTAGAAGCTCAAGCAACAAACCTATGTGTAGTTTAAGCTTTCTAATTACTGATGTAACTAAGAACGAATAAAAACATAAAAATATTATCATTAATAATTCACTTAGGTTTGACTGTTTATACAAGAAATCATTTCTTATAATATTCTCAACAATATTTGCATGAAATTCAACACCATAAATTAAATTATCTCCCTTTTGCTTGCCCTTTGTAAATGACACAGGAAGGATATCTCTATCTTCTGGCATAGTAGAACCAATGATAACAATTTTATCTTTAAATCTATTAGAATAAAGCCATCCACCGTCAGGATTATCCCAAGTGTTTATGTCTTCACTTATTTCTAATTCATCCACGGTTTTGAAACCTTTATCATCAAGTACATCAATTAATTTTACGTGTGGAAAAGTTCTACTTGGTCCATAAAAATTAATTAGAATACTGTTCTTATCATATTGAGGAATTTTCTTATCAGCTAACAAAAAATAATTTTCTAATTTTTTGGCAGTATAAAATTTGGGCAGATTATAATATTTATTTAGAAGAGCAAACCCAAAACTTGGAACTAACTTATTAGCAACATTAGACTTAACAAAAGGAAGATATCTTCTAAAAACTCCATCATTATCTGCAGGAACTTGCACAATTCCTATTGAACTATCTGCATTAAAAAAAACATTATCAAAATTCTCGTTTAGTTTCTTAATGTAGCTCTTCCCTTCTTCAAACAGTTTTTCTCTTTCAATATCTATTTTGCCAGAAAGAACGACATTACGATACTTCTTTATAGTTTCTTTCATCAATGAATCATTTAAAGGAGAAAATTGGTCATTGCTTGTAAAGTTTATATCTATTCCTATTGCTTTAACACCAGCTTGGTTAAGATTTTCAATTACCTTTGCAAAAATAAATCTAGGCCAAGGCCAGCGATTGTATGGCGGTGGAATTTGGTCATATGCATCTTGAGTGATTTCCAAAATTATTACATGAGAAGAATCGCCTAAATTAACTTGTCCTCTTTCGGCAAATCTTCGGTCAATTAATTTTAATTCAATTTCTTTAAGAGGTGTAATAGGTAACAAGTAATCTTGAGTAAACAAAATAGTAAGAATTGATGCAAATAATATAATAACACTCTGTTTAACGTAATCCTTTTTTATTTTTATATTCATAAATTATCAGAGAACATATCTCGTAACTAAACCAATAAAAGAATTAGTAGATTTACCAGGAAATCTTAAGATTCTTGTTTGAAAAGCTATATTTAAATTTCTAATTAAATTATAGTCTGCAACAATCTCCAAAGCTTGTCTATCAAAATCACCAAAACTTGGGCTCAAAGTAGCTGAAAGTAAAAGTCTATTTTCAAACAATCTGTATTTTGTACCTGCAGTTATAGTAAAATATTCATATTGTGAATTAGCAATTTCAGTAGAATTATATAATAACTGGAAAATCGAAGTTAAATTATTTGCCCAATAACTATTTACAGAAAATGATATTGAATTATAACTAGCATCCATATTTAAAAGGCTATTATCTTCTCTTTTTTGGGTTGTTAAAGAAAGCGAGGTATTATGTCTTACACCTAATCTTATATCATAAGCTAAAAGTAATGAAAGTCTATTTGTTACATCATTCACAATATAATTATTATAGATTGAGTCACTAAAATTAATCCCATTGTTGTTTTTATACTTAGTATATCCTATTGTAATGCTTGGGAAATTTGCTCTTAAAAATAAAGATGCTGTAGTGTTAAAAGTTTCGTAAGTAGTTGTTGCAATTTTAGTTTTTTGCAAATTATCTTCTAATTTTTCATAGCCAATAGTAAAGAAAAATTGATTGTTGAACATTCTTATTCTATCAGATATATTAAATCCTTTTACATCCGTTCTTATAAAGTTTTGACCAAAAGAAGTATAATCATTACCCCTATAAATATAGGTAGCATTCACAGTATTATTGAAATAATTTATATTCAGTGTAGCTTCACCTGCAAAAGAAGCTAACTTCTGGGGATTAAGAGGACCAATGTATTGGTTAACTGTAATAATCTTGCCAAGTAATTTTTTGATTCTTTTAATATTTTCTGGATCAATATCAAAAGCCTTTCCTTGACCAAAGATTGAATCTATTTGTGAATCTGATAATGTACCAGGAGAAATATTTTTATTAAAAATGCTGAATGCTGCTTGCGACTTAAATACAACATTTTGTTGATCAAGAGCTAACATTAAGTCTGTTCCAATTACAGCATTTTCCTGAGGTCTAGCTGCAAATTCTACTGAATTAGGGTCATCTTTTGAATGCAAATAAGAAAAACCTAATTGAAAATTTTCACCACTCCCAAATGACGGCCTAACTGCAAAAATTTTTCTACTATACGTCCCTAACTTAACTCTTCCATACGGGTAATTGTACTTACTTTCGTTAATGGGTATTACATCATAAGCAAGTGGAGCTTGGTTTTTTAAGAAAGTTTCAAGTAAAGAACCTTCTACTTTTCTTGTTATCTCTCCATAAGTAGCGCTCAAGTTAATAATTCCTAAGTTTAAGCTACCATTTATTCCACGAACTCTTTTCCCATTCATTATTAAATCTGAAAACTGAGGATATGAATCGCCGACCTGTAAGGTAAACAAGTCTCCATTTCGAATAGTAAATGTATATCTATTGTAAGGCTGAAGATATCTCTTCTCTTCTGATGTCACATAAAGCTGACCACTAAATAAAAAATTTCCAGATGTAGCACGTGCTTCGGCACTTAAATTATTATACCACGTAGAAGTTTTATTAAAACTTTCATTCCTAGATTCTGCTTTTATAGAACCACCAAAGTTCCATTTCTTAGTTATTTCTTCTGCTTTTTGAGGAGTAATAATTTGAATATTCCTAGTAAGTGTACCGTACAGATTTGCATCTTTATCATAGAGCTGAATTTCAATCTTTGCAGGGCCATATTTGAGGTTCTTAATATTTTGACCACTTATAACTATCAAGTCATTTGCATTTAACGAATGTTGAGTAATATCCACCTGATTCAATAGTATTTTTGTTTTATTAATATCTATATTCTCCCCAGCTTTAATAAATGAAATAGATATTAATAAATCCGCAGGAGTTACAATTTCATTTTCAGAAGGACTTAAAATCATAATATCTTCTTTTTGTCTTTCAATACTACTAATAGCTAATTGAAGAGCAGAGTTGTTACTTTCAACATTAGGAGGATAAGTTTTTACTGAGCCATCTTTTAAATTGAGAATAAAATAATATTCTAAAATTGGAGGTTTAACCTCGTCTGCAGGAATAGTCACCGTAGCAGTTGTCCCCAAAATTTGTAATTCAATTTCCTTAAAATCTGTCTGATTTGAGAATTTATAAGCCAGCTCAATAGATGAGATATTTTCTGTTGAAATCAAATCTATTATAAAAGTCAACGGAGATTTTTCTTTTGCTTCTTCGGTTTTAATGTTTAATATGTATTCGCTTTCCTGAGCATAAACAAAAGTTGTCAATATAGATAATAAACACAAATTTAGAAAAATCTTAGTTTTTACTTTTATAGTGAAAATTCTCTTCATTTTACCTCCCAATAGTTTGATTATTACTCCTCTGAACTATAATACTCTATTTCAATATTCCCTCGTTGTGTTTTTATAATTACTTTTTTAATTGTAGTTTTCTTTGAGTCGTTTGCTTTATTTATATCTTCTGGTGATTGTGCTCTAAACTGGAAATTACCATCATTAGTAATTACTACTGTATTTCCCTCTTGTAAAATTCCTTCGCCACCTTGTGGACCAAGAAAACTCAAATGTGCACTTCCAGAATCAAGAGACATAGTAAAAGTGCTATCTTCGGTATACTCAAGAAATCCACTCGTTCCTCTAATAGAAGCTACAACTGTAGGAGTTGTAAATTTGAATTCTTCATTTTCGGATAGTTTATTTACATCAAAACTAATTAGTCCTTTTTGAATAAAAGTATTTTTATCTAATCTTTGCTGTTTCTTTTCACCATAAATATGAAGAATTGAATTTTCTCTTACTCTCAACAAACCAGTTCCATCTGTAAATAGAATTAAAGCTAAAGATTTTGAACCTGTTTTAACTTCATTACCATCATTTAATATTAAACCTACACTAGCTTTTTGCCAATCTGATTGTTGTGATGATTTTCTATAGTCTACGTCTTTAAAAACTTTTTTTACAACTGCTACAGGGCTATTAGCTGTAGCTTCTGCACCTATACTTTTTATATCTTCACTTTTTAGAACCAAAGTAAGAGAAAAATACGAAACAAGTATTAATAAAAACAAATTTGTTCTCATATCTATCACCCTCAATTATTTTTCACTTTGGGTTAACAGTAATTGATATTATTGAATCTCTGTTTTGGTTTAAATAAGTTATAATGTTAATAAATTCAGAAAATGTAATTCTATTCCCATTAGCATCTGTTATTTCTATTTGTTCCGGATTAATTCGATTACTTTGTAGAAAGTTAACAAGTTCATCAGAAATAATATTGTTTGAATTGCTAAATAAATTTATTAACTGTAAAATGTAATCATCCTGTTGATTTCTTTGCTCGTTTATAGCTCTTACCACTTTGAACTTAACTGGCGGACTTTTTAATTCTTCTTCTCTACCAGGAAGATTAACAATAGCTTTAACTGCAATTACTACAGTGGTATCTTCAATTAGTTCTCTATCAAGCAAATCTTTTAAATCAACACTAGTTACATTTCCCACATTTCTATTATTAACCAAAGGATTCCCTGCATTTAGAGCTTCTTCATATGACAGTCCTTCTGAATAATAATTAGCTAAAATTTTATAACTTACAGCTCCAGGAGAACTTGTCCACGTTACTAAAATCGAACCTCTATGTAGTTCACTATTTTCTTGAGGTGAAAGAATTGTTGGTGGAGTAGGATTTAAAAGTACTATGCTTTTTTCTGAAGTGGCCAATAGATTGTTTTGCTTATCTATTAAGTTGAATCTTATTAAAATAATTCCACTAGGTTTCCCTTTTTCTAAAATTTCTTTTACAAGTTCAGAATTGTATGAGCTAGATGCAAGACTAATATCCATTTGACCAATTTCATCATTAAAAAAAGACCGAGAAATAAATGGCTCGGTTTTAAATCTCCCCACTTCAACATAATTACTAATTTGATCTTTTTTCCAATAAATTATTCCTTCTACAATAACCTCGATTTGGGGAGGATTGATTATTACTTGCATTATTCTTGGTTGATTTTCTAAATTTCTTTCAAAAGCAAAAGCTGAAAAATCAATTGCACTCAAGTCGCTTAGTATTTGTAATTCAATTGAGGGTTGTTGAGCTTTTAGATTTAAAATTGTTAATAAAAATAAAAACAGAAAACTTTTATACCTCATTGGACACCTCCTTCTATCAGAGCAGATATGTTTTTAAAGGAAATTAGGTTAATAAAAAGTAAGTATTTAACTCGATTTAGACAAGTACTTTTAAGTGATGGAAGGCATAAAAAAAGATTTAACAATTTTTTTAAATTTAGAAAGACAGAAATGTAATTCTAATTTATCTTTTGACCTTTATCTTGATTAACAAAACCAAATTGTGGTGAAGGCTGTATATCAATATTTATTTCGCCAAATCTTGCTTCATATCTTTCAATATTATCTTTCAATGCCCTCAAAAACATTTTAGCATGTTGAGGAGTAGTAATTATTCTTGCTAATACTCTTGCTTTCGGAACCCCTGGAACTACTCTTGTAAAATCAATAACAAACTCTGCTGGCGAATGTGTAATAATTGCTAAGTTTGAATAAATCCCTTCTGCTTCTTTTTCTCCAAGTTCAATGTTGATTTGCTGTGGTTTTAATTCATCTTGTTCCATCATATTGCACCTTTTTTATTAAAAAAAGAAGGGTTGTCTAAATTTCTTATTTTAGACAACCCAGTTTATATTATTACTTTCTGTATTGGTCTGCTTTATTAAATGCTTCTTCTGATTTTTCTTTATTTCCTAAGTTAGCATAAACTTTACCAAGTAATTCCCAAATAGCTGGTTCTTTAGGGTTAACTTCTAGGTATTTTTCAAGGTAAGGTATTGCAGCGCTAAATTTTTCTTTATAGGCATCACTAACCTCACCTTTTTCTTCCATTTCCTCTCTTATTTTTGCCCCCCAACGAATGTAAGTTACTGCCAAATTATAAATTGCATTAGTATAACTTGGATCAAGTTCAACAGCTGCTTTAAATTGAGCTTCAGCCTCAGGGTAGTTATTAGCATTCAAAAGAAGAACGCCATAGTTATATCTATAGAACTTATTATTAGGTTCTTTATTTACGCCCTCTTTAAATGCTCCCATTGCAACGTCTAACTTGTTAGCTGAAATATATGCGTTCGATAACCTCAATAATATTTCACCGTCGTCTGGGTATTTAGCTTTCCCTTTTTCTAAAACTTCTATTGCTTTATTAAAATTTTCCATTGCTTGAAGGCTATCAGAAACATTCTTAGAAACTTTGTAACTATCCATTAATTGATTCCCTTTTTCAGTATAGATTTGACCAAGCATTGCAAATGCTTCTGAAGAAGTACCTATATTAACTAACTTTTGCAATGGTTCAATTGTATCATCTATTCTATTTAAATTAAGATATGTATAGACCAGATTAATATAGGCCCCTGCTGAATCTGGTTCACATAGGATTGAGTTTTTAAAGTTCTCTGCTGCTTTTTCAAAAAACATTTTCATCGAATCTTTGTCAGCGGTTTTAGTAGCTTTATTAAAAAAGCTTACTCCCTTATTAAATCCTGTAGCCCAATAATATCTTTTTGAATCTCTAATCTCATTTTCAAATTTTTTACTAATGGAGAGTGACTTATCAAAGGCTTCTAACATTTTTGGGATATCGCCTTCTTCACCGTAAAGGTAACCAAGTAAGTACCAACCTTCATCGCTATTAGGATTTTTCTGAACTTCTTTTAATAAAGTTTCTTTGGCTTTTTCATATTGTTTTTGATTAATATAAAGTTTTGCACCTGTTAATTCCGCAGATGCACATTGGAATGCTGTGATTCCAAATACCATTCCTAAAATACTTAAATAAATAAATACTTTTTTCATTGAATCTCCCAAAATAAAAAATGTTAAAAATAACATCGAAAAATAACCATTTTAGAATTCGTAAGTCAAGAATTACTAAAATGTAGCTTTAAATAATAAAAAAACCCCGATAAATTTCGGGGCATATTAATTAAACTTCCATTATCTCTTTTTCTTTATGTTTAATTATTTCATCAATTTTTGCAATATGGTCATCTGTAATCTTTTGAACTTCTTTTTCAGCTTCTTTTAATTCATCTTCTGTCAATTCTTTATTTTTTTCCATTTTTTTGAGATGATCATTTGCATCTCTTCTAACATTTCTTATAGCAATTTTAGCGTCTTCTCCGAATTTCTTAACAAGCTTTACAAGTTCTTTTCTTCTTTCTTCTGTTAAAGGTGGAATAGGAACTTTAATATTTGTTCCATCACTTACAGGGTTTAATCCAAGATCAGAAGTGAGGATTGCTTTTTCAATTACACTTACCATACTTTTATCCCATGGCGTAATTGAAATTGTATGAGCATCAATAACAGAAAGATTTCCAACTTGATTTAGTGGTGTCATTGTTCCATAATATTCAACTTTAATTCCATCTAAGAGTGCTGTTGTTGCTTTCCCAGTTCTAATTTTAGCTATTTCATTTCTGAAAGTTTCGATAGTCTTATCCATTCTTTGTTTTGCATCTTTGATTACTGGAAGATTCATCATAGCAGCCTCATAATTTTTGATTAGATATGCTCTGAGTAATAAAATTTCCTACAGAGGTTCCTACATTTTCGCCAGTAACAACCCTCAAAAGATTATCAGGGACATCCATATTGAAAACTACAATAGGGAGATTATTCTCTCTGCACATACTTATAGCAGTCAAATCCATAACACGTAAATTCATTTTCAAAACGTCGAGATATGAAATTTGTTCAAACATATTAGCATCAGGATTTTTTTCGGGGTCTGAGTCATAAACACCATTAACTCGCGTCCCTTTGAAAATTGCATCTGCTTCTATTTCTACTGCTCTTAATGTTGCCGCTGTGTCGGTACTAAAGTAAGGATGTCCTGTACCAGCACCAAAAATTACAATTCTACCTTTTTCTAAATGTCTAATAGCTCTTCTTCTTATATATGGTTCAGCAATTTCCTCCATTTTAATTGCTGTCATCAAGCGTGTATAAATTCCTTTATTTTCAAGAGCATTTTGTAATGCTAAAGAATTAATAATGGTTGCAAGCATTCCCATTTGGTCGCCTGTTACACGATCAATTCCTTGCGATGCAGCATTTAAGCCCCTGTATATATTCCCTCCACCAATAACAATTCCTACTTGAACACCAAGATCATGAACTTTTTTAATCTCTTCTGCAAAATAATTTAAAACCTTGGGATCTATACCAAAGGATTGCTCCCCCATTAGTGATTCGCCACTTAGCTTTAGAAGTATGCGTTTATACTTAAGCTTATTGGACATAAACTCATGCGAAGTATTTTTTACTATAAGTGAATATAACAAAAAAGGTCTTATTAGAAAATAAGACCTCTTTTGTTACTTCTTTTCATCGCTTAAATGAAAGCGCTTAAATCTTAGTAGTTTAACTTGAGAATTATTCTTTTTATTGAATTCTTCTAATAAAGTACCAACTTTTTTTGTATTGTCTTTAACAAACACTTGTTCAACTAGGCAATTTTCTTCATAGAATTTATTAAGTTTACCAGTTGCTATTTTTTCTAAAACTTGTTCAGGCTTTCCCTCTTTTCTTGCTAATTCTTTGTAAATTTCAAGTTCTTTATCTATAATTGATTTATCCACCTCTTCTCTATAAATTGTTAGAGGTCTCATTGCTGCAATTTGCATTGCAATATCTTTGAGTATTGGTTGAAATTCTTCAACTTTATCTTGTGGAACATTTTCTGCAGAAACTAAAACACCAAGTTTAGAACCATGATGAATATAATCTACAATCAAGCCATTATCTACATATTCATAAGCAAATCTTGAAATTTCTATTTTTTCACCAATTTTACCTATTAACGCATTTAGTTCATCCTGAACATTTTTACCATCAACATTCAATTGAAGAAGTGCTTGAACATCAGATGGCTTGTTTTCTACTAGTACATTCAGTACAAAATTGGCAAAATTAACAAAATCTTCACTCTTAGCTACAAAATCTGTTTCACAGTTCACTTCAAGAATGACAGCAGATTTACCACTATTAAAGACTTTAGTAAGTACAAGTCCTTCGTTAGCAGCTTTTTCTGCTCTTTTTGCTGCAACTGCAGCTCCTTTTTTACGAAGCAACTCTATAGCTTTTTGAAAATCTCCATTAGCTTCTTCTAAAGCTTTTTTACAATCTACCATTCCAGCGCCAGTTTTTTCTCTAAGTTCCTTAACTTGATTTGCAGTTATAGTCATATTATCCTCTCTAATTTCAGTTATTTGATTCTTGAATATTTTTTACCTCTTCGTTTGGATTTGCAGTATCATTTGTTGAGGTTTGAGTAACGTTTTCTGATTTATCTATGTTTTTAGTTTCTATACCCTCAACTTTTTCTACTTTCTTTTTTTGTTCTACCTTTTTCTCATCACTATTAAACTTCACTCTTCTTATTTTTGCTTTTACAGGTTTCTTTTCTGCGTCTTGTTCTTGTTCTTCTGCAACTTTCTTTTCTTTCTCTTTTTCAGCTGCTTCTTGGGCTCTTATTTCTTGAGCTTTAGCATTGCCTTCAATAACAGCATCAGCAATAACCCTTGTAATAATTTCTATTGCACGAGTTGCATCATCATTAGCAGGAATTACATAATCAATTGGGTCGGGGTCACAATTTGTATCTACAATTGCTACAACTGGAATATTTAATCTATTAGCTTCTTTAACTGCAATTGCTTCTTTTTTTACATCAACTACGAATATTGCACCTGGAAGCTTACTCATAGTTTCAACACCATCGAGAACCTTTCTCAACTTATCTTTTTCCCTAGTTAAAATAAGCCTTTCCTTTTTAGTAATTTTTTCGAAAGTTCCGTCACTTTCCATCTTCTCAATGTTTTGCATTCTTTTTACACTTTTTCTAATAGTAGTAAAGTTTGTAAGCATACCACCCAGCCATCTTTCGCTTACCCAATTCGAATCACATCTTTTAGCCTCGGATACTATAATCCCTTTTGCCTGTTTCTTAGTGCCTACAAACAATATTTTTTTACCCTGAGAAACTATTTCTGTAATTGCCTCTGCAGCTTTATCAATAGCTTGTTGTGTTTTTTTAAGGTCAATTATATGAATCCCATTTTTTTCCATAAAAATATATGGCTTCATTTTGGGATTCCATCTTTGAGTTAAGTGTCCAAAGTGTGCGCCTGCTTCAATTAATTCTGTTAATTGTACTCTTGGCATAATTTCTCCTGTTTTTCTTCTACTCTCTCTAATCCGCTTTATGGCGGAAAAGTTTGCTTTTCATCCCATGCGGGACACAGGAAGCAAATACGAGAGTATGAATGGTTAATAAATTAGTTAATTATCTCTTAGAGAACTGGAATCTCTTTCTTGCTTTCTTTTGTCCATATTTCTTTCTTTCGACCATGCGAGGATCACGTCTTAGCAATCCTTCTTCTTTTAACAAGGGTCGAAAATCTGGATTTATATCTACAAGAGCTCTTGCAATACCAAGACGTATAGCATCCGACTGTCCAGAAATGCCTCCTCCATTAACATTAACAAAGACGTCATATTTTCCCAAAGTCTGTGTAATTACTAATGGCAATAAAATATTATCACGATGTTCCTTAATAGGAAAATAATCTTCAAATTCTCGACCATTTACTGTTACTTTGCCAGACCCATTTCTTAAATAAACTCTGGCAACAGATGTTTTTCTTCTCCCTACAAAAATTTTATCTGCCATTAAAGTACTCCATTATAAACTTAATAATTCTGGTTTCTGTGCTGCGTGGGGATGAGTTTCGCCAGCCTAGACTTTCAATTTTCTAATTAATTTTCTACCCAATCTATTTTTCGGTAACATCCCCTTTACTGCATGTTCAATTACAAACTCTGGTTTTGTAGCCAAAAGTTCTTTGAAACTCTTAATCTTAACACCACCAGGGTACATTGAGTGCTTAAAGTATGTTTTTAATTCTTCTCTTTTCCCTGTTACCTTAACTTTATCTGCATTGATTACTATTACAAAATCTCCGTTATCCATATTAGGTGTAAAAACGGGTTTGTGTTTCCCTCTTATTATTCTCGCAATTTTTGAGGCAAGCCTACCTAAAACTTGGTCTTTGGCATCTACAAGATACCATTTCTTTTGTACTTCTTCTGATTTAATATATTTAGTTATCTTTTCTTGCTTCAAGATAGCCTCCAAAAAAATAAAATCTATATTTCAAAGTCTTCAAATATATTCCTAAGAAAACAGAATGTCAAGAAATTAGAAATTTTAATTTTATTTGGAAGGTCTAAATTTGGTTTAACCTAAATTTGATTTAATTATTTCAATGTAAATCCCAAAGAGACACCTGCAAAGGGTCTGATAGATAAAACATGCTCGTATTTAACTCCTCTAAAAGGATTTGATTCATCTATCCACTTTCCTTCTTTTTCAATAAAAAAAAGTGGAGTAAATAAAATTCTAAGTATAAAACCTCCATCGACCGGTTGATATCTATAACCAACCGATAAAGACGGAACAAAAGAAGATTTAGTGCCATCACCAAACAAAGACGTAACTTTTGCATAAGTCAACCCTGCACCAAGCTCTAAATGATGTGCGTTTTTTTCTCCTGTAATATAATTTATTGATAATGGTAAACCTAAACCAAAAATAAGATAAGATAAGCCAACCCTTACTGTCCAATTTGGAGCAAACCTATAATCATAATTAGCAGAAAATACAAGTCCTGAACCACCAAATTCAACATACATAGCATTAGAAGATATTCTATTAAGTAAAATTCTATCTTTATTATCATTGGCGTATATGTTCATTACTAAAATTAGAACAATAATACAAATTATCATATTCCCCTCCCTTGTTTATTAAAGAATAATGTAAAAACATTATTACAAATATTGTAAATGCTAAACTTACATCTAACAATTTTATTTTTTATAAAATATTATTCAACTTATTAACTAAACATTTTCCTATTCAATACTAATGTGTTTTTTTAGAATGTAATATTACTGATATTTTATCATACGCATATTTTTCCGGTTCTTTTTGGCTTTAAAATCTAGATTAAATATCTCTATATATATTTTCATCTTGAATATTCATCAACTTTATTTATACTCACTACCTCAAATTATCACAAAAACTTTCAATTTGCCCTTAGAGATATCTTCATTTGTAATATCTATATTTAGTCAATCATAACATATCTATATTTAGTCATCATAACATATCTATATTTTCATACCTTTGATAAACTTATTACTTTTAAATAAACCATATTTGTCTCAAATAGACTAATTTTCTGCTAAAGAACATTCATCAAATAATTTCTTTCAACTTTGGATTTACTCGTAAATCATAATATCCTAAAATATTCAATTTCCAACGTTATTAACTTTGTTTTCCCATAATCTTTTAACTCAACAGCATAAAACTGTTCTATAGACCTTTTTGGTATTGGCAAAGGGAAAATATCTATACCTTTTAATATTTTTTTTCAGATAAATTATCAAACATTTTATTTTCCACTTACAAATACATTAATTCCAAAGGATTATTTTAAAAATCTATAACACGACCATAAACATTAACTGAATCTTTTGCCAAGGTATTATGAAAAAGTAGTAAAATAAATGCTAACAATTTCAAATTCCTAGAATCACTTAATTGTAAGTATTTGACAATCATTTGAATCACCTAAATATGCTTTATAATCATAGGCTGTTAAGTTGGAAAATAATCACTAATAAATAAAGTTAATAAGAATAAAAATCCAATTTTATTTTTTCAAAGCTTTTATAGATTGGTAAAAAATAGAATCAATTTCAAATCATTCTTTTATCTATAATTATAACCAATCACTATATACTTAACTAAAATAGTTTTTCAAGCTGTAAGTATAATTCTTGATAATGAAAAGTTAAAAATATTTTAATGAACTTCGAGTAATATTTTTTTATATGCATTTTCTAAATATCTTACTAAATAAAAATTATACAAATAAATGAGTCCAGAATATATTTTAAAAAATTTTTTTGGATTTGATAAGTTCAGATTATCACAAAAAGAAATAATCGATTCGATTATTGCAGGGAATAATGTTCTTGCAGTATTACCAACTGGTGGAGGAAAATCTTTATGCTACCAAATTCCTGCTTTGCTAACTGAATCTTTGTCTATTGTTATTTCACCTCTTATTGCCCTCATGAAAGACCAGGTTGATTCAATAAATAAAAAAGAAAAAGTTGCAGCATATATAAATAGCACACTTTCACATAAAGAAATTCAAGCGGTTATTAATGATATTTACAAAAAGAAGATAAAAATTTTATATCTCTCCCCAGAAAAATTAGATAATATACAATTTGCTGAAACAATAAAATCACTAAACCCATATTACCTCTTTGTAGATGAAGCTCATTGCATAAGTGAATGGGGACATAATTTCAGGCCAAGTTACAGAAAAATAAAACTTTTCGCTGAATACATTGGTATTAAACATATATCAGCATTTACAGCTACAGCTACTGAAGAGGTTAGAAAAGATATTATCGAACAACTTGGGCTTCACAATGCTAAAGTTTTTGTAGCTGGATTTGAAAGAAATAACTTTTATCTAAATGTAATTAAAACAAAAGATAAAAAAGAAACCATTCTGAAATTAATTTCTTCTGACTCTATTCCTGCAATTATTTATACAGCTACTAGAAAATTAGCGGAGGAATTATTCGAAAATTTGAAATTACACAAGTTCAATTGTACTTTTTACCATGCTGGGTTAAATTCAACTGTGCGCCGAATAATTCAAGACGACTTCTTAGAAGGCAGAATAAATTTAATAATTGCAACCAAAGCTTTTGGAATGGGCATTGATAAAAGTGACATTCGTACTGTTATTCATTACAATCTTCCTTCTAATATTGAAAATTATTATCAGGAAATTGGAAGAGCTGGTAGAGATGGTAATCCAGCATATATCTACTTATTGTTCGATGAAAATGATATTTCTATACAAGAATACTTTATAAAAAATTCTTTCCCTACAAAAACACAAATAGAAACAGTATATAATGCTATTTGTGATTATGGAAGAGTCGCCTTAAATAGTAAATCAGACACCCAAATACCAATAGATAATAATTTACTTTCATTTTTAATTTCAAAAGGAATAAACAAAACATTATTAGATTCATCAATAAAAATATTAGAAGATTCTAATTATCTAAAAATATTACCTGAATTCTTACAAAAACACTCAGCCCAAATTTTACCAGATGCTAAAAAATTAAATCTAATCGTAAATAAAATTAATAACAATGAACTAAAAAACATTATTTTGTTCTTAACAAGAGAATATGGAGATAAAATTTTTAGAAATAAAGTTAACTTAAATTTATTGCATCTTTCTGAAATACTAAATTGTGAAATTGAAGTATTAATTAATTACCTTGAACTCTTAAGTGATGCAGGGATATTATTATATGAACAACCATCTAAATTTACTACCGTATCTCTAACAAAAGAAAGAATTAAAAGCGAATACCTGCAATTAGATTTAACTAAAACAGAAGTCCTTTATAATCATTATAAAAATAAACTACACGAAATGATAAACTATGTAAATTCAAATGATTGTAGATTTTCTTTCATCTTAAGATATTTTGGAGAATCTATAGATAACTACAAATGTGGTAAATGTGATAATTGTACTGGTCAAAATAACACAATCTTTTCACAAGATTATTTAAAGAATCATATAATAACTACACTTGAAATAACTAAAAGAAAAATTACTAAAAAAGAGTTAATCGAAATTCTAAAGGGAAAAAACATTAAATACCAAAATTTTCCTTCATATGGGACATGTATCCACTATTCATCAAAAGAAATTGAATCTGCTTTGGATATATTAAAAGAAGAGGAAAAAATTTTTATTAATAATGAATTAATAATTCCCAAAAGCACTAATAGCAAATTATTTGACATTGATAATAATTCTAACATTAACTATGAAGAACAATTAGAGTTGTTCAATAGACTTAGGCAAATACGTAAAGAGGCTTCAGAAAAATTTAATCAACCTGTTCAAATCATTTGTCCCGATGAAACGTTAAGGCTTATATCAAAAATTCGGCCTAAAACTTTCAGCGAATTAATTAACATTGATGGTTTTAATAAAAGAATGTTTAATAAGGTAGGAGAAGAATTTCTTCGTGCTATTAAAGAATTTGAAAATTGTAAAAAAATAAAGAATAAAATTGAAGAAAAAAATTTATCATTATCGTCATATCAAATTTTAGAATTAATACAAAAAAAATACTCATTAGAAGAAATAGCTTCTTTAACAAAACTACCCGAATCAATAATTTCAATACAAATAGAAATATTATTAGAAGCTATACCACAATTAGAAATTAATTCTTTATTTGAAAAAGGGGAGCTAGAGAAAATTTATAAAAAAATAGATGAGGGCTATTTCGATTTAAAAGAATTACGTAAAGCACTTGATGAAAAAATAAGTTATGCAAAATTAAGAATCGCTCTTGCTAAAAGAAGAGTTAGTTAACCGCGCCTACTTTATTTAATTCATTTAAATATGCTTCTGCTCTTTTAAAAAAATCTTGCCATTTATTTTGATCTGTTTTCAAGCTTTTAAGGTAATTCTCAAAATCAATTTTAGAGATATTATAACTTCGGAATAATTCATTTTGGTATTTTCTAAGCGTATCTTGGTTATAAGAATACTTTTCGTGGATTATTATGTTTTCGACATAAACACGAATTGCAATATTATCATCAAGCTTTTTGTTTTTACAACTAAAAAGAACTAATGAAATAAGAATAAAAATAAAAAAACTATTTCTTTTTACTTGCTTCAAATAATATTCTCTTTTCACGTTCTGTTAAACTTTTATAGCCGCTTTGACTAATTTTATCTAATATTCTATCTATTTCTTCCTGAGTAATTTCTTCTTCTTTTTCAGAGTTAATTTCATAGAATTCTGCTTCTTCTATGTCTTGAGAAAAAGAAGGTTTACGAAATCTAGAAGAAAATTTATAAGAAGATTTTTTTCTATGGAAGTTAAATATTCTGTCAAATCGAAAATCATATCTTTTATCAATAAGAATAAACAAAAATCCCGTAACAGCTCCTCCTATATGAGCAAGATGAGCCACTAAAGTAGGTTCGTTAACGGACAAAAATTCAATTACCACAAGAAATGCTATTAGATATTTAGCTTTAATTGGAATTAAAAAATATAAAAATATATATCTATCTGGGAAAAACATTGCAAAAGCAATCATAATTCCAAATACTGCACCAGAAGCTCCAATTGTCGGAGCTAGTGATTCAGAAAAAACTGGAGCTAAAAATAATTGAAATAGTCCAGCACCAAAACCACACAAAAGATAATAAGCTAAAAATTTACGAGAGCCCATTAAATTTTCTAATTCCATACCAAACATCCATAAAGTAAACATGTTAAAAAGAATATGTGTAAAATCACCGTGCATAAACTGATAGGTAAGAAATTGCCAAATCTTAAAATTGTAAGGCATACCTGCACTATCAATACCATTCAATGGATTTAATGCAAAATATCTATTTAAAAAGTACCAACCTGGAACTCCATTAAATGTAATATTATCAAAAATCATCTGTATTAAAAAAACTGCAATATTTATAATCAATAAATTTTTTATAACTGGTGGGAAAAACGAAAAACCACCAAAACCAGAGGGTCTATAATAATCTCTTGAATCTATTCCCATTTAAGTCCTTTTTTTACATTTCAGTTATAAAATTATAATTTCTTTCAATAATTATCCAAAAAATTAAGAGCAAGAGTACAATACAATAAAAGTTGAAAAAAGTCTATAATATTATTACTGTACTCTTGCTCTTTAAGAAAATCAATTATCATCATTTAATGCGGCAACACCAGGTAAAACTTTACCTTCCAAAAATTCGAGCGAAGCTCCACCTCCAGTAGAAACATGAGATACTTTATCTTCAAGTCCTGCTTTTTTAATTGCAGCTGCTGAATCTCCACCACCAATAATGGTAATAGCACCTTTTTCTGTAGCTTCTGCTAATGCTTGAGCTATTGCTACAGTACCTTTTGCAAAATTATCAAATTCAAAAACACCAAGGGGTCCATTCCATATTATTGTTTTACTTTCCAATATAACTTTACGAAATTCTTCAATAGTCTTTGGTCCAATATCAAGACCCATTTTATCGGGTGGAATTTTATCTGAATCAACTACTATTGAAGGTGATTCATTTTTAAATTCATCAGCAACAACATTATCAACTGGTAATAAAACTTTTGCATTAGACTTTTTGAATTTCTCGAGTGTCTCTTTTGCTAAATCAATTTTCTCTTCTTCGAGCAATGATTTTCCAATTTCGTAACCCATTGCTTTATAAAAAGTATAAGCCATACCTCCACCAATGAGAAGATTATCTACTTTAGGTAAAAGATTTTCTATTACATCAATTTTACCTGAGATTTTTGAACCGCCTAGAATTGCAGTAAACGGGCGGACTGGATTTGCAATTGCCTCGCCAAGATAGTCTAACTCTTTTTGCATTAAATAACCAGCAGCACAAATCTTAATAAATCTTGTAACTCCTTCTGTTGAGGCATGAGCACGATGTGCACTACCAAATGCATCATTAATATAAACATCTCCTAGTTCTGCTAACTGTTGTGCGAATGCCGGGTCATTCTTTTCTTCTTCTGCATGAAAACGTAAATTTTCTAGAAGAAGTACTTCTCCCTCCTTCATAGCATTTACAATAGTTTTAACTTGTTCTCCTACACAATCCGGAGCAAATTTAACATCCATATCAAGTAGTTCTCCTAATCGAACAGCAACAGGTTTTAAAGTATATTTTGGATTTGGAGCCCCTTTTGGTCTTCCAAGATGACTCATCAAAATACATTTACCACCATCATTAATTATTTTTTTAATAGTTGGCAATGCTGCTCTAATTCTAAGATCATCCGTTATATTCATATTTTCATCGTAAGGAACATTAAAATCAACACGAACAAGAACTCTTTTACCTTTTAAGTCGACTTTGTCGATGCTAAGTTTTTTCATATTATCCTCCTATTTAGGAAATTTTTAAACACAAGTTAAAAGCAAAAATGGACATATACAAAAAAGACGCAGCCGAAAAATTCGGACTGCGTCTTAAGAAATAATTACAAAAATTACTTAGTATTTATCATCTTCATCAATAAGTCAACTACCCTACAAGAATATCCCCATTCGTTATCATACCAAGAGACTATTTTGAAAAATCTTTTTTCACCCTTAAGGTTGTTTTGTAAAGTAGCAAGTGAATCGTAAATAGAAGAACGGTCGTCATGAATAAAATCTGTAGAAACCACTTCCTCGTTACAATATCCTAAGATACCTTTCAAATATGTTTCAGAAGCTTTTTTCATTAATTCATCAATCTCTTGAATTGATGTATCTCTTTCAGACCTAAAAGTCAAATCAACTACCGATACATTAGCAACAGGTACTCTAAATGACATACCTGTTAATTTACCTTTAGTTTGAGGGAGTACTTCGCCTACTGCTTTTGCTGCACCAGTAGTTGAAGGAATAATATTAATTGCTGCTGCTCTTCCTCCTCTCCAGTCTTTTTTTGATGGACCATCTACTGTTTTTTGTGTTGCTGTGTAAGCATGAATCGTAGTCATTAAACCAGTTTCAATTCCAATGCCTTCTTTAATTAAAACATGCACAATTGGAGCTAAACAATTAGTTGTACACGATGCATTTGAGACTATGTGATGTTTCTCTGGATCATATTCATGATCATTTACACCCATTACAAATGTTTTTACATCACCTTTGCCTGGCGCTGTAATAATTACTTTTTTAGCTCCTGCAGCTAAATGTCCTTTTGCTTTTTCTGAGTCTGTAAATAGTCCTGTCGATTCAAGAACATATTCTACACCAAGATCTTTCCACGGCAACTGAGAAGGGTCCTTTTGAGCCAATAAGCATTTAATTTTATGACCATTAACAATTAAAATATCATCAGTTTCTAAAGAAGGATCACTTTTCTCACTACCCAGTGTGCCTTTGAATTTTCCATGAACAGAATCGTACTTTAATTGATATGCGAAATATTTTGCATCATTAACAATATCAACAACAGCAACGACATCTACCTCTTTACCGAGGTATCCTTTGTCTGCAAGGACATTAATGATTTGTCTTCCGATTCTTCCGAATCCGTTAATTCCTACTTTTGTAGCCATTATATTTTCCTCCATGAACAAATTTATGTAAATTTCAGTTTGTAATATAGCTATAAATCATAGAAGTTTCAATTTATAGGTATTATTATTTTATTTGTTTAAAATTTTTCCATTTTTGGATTTGAATTTCTTACTTATTGAGGAACTAATAACTGTTTTTCTTAGCTTTTTAATCTAAGAAAATTTTTGTGATTAATTTTGAAAGAATTATTATTAAACGATAATTATTTCAAAAAATAAAGGGGGTGTTATGGAACAAAATAATTTTTTAACGCTTGTTCCAATTTTTGCAGATTTACCTATCAACGAATTAGAAAAAATTATTAAGATAGGAACCAAGAAAAAATACCATAAAAATGAGATCATATTAAAAGAAGACGAAGCTGGGACTGCATTGTTCGTAATCATCTCTGGTAAGGTCAAAGTCTCAAGAACAAGCTCGGATAATAAAGAGGTTATTCTAACAATTTTAACAGAAAGTGATTTTTTTGGAGAAATGGCAATCTTAGATGGCCAAACACGCTCAGCTACAGTTACTGCACTCGAAGATACCGAGTTATTTATCATACAAAGGAATGACTTTTTGAATTTATTAAAAAATCATCCTGAAATTTCAATTGTTTTATTGCAAGAGCTTACAAAAAGATTACGCGCAGCCGATGTAAAAATTAAAGCTCTCTCATTAAAAGATGCTGAAGGGAAGGTTGCAACTGTGCTACTGCAACTTGCAGACGATATTGGAAAAATAAAACAAGGTAAAGTAGAACTTGATAATCTTCCTAATCAGCAAGACTTAGCTAACATGGCAGGTACTTCAAGAGAAACTATATCTCGTACTTTGCATGCATTTGCAAAAAAAGGTTTAATTGAAATAGACGGCTCAAAAATTCGTATTATTGACTATGAAAAATTTAAGGAACTTTATAACTAATGTCTCCAAAAGTTGACTTACATATTCACACTTCCTATTCTGATGGTGCTTACTCTCCTATCGAGATTATTGACAAAGCCTATGCTTCAGGCTTAAGCATAATAAGTATAACAGACCACGATAGTATTGATGGAATTAGAGATGCTATAATTTATGGTAAAGAAAAAGGAATAGAAGTAATACCAGGTTTAGAATTAAGCACTGATATAGAAGATAAAGAAATGCATCTTTTAGCTTACTTCATTGACTACGAAAATGAAGAATTAAATAAATACCTTAAATTTTTTAGAGAAGAAAGGTTATATAGAGCTAAAAGAATCATTCAAAAGCTTAGAAATTTAGGACTCAACATAAAAATTGACGATGTACTCGATAGAGCAAAAAATTCGTCTATTGGAAGACCACATATTGCTTATACATTAGTTGATTTAGGACTAGTAAAAAGTTACGCAGAAGCTTTTGAAAAATATATTGGCGACTATGGTCCCGCATATGAGAGAAAAATTCATATATCACCACAAAGTGCTCTGAAGCTAATTAATGAAGCAGGTGGCCTTTCTTTTATTGCACACCCAGGTTATATGAAAGAATCAATACTTCTGAATATTATAAAATCAGGCATTGATGGAATTGAAGTTATACACCCAAGTCACGATGAAAACCAAATAAACTTCTACAGAGGTATTGTTAACCAATATTGCCTTCTCGAAACAGGAGGTTCTGATTTTCATGGAGGTAAAAAAAATGATGAGGGAAACTTGGGCAATTACTATATTTCAATTAACCATGTCGATGCTATGAGAAAAATGCTTCTAAAAAATACTGCATAATATTATTTCTTTTCATTCAGCAATATGATTAAAAATAGTAATTTTGCCTTTAATATATGAATCCTGTGAGGAAAATAATGAAAAACATATTAATCATTGCACTTATAACTACAGTTTTTCCTACTAATATATTTGCACAAAGTATAGGTGAATGGAAAATTTATTCTGATATGAAAAAAATAAATGCATTAACTATTACAACAGATGGATTATGGGCAGCAACTTCTGGAGGTGCATTTAAATACAATTTTAACGAAAAAACATTTTTTACACTCACTAAAGCAAACAAATTCAATAGCCAAGCCCTTACTTCTGCAACAATTGATAATAATGGTAAAATCTGGTTCGGGACTTTCGAAGGTTATGTAATTGCATACAATCCCACAAATTATTATGTGAAAAACATAATTGACATTTATAAATCAGACAAACCACAAAAACAAATAAATCACTTATTCGCAAAAAACGATACTATATTTGCTTCTACTGATTTTGGACTAGCACTGATTAATTCAAAAAATTTTTTCCTTTATGATACATTCATAAAACTTGGGAATTTTCCTGCGGAATCAAGAGTAATAGCAGCTCTCAAAACATCTTTAATTTATGCTTGTACTAATTATGGCGTTGCTGTTCAAAAAGCGGGGGCCACAAATCTTTCTGCTCCTGAATCGTGGAATACTTACCTATTAGGAGCGGATATCAATGCTACTTTTATTAATAAAATTGTTTTCTGGAATAATAAAATATTAATTGCTACAGATAATGGAATTTTTTCTTTAGAAAATAACAGATGGGATATTTTCTTATTACCAGGCTCAAATGTATTGGATATCTTTTCTGATAAAGACAAATTACTAATTATTACTCTTAATGAAATCTATTCTTTCGAAAACAATAGTATAAAAAAAATTTTCGAAGACTTTACTAGGTCATTTAATTCAATAACAGCAAAAGAAAATAAAATATATGTAGGTTCTAACAAAGGAATAATAGAACTATCTTCTGGTCTTGTAAATGAACTTTATCCTGAAGGTCCAGCTGGAAATTTATTTATAAATCTGTCTGTAGACGGTAGCGGAAATCTCTGGGTTGCAACAGGAAAAGACGGCGCAGGAATAGGCTTTATGAAATTTGATGGAAACAAATGGACTCTATACAACAAAGAAACTTACCCACAATTACCATCAAATGACTATTACAATGTCTATGCAGGTGCAGATAATACAATATATCTAGCAAATTGGGGAAAAGGAATTACAATTTTCAGAAATAACAATTTTGAAGTTTACAAAAAAGATAATAGTCCTCTAGTTGGTATTTCAAAAGATACTAATTTTATTGCTATTCCTGATATTAAAGTTGATTCAAAAGGAAATGTGTGGCTTTTAAATCTTTTGGCAGCAAATAAAAAATATATAAATGTTTTAACAAAAGACAAAAAATGGTATAGTTATCTATTTACAAATCCTGCATTAACAGAAAGTGACGAAGTTATAAAATTTGTAATTGATCAATATGATACAAAATGGTTTTTCCTTTTTCAAGGAAGAAGAGGATTATATTACTTTAATGAAAACGGGACATTCGAAAATCTAAGCGACGATAAACAAGGTTACATAAGTTCAAATAATGGTCTAATTACAGATGAAATAACAGCATTAGCTGTTGATAAAAGAGGTCAACTTTGGATTGGAACTACAAAAGGGATGAATTACATACCCGACCCATCTAATCCAAGGGTTTCTGATATAACAATCCCTGCATTAAGAAATCAAAGCATTACATGTATTGCCATTGATGCCTTAGACCAAAAATGGGTTGGTACTAATAATGGAATTGTTGTTTTATCTCCTGATGGTCTGCAACTTTTGTCTAACTACAATTCACAAAATAGCCCGCTACCCAGTAATGATATAAGGAGTATTGCTGTTGACGAATTAAATGGGAGAATTTATATAGGAACAGATTATGGACTTGCAATGATACAAACTAATGCTGCTAAACCATTAGAAAACTTCCAAGAAATTTTTATTTATCCTAATCCCTTCATTATTGATGGAAGTAATAATAATGTTACAATTGATGGACTAATTGCTAACACTGCAATAAAAATAATTGATGTAAACGGTAATTTAATTAAAAACATAAAGACCCCAGGAGGACGAATAGCAACTTGGGACGGAAAAGATAATAATGGAAATTACGTCCAAAGTGGTATTTATTTAATAATTGCATATGATGAAGAGGCAAACAATGTTGCTTCTGGCAAAATAGCAATAATTAGAAAATAAAATGATAGAGATTAAAAATTTATCAATTCAGTTTACTGGTGAAAATTTATTTGAAAATGTTAATCTAAGAATAGACAAACATGATAAAATTGCATTAGTTGGAGCTAATGGTAAAGGGAAATCTACTTTCTTAAAATTAATTTATGGCATAGAGAAACCAGAAACTGGTGAAATAAAAAAACAGAAAGGCATCAGAATTGGCTACCTACCTCAAGAATTAATTTCATTCAAAACCAATAAAACACTTTTTGATGAAGTTAAATCATCTGTGCTAGACTTAAAAACAATTCATGAAAAAGAGCAGGAAATTTTAAACTCCTTAAGCAATAACAAAATAAGCGAAGAAGAAAAACTTGAATTTTTAAAACTATTAGGTGAACTACAACATAAAAAAGAGATTTCAGATTTTTACACTGCAGAATCAAAGATTAAAAAAGTATTAATAGGATTAGGATTTGAAGAAAAAGACTTTTACAAACACATAAATGAATTTTCTGGTGGTTTGCAAATGCGTATACAACTAGCAAAGATTTTATTAAGTGAAAATGATTTAATATTATTAGATGAACCAACCAACCACCTCGATATTGAAACTCTAACTTGGTTAGAAGATTTCCTTGTTGAATTTAAAGGTGCTATAATTGTTGTATCTCATGATAGGCATTTTATTAATAAAGTCACAAACAAAACATTGGAAATTTTTAATCATCAAATAAATTTTTTTCCAGGTACATACGAGCAATATTTAATATTCAAAAAACAGAGAGATAATCAATTAAGACAAATAGAAAAAAATAGAGAAAGAAAAATAAAAGAAATTGAACGCTTTATTGAAAGGTTTAGGTATAAGGCAACTAAAGCTCGGCAAGTTCAAAGTAGAATAAAGATGCTTGAAAAACTTGAACCACTACAAATTTTAGACGAAGAAAAAAAAATAGATTTCAAATTCCCCGAACCCTCTAGGAGTGGGATTATACCTATCGAGTTGAAAAATGTATCTAAATCGTATGGACATTTAAAAGTTTTAGAAAACATAAATATAAAAATTGAAAGAGGAGAAAAAATTGCAATTGTTGGACCAAATGGGTCTGGTAAAACTACACTTGCCAAAATATTAGCAGGAAAAATCAACAACTTTAGTGGTGAAATAATTTATGGACACAATACTACGGTTTCTTACTATGAACAAGAAATAGCTGAAAATTTAAATCCAGAAATTGATCTAATAGATACACTTTCAGAAGTTAATGAAGAATTAACTCCTGGACAAATAAGAACATTACTTGGAGCGTTTTTATTTTCTGGCGATGATGTTTTTAAGAAGGTTAAAGTTCTATCGGGTGGAGAGAAAAGTAGGCTTGCTCTAGCAAAATTACTATTAACCAAAAGTAATTTTATAATACTTGATGAACCAACAAACCATCTCGATTACTCATCAAAAGAAATATTGCAAAGTGCACTTATTAATTTCACCGGTACTTTAGTGATTGTATCGCACGATATCGATTTTTTAAAACCTATAGTGAATAAAGTATATGAAATACGAAATTGCAGTTTAAAAGTCTACTATGGTGGAATAGAATATTATCTTCAGAAAAAGAAAGATGAAAAAGAATCAATTAACAGAAATGAATTAGAATTAAATAGAATTACTAGAAAAGAACAAAAACGAATAGAAGCAGAATTAAGACAAAAAAAATATAACCAAACAAAAGAACTTAAGAAGCAATTACAAATTTGTGAAAACAATATTATTAAATTGGAAAAAGAAAAAGCAGAAATTGAATTAGATTTAACAAAATTAGAAGTATTCAGTAATCCACTTATTGCTAAAGAAAAAAACTTAGAATATGAAAAAATAAAGATACAGCTAGAAACTGAGTATAATAATTGGACTGAGTTAATGAACAAAATAGAAGAGATTGAAAAAAAATTTGATATTAATTAATCATATTATTAAAACTTATTTAAGCAACAAACTCATTTGCTAATTCTACCCCACCATATAAAGGCGCATCATCACCTAGTTTTGTAGCTACTAATTTAACGTTTTTGCCACATTCAGGGAGTACTGCAGCATAAAAAGCTTCTATAATTAAAGGCATCATAAATTGTTGCATTGCCTCTATTACTCCTCCGCCTAAAACGATAGTATCAAAATTTAGTAATGTAGTTAAACTCCCCAATACAGTCCCAATTGTAATCGATGCTTTTTTAACGTATTTAATAGTTAAAGGATCTCTACTTTCGATAGCATTTGCAAGAGTTTTACTTTTAATAGTTTTATTATTCGAAATAAATTCTTTAAGAAGACTTTTCTTGCCCTTTTTTATTTCTTTTTTTATCGCTTTAACTATTGCCGTCCTACTTGCAGATAATTCTAATGTTGTCAACGTAGATTTAGATGAAAAAGCTCCTTTTGAATTTACCTTAATATGACCAATCTCACCCGCATAAAATGTTGAACCTCTATATAATTTACCATCAAAAAACAATGCAGCTCCTATTCCTGTCCCTATAAAAACAACTATCATATTCTCTACTTTATTATTCAACTCAAATCTTTTAATTCCAAGCCCTGCTAAATTAACATCGTTCTCTATTAAAATTGGTGCTGATATAAATTTTGATAATTCTTCTTTAATATTAAAATCTTTTATAAGTAAATTTGGTGCATTACTAATTATGCCAGTAAATGGGTTAACTGTTCCAGGTACTCCAAGACATAGTGCTTTTATATTTTCCTCTGTTATTTTGTTTTCTTCAATTAAATGATAAAAGGAATTAACAATCAACTCAACTATTTTATTAGGACCTTCCTTAACTTCTGTTGCTACCTTTACCTTTGAAATAATTTCTGCTTCAGAATTTATAAGAGAAGAAAGAATTTTAGTGCCGCCAAGATCAATTGAAACAATGAATTTTTTGCTCATTTAATCTCCATTAACTTAACAAATTTTAGTCTACCGAAAATTTTTATTAAATTTATTTTTAACTTGAAAGCATATTTATAATTATATTTTTATTTCAATTTTTTTATTTATAAAGCTAATTTACAAATAACTAATTAATAGAGGAAATTCATGTACATTAACTTTAGTGATATACCAGGGCAGCAAAATTTATTTTTAGATTACTTATACGAATTCGAAAATGTAAAAAAATTTTATAACAAAAATTTTCGAGAGCAAGATTCTTACAAAGAATTATTCGATTCGCTAGAAAAGTATAATAGGAACCATCGTTCACAACTTGTAGACATTATTCGTAATCAGTATAAAGACATAAAAATATCAAAACAAACCGAAATTAATATAGAAGCTCTTAACTCGAAAAAAACATTTGCGGTTTGTACTGGGCAGCAATTAGGTATTTTGGGTGGACCACTTTACACAATATACAAAACCATAACTGCAATAAAACTTTCTAATTACCTCAAAGAAAGATTCTACGAATATCAGTTTGTCCCTATTTTTTGGCTTGAAGGCGACGACCACGATTTTGAAGAAGTAAGAAAAATTAACACCATAAATCAAAACAATGAATTAATTACATTAAAATATTCTGATAATATCGAAGAAGAGCTAAATCGTGGATGCATAGGCAAACTAATTTTTACTGAAAACTTAGCTAATTTTTTTAACGAACTTGCAACAAATTTAAGAGATACTGAATTTAAGCACTCTTTATTAGAAATGTTAAGTTCTATATATAAACCTGGGTTAAGTTTTCTCGAATCTTTTAAAAACCTAATGATAAAAATATTTGATGACTATGGGTTAATAGTCCTTAATCCACTTGATACTGAAATCAAAAAACTATTAATACCAATTTTTTCTGAAGAAATTATTAATTACAGAGACCATGCAAATTTACTTGTTGAAAGAAGTGCGGAACTAGAAGAAACTTATCATGCGCAAGTAAAAGTTAAGCCAATAAATTTATTTTACATAGAAAACAACGAGAGACTTTTATTAGAACCAGGTGACAATTGTTATAAATTAAAAGGGAAAAGAAAAAAATTTTCAAAAGAAGAACTACTTGAGCAATTAAACTTATACCCAGAAAGATTTAGTCCAAACGTTTTATTAAGGCCAATTTGTCAAGACTATTTACTCCCCACTGCTTTTTATGTAGGAGGCCCCTCTGAAATTAGTTACTTTGCTCAGCTGTCTCCACTTTATGAAATCTATAATATTATACAACCTATAATCTATCCTCGAGCTTCTGCAACAATTGTAGAAAAAAACTTAAAATCAATTTTGGAAAAATATTCTTTAGATTACACTAATTTATTTATTTCTGAAGAAGAGCTTATAACGAAAATTTTAGAAAAAAACTCTACAACCGATATCCAATCAATTTTTAATGAAACTAATTCAATAATTCAGAATGCTCTTTTTGCTTTAGGTGAAAAAATAAGTACAATTGATAAAACATTAATTGACTTGACAGGTAAAACAAGAACAAGAATAGAGGACACATTAAATTATCTAAAAAACAAAGCGCTTGAATTAGAAAAAAGTAAACATGAGATTACCATCCGCCAATTAACAAAGGTAAGAAATATTCTTTATCCTAATAACAATCTTCAAGAAAGAGAATTAAACTTCATTTATTTTGCAAATAAGTATGGTTTTGATATTCTGAAATGGATTTTTAACGAATTAACAATAAATAAATTTGAACATCAGATACTTGAATTATAACCAAGAATTTTTAATTGATTTAAAAAATTAGGATTTGATACCGAAACACATTCAAAATCTTTAATTATTCCCCCTTTTTCTAAGAGCATTGACAAAACTGCAAATGCCATTGCAATACGATGATCACCATAACTATCAAATATAGGCTCATTATTACTACTAATAGAACCATCGATTTCAAAACCGTCTTCGTATTCTGTCACATTTAATCCCACTATTTTAAGATTATTACAAATAGCTTTTATTCTATCTGATTCCTTAACTCTTAATTCTTTAGCATTTTTTATTCTAAACTTTCCTTTTGCAAAAATTCCAGCTATAGACAAAATTGGAATTTCATCTATAATGTTAGGAATAATTTCATCTGGAATTTCTATATTTTCAAGTTGACTACTAAAAACTCTAATATTTCCTCTTTCTTCACCATTTTGAACAACTTTATCTTCAATTATAATCTTTGCTCCCATTGATTCCAAAATATCAATTATACCAGTTCTTGTTTCGTTAAGAGATACATTTTTAATAAGAATATTGGAGTTCTTTGTAAGCAACCCAAGAACAATAAAAAATGATGCTGTAGAAATATCAGAGGGGACTGTAATTTCAAAATTTACAGGATAATTTTTTCTTGAAGCATAAATAAGAGTTCCATTATTAGTTTTTTCTGTTTTAAGGTTCAATAATTTTTCTGTATGATTTCTAGTAGGAATAGTTTCTAAAAAAACAGATTCATCATCAATATGCAATGCTGCTAAAATCATAGCACTTTTAACCTGTGCACTAGCAACCTTGAATTCATATTTAATTGAGTGAAGTTTTTCCGAAGGATTTATGACAAGTGGCAAAGTTCCTTTTTCTGATGCAAAAATGTTAGCTCCCATTAATCTAAGTGGTTCAACAATTCTGTTCATTGGCCTCTTCGATAATGATTCGTCTCCTGTAATTCTAGAATCAAAATCTTGTGCACACAAAATACCACTTAGTAACCTTGCTGTTGTACCTGAATTGCCCGCGTACAATTCATCAAGAGGTTTAGTAAATCCTTTATAGCCCTTTCCATAAATTTTCAATAAATTATTTTCTTCTATTATATCTACACCAAGTTTTTTAAAACAAGAAATAGTAGATTTAACATCTTCAGCATTTGAGCAATTTTTAATAACAGATTCGCCTTCGGCCATCGAAGCAAACATAACTGCTCTATGAGAAATAGATTTATCTCCAGGTAACGATAATTCTCCTTTAAGAAATTCTGTATATTCAAAATTTTGGTTCATTTTTCACACCACTTATCTATTAACTCATTAAGTTCTTTTTCTGATAATTCTGATTTTTCATACATTCCTTTTATTGAACGTTGCCTTTGAGCTTCATAAAGAGTAACTGCGGCAGCCACTGAAACGTTCAAGCTTTGCACCATACCTCGCATTGGAATATAAAACAATTCATCAGCTAAACTAATCATTTCTTCAGAAACTCCTCTATGTTCGTTTCCAAAAACGAAAGCAATTTTTTTTGTTAAATCAAGTTCATAAAGATTTTTTGCATTTTTATCCAACAAACTTGCATAAATTTCAAATCCCTCCTCCTTAAGTGAATCAACGCACTTTTTTACATTATCAAACTTTTCAACATCAATCCATTTATTAGCTGATGCCGATGTTACTTTGTTAATTTCTGGAAAAGTCTCTTTTGTATATAAAAGAGTAATTTTAGGTACACCAACCGCATCACAAGTTCTAAATATTGCACTTACATTGTGAGGATCATGTATATTTTCAATAACTACACGTAAAGAGAACTGTCTTGAAGAAGCTGCTGAAATGATTTTATTTATTCTTTCAGGAGTTCTAAATTTTCTCATTAAGCTTTGTCGAATATAATTTTGTAAATAATTTTATTTCCTTCTTTTCTTGCTTTATCGATTTTAATTTTAAAATCAGGTTTCGCTTGAATAAAGAATTTAAAAAGCTCTATCGTTTTACTAATAGCTTCATCTTCAACATGTGACCAAGATTCACACCCTTTCAAAGAAGGGATTTCTGCTGTATATCCATCATCAGTTTTAGTAACTATTAAGTCGAGTACCATTTCCTAATCACCACTTTCTTAAGTTTCACCCTTTATAATTTTAACACCTGAGCTTGTTCCAATTCTATTAGCTCCATTTATAATCATCAATTTAGCATCTTCAGCTGTTCTAATACCACCAGAAGCTTTAACTCCAAGAGAAAAACCAACAACATATTTCATCAAAGCTACATCTTTTGCATTTGCACCGCTCTTACTAAATCCTGTAGAAGTTTTAACAAAATCTGCTCCAGCTTGCTTACTTATTAAGCAAGCAATAATTTTCTCTTCATCAGTTAGAAGTGCATTTTCTATTATAACTTTACAAATCCCATTATGCATTTTTGATACTTTAACAACTTGTTTAATATCGTTAAATACATATTGATAATTTTTATTTTTTAACATTCCAATATTAATAACCATATCTATTTCCTTCGCTCCGTTCCTTAGAGCTTCTTCTGCTTCAAATACTTTAACTTCAGTAGTTGTTGCTCCTAATGGAAATCCTATAACTGTACAAACTTTAATGTAAGAATTTTTCAGCAAGTCCTTGCATATTGAAACATAACATGGATTGACACAAACAGCAGCAAATTTAAATTCTTTTGCTTCTTCACATAATTTTTCGATATCGTTCAATGTAGCATCTGGCTTAAGGAGTGTATGGTCTATAAATTTCGCTAATTCATCAGTATTTAATTCTTTGCTATAAACATATTGACCAACTAAACTTTCAAAATCGTTCTTAAATGACCTTTGTAATTCCAATAACTGATTAATAATATTAATTTCTAATTTTTCATTTATCTTTGTTTTACTGTTAAGTAGATTTAGAGTACTCTCAATAGATGTGCTTAAAAAATTTTTATCAAATAAATTTTTCATATTATTTTATTTTTTTCTAAGAATTTTTTGAAAGCAGAAAATGTATTTGTTAAAAGCATAGCTATTGTCATTGGTCCAACACCGCCAGGAACAGGTGTTATATAAGAAGCTTTCTTCTCAACCTCATCAAATTTTACATCTCCTACAATTTTATAACCTTTTTTCGAATTTTTATCTTCAATTCTATTGATCCCAACATCTATTACTACTACATCCTCTTTTACCATATCTGCTGTAATAAAGTTTTCCTTCCCTATTGCCGCTATTAAGATGTCTGCATCTTTAGTATATCTCGATAAATCCTTTGCTGCAGAATGACAAATTGTAACTATTGCATTTGCACCTTCTTTTTTCTGTAGGAGCATATTTGCAATTGGTTTTCCAACAATATTACTTCTGCCTACAACTACTACGTGTTTACCTTTTGTTTCAATTGAATATCTTTTAAGCAATTCAACAATACCGTAGGGAGTACAAGGATAGAAAGTCTCTTTACCAATTACTAAATTACCAACATTAACTGGATGAAACCCATCTACATCTTTTGAAGGCAAAATTGTTTCAATAATCTTTTGTTCGTTTATATGAGAAGGTAATGGTAATTGAACTAAAATACCATGAAAATTTTCATCTTCATTATATCGAGTTACACATTGAATTAATTCTTCTTCCCTTATTTCTGATGGAAATTTTTCTACTTTTGAAGTCATCCCTAATTCTTCGCAAGCACGACTTTTAGAAGAAACATAAACTTCAGATGCAGGATTATTACCAACAAGAATTGCAACTAAACCAGGAACTTTACCTGTTTTATTTTTGAAATCTGCTATTTTCAGTTTAAGTTCTTCTCTAATTTCAGCTGCTACCTTTTTACCATCAATTATTATTGCCATTTTTATTATTGAGTAATTTTTTTATTAAATTCTGGTAAAAATATTCTTTCTATTTCTATTGTCTTTCCGGTTACAGAATCCACTTTTAAAAATACACCACTTAGATGGACATTATCTGTTGCCGTTTGATATTTTTGTGGAGTCTGATATAAGAATCGATTTATTGCTGCATCAGTTTTCATTCCTATAACAGAATCATAGGGACCAGTCATACCACAATCAGTTATATAGCCAGTTCCGTTTGGAAATATTCTTTCATCAGAAGTTTGAACATGAGTATGAGTACCAATAATAGCAGATACTTTACCGTCCAAATAATGAGCTAGTGCAACTTTTTCTGCTGTAGCTTCAGCATGAAAATCTATAATTATTACATTTGTTTCTTGTTTTATTTTCGGAATAATCCAGTCGCTAGTTCTAAATGGACAATCAATTGTAGCCATAAATGCTCTTCCTTGCAAATTAATCACTGCAACTTTCCCTTTTGATGAATTTACAATGTAATAACCATTGCCAAAGGTCCCTTTGGGATAATTTAATGGACGTAAAACACGAGCATCTTTCTTTAAATATTCTTGAGATTGGTGCTTATCCCAGATGTGATTTCCACCAGTAATAACATGAACTCCTAGATTAAAGAGCTGCTGCGCTTCCTTTTCTGTACATCCTTTTCCATCAGAAACATTTTCACCATTGACAATCGTCACATCTGCTTTATAATTTTTTTGCAACGAAGGAAGCCACATATTTACTATGTCTAAACCAGGTTTACCAACTATGTCGCCTATAAAAAGTATATTTATTATCATAATAAAAACTTTTAGTCAGAAATATATTGAAAATGAAAAGAATAAAGAAATAGTTAGAACTTTATTGAGAAAATTTTTATTAAAATCATATTTTAGTTAACAAGTGTTTATTTCTTTTTTGTTAGCTAATTTGCTAAACTTCGATAAGAAAAAAATAAATATGGAATTAAAAGACATCCCTTTTGAAAAAGCCGAATATTGTGTTTTTGATTTTGAGACCACAGGAACATCACCAAAACTTGACAAAGTAATTGAAATAGGCATAGTTAAAATTTCTAATTCGAAAATTGTGGATAAATTTCAGTCACTCATAAATCCTGGTCAACCAATTCCATATTACATTACATTGTTAACAGGCATAAAAAATTCTGATGTAATTAATGCTCCATATTTCGAAGATTTATACGAAAAAATTAAAGAATTTGTAGGCGATTCAATTTTAGTTGCACATAATCTTAATTTTGATTATTCATTTATGAAAAATGAATGTCAAAGAGCTAATCTTGAGATGTTAGATAATTATGCAATATGCACATTAAAATTAGCAAAAAGACTTTTCCCAGAATTACAAAGTAAATCTTTAAGTACTCTAGTTAAGTATTTCAATATCAAGCATCGTAATGTTCATAGTGGATTAGGCGATGCAATTGCTACTGCCAAAATTTTGCTAAAGATGTTTCCATATCTTCGAAATGAACATAATGCAAATACCTTAGAAGACATAATTAATTTCCAAAATTCACCTACAACAAAAAATATAGTAACGAAAAAATTAGCCGAAAATTTCTCAAAGATTCCAAATAGACCAGGAGTTTATTTTTTCAAAAATTCCAAGGATGAAATAATTTATATAGGAAAAGCTAAATCTTTAAAACAAAGAATTAGTCACTATTTTTTAAACAACATTTCTCGTAAAACAAAAGAAATAATTAGAAAGGCAAATAAAATAGATTTTATTGAAACTAATACTGAACTTACTGCATTAATTGCAGAAGCAGAATTAATAAAACAATACTCCCCAAAATTAAATACTTTACTTAAAAAATATTCTAGTAATTATTTTATAAGAATAAACAAAACTCATGAATTCCCAACTATTGAAGTAGTAACTAATTTCTATTTTGATGGGAATGACTACTTTGGCCCCTATCCAAAAAAAAGAGGTTGCAAATGCGATAAAAGAAATAATTGACAAAACATTTTTATTAAGAGAATGTACAAATAAAGAATTCGAAAAACGAAAAAAATGTTATCTAAGTGATATTAATAGATGTTTAGCGCCCTGTGCAAATAGTATCACATTAGAATATAAAAATGAATTAGAATATGTTTATAATTTTCTTACAGGGAATAACCAATCTGCAGTAGATAGGCTTCTAAAAAAAATGAAACATTATAGTGAACAAAAAAGATATGAGGAAGCTGCTATTGTAAGAGATATTATCAATTCAATTTTTAAACAGTTAAATAAGGCTTCAATACTTGCAGAACCAATCAACACAGCCAAGGTATTAATAGAAGTTTTGGGGGCTAAAAACAATGATTACATTCTTTTGATTGAAGGTAAAATGTATATAAAAGATTTTTTAACAGAAGAAAAAAATAATTTTGATAATGCGTTAAAAGATTATTTCGAAGGTACAATAAATCTATTTAACGATGTATCAATTAAAGACCTTGAAAGAATAAAAATCGCACTAAATTGGCTAATAAAAAACAAACAAAGAATAAAAGTCCATTATCTAAAAAAATATAATTCAATTGAAGAATTATCAAGATGTTTTATTTTTAAGAGAGAATATTCAGAAAGGAGCCAACTTTAATATAACCATTCTAATAATGTATGCCGATATTGCTACGAATAAAATATATATTAAAAGATTTTTTAACGAATCTTTTGTAATAGTGTAAGTAGATAAATAACCTCTCCAACCACATTCTTTACATCGATAGATTTTAAAGAAAGTGATTCTCTTTATTATCTGCTCCTTCATATTTCTTGCTCTAGAATTATGAAGGGAAAACGAAGATTTACATGAAGGACATCTTCTAAGGACCGGGTTTACACTAGTTATAATTTTGTAAGTTCTCAATTATAATTCCATCATCCTAGTTTTATAGAAAAGAAAATACCAAAAAATATACTTAAAAGCAGAATTATTGCTACTAACAATGTAATATAAAAAAATTTTTTATCCCCACTTTTAAGAAAAAAAATTACAGAAACAAATACCCTAAAAATTGGGGTTAAAATTAAGGTTATAGTACCTGCATACAAAAATGATTCTGTATTGAAACTCAAAAAACTCATTATTATATCTTCCAAACTTTTAGAAGAAAAAGTATGTGGCTTATTATTAATCAAAAGCAATAAAATTCCAATTCCATATAAAAATATTGTTGTATAAATACCTGCAGCAAGAATTTTTGATACAGTCCTATTTAGTTTTATATCTTCCATTTAAAACCCTTCAGAAAAGTGTAATTCCTAGTCCATCAGAAAGACCTTTTAAAATCATTCTAATTGAAAGATAACCTGCTACCACTGTAAAAAGTAATTTAATAAACTTACTTTTAAATCTATTCATGATACTACTTCCAATAGTTGCTCCGGCCATTGTTCCTAAAGCAACAGGTGCAACATAATAAGGGTCAATAGCCCCACTTAAGAAATATAAAGTGGAACTTGCTGCGGCTGTCACTCCAATCATAAATTTACTTGTAGCTACAGAAACTTTCATAGGAATCTTCATTAAACTATTCATAGCAGAAACTTTAATAATTCCTCCACCTATTCCTAACAAACCCGAACCTATACCTGCCAAAAGAGAAATTAAGCTCCCTAATAATGGCTTATGAACTGCATAATCTACTTTCTTATTTAAGGCAGCATCAAAATATGAATCTCTCAATCCTAAAAAACTTTCCAATTTATTATTAGGATCTATTTCAGAATTAAATTCAATTTTATCATCATGTTCTCTTGTTAAATAAGAATATATAGCCATAATAAATACTAATAATCCAAATATCACACTTAACAACCAACCATGCAATATTAAAGCAAGAAATGCTCCTATCAATGCACCTAAAGTCGTAGGTACTTCTAAAAACATACCAAGTTTTACATTTGTAATTTCTTGTTCTACATATTTATGTGCTCCAGCAATTGAGGTTGCTATTACAGAAATTAAACTTGCTGCAATAGCATTATGAATTGGAACACGATAAATCAAAGAAAGGGCTGGAACTATTATTATTCCTCCACCTATTCCAACTAAAGAACCTAAAAGTCCAGCTATAATAGCAATCACAAAAAGTAAAATTAGATCAACGAACATTTTCAGTAAGGAATTTATTATAAAGTTTCGTGTTGTTTAGTATTGCAAGAGCGGTTTCAAACTGTTTATCATGTTTAAGAGATTCTTTTATTCTTCCAATTCTACCATCAATTCTTGCTGCTAATTCTTCTTTGATAAGACCAATTATTTCATCTTTAAAATTTTCTATTTCTTTAGAATTATTTTTTGCTAGATATAATTTTGCATTTTTTAATTGTTCTATTAAACCTTCGCCAAGATTTTCTTCTTTAGCAGCTAACATTAATTGATCAACTAACTTTTCTGTTTGACTAGTATATTTAAAATTCTGTTTTTCAAGATAAGCTTTAAATTCATTAAGTAAGATATTATCAGAAATTTCTTTCAAATTCATTGAAGAATTATTATTATAAAAATTAGTAGCAAACTGAAAAAACATACCATCTGCCAATAACTTTTGAACAAACATAGATTTGGTTTTATTTGTTACAACAGAATCTGGATTTATTCCTCCTGCAGAATAAACTTTTCTTTTATTATCAGTTTTATATTCTTCTTGCCCTTCTTTAGAGCTAAACAGAAACACTTTACTTTTCCTTGAATAATCTACTTTTTGAATACATCTACCACTTGGAGTATAATATCTTGCAGTTGTAATTTTTAGAGATGTATTGAAAGAAAGTGGGATAACAGTTTGGACAAGTCCTTTCCCAAAAGAATTTGTGCCTACAATTACAGCTCTATCGTGATCTTGAATTGCTCCTGCAACAATTTCAGAAGCAGAAGCGGAACCTTCGTCTATTAAAACAGCTAGTCTTGTTGTAGCAGCTATTGGCTCTTCCTCAGAATAATAGTTTTTTATACTTGAGCTATCACGTCCTTTAACAGTCACTATCAACTGACCTTTTTGTAAAAATTTTTCGCAAACATCAATAGCAGCATCTAATAAGCCTCCTGGATTTCCTCTTAAATCTAAAATTATAGATTCAATATTTTTTTGTGATTTTAATTCTAACAATGCTTTTTTAACTTCATCACCTGCTGTTCTTGAAAATCCACTTAGTTTCAAGTAAACATTATTAGAGTTTTCTGGATAAAAGCCATAATAAGATAAATTTTTAATTTCTATCTCTTCTCTTACTAAGTTAAAAACTAATTCTTCATTTACACCTTCTCTCTTTATAGTAAGTCTAACTGTAGTGCCAGGTTCTCCCTTAAGCAAATTACTTAATTCTTCATAGTTATCTTTATTTACTGGGGTATCATTTACTTTTAAAATAATATCACCTATTCTTAGCCCTTGGCGTTGAGCTGAATACCCTTCTATCAAATCTACAATTGTAACATTTTCATTTCTTAGACCTACCGTAGCACCTATACCACCATATTTTCCTTTCGTAATTATATCAATGTCTTTTTGATGGGCATCATCTATAAAATTTGTATATGGATCTAACGACTCGAGCATACCCGAAATACCAGCGAGCATAAATTCTTCAGGATTAATTGGGTCAACATAATTCAAAGTAATTTCTTTATATACTCTACCGAATATATCAATGCTTTTGTTTATTTCGAAATAAAAATCTGTATCATATCTTATAAACCCGCTAAACAAAATAATTATTATTAACGAGCCAATAATTCTATTTTTCATCTTTCATCTCCTTTAAGCACTGTTAGATTTTCTAAGTATTTTATTACCAAATTATGAATTTCTTCTATTGAAAGCATACCATCAATTCTTTTTATTCTTTCTTCTTTTTCTAAAAGATAAAGGTACCCCTCTCTAACTTTTTTGTAAAATTCTATTTTTTTTGAATAAATATTATCAGATGTTTCTATCCTATCCAATTGACTTTCCTTTACTCTCGACATTCTATTTAACACTTCTTCAATAGGAATATCAATAAAAAAAGTAATATCAGGGATAGCATTATTAATTACAAACTTTTGTAATCTTATTACGAAATCAATTGGGAGATTTCTCCCAAAAGCTTGATATGCAATCGAAGAATCATGAAATCTATCTGAAATTACATAATAATTATCTTTGATTGAGGGCAGAATTATTTCCCTAACAAGTTGAGCACGACTTGCAGCAAACAATAATAGCTCTGTCTCATCGGCCATTTTATCATTTACTTTATCCAACAATATACTCCTTATTTGCTCAGATATTTTTGTCCCTCCCGGTTCACGTACAACAATTACTTTTTTATTATTTTTTATAAGATATTTTTCAAGCAATTTTACTTGAGTAGATTTTCCACAAAAATCAAGTCCTTCAAATGTAATAAACATATTCTAATATTGTTTAATTACAAATTCTAATTTGTTTGGTTTAATATCTAAAAGAGTAGTGAAATTAGGTAACTCAACAATAGGTTCAATTTTATCTTCTTCGCTTTTTAAGGCTGCCCAATAGTCAACATAAACTTTAATACTATCTTTAGTAAGCTTTCCAAGTTTGTTAATTCCTCCTTTAATAACTACACTAACTTTTGATGGGAAAAGGATTAACTCTTTAGATGGTGGTACATTTCTGATTTCTACATCTAAATCATGAAATTCTCTTTCTACTATTTTTTGGACATCAAATTCTATGAAACATTTTTCGAATGAGTAAGAAATCCCATTTATTTTTCTGAGATTTATTTCGACTTTTTTCCTTTCATTCACGTTATTAAAAACAACCGAATCGGTTTCAACACTATCAATATATTGTAAAATACTTGCTGGACCTCTAATTTCGACTTCTGGAGGGGAAACTGAAATTTTTGATACTAAGTCATACTCTTTTTCTAAGTTAATTTTAACAACAGGTTTTATAAGAACTGTTTTGGATACTGTCTTATCTATTTCATACTCAATGTATGTTGGAGAAATTTCTAGAACTGTAAATGCAGAAGTAATCCAAGTATTATTTTCTATTTCGTTTCTTAACTCGGCTTTAAATTTTCCAATTTTGTGATGAGCAGAAACTTTAAATGTATGCTCTCCTGTTAAAAATATTTTAGCAAGGTCCCAGCCTTTAGCTTTCAATTTTAGCATAACTACATCAGAAGAAATATAACTAGGAGAATATTTTCTGGGCAAATCTACCAATTCAACAGGGATAGTAATTGTTTCTACATAGTATTCTGATAAACTCACAGAACCCCATAAAATCAAAGAAAAAACCGATACAAATATTATTGGTATTATTCTTCTCTTCATAATTACAATTAAAAGACATTACATTGAAGATAATTATTCCGCTTAGATTAATAATTTATTACCTTATTGCATTAAAATAAGCTATTAATTCACTTCTGCTAGCTCGGGAAATTTCTCTCCCTTTAATAGGGAAATTTTTAAAACTTCTTGCAAGATGTCGTAACTTATGAACATTCAATTTAGCTAATACTTCTTCGGGTGGCACTTCTAATTTTTCTTTACCAAAATCTTTTATAATCTCATCAAGGTATTCTCGTTCAGTTTTCCCCGACTTATTTTTATCTTCTTCTTTAGTAAGAACTTGCAATTTCTTTTTTCGGTCTATATTATTTTCTTTAATTTCTGTACTAGAAATCTTATCAAATAAAGTAGGAGTAGTCAAATTCATTTCATCCTTTATTTCATTATTCTCTTTGTTACCGTGAAAACCTTTTGAAAATATTAGCTTATCTACTTGCTCAGCTGGCTTAGGTATTATATGTGAAGATATTAATTGTCCTACACGCTGAGCTGCTGAAGCTCCGGTCTCAATAGCAACTTGCACTGCAGCAATTTCTCCTACAACCTTTATAATAACAAAGCCTTCAGAAATTTTTTCCTTACCTAATAATTTCACATCTGCAGTTTTAAGCATAACATCTGCTGCTTCTATTGCTGCAACTAATCCTTTTGTTTCAATTAATCCTAATGCGAGTTTCATTTTTATTTGAGGCGTTTGGGAAGAATTAATTCGACATCAGAATGAGGACGTGGGATAACATGAACTGAAACCAATTCACCAACCTTTTGAGCTGCTGCAGCTCCAGCTTCTACTGCTGCTTTTACTGCCCCTACATCACCTCTAATCATTACTGTTACATAACCTCCCCCTATTACTTCTTTACCTATTAATTCAACATTTGCTGTTTTAACCATAGCATCAGCAGCTTCTATTGCACCAACTAACCCTTTAGTTTCAATCATACCAAGCGCGTCAAGCGACATAGAATTTACTCCTTTTATTAATTTATTTTCTAAAATTCAAAATAGTCTATATAGCAAAAAATGTCAATTTGTTTTATTAGAGAATAACTTTAGATAATCTTCCAAAAGCACAGCTGCAGAGTTTCTATCTAGTAATCCTTTCTCCTTTCTCTTCTTTTTTGATTTTACAGTCTCTACTATTCTTTTTTGTGCAATTGAAGATGTATATCTTTCATCAACTAATTCTACAGGAATATTAAATTTTTTTTCTAATTCATTCTTAAATTTTAAAATTAGAGGGAAAATTTTAGATTCTTGACCATTTTCCTTAATAGGATTTCCTAAAATAATTTTTTTTACATTATAATTTTCTATAATCTTCTCTAGTTCTTTCCATAAGTCTTTATTATTTTGAAGGGTTACTAAAGGATAAGCAAAAATATTCAATGGATCTGTAACAGCAAGCCCAATTCTTTTTTCACCAAAATCTACTGCTAAGATTCTTGCTTCTAAAGTTTGTTCCATAAGCTTTTTAATGTTTATTTGAATCGAATCTTTCTACTGAATATACACCATGTATTTTTTTTAGTCTATCTATTAATTTATTAAGGTGATCCAAATTTTTTACATAAACTGTTATAGTCCCCTTAAAAATAGAATCTTCTGCGCTCATATTAACAGATTTAATGTTAGTATTTTCATAATTTGTGATACAATTTGAAATATCTTTCAAAATACCTGGAATATCTTCACCTTTTATTACTAATCCTGCTATAAAATAAGAGCCATCAGCTTTTGGCCATGTGACAGGTACAAGTCTATCATCATTAGCTTCTAATTTATCTATTAAATTTCTACAATTCTTACGATGTATTTTAATACCTTCACCTATGGTTACATAACCAATAATTGGATCACCAGGAATTGGATTACAACATTTAGCGAAACTAATTGCTAAACCTTTTTGATCGCCATCAATTACAACCTCGCCAGCGGTAAATCTTGCTATATCAGCAAACTTTTCAAATTGTAAATCAATACTTTGCTTTTGTTCTACTTCTTCTTGAGGTTTTAATATAAAATCTAATTCTACTTTATTTTCTGCTATTGCTTTATAAAAACTTTTTAAATTATCAAATTTTAATTTGCGAGATAATTTTACAATATCATCAGGACTATAATTCAGTTTGTGCTTTTTTAATTTTTTTTCAAATAATTCTTTGCCTGCTTCTACTAATTTTTCTTCTTCCTTATTTAAATACCTCCTTATATGATTTCTTGCCTTTTGAGTCTGTACAAATTGTAACCAGCTTTTATTTGGATGTTGATTTTTTGATGTAATAATTTCAACCATATCACCACTGTGAAGCTTTGTATCAAGTGGCACTATTTTCCCGTTAACTTTTGCTCCTATGCATTGGTCCCCTATATTACTATGAATTTCATAAGCAAAATCTACAGGGGTTGAATTAACAGGCAATCTTTTTAATTCTCCTTTGGGTGTAAAAACATAAATTTCATCTTGATATAAATTCAACTTAAAACTTGTCAGAATTTCTTTTGTTGCTTCATCACGAGATGCATTTTCAAAAATATCTCGAATCCAACTTACCCACTCTTCTAATTCCTTATCAGTAGTAGTAATCTGCTCTTTATATTTCCAATGTGCGGCCACACCTTTCTCTGCAATCTCATGCATTTTTCTTGTCCTTATTTGAATTTCAACAAGCTTACCTTCAGGGCCTATGACAGTTGTATGAAGAGACTGATAATTGTTTTTTTTGGGGACTGAGATAAAGTCTTTAAATCTTGCTGGTATAGGCTTATAAAGTTGTGTTACAATTCCATACACAAGATAACATTGATTTTTATCCTCGGTTTCCAAAATAATTCTAATTGCAAATTTATCGTAAACTTGTTCATAAGATAAATTTTGAGTAATCATTTTCCTATAAATACTATAAAGATGCTTTGGACGCCCGCTTATTTCAAAGGTCAAATTAGCTTCTTTCAACTTTTCTTCTATAGGTCTTATTACTTTATTTATGAATTCTTCTCTTTCTTTGCGAGTGTCATTTATTTTTCTTGATAAGTCTTCATATGCTTCTCTGTTAAGATACTTGAAGGCAAGGTCTTCAAGCTCCCACTTTATTGCACCTAGTCCAAATCGATGCGCTAATGGTGCATAAATTTCCTGAGTTTCTTTTGCAATTCTTAATTGTTTTTGTGGACTAAGAAATTCTAGCGTTCGCATGTTATGAAGTCTATCAGCAAATTTAACAAGAATTACCCTTACATCTTTTATCATCGAAAGGAGAAGCTTACGATAATTTTCTGCTTTCTTTTGATCTTCTGTTTTTGTAATCTCTTGGTCTTTTAACAATCCTCCAATTTTTGTAACACCATCAACAATTTCTGCAACATCTTTTCCAAATTCCTTACTAATAAATTCAAGGTTGGTATCAGAATCTTCTACAACATCATGCAGGAGAGCACTTACGACAGATATATCATCCAGAGGTATTTCTTTTGCAACAATCATTGCTACTTCATAAGGATGATTAAAATATGGCTCTCCAGATGCACGAAAGTCGTTTTTATGACATTCATAGCTAAATTGAAATGCTTTACGAATTAAATCTTCGTTAACTGAACGTAAGTTTTCTCTACATACATTTAACAAATCATCAAGCATTCGTTTATGTTTAATCCTTAATAAGCTATCCATAATATTTTTACAGTATCATCGTTTATTTATTACTTTATACAAAAAATAATTAATGAAGTTCAATTAAAAAGTACCAAAAGTTCTATCCCCAGCATCTCCAAGTCCAGGCAATATATATCCATTGTCATTTAATTTTCTATCGACTGCGGCAGTGTAAATTAATATATCAGGATGTTCTTTATTCATTCTCTCGATCCCTTCTGGAGCCGAAATTAAACAAGCTAGTAAACATTTTCCAGCGCCATTTTTCTTAAGATAATTAAAAGAAGCTACTGCACTACCTCCGGTTGCAAGCATAGGATCAAGAAGTATTGTAATAGATGATTTCAAACCACTAGGCGTTTTATAATAATAATCAATTGGTTGTAATGTTTTTTCATCTCTTTGTAAACCTATGTGCCCGACTTTTGCTTCCGGCATCATTTGTAAAAACGAATCTACCATACTTAACCCAGCACGTAAAACAGGAATTAAAACAACTTGATGCTTTAATTTGTAACCTTTGGTTTTCTCTAGTGGTGTCTCAACTTCATATTCTTCTAGTTCAAAGTTTTTTGATATTTCAATGGCAATTGAATAAGAAATTCTTCCCAAAGCTTCTCTGAAAATTGATGGGGAAGAATTTTTGTCTCTTAAAATTGATAAATCTTTTCTAACCAGTGGGTTATCAACTATAATAAGATTATTCATAGTTGTTCCTTTTTAATTTTAAAGAAAAATATAGAATATCCTTTAATTTTTTATTGTACATTTAACATAAGCTCTTCTTATAATTTCTTTTGCAAATTGCTTGGCCAATTAATAAACAAAATATAAATAATTTTTAGTCTATTTTTTCTTTGAAATTTTAGAATTAATAAAATTATAAAAGGAAGAATATTATTTATCATCAATTTTATAATTTTTTTATTCCAAAAATTTACCTGTTGTAAAAAAATTATTTGGCTTCCAAATGCTATAGTTTATTACTATTTTTCTCTAAAAGAGATTGTAAAGGGAACCCCCTCAAAACCAAAGTGCTGACGAATAAGTCTTTCAAGAAATCTTTTGTAGGTTTCTGGAATATATTTATGTTGATTAGCGAAAAACAAAAAGATAGGGTAATGTTCACCTACCTGTGTTATATACCTAATTTTGATTTCTCTTCCAGTTGGGGTTGCTGGAGGAGGGGTTTTTTGAATTTCTGGAAGTAATATTTCATTTAATTGGTGGGTAGGGATTTTCTTTTTTCTTTCTTCATGAATTTTTTTTGCTAACTCTATCAATTTAAAAATTCTTTGTTTAGTTAAAGCAGAAATAGTTATAATAGGTACATAATCAACTGTTGCCATTTTAGCTCTAATAGCATCTTCATATTTCTTTGCAGTATTAGCATCTTTTTCAATTAAATCCCACTTATTGACTGCTATTATTAATCCTTTTCTTCTTCTTACAGCTTCTTGAATAATTTTCTGGTCTTGATTTTCAATCCCTTGTTGTGCATCGAGAAGTAAAATAGCAACATCACAATCCCACAATGCTCTGTATGTCCTTACACTAGCAAAAAATTCTATATTTTCTTTTATTTTCGACTTCCTTTTCAATCCAGCAGTGTCTACAAGCACTATTTCTTCGCCATAGTATTTGAGTATAGAATCAATACTGTCTCTGGTAGTTCCAGGTATATCTGTTACTATACTTCTATCATATCCAAGCAATGCATTAACCAAAGAAGATTTACCAACATTTGGTTTTCCAATAATAGCTAAACGTAATCTATCATCAGGTTCAGCTTTTTCCTCTACGACTGGCAAATTACTTATCAAATCATCAAGAAAATCACCAAGATTTCTACCGTTAAGTGCAGATATATCAAAAATTTTTTCAATTCCAAGTGAATAAAAATCGTTTCTATGTATTTGCATTTCAGGTGTATCAGCTTTATTTACTAGTAAATAATATGGCTTTTTAGATTTTCTAATTAACCCTGCAATTTCTCTATCAAGAGGAGTTAAACCACTTTTACCGTCTACAACAAGTAAAATTGCATCTGCCTCATCAAGAGCAATTTTAACTTGTTCTCGAATTGCTGCTTCAAAAAGGTCCTCAGAATTTGGAACAAAGCCTCCTGTATCAATTAAACGAAAATGTCTACCATTCCATTCAACATCGCCATAAATTCGGTCGCGTGTTACTCCTGCTGTATCGTCAACGATTGATTTTTTACTTTTAGTCAAACGATTAAAAAGCGTAGACTTACCTACATTAGGTCGTCCTATAATTACAACTACTGGTTCTTTCATAGATTATTTTAAAAATTATATTGCAAATTTAATTGAGGGTAATATAAAGTTTTATAACCAAATTCATAACTTTTTAACTCTGCAGAAAGAGTTAATTTCTTATTAAACCTACTTGCAGTCCATGCAGCATCAATTGCACTGAGAATATGATTTGTAACAATTATTAAAACTGCAGTATGTGCAACACTGTAAAAATCATTAGCTTTGCCACGTTCGTGAGAATAATAAATAAAATTTGGGGTAAGAGGGTCACCATAATTAAAAGGTGTATTTTCATCTCCAAAATCATCCCAACCGACATTAAATTGGGGATATTTTCCTATCATCTCATAATACTGTTGGTCACCGTAAGGAGCAAGATGATGCGAATAATAACCCCCAATAGCACTTTCAAGGCGATTAAGTTCTCTCCAATTTACAGTACCATCTAAATTAAACACTTTAAAATTATTGGGATTAATCTCAGGATTAATTTTGGATGCATTTTTTATTGTCCATAAAGCATATCTTTTTACATCCCAATGTTTATCTGCAAAATTCTGAAAAAAATCTGTTTGTTTATCTCCTTTTTTATCGTAAATAGTACCAATTGTTATAGCGGTAACTTCAACAGCTAAATAAATTATCGTTTTCAAATAACTTTCTGAATAAAATTGTCCAGTTCCTGGTAGTGCAAATGAAAGAGCTGCGGCAAGTATTGGTGACTTTTTATTGTTTTCAACTTGCGAATTTTCAATAAAATTTGTTTTTGTATTATTGAAAGAAATTTTTGAATCTAAAATCAAAAATCCTGTTAATTTATCGTGCTGAGCAAATGTTTGTGTATAAAAAATTATTATTAATAAAATTATTTTCCTCATTCTTACCTCACATTTAAAAATTAAAGTCAAATAAAATTCCACCATAAAAGCTCAATTCTTTACCATATTTTACTTCTTCACCAAAAATTTTTCTTTTTATTTCATCAAAAGAATATGCAATGTTAAAAAACAAACTCGTTGGGAAAATATAAAATGAGTTCATTTTTATTCTAAAATCAACTCCAGCACCTTTTTTAAATTCTTTTAATGCAGGAACTTTACCATTCCAAGCATTACCAAAATCTCCATAAAATGCAACATAAATTTTGTCTATATAAAGATGTCCAATTCTCATATCAATATTTTTTAACAATGGGAAACGGTATGTTAAATTTATCCAACTTAGCTCATTACCACTGATTGAATAAAAAGGATAACTTTTCATTCCTATTAAACCGCCAAGATAAAAATCAAAAAAATCTGGCACTGTAGGACCCAAAATAGATGCAATTCTCATTTGAGCTGTTAAAGTATGGTCTTTAGATATTTCAATGAATTCTTTCCAATTTAGTTCTATCCTGTGAAAATTAAAGTTCTTGTAAATAGGCTTTAATAGACCATCTTCAACAGCATATTTACCATCGGGGTTGTAGCGATTAATTTCATAGTCGTATTTAATTTCAATTTTTCTACCTATTGGATTTATATCCGAATCAATAGTTGGTTTTATTGCTTCGTGAGAATATTTTAATTGAAAATCATTTCCAATAAAATAAGTATCGTGTGTAGTTGGATACAAAATAGTTGAGAAAGGGAATAAAAAACTTTCGAGAGTCGCTGTATAACTGCTAAATACAAATCTAAATTCTAAATTATTCCCTTCTGAAAAGATTTTATGCCTTAAGAAAAAATCTGCTTCGAATAAATTATACGTAACATTAGTTCTCGTGTTGTATGAAGCATCGAGCGAATCAAAAACTATTAAAGTATTGGCTTTTCTACTAACACTATAAAGTTCTATACCTGCCTCTGGAATTAAGCCTAATTGATAAAAAAATGGTAATTTATCCCTATATTCAAAAGATAAAAATAAATCTCTTTCAAAACGTTTATTAATAGCACCACTACCAAAAAAACTAAATCTATTTAGATAATCACTTGATGTCAAATAAACTCCTGGTTTAATTCTATCAAATGCGTCATTAGATGTGGTATAATTATCGTAACGAACAAAAGGAATGATACTTACGCGAGTAAAATAACCAGAATATTTACTAGGTTCTATATTTAACAATTTAGAATCATCGTAATTAATTAGATGTAAAATTCTTTCTTTTACTAAATCTCCTTTTGGTTTATCTTCTGAAAGTGGGGGATTATTTTTCCACACATATTTTTTTTCTGTTTGAACTTTATTTTGTTCATCTTTAGATAAATAAAAAAGTTTAAAGCCTTCCGATGTATATCCTGAATAAATTATATTTCCATATAAATCTATAGTGGGTTGAAAAGCACCTCCAATTACATTTGTTAATCTATTTTTTTCACCTGTCAATAAACTTAGTTTATATAGATTGAAAATTCCAGTTTCATCAGATGAATAAATTAAATTACCTTCGTTGTCGAATACAGGATCTCTGTTATCGTGTTCATTTTTAACTAAAATTGAAAAGTTGCTTCCATCAATATTTACCTTTGCAATCTCTCTAGTATTTTTTAACGCATAACTAAATACTACAAAACTACCACCAGGAGAAAATTTTGGATTATAAACTTGTTCTCCGTTATTAAAAAATGTTAACTGTTTGAAATCTCCTCCGTCTATATTTACTAAACCAATATTAGTTGTCCCATCTTTTTGAAATAAGAATACTATTTTTTTACCATCAGGAGACACATTTGGATTATTTGCTCTAAGCCCAAATGTAAGTCGTTTACTTTTACCAGTTTTTAAATCATAAGAATACAAATCATGAATTTTATTCCATCGAGGGTTATCATCACTTAACTTAGCATAAATAATTTTATCTTGATTTGGGACTTTAGAAATAGATGAACGAACCAAGGGAACAAGTAGTTTTTCTTCTTTTGTTTTTAAATTATACAAGTAAATGGAAGACAAACCAAAATAATCATTCCCTTTATTAGATATATAGAGTATTCTATTACTATCAACAAATGTTGGGTAGAAATTACCAAATCCTTCGCGTACGATAATTTCTCCTTCAATACGATTACTCAATACATCGGCAATTCTCTCATTATAATCTTTTTTAATAAAACTCGTCCATTCATCATACAATTCTTTACCAGATATTCCAATAGCATCTTTAATAGCAGCATCTATTGTAAAATTAAATGTTTTACTTAACTTATGCGAAATTTCTCTTAGTTTATCTTCGCCATACTTTTGAGATATGTAACGGACAAGTGCAAATCCTGAGTTATAAACAGATTCATTTCCCAAACTTGTTTTATCAAAAACACTCATTTGATTCCATGTTAACATCTTATTGCTGAGAGCATAACATCTCAAAATCATATCACGGTGAGTATCCCAATCATCATAACCAAATTCTTTTCTCATATACTGAGCCGTTCCTTCTGCAAACCAAGCAGGAACATTAACTGTTGCTATAGGATAAGATGTTATAAAATTTGGAAAACCATAAAGAATGTCTGGCCTTCTTTTCTTTTCATAATTCATAAACTGAAAATAAAAAGCGGGAAATCTTCTATTTAGTTTCATTGAAGACTGAATTTGAACCATGTGCGTAAACTCGTGAGTAATTACATTTCTGAGCCAATTATGTGTTCCACGTAAATCAAAATCTAAAGCAGAGGCCCATATTTCAATCTTATTATCAAAAAAATAGGTTGCTCCATTCGAGTAATCATCAATGTCTTTTATTACAAAATGAATTGCTTCTGGTTCATATTCATAAAGAGATGTTATAGGTTCCCAAATCTCTTCTGCAATTTTTAAGACAGTTCGAGCTGTTCTTTCTGCTTCTGGATGATAATGTACATAGACACGTTCACCCTTTAACGTATACCACTCGTATTCAGGGTTGTATTCATTAAATTGCGCTCTTAAAAAACCAGGAAATAGAAAAAAGAAAAATAAACATTTTCTCATAACACATCAGAAATTTTTTAAGTGCTATTTAATTACAGCGATTTTAATAACTTTATTTCCAGACTTTCCAGAGTATGTCTTTACTTCTATGCTGGCATAATATATTCCACTTTGAACACTTTTTACGTCCCATTTAATTTCGTTATCATAACCTCCGGTTGCATATCCTTTTAATTCATCGACCAAATCTCCCGAAAGGTCAAATATCTTTATTTTAACTTCTGAATCTTCAGTTACAAAAAATCGAATAAAAGTTTCGTTATTATAAACTGGATTTGGCCAGTTATAAACTTTGTCTTCAGGGAAAAATTCACCATTGTTAACTTGGTGCTTCTCAAAAGATAAAAATGAATTATTATAAGAATTTGAAAACTTGGCACTCCAACTATCTATATTATTTTTTAATCCAATTAACCATTGCAACAAATTATATTCTCCATCAATTATTAAAACAGCTTGTAATGCAAAGGGGGACATTGATTCAGGTAAAAAATTAAATAATACAGGAGTTAAAACAACACTTTTACCAATAGAGATTGGGAAATACGAAAGAGCCTTACCTGTTTTTGAATCAAACGCATAAAAATTCCCTTTATTAGAAATAGCTACTATGTCAACAATTCCATCGCCATTTAAATCAGCCGTTAGTAGAGAGGAAGAAGAAAATTTTTCTCCATCTGGTTCATAAATAGGAAAATTATTTTGAAGAGTGCCATTTAGATTATACGCTTCTATACGGTTTCCATTGCTAACTAAAATTAGTGCTTCGCCATTATGAAAATCATTAAACAATGAGAATGTTTCAATTCGTTCATTTGAATTGATTTTAAATTCTTTAATAATTACTCCCTTTTCTATGAGATAAAAATTATTTTGTTCAGTTAAAACGATATTTGTAAAAGTTGAATTAGTTCTATTAAATAATAGTGATAAAAAAATTGGTTTATTTGGCAATTGTAATTTAAAGTTATCTGAGTCATAGAATGATGTTTTTGTAATTAAAGAAAAATAGTTCTTGTTATTTTCAAATGGTTTGCATATTTGTTTTATTTCATCATCCACTATTTTAACCACTTCATATTTTGCACCATCTGTGCTAAAAAGTGATTGAATATATAATTTAACTAATTCACCATTTATTGAACCTGCATATGCTATTAATTGATTGTTTTCGTTACAAATAATTATGGGAGTAGTAATTTTTGATGATAAGTTAATTTTATAGAGATTTTCTTTATTAGGATATTTAATTAAACAATTAATTTTATTTTCAACCGAGCCTAAAACAAAATCAATGCCATTTAAATTTGCAGATGCAATAAAATTTTCACTAAAATTATTAATTATAGTTTTTTCATAGTCATATTTTGTTATAACTATTAAATCGCTATTATCAAGAACATAAGATGCATTATAATTATTCGAAGGAACACTAATAAATTTTGGATTAGAAAAATTGATTTGTTTTGAAGCTAAAGGTTTAACAAAATCCTCTCCAAATTTTACTTCAAACGACATCTTGTTACCTATAGAAGAAAAATTTTCCAAAGTAATTAAACTATTAGCCCCACTATTTGATTTTGTATTCGGTTTAGTATCAGGACCAAATTTATTTTTATAAAGCCTTGCTTTATTTTCTGCAAACCAAAAATCTTCTTCGCTTCCTGTTCCATAAAAATCTCCAATTGGAGAGCTAAAATGTTCACCTATATCTTGAATTCCATCTGCTTCTTCGATATCAACACCTTTATTTTTTATATCTGCATTTATTTTGTTAATCGAAATTTTTTCTTTGATAATATTTTCATCAATGTGCCAAATTACTATTCCATTGCCAGGAACTGCCCAGTCAAATTCGTCGACATCAGTAATTACTCCTGCTAATGTATCAACATTGCTAAAATTAAACCGAGGTTTATCTTTATTTGTATGAAATGTATAAATAGAATTCCCGATTTTATAAGTAACTTTTATTCCGTCACGATTTACATCTCTTTGGCGGTTCTCAACAAGGTAATATTCAGAAGAATTAATAGGGATTTTAACCACTACAGTATCATTCAAATTAGCAGCCAACTGTGCAACTATATTAATTTTTTTATCAACCTTGTCAATTACAACAGGTTTAATCCATCCAAGATAAATTTTTTCCCAAGCACAAGGCTCAGGTGGAAACACACCATTATAAGCAAATAAAGCATTCCCATCCATTAAACCAAAACGGTCAATAGCAGTTGCACCTGTTTCGGTATTGAACAAATCTGGAAGTCCTAAATAACTTGCAATGTTTCCAACAATTAAGCCATTGATAGACATTTGATAAAGTTTTTTTTCACCAAAGGATTCTATTTCTTTTGATTCTGTAGTAGGAAGAATAATTGAATTTTTTATCAAGAAATTCTTTGTTTTAAAACCATTAAAATTGTCTCCAAATATAGATTTCAAAGTAACTTCACTTAGGTACACAGAAGGCAAATCTCTTTCAAATCCTAATTTTCCTTGTGGATAAAAAGCATTCCCTACACCAGCATGGAAAATTGTAAATAAATTATATTTTGAAAAATCGAAATCAGAATAAATAGAATCTGCTAAATGCCAAACTTCTTTTGCAAGTTTAGCAATATTAGTTAAGTCGTTTGGATTAGATGGTGGGGGCGAGTAATTTCTCATTATTTGAGAAACCGTAATGATTTTGGGAAGTACAGTATATGAAATATTTAATTTTCCTCTAGAAACTTTTTTAAAATAATTTTTAGCAAACTCAAGGTGATTTTCAAAATATTTAACATCATGAGGATAGGGATCTAAAATAGTATCGCCATAATCTTTTGAATAAATTGAACCAAATTTACCAGTGCCAAAAGTATTAGGGTCGTTATCTTCTTTAAATTCAACAAGAACAGCAAGAATTTTTAATGTATCTAATGAACTAAAAATTTTTGGTTTTTCGACAAAATTATTTAATCTGAGATTAAAAGATTGGGCAGATAAGCTGCCCAATCCAAAAAGTAATATAAATAAAAATATTTTTTTCATATGATATTAAATTCCGCGAGGAAAACCTAATTGTTTTTGAGGGACTGCACCCCAACCAATTAAAAGTGTAAATCTAAGCGTGTTATTTAGTGGATGGTTTTCACCATTTTTAAAGACATCGGTTGTTAAATAACTAAAATCAAATCCGTAAAGGTCATATCGAATACCTGCACCTAAAGTAACAAATTTTCTATTCCCAAAAGCAGGATCCTCATAAAAAAATCCTGCACGCAAAGCAAACATAAAATCGCCAGGTTTTCCATACCAGTACTCTAATCCCATCGAAGTATTTATGTCACGAATTTCTTCACCTAAAGGTTGGTCTGCCCAGGCAGTAAATATTGCTTCATAAAATTCTTTTCTCTTTTTCTTAACAGTTTTTGTCGTATCTAATTGTCCTCTGTAAGCTTCCCCTTTATCAACTAGCAACTTGCTAAAATCCAATGTAAATGTTAGAGAATTAAATTCGTCTTGAAAAACTCTTGTAGCTATTCCGAACCTAAAATTTGTTGGGATTGGATCTGCTTGAGCTTGGTCAATATAATAAATTTTTGGGCCTATATTACTTAAATTCATTCCTAAACTAAATCGATTTCCCATATCACCAATGAAAGGCAATTTAAAGTGCTCAGGTCGCCACATAGCACCGATATCAAAACTAACCGTAGTTGCAACTCCTTTACCTTGTTCGGCCTCGGTGGGTTTATCAGCAAGTCTGCTATGAATTAATCTAAAATTAAATCCCAAACCCCAATCATTACTAATTTTAGTTGCATAACCAACTGTTAAAGCAGCATCAAATGACCTAAAAGTTCCAACAGGTTCTGGAGAATTAGAAAGTGTTCGTACAAATTCACCGTAATTCATGTAAGTAACACTTGCAGTTATACTACCACTGATGTCTTTTATATACTGGCGATAAGTAGCATAGTCGTAAAAAAGATCCAGATGGAATTCTGGCAACCAGTTACTATGCGTAAAACTAACTTCTGAACCTGTTAAAAATGCTATACCGGCAGGATTCCAAAAAATTGCAGCAGAATTATCTGCAAGCCCAGTCCCTGACTCTCCAATACCACCAGCTCTTGAATCTGGAGCTATTAATAAAAATGGTAATGCTGCCTCACCTTGTGAATATATATCTTTAACACCTAAAGACATAAAAGTCAAAGTCATTAGCATCAATATTCTTTTCATAATGTTCCTCCTAATTATATAGAATTTATTTTATAAAATTTTACTTTTACCTAATAATTGACAATTTTCCTAATGCAGTGTTGTTATATTTTCCATCAACTGATTTAACTATAAGCTTGTATAAATAAGTTCCATTTGCAAGCAAGTTCCCATCTTCATCTCTACCATCCCAGTCTAATTTTACAAATTTATCTGTTATGTTCATCTCTTCCAGTACCCTTACTAATCGTCCTGCAATGGTAAATATTTTTATTTTAACATCAATTGCCGATGATATATTATGTTGAAAAGTAAAAGTTGTATTGGAAGAAAATGGATTTGGGAAATTATAAATATCTCTCAAAGTTAATCCTTCTTCCGGTGATACTACAGTAAAATAAGTTTCTTCAGAAGAAAAATTATTAAATACATCCCAAGCTTTAATTTTAATTTTATAATCTCCAGGTTGCATAGAAGTAAATTTATATCTAATTACACCAGACTTACCAGCAGAATTCAAATCACCTACAAAGTAATTAGTAAAATCGATAGCATTATTTTCATCATCATTTAAAATTCCTTCAAGCTTATGGCCTATTCCGGTTCCTGTAGTATTAATTCCTGTTTGGTCATATAATTTTACAATCAAAGTGAAGTCTGGATTTACTAAATAAGAATTTTCCGAATCTTCTTTATCAAAAAATATTTTTATTTCTGGTCCCTTGCCATCATTTATAGCATTTTGGTTTGTTCCACCCACTATAATATCTGTAGTATAGCCAATACCATCATTTAAGTCATTATATACATACGCTATAATTTTTCCATTTTTATTTTCATACGAAATATCCTTTGGAACAACAAACTCAGTTTGAAACTTACCATTATTTACAGTAGTTCTTCCTCTATAAATTAAGCCACCTGGCATTGTTACTGTATAATTCATATCCTTAAACTCAACTTGTTTATCCGAATCATATACACTAATAATTGCTTCGCCGTTGTAGCCAGAATCTTTTACATTCCCACTAATTTTAACTTGGCTTAAAGCACTAATTTGAATGGATGATTTAATTGGCTGTCCATTAATAGAATCTATTGAAGTAGATAGAATTGGTTCGTTTAATCTTAATGTAGGATCACAAAAGAGATGAAATTTTTCATCATTAACGCTTGTTCTAAGTTGCTTAGTTAAAAAGAAGGCCATGCCAACTCTGTTGGGCAATTTATTTTCATCTATACGAGTAAACAAATAATTATAGAATGTTTCATTAATTTCTGCATTAGCATCAGCATAAACTACACGAGCAGAAGTAAAAGCTCCAATTGCTCCACTATTAGGCATATTTACCATAATTTCAGTAGAACTTTGCTCATTTGGGTCATCAAATTTTCCAAAATCACATGTTGCAGCAGTAAGGAAAAAGTAGTTTTTATTTTTTAGTTGTGGTATAGTAGAAGCTTTTTCGAATACGTACTCATGTGCCCATGTATTTGGATTACCATGGCCTATCCAATTTAACAACAGAGTACCATTATTAATAGAATTTATAATTGCTTTGTTAACATCGGGTTTTCTTCTACCTAAACCTGTATAAATAGTAGGATAAGCTGCTAAATAAATTTTATTCAGATAAAAATAATTTGGTATTGTTTTTTGTGCTAAATTTTCAGATTGTGAAGTATGCAAAGAACCATCGTCTCTTCCAACAGCTTGAGGCCCGTCATCAGCAACAAGTGTAATTGTATATCGCCATGCTCCTTTTTCAAGATTATTTTCATATTCTATTATTTTATTTACAACAGATTCAGCATCATCTATCGATTGAACAGGTAATCTTCCAATAGCTAAATCCGCTTTCTTATCAATTCCTGAAACTCTTGAATAATAGTCATCCGTAACATAAGAATTTATTTCATCTAACGACTCTGAAGTTTGGTATGTAGGTACAAAATTTTTATCAATAGTTTCTTTGACAGTGTTAAGATAATCGTAATCGCCATCCCCAAATAAAAGAACGTATATAGGTTTTACTGTCCAACTATCATAAGCATATTTTAAAAAATTTCTTATTGCTGTTGGATCTAAAAGTCCACCAGAGAATTCATTCATAATATCATCAACATAAAATACTGAAGTAGATAGTTTATAAGGAGACTGATTAGCCCTGTAACTTATGTATCTCTCAACTTGATTTTTGAAATACTTATTAGAAATAACTATTAACTCGCTACCTGAAATATTACTAGTTATATCTGATAGATTAATTGCAACAGCATTAACAGGCGTTTTGTATGCATTAGGATTGACTGCAATATATTTTGAAACTCTTCCTCTAAGTTCATTACTTTGGAATATAACTTCTCCACCACTAATAGAGGGTTTATCAATTAATTTCACATCCCAACTGTCTGTAATATCAAAAACTTTTATATTGCTGTTTGAAAAATTTGTGATTTTATATTCAATAACACTACTTGTATCTTTTGAAAAGAATAATAAATAATCATTAGCAGCTTCTAATTTTCTTCTATATTCAATTTCAAAATAATCAAGGTAAACTTTAACACCAGCAGATGTTGTATTTAACGTAATTTTCAAATTGCTTCTTTCATCTGTTAGGTTTCCAACATAGTATATGCTAACTTCATCAGCTCTTCCATAGTAATAATCATAAATTCTTGAGATGTTTCCATTATAAATTAATTTATTACTTTCGCTTATAGAATAATTAACTGTTGCAGTTGAAGCATTTATTAATCTAAAATTATAATTTATTCTCGATTCCGGAACAATACCTTTAAGAGTTGTAACATAAGTTCTACTGCTTCTTGCTCCTCCAAATTCGTCTCCATAATATTCTCTTCCTGAAGGTCCTGCTTTGATACTATCTTTATCATAACTATAATAAGATAAAGTAAATTGTTGTTTATATGGGTTTGTAATGTTAAGTGAGGGTTTTAAGACCATTCTTTTACCATTTGTCTTACCATATGTAAGCCAATAAAAACTTTTCTTTGAATAAGGATGCTTAATACGTGTAATTTTTCTTAATATAGTATTATATCCCCACGCTTCTGTATTTCTGCCATATAGCAATATATAATCCGATTGATCAAACTTACCATCATTTTCTCCTTCAACATAAATTGCAATTTCTTTAAGTCCAATATTACTTTGTAAAGTATAATCTTCTGGTAAAGAATATCCACATATACTAAATATTTGAATTGTGCGCGGATCTATTTTGTCTACATCTATTCCAAGATTTTGTAAAAAACTCCTGTCAATTCTATAAATGCCTTCCTCAGGAATTTCAAAACGATACCATGTCCCACTAGTTAAAACAGGACTTATAACTTTGTACAATTTATTTTGAACAATCCCCCAATACTTTGCATACTCCCAGTTAATAACAACATCTTTCAAAAAAGTCTCTTTTATCTCTTCCGTGTTCAGAATTTTCTTCCCATAATTAATACTAAACACAATTTTTCTAAAAATTTTTGTAATATTATTGGAAAAATCGATTTGAATAGGGCAAATTCTTATTGTTTGAACTTGTAAATTTCTTATCAATCCAAATTCACCAAAAGTAACAATATCATGCTCTTGATTTTTAAGACTGCTTAAATAATTGAGATTATTTGTGATTGAATCTCTATAAAATTGTTCCTTTGAAATATAAATTCCAGGCAATGTAGAAAATTCCGATGAAATTATTTGTATTGTATTACCTGTTTCTGAAGGAACACCAATGTTGATTTCTCTTATCGGTAAATTAATTTTATTTTCTAAATACTCAGTAAATGTACCTTTAATATTAAGGCTTACTAATCTTTCGCCATTGTGATAAAATATAGTAGTATCAATAATTAAAGGTGAGTACTCTATAATTATTGAAGATGATGTAGAAGATAAAACTTTTATATCTTGTGCACTAAGAAAAACATTTAGAATAAAAAGGAGAAATATTATAGAGAATTTTGTTTTCATCAGAACTATTTAATTTTTTTCATACAAAATTATCAGTTTAAACGCAGTATATAAATTCTCTATAATACCTCTCCTTAAATTTGGTGCCAAATTTAGAGAAATTAAACATTACTTGTCAAGTAAAATGTATTATGGAAGTTTATATAAACAATTTATAAACCAAGTAAAACTTTGTTCTTTTTCATAGCATCAATACAAAATTGAATGTGATCTTCTAAAGGAATACCTAATTCTTCTGCCCCCTTAATTATATCTTCCCTGCTTACGCCTTTAGCAAATGCTTTGTCTTTCATCTTTTTTAAGACAGACTTTACTTCTACTTCATCTATTGTTTTAGATGGTCTTACATAAGTAACTGCTGTTAAAAATCCTGCTAATTCATCACATGCAAATAATACTTTTCTTAATAGCGTATTGCGAGGAACATTAGTATAATCAGCATGAGACAATATTGCATCAATAAATTCTTGTTCGAAACCAAGTTGTTTTAGAATTTCTGCCCCTTTAAAAGGATGTTCTTCTGCGGTTGGAAATTTTTCATAATCAAAATCATGAAGTAAAGCAACATTTCCCCAGTACTCTACATCTTCTCCAAATTTTTCTGCATAAGCACGAACACATGTTTCTACTGCAAAAGCGTGTTTCAATAAACTTTCACTCTTTGTATATTCTTTTAATAGAGATAAGCAATATTCTCTATTGTGCATTAAATCTTTGTTCATAATTATAACTTCGATGATGGACAATATTTATTTATTACACATTCAAAACATTTTGGTCTTCTTGCAATACAAACCTTTCTTCCATGTAAGATTAAAAGATTAGAAGAAGCAATCCAATATTTTTCAGGCAATAATTCTTTCAACTTGAATTCTATTTTAACAGGATCCTTTGTATTAACAAATCCAAGTAAATTAGTTAGTCTTGTTACATGAGTATCGACAGCAATTGAAGGAATACCGAAAGCATTACCAGCAACAACAGAAGCAGTTTTTCTACCTACTCCAGGTAGTTTACAAAGTTCATCAAAATCCTCTGGTACTTTACCATTGTATTTTTCTACAAGTGCTTTACAACATTTTATAATACTTTTTGTTTTTTGTTTATAGAAGCCAGTTGAATAAATTTCTTTTTCAATTATTTCAGGTGGAACAGATAAAAAGTCATCTGGCTTTTTATATTTTTTGAATAATTCTTTTGTAACTTGATTAACCCTCTCATCGGTACATTGAGCAGAAAGAATTGTGGCAATCAGCAGCTGAAAAGGATTTGAATAATTTAGAGCTGTTTTTGGGTTAGGGTATTCTTTTAATAGAATCTCTATAATTTTTTTAATACGTTTTTTTTCTTCGGAAAGATTTTTCATCTAGTAGTAATTAAACTTTGTAGCGCATACGGGATTCGAACCCGTGATCTCCGCCTTGAGAGGGCGGCGTCCTAAACCACTAGACGAATGCGCCAATTAATTAGTTAAAATAACTATTCTAAAATAGAATTAGTGTAAACTAATATCAATAAAAAAAATTATAATTGCATTTCTTCAAGGATATCAGCTATTGTTTTCATATCATCATTACTTAAATCAAAATTATCTGCATTAATATTTTCTAAAACTTGTTGACTTGTTCTTGCACCAACAATTGCTGCGGTTACTGCTTCATTCTTTAATACCCAAGCAACTGCAAGATTTCCAACAGTTTTATTATACTTTTCTGCTATTGGTCTAATTCTTTCAACAAATTCTAAAGCCTTTGAAAGAAATGGTTCTTGAAAAAATCTATTTTTTCTTCTCCAGTCATCTTCTGCTATTTTATTAATATCAAATTTGCCACTCAGCAAACCAGCTTGCATTGGGCTATAAACAATTACGCCAATTTCGTTTTTCTTACAGTAAGGCAAAATTTCTTTCTCTATATCTCTTCGCAATAAACTATATGGCGGCTGAAGTGATTGAACTTGTTGAATTTTCATACATTTATCTAACAATTCAACATTAAAATTACAAACTCCTATATACTTTACTTTACCTTCTTTTTGAAGTTCAATCATTGTTCCCCAAGAATCTTCAACTGGAGTATTTGGATCTGGCCAGTGAAATTGATATAAATCTATATAATCTGTTTGTAATCTTCTTAAGCTTTCTTCAATTTCTTTACGTATACTTTCTGGCCTTAAATTAATCACAGCATTCCCTTTGCCATCGTTTACCATTCCACACTTTGTTGCAATAAAAACTTCATTACGAATTCCTTTTATAGCCTTACCAACAACTTCTTCTGAATGACCAAAGCCATACACTGCTGCTGTATCTATCCAATTTATACCATTATCTAAAGCAGTATGAATTGCTTTTATAGATTCATCATCATCAACCTTTCCCCAACCATATTGCCATGGCCCACCTATTGCCCAGGCACCAAAACCAATTACAGTAATAAATGGACCGTCTTTACCAAGCTGTTTAGTATTCATTACCTATTCTCCTGAAAAATTTTGAATAGTATTATGAGTAGCAACTAGATCCATAAAAACCAATTGTATGAGCAAATCGATTTGTGCTGCCCCGCCAGGGCTCGAACCTGGAAACTTCTGATCCAGAGTCAGACGTGTTACCAATTACACCACGGGGCAAATTCACATTACAAAATTAACGAAGTTTAACAACGTAACAAAATTACTTTTCTCATCTTCTAATAATATTTATATTAACAGGATTGTCATTTACATCCCAGATTTTAGGATCATTATGATCAACAATTTTTATTCTCAGCAATGTTGAAGGTAATGTAACTTTTACAGCTCCAAATACAAAATCCCATCCATAAGCACCAGTAGATTGCCAATTAGTTACAATTGGGAACCATGTTCCTTCAGCCCCATTTTGTATACTATAATAAATATCAACACCACCAGATATAGCATAACTTGTCCAAGTAATTAACATTGGCCAATGATCTGAAGGCTTAGGATCATTCTTTTCATCTTCTGTGAGATAAAAATATTGTCCACCATTTGGGGATTCAATTCTAATTTTTTTGCTAGAATGGATCGAGAAATAACCATCAGATTCATCAATTGCAGTTACACCATCATCAGCAGATGAAATTCTGATTTTACAATTATCAGAACTATCTGGTCTTACTGAATCCTTATGACCAGGAGCCCAAATAAATAGTCCATCATTTTCTGTACTTGATGCACCTGGAACAACATACCAAGACCCTCCGCCATTTGTTGACCATTCTATTTTTACTTTTTTAATATTATTTGCATTCCATCTTATTTCGTATGGGTGATAGTTCTGATAATCAGTTACTGAAGCATTTGGTTTACTTGCTAACCATTGCTCTCCACCATTAGGTGATATTATTCTTATTGTTGGTGCAGGCTTTACTTTAAATACACCATCTGAATAATCTACCGGGGAACCATCAACGGCATCACTTATTCTTATCACATAATTATCTGAAACGATTGAAAAACTTGCTTCATATGAACGAATTCCTCCGCCCTCATCATTTCCAGCAACACTATCAACTAGTATTTTCCAATCTTGATCAGTTGATGAATTATATGGGTTAAACTCTATTTTTACATATTCAATACCTGTCGAACGCCACTTAATCTTAAATTTTTCTCCCGATAATAACTCAACTCCTGAGTATGGGTATAAAACTTCTATAGACTGACTCGGTTGAATTGTAAATGTTCCATTACTTTCATCAGAAGGATCATTATCTGCAGCATCCCTAACTCTAACTTTACATTGTGTAGAATTAACAGTTGGGATAGGGTTCCATTCATATGAACCTGAACTTGGTACATTTTGAGCAATAGGAATCCATGTTATTCCATTGTTAATTGTGTAATCTATATTTACATTATTAATCCCTTTAGAGTCCCATGTAATATTCTTAGAAGTACCAGCTTGCCATCTTTCTCCGCCATCTGGGGATATTACTCTTATTGATTGAACCACTAAATTAGAAATTTGGAAGTTATTATCAGACAAATCGTAGGGTACACCATCATCAGCATCACTAATTTTTATTTTACACTGATTTGAATTTGTATTTGGAATATCCTTCCATATATACGAGCCTATACTTGGGGTACTATTAACAATTGTATTCCAACTACCTCCACCATCTGTTGTATATTCTATTTTTACATTTTTGATATTTTCAGATTCCCATCTAATTTCTTCGGGTGTTCCATAATGCCAGCTTTCTCCACCATTTGGAGCTAAAACTTTTACTCTCGGTTCTGGTTCTATAGAGAAAAATGCATCGCTTTCATCTGAGGGATATCCATCTTGTGCATCACTTATTCTTATTTTACAATTTGTTGATGCTGTATTTGGTATTATTGCCCAATTATAAAATCCTGTGCTTGGAGTACTATTTACTATTGTATTCCATGATATTCCATTATTTGTTGTATATTCAATCTTCACATCATTTATACCAGCTGCTTCCCATTTAATGCTAAAAGATGAACCTGCTGTCAAACTCTCTCCTCCGTTAGGACTAGTAACTCTTATTAGTTGATTACCTTTACTTATTATCGTAAAGACTTCATCAGAAACATCAGAAGGAACGCCATCGTCAGCATCACTAATTCTTACTTTACACAATAATGAACTTACGTTAGGAATTGGATTCCAACTATAAACGCCATCACTTTCTGTTCTATCTACAATTGTATTCCAACTTGCTCCATTATTTGTTGTATACTCAATCTTTACATATTCAATATTGGTTGATTTCCATTTAATATTATTACTTGACCCTGCATACCATTCTTCATTACCATTTGGAGTTAATACTGTTATTTTGGGTTCTGGAAGCACTGTGAAAGTTCCATCACTTTCATCTATAGGTGAACCTTTTTCATAGTCGAATATTCTTATTTTACATTGATTAGATGGTGTTGTAAAACTTGTTACATATTTTCCATTTGAAGGAGTTTTTTCAACAATTTTGTCCCATGTTATACCATTGTTCATTGTTACCATAATTGTTACATTCTCAACCCCAATTGATTCCCATTTTATTGTATCAATTGCTCCTGCAGTCCAGTTTTCTCCACCGTTTGGATACAAAACTTTAATTTTGGGTTCTGGGACTATCTTGAACACCTTTTCACTTTGAGAAACCGGTTGACCATCTTCAGCATCACTAATTCTTACAAGACATTGAGTAGATAAAGTATTTGGAACTTTCCACTCATATGCACCAGAGTTTGTTAAATTATTTACTATTTCATTCCACGTTAGTCCATTATTCGAAGAATACTCTATTTTAACCTTAGTCACGCCTACAGAAGTCCAAGTAATATTTTGTGAGGTTCCTGCCTGCCAGCTTTCACCTCCATTAGGACTTACAATTTTTATTGATTGGGTTAACTGAGTAGTTATTTCAAACGGCTCATCAGATATATCCCAAGGTTCTCCATCTTTAGCATCGTAAATACGTATTTTACATAGTTTTGAATTCACATTTGGGACATTCTTCCATTCATAAAATCCTACACTTGGATAAGATTCAACTATGGTATTCCAATTGTATCCGTTATTAGTTGTGTAAGCAATTTTAACATTTTCAATGTTTTCAGAAAGCCACTCTATTTTTTGGGAGGAACCAGCAAGCCATATCTCTTTCCCATTTGGTGAAGTTACTTTAATTATAGGTTCGGGCAAAATATTAAACGGTTTTTCACTTTCTGCAGATGGGATTCCATCTTTAGCATCTTTAATTCTTACTTTTGCTAATGTAGACGGAGTATTTGGTATGGGTTCCCAATAATAAATTCCTGTATTTTTCTTGTCAACTGCTATTAAATTCCAATGGTTACCATTATCTGTAGTATATTCAATTATTACAGAATCAATACCTGTACTATACCATTTTATTTCTTTTGATGAGCCTGCTTCCCATTCTTCACCACCATTTGGAGATGTTATTTTCAAAGTTTCATTTGAGCTTCTAACTATACTAAATACATTATCACTTTCATCTGATTTTGTGCCATCAACAGTTGCAATCCTAATTTTGCATTGTGTTGATATTATACCTGGAACTGGAAACCAAACATATACACCAAAATTTTTTATGCTATCTGCAATTAAATTCCACGATAAACCATTATCAAGAGAATAAGAAATCCTAAGAAGAGAGGTTGTTTTTCCACTCCACTTAATTTCAAAAGAGCTTCCTTCAACTAGAGATTCTCCACCATTAGGGGATAATATTTTTAATTGAGTAGCTTGATCTTGTCCGTTAGGTCCCGTTATATCACTTTCTTCTTTCAATTTACAAGAAGAAAGTACTAAAAATATTATTGCAAAAGTAAAAATTACCTTTTTCATTCTTCCCCCTAAAGGAAATTATTTCATTTTTTAATTAAAAGTAAAATTAATAAATAAACTTATTTTAATTAAGTAAAATCTTACATAAATTGTGCCTGTGATCAAAAAAGTACTTTTATAATTCATAATCGAATATTAACTTTATTTTTTTAACCTAATTAAATGAAACAGCTACTATTTAATAAGATAAGACTTGAAGAAAAATTCTCTGAGGTACATAAATTCACTTTTTACATGTTAATTTTACTTTTATCACTTTCAATAAAATTATATGCACAAATAATATATGATAGGGAAATTGGATCTTTCAACTATGCTTATACTTTTTGTGTCAACATGACAGGCTACTTTTATGTAATTGATTTATCTAACAACGAAGTTATAAAATTAGACTCGTTAGGGAATGATACTAAAATTATAGGAGGCTATGGCTCGGATAACAACTCATTTGATACTCCAAGTGACATATATGCCACCACTTTAAATGTATATGTAGCAGATAAATTTAATGATAGAATTCAAATTTTTGATAAAGATCTAAACTTCATTTCATCTTTGTATGCTAGTTCAATCGATAATGAAATCTATAAATTTCGGTATCCAATAGGTATTGGAGTTTCAGAACAAGGTGATATGTTTATTCTTGATTCTGATAATTCTCGCATTCTTAAGTTTACATCGTCTGGTAAATTTATTATGCCAATTGGCACATACGAATCTGGCAACTTTGCTTTAATTAATCCAAAGGTTTTAACAATTTATAATAATAAAATCTTTGTGGTTGATAATCAAAGATTATTAATATTTGACTTATACGGAAATAATGTTACAACACTAAACCTTGATTTTATACCTATTAATATTAACTCAACTTATTATGGTATTACCATTAATTCTAGCAGTAAAATTTATTATTCAATTTCTAAAAACAATTTTAATAATTATGAATTTAGAGAGTTTGTCCCAAAAATTAACGAGGTCATTAACGATAGTATAATTTTTAATAATAAACTCTATATTTTAACCCCTAGTAAAATTATAATTTATAAATTTACAACAGAATAATACTTTGAAAAGTAAGTATAAATTTTTTTTGTTCCTTTCAATTTTAATCTGGTTTTTAGGAATTTCGTTCGAATATATTGTCCATAATTATCCTTCTCTAGTCACTTTCCTACCTGTAATTAAAAAATGCTTTTCATTAGTATGTCATCAACAAAGTAATAAGCTAATAAAAATTGATGAAATAAATTTATTAGTATGTTCGCGCTGTACAGGTATTTATTTTGGATGTTTAGTTATGTCATTTATTAGTCTATTCATAAAAAAAATGATAGAACCCAAACTAAAATATTTTTTAATTTCATTATTAATTATTTTGATAGATGCATTATTAATCTCTATCAAACTGTATGAATATTCAAAAAGCATAGCATTTTTTACTGGTTTTCTTTTCGGTTCAGTCCTATTTTTATATTTTTACAAAAGTTTAATCAATCTTTTCAAAGAATTAAAAATTAAGAACATATGAGAAAATATATATCATCATTTGTTTGTGGATTTAGTGCAGGGGTTCTTCAAATTGTCCCTATTATTAAAAATTTTACTTGCTGTCTAATTGTTCCTGCAGCTTCTTATATAGCATTAACACTTGATAGAAAAGCAAGAAATATAGTTGATAAAGTTTCTATGAAGCAGAGTTTCATGATAGGTTTAATGACAGGTATATATGCTTCAATATTTGGTTCTTTGTTTGACATTTTAATTACTTTTATCACAAAGACTAACGATGTTGTAGTAGCTTTCCCTGAATTACAAAGAATGGTTAACAACTTTCCTGTTGACAATGAAATTAAAAGAAACATAATAAATTTATTCCAAAATATTAGAAATGATATCTTAGAGTATGGTTTCTCTTGGCTTTATTCAATTTCTGTTATTATCAATAACTTTTTTATTAATAGTATTTTTGGAATTATTGGTGGCCTTATTAGTGGTCAAATTATTAATAGCAGATTCAATAATAGTTCGGGGTAAGAAATGATTTCTGCACTAATTTTTGCAGCTCACTTAATTTTCATAACTGTTATTTTTACAAAAAAGTGGCAGGAAGAATCCTTAAGTTCCGCTCTAATAAATGTTGCGCTAATTATAATTCTATTTTCTGTAGGTTGGTCAATTTCATCTACAATTGTCAAAATATTTTTTGAGCCGAAAGGTTTTGGAATTCACTTTGATGCAGATACAATTTCGCTGACATTATTATCAATTGCAGAATTTTTCTTTTATCGCTTTTATTATAAAGAAGAAAAACCTACTGAAGGCGATAAGGAAAAGTAATTATTGCTGTTTGTTCAACTTGTTTTGCATTAGGAGGCAATGGTTCAAACCTCCATTGACGCAATGAATTTATAGCTGCCATTTCAAGACGTGCATCTGCTTTAATTAAAGGGAATATTTTGCCTACTGTTCCATCTGGTAAAATTGTAAATTTTAATTTAACATCAATTTCTTTTGATACTCCTTCAGGATATTCAGGCAAAACATAGCTATATATTTTCCTTATCCCCTTTCCACCAAAATCAAGTTCAAATCCAAAACCACCTATCCCCTCCCCTGCATCTTCAGTACCCCTAACTTTTTCTTTATTATCTGAAATTGGTTTTATTTTTTCTATCGCTAAATCCTTTTGACTTTTTTTATCTGTTTTTGTAATTACATTTTCCTCATCAAAGGATTTTGATTTTGGGAGTTCTACTTTTTGTTGTTCTTCTTTTTTAACTTCTTCTTGTTTTGGCCTATCCATAGCCGTTATTTCATCTGTCCCCAACGGACCTTTACTACCACTACTTAAACCACTCCCAAAGCCAATTGTCACATAATCTTCTTCTATAGAACCAACTGATAAATTTATAAATGCAAAAACAATAATTAACACAGCATGAACAATTAAAGATATTGCATAAGAAATTTTTCTTGGATTTTCTTTCATAGTTTTAAAAATTTTCTTTTTCTGTTTCTATTGTAAACTTATCTATTCCAATTCCTTTAGCCGTATCAATAACTCGTATTACTAAATCTATTTTTACAGATTTATCTGCTCTTATTATTAAATTACTTTCTTTAGTATTTTGCTTGGCAACTTCGAGTTTACCAGCAAGCTTATCTATACTTGTCTCTTCGTTACCCAGAAAAATTCTTCCTTGCTCAGTTATAGTTACTACCATTTTTGCAGGCGCAACTTGCTCATTATTCTTTGAGCCTGGCAATTTAACTTTTACACCTGTTTGTATTACAAATTGAGAAGTTAAAAGAAAAAATATTAAAAGCTGCATTACAATATCTGTTAAAGACGAATATGCAAAAATACTTAACGGTTTATTAGAAGTTTCAAATTTCATTATATATCTCCTATAAATTTATTTCTTCGTCTTCTTCCTCTTCAAAAGTACTTTGTTTTGTTGTATCATCAAGTATATCAATAATATCGTTTGTTATTAACTCCATATCCATAACCAATTTATTTACTGCGCTTACAAAGTAATTATAAAAAGCTAATGCAGGTATGCCAACTATTAAACCAAAGGCAGTTGTAATTAAAGCTTCCCAGATACCTCCTGCTAAATCTGCTGGACTTGCCGAACCTTGTAGTTCTTGAACTTTCATAAATGCTTGAATCATACCTGTTACGGTACCAAGGAAACCAAGTAGAGGGGCTACACCAGAAATAGTAGCTAAAATAGAAAGACCTTTCTCTAATTTTCCTATTTCTTGTCTACCTGCACTTTCTATAGCTTCTATTACTCTTTGATGTCCGAATCTAAATTTTTTCAAACCTTTCCTAATTATGTTAGCAACTGGCGATCTCTCTTGCAAACAAAAATTTATAGCTCCTTCTATATCTTTTCTTTTCAACAACGCTCTAATTTTTACAAGAAAAGCCGGCACATTTACTTTGGCCTTTTTCAAAACAATAAATTTTTCAATTACTATAGCTAACCCAATAACAGAACAAAGTAAAATTGGGTACATTACAATACCACCTTTAAGGAATATTGAAAGTAAATCCATAACTACCTTCCATTTATTTGTTGATTATGTTTTGAAAAAAAATCTTTTGCTTCATCCAAAGTTTTAAAGGAGCCAATTCTTACCCTATACCATATTCCTCCTTTTTCTGGCAAATTAGCTATCAATACGAATGCATCATATCCAGCATTTTTTAATCTTTTTGCCTCCTGCTCAGCTTTAATTTTATTTCTCCAAGAAGAAACTTGAACATTATAGCTTTTACCATCGAAAAAAATTGTTTTGTATACTCTTGTGTCGTTAATAATGTTCCTGTACAAACTTCCTTCAGATACTATGCTTTGCTCATTTACTTCTTTTGCAATTTCCACTGGTCTCTTTTCTAACGATAAAGTAGGAACTCTTGGAAAATCATCTTCTTCCGTCATAAAACTTTGATTAGGTGGAATTGCTGTAATTATTTGTTCAGTATTCTTAGTTGTGTCTATATTTTGTCCTTTAGTAGCTTCTAGAGTTGTTATTACTTTCCTATTAGGCAACAATAAATAAATAACAAGCGCAATAACTATTATAAAAGAAGAAAATAAAATTATAAAAGTTCTACTAAAATATTTTTCTTCTTTTTTAAATCCATATTCATTTTCTATATATTTTCTTTCATTATCATAATTTATTTTATCTAAGGTTCTACTTTTTTCAATTTGACTCTGTTCTACTTCAACAAACTCATATTTTGTTTTTCTTGTTTGATAATTTTGATAGTTTAATTCTTTTGTAACTTTTTCTACTTCCTTTTTTATTTCATGTTCCAATTCTTCAAATAATTTTGATGGAATTGATTTTGTAGATTTTAATATTTCATCAACTTTTCTATTCCCTAATTTTGGTTTGTCTTCATAATAATCAAAATCATTTTCATAATTTTCTTCTTCGTATTCAATATCTTCCTGCAAAGATTCTAATTCTTCCCTTAATTCATCTCCCCAATTCCATTCAATTTTTTCAGGTCCTCTTTTTTTTAGGCCAAGATAAGTTTCCTCTTCTTTCTTTATATTTTCTAAAATTTCATTAAAACTACCTGTTTCTTTTTGTGATTCAGTAGTCAATTCATCTTTAACATTTTCATCCAAATTATACTTTCTATGCTTACCGAGTTCTATCTCTATTTCTTTGCTCTCTTCTACCTGTTCTTTTTTTTGTTCACTTGGAATTTCTGTTTGATTTAAATTTTCTTCATGCTGTTTTTGTTCCACATTAAACCCTTCGAGTAACTCTGCGAGAGTTACATCAGTTGAATTTTTATCAACCTTTTCTTCCATTCTTTCAAGTGATTCTTCAATTTCATTTTCTAGTAAAGTCTTAGTTATATCTTCAGCAATTATATCTTCTTTCCCATTTACAATTGAATCATCAAATGTAATATCTGAGGCAAGCTCTGTTAATTGTCTTTCTGATGAAGTATCTTTTTCTTCAGATATGAATTTTTCATACATATACCACAAATTTAAGTCAGGTATGTGTTCTGCTTCAGACAATATTTCATTAATTCTTTCTTCGATTGACTTTTTCAAAAAAATATAAGACGCATCCAAATTTTCTTCCAACTCTCCTTCTAAAGGTAAGTAAGGTTTACCAACTCCAATACTAAAAATATCACTATCTTCGCTTTGCTCTGGTTTTACAGAAAATTTTTTCGCTTGAGGCAGTTCAAGAATAATAAAAATATTTCTTAAATCATGTATAATATCTTCTTGAATAGGTGAGTAAATTATTTCAGAATATTTATCCTCTTCAGCACTTTTTAATTGGAAGTACCCTAATTTAGGGATTTTTAATGTTAATTCTGGAGTTAATATCTCTGCAATTTTAGAAATGAAAATATCGTATGCTAATTCCTTTTCGGAATGTGAAACACCTAGTGCATTTGCTATTCTTGTTTTTAATTCGTTAACTGTCATCTTGAATTTTCATAATTATTGCCAACGATATTCAATTCCTAAAATTACATCAAAACTCTTACCTCTATAACCTTTTAATACAAAATTACTTCTATTCAATATATTTTGAAAGTCAACTTTAATGGAAAGATTATTAAAAAAATTGTAAATCATACTTAATGATAAGTTGTGATAATCCTCAATTAAAGATTTGTTTAGTAAATCTGCATAAGATTCTTTAAAAAATTGGTAAGATGTCTGTAGTGATAAGCCAAAAGAAAAATTATAATAGTAATTTATAATTAGATTATATAACGGATTAAATGGGATTATATGGTTATTAATATCTTTTACACTATGATATTTGAATGTCATATCAAACTTACCATAATTAAACGTGTTATATAGAATACCAAAATTCAAAAGAAACTCCTTAGCTTCTGCAGAGTTAACATGGAAGAATCCTTCATTAAATTCATCTTCAAAATATAAAAAGTTCTTGTGTTTTTTATATGTACCACTCAATTTTAAAGAGAGTCCCTCTTTATTTTCATATTTAATTAAGGCCGAAAGATTAATTGGTATTTCATCATATACGTTATCTTTTGCAGTATTTATCACATAAAGGTTATTATCAATAAAATCTAATACTGTTGAAAAATTTGTGTAAGGTTTAAATTCGCTCGAAAATATTAACCCTTCAGATAATTTCATTTCTATTGAACCAAAAGGTCTTAAAAAATCATTTGATTTATTTTTTGAAATTACAACACCTGTATTCAATAAGATATTCTTAATACTAAATATTTTAAGATATCCATTAAATAAATAATAATCATAATTATCAACGCCACTAATATTATTTTGAAGATACTGTTTTTTATATAACAAATTACCACCAAAAGCAATTTTTGAAAATTTAATTTCGGAAAAGCCAGTGCCTTCAATTAATTTCTCTTTGAGATTAATATCGCTTATTGACAAAAACTTGGGTTGAAAATTTATTCCGAAATTAAACCATTGGTTATAATTATTTGATATAGAAAAATTTCCATAAAATCGGTTAGTTTCTCTTAGAGAATCTGATTTAATAGAGCCAAAAAATCTATAAGAATCTCTTATATAATTTCCATTTAATTTTATCTCGCTACCCTCTAAAAAATTTGATTTAGTACTAACAAACAGGGTATTATCTATACTCACCCCTGAAACATTATAACCAGCATACGGAACATATTCCTTAATGTTTGAGCCAAAAATTTTTGCATGTAGTAAATAATAGTCGATTGACTTATTTAGATTAAGTTCTCCTACAGGATAGGTATGTTTACCCAAACCAACATATAAGCTCCCAAAAAAAGCATTATTTAAATCATCTAAATTAGGTGTTGTTGATTTAATTTCTGAAGTTAATAATAAAGGAAGTTCTTCGGGTGGATACTTTGGTAATAAAAAGTCTTCTGAAATAATTTTCATAAAATCTGGTTTATCCTTAACCGCAGGTTGGACTTCTATTCTTTGTCTTCCAATAATAACAAAATCTGGAAGTTCAACTTCACGTTCTTCGGTTTGAGCTTTTAGAACAACGGTTAAAAGTATTGTTAACAATAAAAATTTTTTCATAGCTGTTTCAACTTTTTATTTGCTTCGTTTGCATATTCTCCTTTAGGATGACGAATTAGAACAGCACGATACATTTCTCTCGCTAATTTTTTATCATTTAATTTGACATAACAGTCACCTAATCTCAAAAGTGATTTTGTGTACCATTCATCATATGCAGAAAAAATTGAGCGAACCCTGACAAATGCAGTTATTGCTTCGTTAATTTTATTTTGATTAAACAATGCTAAACCATAGTAATATTGAGCCTGAGCTCCAATATCATCGAGTCGATTTTCTGCTGTCTCTTTTAAAAATTTTATTGCATTTTCATAATTTCCCCTGTCGATTTCAAGCTTACCGAGTTCAACTTTCGCTTTTGATGCAAATATATTTCCTTCGTAATACATAATAATTTGTTCAAAAGTATTATAAGCATCCTTTATGTTATTATCTTTTACTTCAGCCAATCCTCTTAAATACAAAAGTTCTGGTACACGGTTAGATGTTGGCAAAGCATCTATGCAAGAATTTATAATTTGAATAGCTGAAGAATACTGCTTTTTATTAGAATATAAATTTGCTAATTCTATTGTTGCAGATATTCCAACTTCTGACTTCTTTGCAATTTCTAAAACCTTATTAAAATTCTCTATTGCATCATTATCTTTCTTAAGATTAGCAGCACTTTTACCAATCCAGAAATAAGCACTTGGTACTAGCTCGCTTTTAGGATATAATTGAATAAATTCTTTATAGGCATTTATTGCTCCTGTGTAATCATCAAGACTATAGTAAATATCACCTCTTTTAAAATAAATATGGTCACTAAATTTCAAAGAAGGATTTTCTTTAACAAACTTCTCAATAACATCAATTGCAAAATTAGGTTGACTTTTTGCTAAATATGCATATTGAATTCCATTTACAGCATCAAGAATATATTGAGTATTTGGATATTCTTCTAATATTTTATTATAGAAAACAATTGCAGAATCATAGTAAGAAAGATTATAATAAGAATCACCAATTGAATAGTAAGCTATAGGTATCAAATCTGACTGTGGAAATCTTTTTATTAGATCAAAGTAATTATTTATAGCTTCTTTGAAATTACCTCTTTGAAAATAAATCCACCCAATTACATACTGCGAAGCATCTGCATATTTTGATTTTGGAAACTTTTTCTGAAGATTTGCAAATTCTTGAATAGCTTCTGAAGACTTTCCAGCTTTATAGAGCGATTGACAGTATTGATAATATGTTTGGTCATTTTCTAAAACATTTTTATCACTTGAAAATATTTCTTTATAAATTAGACTTGCTTTTTCAAAATTTTTCAAAGCATAATAGCTATCTGCCAATCTTAATTTAACCTCGTTAATATTTTTATCTTTGCGATATTTGTTAACATATTCATTAAAATAATAAACAGCATTTGCAAAATCTTTCAAATTAAAATATGTATAGGCCTTGCCTAGTAGAGTCTGCTTTTTCAAGTTTTCGTCTGATGAATTAATTTTATTATAATGTTTCAATGCAGCAGCATATTCTTTCTTAGAAAAGTAAGCTTCTGCTAAATAAAAATTAACTTTATCACTTTCAAAAGAATTATACTTAGAGTTAAGTTCTTCAAGATACCTTAATGCTGAATTAAAATTATTAAGATAAAATTCACTTATTGCATATCCAAGTTTAGCTCTGTTTAATAACTGCTCATCATTATGTTCTAATTTTAGTGCCGAAATGAAATAATTTTTTGCTTGACCAAATTCATTGTTATTTAATTTCATCTCACCAAGAAGAGTAAAAGCCTTAGATTTTGTTAAAGCATCTCCATAAATAGTAGCGTTAACTAAAGAGGTCTCGGCTTCTTTAGAGTTATTTGTTGTATAAAAAATAGTTCCTTTGCTTAGTTGGGCTCGAGATGCTAATCTGTGCGTTGGATATTTATCTAAAAATATTTTAAAAATTTCTTCCGCACTTTTATAATCATTCATATACCTTTTACATTCACCGCTCCAGTATAATGAAGTTACCGAAATAGTATCCCCCTCTGCTGTCGATAATTTTGAAAATATTTCATATGCTTTTTCATAATTATTTAACTGAAAATGTGTCCATGCTATACTGTAATTTACCTTTCTTGAAACATCATCGGCCAAATTTTCCTTTAGCATTTCACTTAAGTTTAACAATGCACTTTGATAATCATTTATCCTAAGTAAAGATATAGCTAAGTAATACTTTGCATCTAATTGTTCTTTTTTTGGTAATTTACTTATTAATGGATCAGTTAATTCTATAATAGCATTATCATACTGCCCTGAGTTAAAGTAAGAAATCCCTATCCTAAATTGTGCTAATGGAGCAAGTGGACTGTCTTTGTAATAAGATAATAATTCATCGTAATATTGAACCGATTTAGAATAATTGCCTATTTCTTCATAAAGTTGTGCAAAAGAATATAATGTGTTAACAATAAATTCATTATAATCTCTTAGTTCAATTGCCTTTTGAAAATACTCTTCTGCTTCTAAGTACTTTTTTTCTGCATAATATGATTCAGCAATCCAATAATAAGCAGAACCTTTATATGAAGTATTAGGGTAACTTTCAGTTAGAGCAAATAACTTGTTTCTCGATTTTCTATAACTTCCTATTTTATAATACAATTCTCCTAATTTATAGAGTGCATTTTCTCTGTAGGTTGAAAAAATATTATCATTCACAAAAGATTCTAATAATATTGCAGCAGCATCATATTGTTGAATATTCAATAAACAATCTGCAGCATAAAATTTCGAAACAACTTTTTTGTTTTCTTCGATTTCATTATCATTCATTAATTTTGAAAAAATATGATATGCATTTACGTATTCTTTTTGTTGAAAAAACTTCATAGCCTTCAAAAATGCATCTTCATTTCCAAAAGCTTTGGGATTACTAAATAAAAGGATAAGTAAAAAAACATAAAATTTTTTTATCATGTCCACACTAATATTACTTAATAAATCAAAAACAATACATTAAAAAATTTATTTTAAAAAAAGGTCCAACTACTTTTATTATTTGGTAATGAAGTTTTTAAGATAATATTAAAAAGCCCTCGTTACGAGGGCTTACTTTTACTTTAAGAGCTTTAGTTCATATTCTACTAAACGTTTATACTGCGGGTCTCTTTTGGCAAGTTCAAAATTTTCTTTAGCCTTGGTAATATCGTTTTTTTGTTTAAAAGCTAGACCTTTGTAATAGTAAGCTGCTCCCTTTAGATTAGTAGTTTTCATGTTTAAGACCTGATCAGCAGATTCTATTGCCTTATCATAATCACCAGTTTCATAATAAGTTGTTGCTAAAAGAACATATGCTGCATCAAGTTTATTGAATTTAATAGCTTCATTCAAGTTTTCAATAGCTTTTTGATAATTTCCATCTTTTTTATTTACTTCTGCTAATTTAACGTATGACCTTGCTATATTTAATTGAGCTTGTTCTTTTAATGACTTTTGCTTTGTAAGTTGTTCAAATTTTTTAAAGCTCTCTATGGCTTCTTGATATTTACCTTCTTGAAAATATGTTCCTCCTAAACCATTATATGCAATATCGAAATTAGGATTTTGTTCAATTGATTGTCTAAATGCTTGTTCTGCAAGATCGAGCTTATTTTGCTTTTTATAAGTAACTCCTAATTGATAGTATATTCTATAGTCTTTAGAAGTTTTCAAAGCTTCATTATACATCTTTACTGCTTCTTCATAATTACCAGCTTTCAAAAACTTATTCCCCTCATTGTATGCCTTAGCAGCCTCAGGAGGCATCTCTTGAGCTTTCAAATTTAGTAGCATTAAAAAAACTAAACTTAAAGCGAAAAAAAATTTCTTATTCATACTTTACCCTTTTTTATTCATACTTAATTAGTGCGGAAGGCGGGACTCGAACCCGCACGCCCTTACGGGCACTACCCCCTCAAAGTAGCGTGTATACCAATTTCACCACTTCCGCAAAATTTGTGTTGCAAGATATACTCTGACTAAAAAAAATGCAATAGAAACTTAATGGTACAAAAATCTTTTCTAAAAATTCTTATTCCTTTTCTTTGCGCATCCTTTTCATCATAGTATGAGCAAGTTCCTTTCTAAACATAAATTCAAAAACTGCCAGTTTAGCTAGCTGCTGAGGTGTAAGTATGGAACTAAGCGATTTATAATAACTTTCTCTTTCATTTACCATTTTGTCTTCATTTTCTAATAGTTTATTTACCTGTTCTTTATAAAAATTATCATTACCTTTATTCTCATCAAGAGAATTTTTTAGTTCATTAATAATTTTCTCTCTTTCGTCAAATAGAGTCCTAACTTTTTGAAAATGTTCGTTTCTTTTCGCAAAAAATCTTATTGAAGTGTTTTCATCTAAGTTTAGTAATTCGATAAGTTTAGATTTCTCTAATTGCTCAATTTTTCTTAATGCTTTACCATCTGGCATAAATTTTTTCCCAGGCATTCCGCCTTCCGGCTGTGAATACATATTACTAGCACAATATATAGCAATAATAAATATAAGACATAACCTTTTCATTTCTCACCTATTTAATAATTAAACTTAGTTAAATTTATATATAAAGCTTGTAAGTCTTCTTCTGGCAAATCTACTATTTCTATATTCTGTGCTTCCTCGAAAATTACTGGTAAATATTTATTGATATAGTCTTTAGGTAATGGTTCTTCTTCTAAAAACCCAATTTCAAAATTATTGTTTTTTTGATACACAAATAATTGATCGTCTATATCTACTGGTAAACTATCATTACTCGTATAATAATTTATTAATTCTTGGGTTACTTTTCCTAATCTTTCATCAAATTTTTGCGAAGATGGCAACAAAGTAATTATCAAAATTGCAGCTATAGCCGCAGGAATGACATAAGATAATTTCCTAGCAAAGGGAAATTTAGTTTTTTTATCCAATCTATCATGAACTTTAGGAAGCAATGTTGCAAAATACCTATCATCTAAATTAAAATTCTTTATTTCACTGAATTCATTAATTATTTTATTAATGCTTTCGAAAGAATTTCTCAATTCTAAAGACGTCTCTAATTCTTTTTCAAACTCTTCTTTTTCCTTATCATTCATTAAATCAGCAAGATATTTCAAAATTAATTCTTCACTTTTTTTCATTTATATACTCCAAAACTTTTTTCAATGCATGAAAGTAATTGGCTTTTAATCCTCCTACACTTTTCCCTGTAATCTTTGAAATTTCTTCATAAGATAACTGTTCGAAATTTCGCATTATAAATATTTGTCTTTGTTTTGGAGGAATTTTTTGTAATATCTTATTTAATTGTTCCATTTTTTCTTTGTTAGCAATATCTTCAATAATGTCTCTTTTATCTACTAATTCAGAATCACTAGCATTTTCGTAAGGCACCAATTTTTTTAATTGATTTCGTTTTATATGATTTAAGCTTCTTGTTGTAACTATTCTGTATATCCATGTAAAAAGTGAAGACTTGAAATTAAATGTCTTTAATTTATTATACAATACTATCAAGACCTCTTGAGTAACTTCATCAGCATCTAAATGGTCACCTAACATTTGCCTTGCATGCCAATAAATTCTCTTTTGATACTTTTTAACAATTTCATTGAAAGCAGATTCATCACCTGCAATAAATTTTTTAACTAATTCGAAATCGTTATCAAAACTCATTTAATAACTTCTGTTCGTTAATATAGACAAGTTTTTTTTCAATGTGGTTTAAAAATATCTATGCAAAAAAAGTTTCATAAACTTTATTAAACTACTACAAATTAAATGTTGTCAAAACTATGAAAATAATTTTTAACAAATAAGGAGTTTGAAAAATGAAAAGAATAGCATATTTATCAATATTTTTAATTCTTGCATTTAACTTTTACATTAATGCACAACCTCAAACAGAGAACTTATTCTATGAAGATTTTGATGGTCAAGGAATAGAAGAAGAATTTTTAGTAGACTCATCTTTTGATGGTTCATATCTTGAAGATCTATTTCCAGGTGCCCAAATTAGAAAAGAAATTATTAAAGAAAGACTGATTGACAAGCTCAAACTTACCCCTGAACAACAAAAACAATTTAATGAACTCAGAAACGAACATCAGAAAAAAATGATTGACTTAAGAGCACAATTACAAAAAAACCAATTGGATATAAAAAATATGCTCCTTCAAAACAAGATTGATGAAAAAAAATTAATGGACTTAGTTCAATCCAATAACAAATTAATTACTGAAATGAGAACTTCGGCTATAAATAACTGGTTAGCAATTTACAAGATTTTAAATGATGAACAAAAAGAGTTATGGACAAAACATTTTAACTTTGGTTTTGGTGATTGTAAAAAAATCATACTTAAACATAAGATGATGGATAGAAAAAGAATGAGAAGCTGTTATTAAAACTAAAGACCCCGCATATATGCGGGGTCTTTTATTACAAATCTCCTTCAATAGGTCTTATAATTATTTCCTCTGATACAAGATTCGATTTAATTGAATGTAAATGATATACTAGCTTTGCTACTTCTTCTGGAGCCATCATACGATAAGAGTGTTTTTCAAGAACTGAACTATGCCATATAGGAGTTTTAGTTGCTCCAGGTATTACGTTTAATATTCTAATATTATTACCACGAAGTTCTTCTCTCAAAACATTCGAATAGGCTAACAATCCTGCTTTAGAAGCAGAATATGCACTACTATTCAGAAAAATTTTTTTAGTAACCACAGAAAGTATATTAATTATTGTCCCCATCTTATTTTCTATCATCCTAGGCAGAGCTTTCTTTATTGCATAAATTGCTCCAAGTAGATTTACTTCTATTATTTCTTTTATTTCATCAAATGAATCTTCTAAGCTAGATTTGAAAGATGTTATTCCTGCATTATTTATCAAAGTGTAAATAAAAAACTCCTTAGAATATGCATCAAAAAATTTATCAATTGCACCATAATTCGTTATATCTAATTCGACTGGAATTATAAATGATTTCTTTTCACCTAACTCATCGCGATATAAGTTTATTAAATTCGGTCTACGAGAAGTAGCAATCACAGTTTCTCCATTACGGGCAAATTCAATCGTAAGCTCTTTGCCTATTCCAGAGCTTGCACCAGTAATCCATATAGCTTTTTCTAGATTTTCCATTATATAGGCTTTTGTGCAATTAAATTTAAGAACTCTGCTCTTGTTCTAGTATCCTGGGAAAAAACACCATGCATAGCACTTGTAGTTGTTATTGAATTCTGTTTTTCTACTCCTCTCATCATCATACACATATGATAAGCTTCAATTACAACAGCTACTCCGCGTGGTGCTAAATATTTATCAATAGTATCAGCAATCTCTTGAGTCATTCTTTCTTGAACTTGAAGTCTTCTTGAAAATACATCTACTATTCGCGGCAATTTACTTAAGCCAATTATTTTACCATTGGGTATGTAAGCTATATGTACTTTACCAAAAAAAGGAAGCAAATGATGTTCGCACATACTATAAAAATCAATATCTTTTACAATAACCATCTCATCATATTTTTCCTCAAAAATAGCCCCATTTAGAACATCATCAATGTTTTTTTTATAACCTTGAGTTAAAAATGCATAGGCTTTAGCAACCCTGTGAGGGGTTCTGATTAGTCCCGGTCTATTAATATCTTCTCCTATTTCTTTAAGAATTGTTCTTATACTTTCTTCAACTAATGCATGATTCAATTTTTATTCTCCTCTATATTCTACAAAGTTATTTTCAGTCTCATAAAGTTTGATAGAGTATAATTTACCAAAAGGGATTTTATCTTTTAATTGTTCCCATATTGCTATTAAAATATTTTCTGAAGTTGGTATTTTATTTCTTAGGAAATCTACATCCGTATTTAAATTTTTGTGGTCGAGTTTCTCAATTACATTACTACGTATAACTTCTTTCAGTAATTTTAAATCAATTAAATAACCTGTATTTTCGTCAACTTCTCCAGCTACTGTAACTTCCAAAATATAATTATGCCCATGTCCATTAGGATTACTACATTTACCATAAATCCTAAAATTCTCTTCATCAGATAATTTGGGGTTAAAAATTCTATGAGAAGCGCTAAAAACTTCTCTTCTTGTTACATAAATCATATAGCTTCCAGAACCTCTAAAACTTCTTCTACATGGCCATCAACTTTTACTTTGGGAAACTTTTTTAAGATTTTTCCATTTTCATCAATAATAAAAGTCGTCCTTTCTACACCCATATACTTTTTACCATATAAGGATTTCTCTTTCCATACACCATATTTTTGAATAACTTCTTTTTTTTCATCACTAAGCAATATAAAAGGCAAATTATATTTCTCTTTGAATTTTTTATGAGAATCTACAGAATCTGGGCTTACTCCTATAACGACTACATTTATTTTTTCAAAGTTAGGGAAATTATCCCTAAAATCACATGCTTCTTTTGTACAACCACTTGTCATATCTTTTGGATAAAAGTAAAGCACAATTTTTTGACCTAAGAAATCCTTAAGCGATACCTTTTTACCATCTTGATCTTTCAATGTAAAATTTGGTGCTTTTTTTCCTTCTTCAGCCATAGAAACCTCTTATATTTAGGATAGTTTCATTAAAGTCTCCTTAATAGCTTCATAATTTGGTTCTTCGGCTGCATTTTCAAGAACTTCTGCATATTGAACAATACCATTTTTATCTACTACAAAAGCAGCTCTTTTAGAAACTCCTTTTAAATTAAACTTATCTGGGAGCCATACATCATAAAAAGCTCCATAAAGTTGAGAAACTTCTTTATTAAAATCACTAAGCAATGGAAAATTAAATTGATGTTTATCTGCCCATAGTTTTTGAGCAAAAGGTCCATCAACACTTATAGCTAACACCTGAGCATCTAAATTTTCATATTCTTTCATACTATCTCTTGTAGAACACAATTCTTTCTCACAAACTGAAGTACCTACTGCTGGGAAAAATAAAATTACGACATTTTTCTTCCCTTTATAGTCAGATAAAGTATATGTTTCATTATTTGCATTTTTTAATGAAAAATTTGGGGCTACATCTCCTACTTTTATACTCATATTAAACCTCCTTTTTGTTTTTAAGTTCTTGTAAAATATTTTCTAAAACATTATAGTTAACTTTTTAACACTTATTTATACTAAAACAAAAATTTTAAATATCACTAAGTTTTATCAAAGATAACATAAAGAAGTAAATCATAGTTCAATCAAACAAAATTTTAATAGAAAATATTAATTTTTATTATAGCCATCAAATTTTTTAAGTTGATTATTTGCGAACTTATAGTTATGTTTATGTAGACTTAATCTAAATAATTAGCAAATATGAATATCGACTTAAATGCAGCTCATGAAGAATTTAGAAGATATCTTAAAAAGGAAAAGCATCGTATTACCCCTGAAAGGTTTGAAGTTTTAGACTATGCACTTGAATTTGAAGGTCATTTTGGTGCCGATGAACTTTTCCTAAAAATGAAAAACAACAATTCAAACGTTTCGAGAGCAACAGTATACAACACACTTGAATTACTTGCCGCCTGTGATTTACTGGCAAAAAGAAACTTTGGTGAAAATAAAACAAGATACGAAGCTAAATATGGAAGAAAATCCCATGATCACTTAATATGCACTAATTGCGGTTCAATTAAAGAATTTTCTGAACCTGCAATTGAAAAAATAGTTAAAGAAATTTCAGAAAAGTTAGGATTTGAACCTACAGGACACTCTTTCAATATCTTTGGCAAATGTACTAATTCAAATTGTAAGATGAGACAAAATGAACAAAATAACTCTTGATAAAGCTAAAAAAGGAAATAAAATAATTATCACTAATCTACCACCTGGGGATCTTAGAGCACAACTAATAAGATTAGGAATAACCGAAGGTGACTCTGTTGTTTGTTCTGAAAGATTACCAGGTGGAACAATTGTAATCAAAAAAAATAGGCAGGAAATAGCAGTAGGTTACGATTTAGCAAAGAAAATTAAAATAACATTACAGTAAGCTTATGAAAGACGATAATATAATTCCTCAAATAAATCAAATAGATATTAAAAACATATCTTCTACAAAAATAAAAAACAAAAAGGTTGTACTTGTTGGAAATCCTAATGTTGGTAAATCTTGTGTATTTAATTATTTAAGTGGAATGTATGTTGATGTTTCAAATTATCCCGGAACAACAATATCAATAAATAAAAGTACTTATAAGAATTATGAAATCTACGACACCCCTGGAATTTATGGAGTCTCTTCTTTCAACGATGAAGAAAGAGTCGCAAAAGATATAATCCTTTCTGCAGATATTATTTTAAATGTAGTTAATGCATTGCACTTAGAGCGTGACCTTTTTCTTACACTTCAATTAATTGACATGGGAAAAAGAGTTTCTGTTTTATTAAACTTTGCTGATGAACTTAAAAAAAGAAAAATAAAAATTAACGTTAAACTCTTGTCTGAACTTTTAGGTGTAGAAGTTATAGAAACATCTGCCATATCTAAAGAGGGTTTCGATAAATTAGACTTTGCAATTCAAAATGCTAGAAAAGGAATTCAGCAAAAAGAACTCTATCATATGCTGGAAGAATACATTCAAAAATCTATCCCACAAGATGAAGCTTTATTAATACTAGAAGGTGATGAAGAAACCTCTTCAAAATATAAAGTTAAAATTGAGGGTCCCTCTGAGAGAGAAAAAATATACATTAATAGAAGAAATAGAGTTAATGAAATTGTTGACCAGGTAGAGCATGAAGATTCTAAAAAAGGTGAAATATTTAGCTTAATTGGTAGATTATCACTTAATCCAAAAACAGGAATCCCTATTTTAGTTGGACTATTAATTTTAGTTTACTTTTTTATAGGAGATTTTATTTCTCAACGAGTTGTTGACTTTACAGAAAATACTATAGGGAAAAAATATTTTGAGTATTACTTAAAGTCGTATATTGCTGGTTTCTCTTCGTGTAAGGTTACTGTTAACACTTTGAATGATGAAGGTAAGATTATTTCTTCCAAAGATTTTTATTTCTTCGAAGGAATGAACAAAAATCAAGCACTTAAAGAAGAATTTATAAAACTATCAAAAAACAAATTAGTAGAAACTAATTTTCACTTTTATCACCCCATTAACCGTCTTCTATTTGGAGAATTTGGGGTCATAACAATGACAACTACTTATCTTTTATTTCTTCTTCTACCACTTGTAGTAAGTTTTTACTTTGTTATGGCATTGTTAGAAGATAGTGGTTACTTACCTCGTTTAGCAACAATGCTAGATAGAACTTTCAATAAAATTGGCTTAAATGGAAAAGCAGTAATTCCTATAATACTTGGATTCGGATGCATTACTATGGCTAATATAACAACACGACTTTTAGGTTCTGAAAGAGAAAAGTCAATTGTTACTGCTATATTACAATTTGTTATTCCTTGTTCTGCTCAATTAGCAGTTATTACTGTATTATTGAGTGGAGCAGGCATCACGCCATTAATAATCTACATTTCAGTTATAGGTTCAGTTTTAATAATTCTTTCAACTTTGCTAAATAAATTGTTACCAGGGGAAAGCTCACCGCTTCTTATTGATTTGCCAATAATGAGATTCCCAAAATTTGATAATGTATTAAAGAAAACTATATTTAGAAGCTATGGCTTTATGAAAGAAGCAGGCTTTTGGTTTTTCGTAGGAGCATTAGGAGTAGGTATAATGGAGATTACTGGACTTTTAACAATATGGCAAAATCTGCTTGCACCTATTACAACTTTATGGTTAAAACTTCCAAAAGAAGCTGCCAATGCATTCGTAATGGGTATGGTTAGAAGAGATTTTGGCGCAGCAGGACTTTTTGATTTGAAATTATCTACAATGCAAATTACTGTAGCTATCATTACTATTACGCTTTTTGTGCCTTGTATAGCTTCTTTTGTTGTAATGTTAAAAGAAAGAGGTCTAAAAGAAGGACTTTCAATTTGGTTAGGAACTTGGATTACAGCATTTCTAATAGGTGGAATTGTTGCTCAAATAATTGTGTAAATTTATGATACAAAAAGATTTACATCAATATCCTTTAGTTTGGCGCAAAGACGATTTCTTTATAAAAATTTATAGTTCCATCCCAAATGTTTCTACTGGTATTTTATTAACCACAAGTAAAACCACTTTCATTATCGACCCCGGAGATGGAATTTTAAGAGATCTTACACAGGATGTTGGAGCTGAAACCATATTGAGAGTATCGGATATTTTTATTAGTCACGGACATCATGACCACGTAGGTGGGGTATGGTCACTCTTAACTTATCTTTCGGTTCTAAGAAGAAGATTACCACTTTCAATTTACTTTCCAAAGGGTTGTGTAGAAATTAAAAGTATTTATAATGCATTTAAGAAAGTCTACGGGAAAGAACTTTCCTATCAAATTAATCTTAAGCCTATTGAAAGCGAAAAACAATTTACCAGAAATTCTGTAAGAATTAAACCTTTTAAAGTAAATCACAGAGAAATTAATCCCGATGGAACAACATCAGAAGTACCTTCTTTGGGATATAAATTCTTTTATGATTCAAAATCAATTTGTTATGGTGGAGATACTGCTTACTGCGATAATTTAGTAAAAATGGCAAAAGGCTCCGATTTAGCAATTATTGAAGCTGGAGCACACGACGAATCAAGTTCAGATTTGCATATGACTATAGAACAGGCAACTGCTATTGGAAAAACAGCTAAGGAATTTTTCCTTGTCCATGTCCCACTATAATTTCAAATTTTACAAAATAATTAACGTGAACCTAACCATGAAAAAAATTTTTTACTCCCTTGTTTTAATTTCATCTATAATCTCAGCACAAAAAAATTGGATTGATCCAGAAATAACCCCAAAGGATTTAAAAGCTCATCTTTATTATTTAGCTTCCGATGAAATGAAAGGAAGATTCTCTGGCACAAAAGAAGAAAGGTTAGCAGGTAATTACATTAAAGAACAATTTACTCTATATGGTTTGAAACCTTTTTTTAATAATTCTTACTTCCAAGAATTCCCTTTCATTGAAAAAATAGAATTAACAAAAAACAATTCAATAAAAATAATTACAAAAACTAAAAAGGAAAGCCTAATTATTAAAAAAGATTTTATTACAGCTCCTTTTTCAGGAAAAAATAAAATTGTAGGCGAAGTTGTATTTGCAGGTTATGGTATTTCTGCTCCAGACTTAAATTACGACGATTATAAGGGAATAGATGTAAATGGTAAAATAGTTATTATTATGACTTCACATCCAGAACGTGATAGTTTTGAATCTAAATTTGAAAACTATTCTTCATTAAGGTATAAAGCAACCGCTGCTAAAGAAAAAGGAGCTATTGGAGTAATTTTTGTAAAAGGAAATATAGACCAAAGCAAAGAAGAAGAATTTATATCACTAAGATATGATGGAGCTCCTCCAATAAAAGAGTTCCCAGTGGTTCAACTTAAAAAAAGTATTGTACTAAAAATTTTCAATGAAGAAGGACTAAACTTAGATAAAATTAAAATGCAAATTGATAGCCTCAAAAAGCCAAATTCATTCCTGATCAAAAACACAAAAATATCACTTAGCACAGAAACCAAAGAAATTAAAAAAACTGCTCGTAATGTTGTAGGTTATATTGAAGGTAATGACCCAATCTTGAAAAATGAATACATAGTTATTGGTGCACATTATGACCACATTGGCATAGACCAATTACATTCAGCTTCATTTTACAAAGGCAAAGATAAACAGATACACAATGGAGCAGATGATAATGCATCGGGAACATCAGGGTTACTTGAACTAGCAGAAAAATTTTCTTCTCTAAAAAATCAATTAAAGAGAAGCATAATTTTTGCTGCTTTCTCAGGTGAAGAACTTGGCATTTTAGGCTCAACACATTTTACAAATAATTTACCCTTTAACATAGAAAAAATTGTTGCCATGATTAATTTGGATATGATAGGAAGATTAGATTCACTTAAAAAATTAACTATCATTGGATCTGGTACTTCTTCAAGGTGGAAAAGTTTAATAAATGAAAAAAACCAATATAAATTTGAATTAAATCTAAGTGAAACAGGAAGCGGAGGTAGCGATCATCAAGCGTTTCTAAATAAAAACATTCCTGTTCTATTCTTCTTTACTGGGATTCACTCAGATTATCACAAGCCAACTGACGATGCAAACAAAATTAACTATGAAGGGGAATCGGAAATATTAAAATTCATTTTTGATATAGTATACGAATTAAATAATTCTAATGAAAAACCTGATTTCGTAAAAATTTCAGAACCAATAAGCAAAGTTTCCACACGACCAAGAGTTTCAGTAGGTACAATACCAGAATTTGGATACAATGGAGAGGGTTATAAAATTTCCGGTGTTACAGAAGGAAGCCCCGCTCAGAAAGCTGGTTTAAAAAGCGGAGACATAATTATTAAATTTGGTTCAAAAAAAATAAATAATATTTACGATTTTATGTATGCAATGTCACTTTATAAACAAGGAGATAAAGTAGAAATTGTTGTTCTAAGGGATGGAAAAGAAAATTTTTTTGTTGTTGAACTTATAGAAAAATAAATGCATGAGTTAGCTATCACCGACGCTAACTCATGCATACTCTACTAATTTGCACTTTCAAGAATATATTGTTTTTTCCCTGCTGTTAAACGTTGTTTTCCAACATTAAACTTGCTAAATAGTTCTTCCAAATTTGTAGTTAACCTAGCAAGATTATTTGCAGCCGTTGCAATTTGTCCTGTACTTGTTGCACTTTGTTCTGCAACGCTAGCAATATTTTCAATGTTTTTGCTTATTTCATCGGCAGATATTGATTGTTCTTGGCTCGAAGCTACAATGTTATCAATCAATTCTGATACAGTTTTAGCCGATTGATAGATTTCCTGTAATAATCTGTCAATTTCTTCGGTTAATTTCATACCTTCAAAAACCGATGCTTTAGCATTTGCCATTGACCTATCAGCTTCCTTTACTTCCGATTGTATTGATTTAATTGTTTCTGCAATTTCTTTTGTAGCCTTTGTAGTCCTTTCAGCAAGTTTCCTAACCTCGTCTGCTACTACTGCAAAACCTCTACCTTGCTCTCCTGCGCGAGCTGCTTCAATAGCGGCATTTAATGCAAGCAGATTTGTCTGGTTTGCTATATCATCAATTACCTTAGTAATTTCTCCAATTTGGTCAGTTTTGTTTGCAAGCGAAGCAATTATATTTGCAGCTTCTTGAGAAGAGTTAACAATTTTATTCATTCCTTCTTTTGTTTCATTCGTTTTTTCAGCACCAGCCTTAGCATATTGACTCGATTTTTGAGACATTTGAGATACTTCTGTAATATTTTTTGACATTTCAATTATTGCTTTTGTCATATGCTCAATTGAACGAGAAATTTCACTAACCTGTATATTTTGTTCTTGTGCACCCGAAGCCATTTCTTCTGACGAGGACGATATTTGTTCGGCAGCACTTGCTGTAGCTTGAATTGCTTCTTTAACATTCTCAAGAACTTCTCTAAGCTCCTTTATCATTTTGTTAATAGTCGTACCTAATTCATATAAAACATTATCACTTCTTAATTCTAATTCTTGCGTAAAATCTCCACTAGCTAACTTTTCTATAATTGATGCAATCGGTTTTATCTGTTCTCTTAAATATTCTTTATTTCTTTCTTCAATCTCTCTTAAATCTGTGAAGAAAACAAAATTACCATCAATTTCTTTTTTACTATTGTAGATAGGTCCAGATTGAACTAGTACTGGAATATCTTCTCCTCTTCGATTTTTCAAATTAATTTTCTCTCCTTTTAGAAAAACTCCATTAATAACTTGTTTACTTATTGAATTTGTACCAAATAAGTCCTTAAGATTAAATTTACCAATAATTTCTTCAGGAGAGCCATCAAATCCAATAATGTCACAAGCAGCTTGGTTAATAAAGCTCAATGTTAAGTCTTTATCAACAATAAAGAAAGCTCCATTCACTCCTACTTGAAAACTTGTTGCTCTTGCAATTTCATCTTGAATTTTATTTATCATTCTTTCGAATGAAAGATTTAAGTGACCTATCTCATCTTTTCTATCTAAGTTAGATAATTTTACATTATAATTACCATTTATTATTTCTTTTGCACTTGCATCAAGTAAGGTTATTGGTTTTACAACTGTATTTTTTATAATTGGTACAAAAGAGAAAACTATTATTGAAGAAATAACTATAAAAATTAGAGTTCTCGTTTTTGCTTTTGATACATCTTGTAGAGATGTTTTTGTAAAATCAGAAGCTCTTTCATCATAAATTCTTACAAGTTCCCTTAAATGCAGCTTTGCTTTATCAAATTTTTTTAATGCTTCAATAGATAATTCGTTACACTGCTGTATCATCGATAATATTTCTTCTTCCCTCTTTCTATCTTGCTGATTACTTTTATAAAATTCATCAATCTGTTTTTGCATATTAATAACTTTTTGATGAGTCTCTTTCCAATCTTCCCAATCAGTAACAAACTGTTGCCATATTTTTTCTTCCTCTTCAGTCTTATTTAACGATTCGAAAATTTTCCATGCCTCTTCTGCTCTTTTAAAGGCTGCGGGAATAGATTCATAAATTGAGTTTCTAACTTTTTCATCTTTCAAATCGTTATTTAATAATCCTCTTTCTGCAGCAAGCACAGATGTTTCTGCTTGATAAAGTGTTATTAGCGATTGAACACCTGGCAATAAATTATAACCTAACTCTCTAACTACAAATTCTTCTTGATTCAAGCTTCTGTATATTATGTAAGTGTTTAGTACTGTAACTATTACAACAAATGAAAATAATATTAATATTTTATGAATTAATTTAAGATCATAAAACTTTTTTAACATATTTTTCCTCCTAAATCCAAAAAATAAAAACTTTCATACTCTATTATCGAAATAGAATAAATTTTTTGAATAGATATAAAATTTTTTGAGTGGAAATTAATGGAAGGAGCTTAATCCCAAGGATTTCTTTTATATAACTTATTTAGAGGATGTAAATCTTTTTTACCATCGACAAAAACAGCTACCCATTCAGCTAACCTTCTGCCTAATCGCTTACAAGCTTCAATTTCTTTATCTTGTCTTGGTTCTCCAGCCTGAGTTGCTCCATAATGTGCTGTAAATTGTTTACCTGAATAATCTGTCACTCCAAAGACAAGAAATCCATAATTAATCATAATACTCATTAGCGTTTGGCATGTTAATTCGGCCCCACCTCCCCATCCACCTTGAGAACTAAAAGCACAACCAATTTTCCCATCTAATTTTTGCCAATCTGGTAAAAGTTCTTCCCAAAATTTTTTCATTTCAGAAGCTACAGTTCCAAGATACGTAGGAGAACCTAAAGCTAAACCATCACACCAATAGATATCATCTCTATTAGCTTCATAAATAGATTTTAGTCTAACTTCCATCTCAGGAATTTGTTTTGCTCCCTCTGCTACATATTCTGCCATTTTTTTAGTATGCCCTTCATTAGAGTAGTACAAAACAAGTATTCTTCCCATAATTACTCTTAAAAATTTATTCGAGAGGTATTTTTGTATTTCTCATTGAATGAACTTTGTTTTGTATTGGAATTTTAACTTGGGCTTTAACATATTTTTCAAACTCGTCTCGAAATCTTTCAATCATAAATTTAACTGGCCAAGCCGCTGCATCGCCTAAAGCACAAATTGTATTGCCTTCTATATTATTTGCAATGCTAATTAATAAATCTAAATCTTTGGATGTGCCATTACCTTCTAGAATTCTTTGCAAAATTTTTTCCATCCAACCAGTGCCTTCGCGGCATGGGGTACATTGCCCACAACTTTCATGATGATAAAATTTTGCAATACGCAGTAAGACTTTCAATAAATCTGTATCTTCATCCATTACAATTACACCTGCCGTACCAATTGCAGAACCAACTTGTTTTAGTGATTCTGCATCCATTCTTACACCTTCAAGTTGATCACCACGAAGAGGAGGCATTGATGTTCCACCAGGGATTACACATTTTATTTTTTTATTTCCAGGTATTCCACCAGCATAGTTGTAAATTAAATCGGTTAATAAAATTCCTGTTGGTAATTCATAAACTCCTGGTTTATTAACATGTCCACTTACACCATATAAAAGAGTTCCTGGATGTCGAGGGGCTCCAATTTTAGAAAACCATTCCCAGCCTTTCAAAATTATGGGAGGGACATTTGTAATTGTTTCAACATTATTAATTGTAGTTGGGCAACCCCATAGACCCTTTTGAGCTGGAAACGGTGGTTTAACTCTTGGATAACCACGTAGACCTTCTATAGAATTCATCAAAGCAGATTCTTCGCCACAAATATATGCTCCTGCACCTTTATGGATATAAAGATTACAGTAGAAATTAACTCCAAAAGTATCTTTCATTCTTTCGCCTAAAAATCCTTTATCGTAAGCAGTATCAATTGCGTTTTGCATTAACTTAATCCATTTATGATATTCTCCGCGGATATAGAGATATGCAGTTTGAGCTCCTATTGCATAACAAGTAATTATTATTCCTTCGATTAACTGATATGGATTATACTCAAAAATTTGTCGGTCTTTGAAGGAGCCTGGTTCACTTTCATCCCCATTAATACAAAGATACTTTGGTTTATCAGTTGTTTTTGGCATAAAACTCCATTTCAATCCTGTCAAAAAAGCCGCTCCTCCTCTTCCTCTCAAACCCGATTTTTTTACTTGATCAATTATATCGTCAGGGGATTGCATAAAAGCTTTTTTAGCAGCTTCAAATCCCCCATTTGCTAAGTAAACATCAATATTATTTAAATTAGGTATATCTGGTAAAACAATTTTCTCCATTTATAACTCTGAATTTAATAATGAATTTAATATCTCTTCTACTTTTTCTTTATTAAGATTTTCATAATAATCTTCATTAATAGCAATCATTGGAGCATAACCACAAGCTCCCATACATTCGACTTCTTCCAAAGAAAATTTACCATCAGATGTAACTTCCATATGGTCAATACCAAGTCTCTCTTTAATAAAATTCCATATTTCATAAGCACCGCGGAGCATACAAGAAACATTTGTACAAACTTGAATATGATATTTACCCATAGGTTTTGTATGATACATTGTATAAAATGTAACTACACTTAATACATCAATCTTTCCAACACCTAATACATTTGCAATTTCTTCCATTACTTCATTAGTAATATAACCATTTTGTTCCTGGGCAATATAAAGTGTTGGCATAACGGCTGCTAATGATGTAGGATATTTTTTCTTTACCTCTTCAATACGTTTAAGATTTTCTTCTGTAAACTTAAAAGTCATTTTTTGCTCATTAAAATTTGACTTTAAAAAAATAAATTTATTTATCTGCCTCACCCATAACTGGGTCTAAGCTACCAATAATAGCAATAACATCAGAAATCATAGCTCCTTTACAAACAATAGGTAAAGCCTGGAGGTTGCAAAAAGAGGGGGAACGTATTTTCAATTTCCAAGGGTGGCCATTTCCGTTACTGACAATATAAAATCCTAATTCCCCTTTAGGATTTTCTACAGAAAAGAATACATCTCCAACAGGCGGATTAATCCCATAATTTATTAACATGAAATCATAAATTAATTCTTCCATTTTAGTATATATTTCTTCTTTTCGAGGTAAAACATGTTTGGGAACATTTGCTAAGATTTCACCTTGTGGCATTTTATCAAGTATTTGATAAAGAATCTTTACACTTTCTCTTACTTCTTCACCTCTTTGATAATACCTTGCCAAGCAATCCCCTTCAGTTTGAGTAGGGATATTAAAATCAATTTCATTGTAAAAAAGATAAGGCTTAGCTCGTCGAACATCATATTCAACTCCAGAGGCACGCAAATTTGGCCCTGTTACACCTAACTCTATTGCATCTTGCTTAGGAAGAACTCCAACTCCTTCAAGTCGATCAATAAAAATTTTATTCCTTAAAAGAAGCTTATCCATTTCATCCAAAGCTGAATTATGCTGATCAAGAAACTCACGAACCATTTTTAATGTAACATCATCTGCATCAGATGCTACTCCACCAATTCTTGTATAGCTAGTTGTAAATCTAGCACCTGCTAATCTATCAAATATATTTTGAATCTTTTCTCGCTCTCTGAAAGTCCACATAACCATTGTAACAGCACCAACATCCATAGCATAAGTGCCAATTGCAACCATATGCGCAGCAATACGAGAAAGCTCAGAAACCATCATTCTTATATATTGAGCACGTTTAGGTGCTTCAATACCAAGGAGTTTCTCAACGGCTAAAACATAAGCAACATTATTGCACATTGTAGCAGTATAATCAAGTCTATCAGTATGAGGAATATATTCAATATAAGTCATTTCTTCTGCCATCTTTTCATAACCGCGGTGTAAGTAACCAAGTTCTGGGACAACATTTAAAACAGTTTCACCATCAAGTCTTAAAACCAATCTTAAAACACCATGGGTAGCCGGGTGTTGCGGTCCCATATTTATAATCATTTCATTTTCAAGTGCATCCTCGATGATTATATCTTTATCTTCAAGGAGCTTTTTAAGAAGTTTTTCGTCGGAATAAATATTTTTTTTAATATCCATAAAAATTACTCATTCTACTTTGTCAGGCAGTGGTAAAGAACCCGGGATTCCTAACAACGGAAAATCTTTTCTTAAAGGATGATATTCAAAACCTTCTGGCATATACATTCTTCTTAAATCAGGATGGTTAACAAATATAATTCCATACATATCATAAGTTTCTCTTTCATACCAATTTGCACTTCTCCAAACATTAGAAACAGTTTCTATTTGTGGTGGTTCGCCATCAATATTTGCTTTAAGTCTTAATGTAAAATTGTTTTTATAAGAATATACATGATATACAACAGTAAATCTATTCTTTCTTGTTGCCCAATCAATAGCAGTTACATCAATACAAGTTTCGAAATGAAGTTCTTCGTCTTCCTTCAAAAATTTTGCAAGCTCTACAATTTTATCTTTAGAAATAGTAATAGAAAGGTCTCCACGAAAATTACTGATATCTTCTATTGAGTTTTCAAATTTTGATTTAATTTTGTTGATGACTAATTTTTCAAATTCCATAATTTAATTTTCAGTATTTACTAAAAGAGGTTTATCTTGATAATCTCTTGCTTTAGTTTTTGCAATTTTTTGTTGGATTGTCATAATAGCATTAATTAAGTTTTCTGGACGCGGTGGACAACCAGCAACATAAACATCTACAGGCAAAAACTGATCTATCCCCTGAACAACATTATATGAACGATACATTCCTCCTGTTGAAGTACATGCACCCATAGCTATAACCCATTTAGGCTCAGGCATTTGGTCATAAATTCTTCTTACAACTTGTGCCATTTTATATGTAACAGTACCAGCAACTATCATCAAATCACACTGTCGAGGTGTAAAGCGCATAACTTCTGAGCCAAAACGAGCAATATCGTATTTAGGATCGGCCGAAGCAATTAATTCAATTGCACAACACGAAATTCCCATGGGCATTGGCCATACAGAACTTTTACGTGCCCAAGCGATTACAGAATCTATTGTCGTTGTTATAAATCCGTCTCTAGTAAGTTTAGCTTCTAATCCCATTCCAATCCTCCTTTCGCAAGAATGTAAAGGAATCCAATTTCAAGTACTATCAGAAATATAAACATTGGAATAAAGGCAAAAATTCCAAATTCATTAAAAAGAGATTTAAACTGAACTGCCCATGGATAAACAAAAATTACTTCTATATCAAAGATAATAAATAGCATTGCAACTAAGTAATATTTAACTGAAACTCTCTCATGTGTAGAACCTACAGGATCTTTGCCACTTTCATAGGGCATTAACTTCACTTTATTTGGTCTGTATGGGCCAAATATTCTTGATGAAAGAATTATAGCTCCACCGACAATTGCAGAAAAAATTAGGACTAAAAAAATTGGTATATAATCTAAAATCATAAGTTATTTTTCAAAATTTTATAAAAGAAAAATAACCTAAATCGAATTATAATGCAAAAGAAGATATAAGGAAGTGTTATAGAAATTTTTAATTAAATTAAGCAAGTACTTCAGCAATCTTTTCTATAGCAATATCTAAATCTTCATAACTAATAACTAAAGGTGGCAAGAGTCTTAAAACAGTAGTTCCTCCAGGTAAAGTAACAATTTTTTTATTCAATAATTCTACTATTATAGGTTGAGACTTTTCCTTCAATTCTATTCCAATCATTAAACCAATTTGACGTATTTCTCTAACCTTTGAGAGAGGATATTTGCTTAGTTTCTCTTTAAAGTAATTTCCTTTTTGCTCAGCTTGTTCCCACAATTTTGTCTCGAGCATAAAGTCTATAGCAGCTATTCCTGCAGCGCAAGCCAAAGGATTACCTCCAAAAGTAGAACCGTGTTTACTTTTTTCCATTTTAATTTTTTCTGAACACAAAACAGCACCCATTGGGAAACCACCTGCTATTGACTTTGCAAGTGTCATAATATCTGCTTCAATATCGTAATGTTCAATTGCGAACATTTTGCCTGTTCTACAAAATCCAGTTTGAATTTCATCGATTATTAAAATTATCCCTCTCTCATCACATAATTTTCTTACATTTCTAAAAAACTCTTTATCTCCTATATTAATTCCACCTTCACCTTGAACTAACTCAAGTATAATACCAGCTGTATCATCATCGACTGCAGATGCAAGTTTTTCAAAATTATTAAATGGAACAAAAGTAAATCCAGGAACTAGTGGTTCAAAACCTTCGCGATATTCACTCTTATAAGTTGCACTTAATGCTCCATAAGTTCTTCCATGAAAGCCTTTCATTGCAGCAATAAATTTTGTTTTCTTAGTAGTAAAGCGTGTAAATTTAATTGCTGCTTCTATAGCTTCTGTTCCAGAATTTGTAAGAAAAGCTTTTTTTAGATTTTTTGGTGCAATGCTAAAAAGTTTTTCTAAAAATAAAGCTTTTTTGTCATTGTAAAATGTATTTGCACAAGTAATCAGTGTAGAAGCTTGTTTTGAAATTGCTTCTACTACTTTATCGTTACAATGGCCAATATTTGCAACACTTATTCCTGCCGATAAATCTATATATTCGTTACCCTGATCGTCCCATAATCGTGCACCTTTTCCTTTAACAAAAACAACGTCTCTCATTGGATAAACATCTATTTCATACTGTTGTTGAAGTGTTTTGTAATCAGTCATCTTTTCCCTCTATTTATGAAATTATTGTTCCTTTTCCATTAAGTGCGTCAATGATAGGATGCTCTGTTCTTCCATCCGAAATTATAACTGTAGTATTACCATTTTCAAATAATTTTCTAAGTGATAAAATTTTTCTTTTCATTCTTCCTTCAACCTTTTGTTCCATTACTTCTAACTCTTCTTTAGAAATTTTCTTAACAATTGAGTTTTCATCATTTTTATCTAATAAAAATCCTGGGGCTTCTATTAATGAAATAATTTTTTCGACATTAAATTCACTCTGCAACAGAGCAACTATGTCATCATTCTCTGAATTAATTGCAAAGTTATTTTCGTCAATTAAAGGTACACATAGTACAGGGGTATAACCGTTATCTAATAATAAGTTTAGTAGATGTTTATTTATAGATTTTGGTTTTCCAGAAAAATCACGTAATAAAATAGTTTTTCCATTTTCACGAACTCTAATACCCGCATTTCTTTTACCTACAATAACTTTTCCATCTAACCCAGATAAGCCAATAGCATTAATACCATTTTGATGACAAAGTTCAACAATTCTTTTGTTTTTCAGTCCAGCATAAGCCATCATCATTAAGTCAATTGTTTCTTCGTTACTTAAAACTGAATCATATCCAGAAATCGAGGTAACCACTTTTTTTTGAATATTCAATTTTTGGGCTAATTCGTCTCTTAAAGCATTAGCACCATGAACTATAATAAACTTTTCTTTTAGCGTAGCAAGATCTGCAATAATACCCTTAATATTAATTTCTTTACCGCCACCAATTTTAATTAAATACATTTGAACTCCAATAATGAATTATTTGGAATAGGATGCCAGTCACTTTCGTCGGCAAACTTATCAGAACAAATTAAAATTTTGTCACCATAGTTTTTCATGTACATTGTAAAATAATCAGGATCTTCATTATAAAAAGAAAAAACATAAGCACTGTTTTCATCTGCAATAATAAAGTTCATTGCTCTAATATAATTTGTTTTTTTTATTATTATTTCTGTTCCTTTTTTAATAGCATCCTTGATATTTCCTTTATCGAAACGTTTAATGTAATTAAAAATTTTTTCTGCTCCTATTCTTCCTTCTTCTTTGATTTTGACTCCACGTAGTTCTCCATTAAAGATAAAAATATATTTATCATCATAAAATGGCATATTATTTTCTACAACAATACCTTCATCTCTAAAAGCACTACGGGCATGTGCTAGCAATCTCTTAGTACTACCAAATTGTTTTAAATTATCTTCCCATATAGGTTTTATATTTTTATAAAAACTCCATGCCCCATCTTTCAAATATGCACAACCCCATCCATGCCCCTGAAATTCTTTACTATTGCGAGATATGTTTGCAAACTTTGAAAGATATACATCTATATCGAATTCATTTACTGAATTTACATAAAGCAAACGACACATTTCTTACTCATAAATTTGAGTTCTAAAATAAAATTTCGAATGATTAACCAATCACACACTTATCAAATTGGATGTAGCCCCGGAAATTCCAAACCGAGTTTTTCATCAAAGCCAAACATAATATTAAAAGCCTGTAATGCTTGTCCAGCTGCTCCTTTCATTAAATTATCTATTGCACTAATAACTACTAATCTATTTGAAAACTCATCTTTTTTGAATCCT
>JAOACD010000011.1 GCA_026417975.1 Melioribacter sp.
AGATTATTGGGACTATATTTACGACATGAATATTATGTCAACAGATATTCGTTGCATATTGATATTAAATAATAACTTATATGCCGCAGCAGATGCAAGTGATTTCTGGGGTTCTTTAAGAGGCGTTTATTATTCTGCAGATGAGGGCAATAAATGGATACATTTAAGCTCTGGTCTCAACCAAGGTGTTTATACTTTAATTTCTGATTCAAAAGGATATATCTATGCAGGTGAAAAAAGATGGTTTTGTTTATCGTTCTACAAATCCAATAACTATGGTTGAAAATTTTAGTACTACGCAAAATACTTTTCAACTTTCCCAAAACTACCCTAATCCTTTTAATCCTGTTACAACTATAGAATATTCAATCCCACAAAAAGAAAAAGTTAAATTAGCAGTATATAACATATTAGGGAAACTTGTGTCTATATTAATTGACGATTATCAAAATGCTGGAAGTTATAAAATTAAATTTTACGCTTCTAATTTATCAAGCGGTATATATTTTTACAGAATTATTGCTGGTATTTTTACTCAAACTAAGCAAATGCTTTTACTTAAGTAATAAATAAAACAGGAAAATTCAAAAATGAAAGAACTAATTTTAATTTTTTTTTGTTTCCTTATTTGAAGTTGCGACAAAAAAGATGAATCTCCCTCAGGCATTGATGAAGGATTAACTGTAACAATTCCTCGTCCAAAAAGATGGCTAGTAGGTACATGGACAGCTACTATGCAAGAATACATTAACTTTGGACAAAAATCTGTTTTTGCAGGAAAAAAATAAAATTAATTTTCACAAAAGAGCATTCATTGAATATTGGTTATTGGTACGAAGGACAACTTATATGGGACGAAGGTTCATCAAATCCTGTAACTTTTAACTTAAAATCACCTGGCGAAATTCCCTATAATTATGTTCAATGGGTATACGACAAAGAATATGATATAGAAAATCTCTATCTCGAAATTAAAAAAGATGAAAACAATTATATAATACTTAGCACTACAAATTTAGGTTCGAAAGGGACTTCACCTATTACTATATCTTTTGATTGGGAAATTAAAATAAATGGAATCTATGAAAGTTCATATTTTACTAGTCCTATTGTATTTTATAAAAAATAATATAGTCTATCTTGAAATAATGATAGACAAACTATAACCAAAAACCAAATTAGGAGGAACAATATGAAACAACATATTAAAATTACTTTATTCACACTTTTTTTATTACTTTTTAACTTCAACCTACTAGCACAAACCGATATAGGATTCAAAGGTATAGGAGGCAAATTAGGTTACATATTCCCAAAAGACCCTGCAAAAAACACAATAAATTTTGGTGCAGTTTTGAATCTTGGACAAATTGCACCCACTTTTAAGTTAGATGCTGCAGTTGACTACTGGTCAAATAGTTATAAAACAGAAGATTTTTTTGGTGATGATTCCGAAACTAAAACTTCTGCTATTACTATTTACGCGCTTGGCAAGTATTATTTTACTCTACAAAATTCAGAACTAAAACCTTATAGTGGTGTAGGTCTTGGCTTAGTAATCTCTAGAGTAAGCATCGATATACCATTTTTTGGGTCAGAATCTGAATCTGAAACTGATGTAGGCTTTAGATTAGTCGCTGGGACTGATTATCAAATTTCTCCTAACGTGAAACTTTTTGCAGAAGCATCATATCACACAAACGGAATAGATTTTTTTGGTATTTTTGGTGGATTAATAGTTAGCTTGAGCAAATAAATTTATTTTAACTTTTCAATACTAAGTTAAGCTGATGATATAGAAGTACTCATTCTATATCATCAGTTTTTTATTTTATTCTTTTCTTATTTACTATCTATTCGTAAATTACACAAAAGATTTAAGGAAAATAAAAATGGAAATAACTCACATTGAACATATAGCTATAGCTGTCAAAAATCTAGACCAAGCAATAAAACTTTTTGAAGAAGTATTTGGATTAAAATGCCATTTAATTGATGAATCAAGAACTCAAAAAACTCGAACAGGTTATTTTCTTATTGGTCAAACTAAAATTCATCTTGTAGAATCAACAGAACCATTTGGACCTATTGGCAGATTCATTGAAAATAAAGGAGAAGGAATACACCATATTTCATTCGCTGTAAAAAATTTAACAGAAGCACTAAAAGAAGCTGCTTCAAAAGGTGTACAATTAATAGACACAGAACCTAAACTAAGTCCAGAAGGTTATAAAATTGCCTTTCTTCATCCAAAATCAACAAGAGGTGTATTAACTCAATTATGCGAATTGCCTAATAAGCATGATTAATATTACATTTCCTTAGCTTAAAAATTTAAAACCATATCATCCTTCACATGACAAAAAAAACGATAAAATTTATTCTATTTTTTTACATTCTCCTATTTTATAACTATCACGGACAACATAATGACTCCCTTCACATGAATAACACTGAAGCAAATTATTGCTCTAAGTTAAAAATAAATCAGTTCGAAAAAACCTTTAATTTATTAAAAACAAACTATTACGGAGATACAACAATTGATATCAAATACTATAAACTAAATCTATCTATAGACTATGAAAAAAAATATATAAGGGGGATTGCAACAATTAATGCAAAAGTTAAAAAAAACTTTATTGACAACTTTTACCTTGATTTTTACTCAGAATTTAATATTGACTCTATCTTATCTAACAATATTAAATGCAATTACTCACAAATATCTACAAACAAAATAATTATATATTTAAATAGAAAATATTTCAGCTCCGAAAAAATATCACTAAATATTTACTATCAGGGAACACCTAACAATTCTGGAGGAATAGGCGGAAGTTTTGTGTTCTCAAAAACACCTACAGGCAACCCAGTTATATGGACTTTAAGTCAACCTTATGGCGCAAAAGATTGGTTCCCGTGTAAAGATACCCCTTCAGATAAAGCAGACTCTTCAGAAGTTTGGATTACTGCTGATTCTCTTTTTGTTTCTGTTTCAAACGGGAAATTAGTTGAAATAGTAAATAACAAGAATGGCACAAAAACATACAAATGGAAGAACAGTTATCCAATTGCAAATTATCTTATTTCTATTGCCATGTCAAATTACTTTATCTATGAAAATAACTTCTATAATCAAGATAAAAAAATTCTTCCGGTAATACATTTTATTTATCCAGAAAATTTTCAGAATTATAAGACTAATCTTGACTTAACAAATGAAATGCTAAAAATCTTTTCTGAAAAATTTGGTGAATATCCATTTATCAAAGAAAAATATGGACATGCGGAATGTGGGTTTTCTGGTGGAATGGAGCATCAGACATGCACTTCATTAGGAGTTTTTAGAGAAGATATCATTGCCCACGAATTAGCTCATCAATGGTTTGGTAATAAAGTTACCTGTATGGATTGGCATCATATATGGCTTAACGAAGGTTTTGCTACTTATGCAACAAACATTTACTACGAAGAAAAATATGGTAAAAAAATTTTTAACGATAGAATTGCATCGATGATGGATTTAGCTAAAAAAGCAATAGGCTCTGTTTATGTTAATGATATTAGTACTGCGCGGGAAATTTTTAACTATAATAGGACTTATAGCAAAGGAGCTGCTGTTCTACATATGCTTAGAGGAATTCTAGGAGACGAATTATTTTTTAAAACATTAAACGAGTATCTAAACGACCCTAAATTAGCATACTCGACAGCAACTACAGAAGACTTCCAACAAATTGCAGAAAAAGTCTCGGGAATGGATTTGAAATATTTTTTTGACGAATGGATTTACGGAGAAGGTTACCCCAAGTATATTTATAGCTGGAATTATTACACCAAAGAAAATGGTAAATACTTATTAACTATTGCCATTACTCAAAAACCAAATACAAATCCAAAGTTCTTCACAATGCCAATAAAAATTAAAGTTAGTACTTCAAGCGGAGTAGTTAACTTTATTTTGTTTAATAATATTCAAACACAACAATGGCAATTTGAAATAGATGATAAACCAATTAACGTTGAATTTGATCCAGATAATTGGATATTGAAAGATGTGGAAAAAGAAAATTACACTAGCATTTCTAAAGAAATTGTACCACAATTTGAACTATTACAAAATTATCCTAATCCATTTAATAATAATACAATTATTAGCTACCATCTACCCTACGAATCAAAAATAAAATTAAAAATTTACGACATATTAGGCAGAGAAGTTGCAACATTAGTCGATACTTTTCAAAAATCAGGTCATTATCATATCGAATTCAAACCCGAAATATATAGGCTAACAAGTGGCACTTATTATTATTCCTTAATTTCCGATAATTTCATTGAAACTAAGAAGATGATACTGCTCAAATAATATTTAGAATTTTATTGGGTAAAGTCCTATAGTTTTAATTATATCTAAACTCTTTATAAAATCAACTTTATTTATTTTTTTATAATCTAAAATTCCTTCGTATAAATTTGGTAAATGTTTTTCCAACAATATTTTTGGACTAAAAACAAATTCTACAAAATTTTCAGAACTAGGATGACCTTTGTAAGGAGCATAATGATGATTTTCATTTGCATTACGCCATACCATTACATAAGCTATTTTAACCGAATCATCATCAATCACTTTAAGGAGCTTTTCTGTCCACCATTTATAATTAACAATTCCTTCGAGTCCTGTTTCCGTGAATGCAGCAATTTTATTCTTTTTCTTAGCAACATTTGTAACAATTCTTAATTTCTTTTTAATCCACTCCAAGCCTTCCCCATCTGGTAAAAAATCATAATAGTTGTCTATTCCAAAAATATCGACGTATTCATCACCCGGGTATCTTTCTAGATATTCTTCTTCAGTACGAAAATTTCTATCAGGCGAATATGCATACAAAAAATTTTTAACTCCTTTTTTATATCTTAAATAATCTACAGTAGTTCTCCATAGTTGAACAAATTCTTCTTTTGTACAAAAATTCTTTCCCCACCAAAACCAACTTCCATCAAATTCATGGAACGGGCGGAATATTATTGGAATAAGCCTTCCTTTAGAATCCTTGAGATTATTTGCGAAACTTGCTATTGAGTCTAATGCACGTAAGTATTTCAAATAAAATCCTCCGCCAGGTAATATCTTACTTACTGCAATAGTAGTATCATAAAACAAATTATCTGTAACAGGATTATTATAATGCCAGCAGAATGTATTAACTCCGCCTCTTTCATAAGCATCTTTTACCAATTTTTTTATATAACTTTTTACAGGATTATTATTATTTAATGTAAAATGACTAAAATCCCATCCATACAATCCAGGATATGAATTAACCACACTTTTTACATCAGAACTATCTTTACCATACCATCCAACTCCATACGCAGTAGCATCATGATGACCAAATATAATTTTATGTTCCGAAAGTTTTTGGAGATTATAAAAAAGAAGAACAGTTTCTTTTGTTGCAAAGGAATCTACTAATTTTACATTTAATTTCTTTTGAAACCTCAAACTATTGTATTCTGGAATGCATGAAGAAATTATTACTACTAATACAAAAAAAGCAAATTTAATTTTCATTAAAGACCCATATTTTATTTTTCAATACGATTAGCAGTGTTCAATTTTCTATTTCTTAAAGAGCTTATCTTAATTGAATGTTCTTTAATTATAGATAAAGTAGACAAGTCAGTATCGAAGACAGAATTAAAACCTTGAGGTTCTTGAGGTGGGTCACCCACAAAAGGGTCTCCCGGTCGCCAAATGTTATCCTTATTTTTACCTCTAGCTGTACCTCCCCATGACCAAAAATTTGTTCCTGCAATTGGTGCTCCTGCTGCTGCGCTGTCGTAAACTAAATCAAAAACAATCTTATAATATTTATCTCTTGCAGTAGTAGAAGTTCCTGCTAAACAATTTTCGTTATCACGAGATAAACCAAATTCTTCTAATGTAATAGGCTTATTTAACTGTCTTGCATAAACAATATGTTTATTTATATAATCTATTGCCTTCTGGATTGTAGAAGGAAGAGTTTCTTCTATTCTTTTTCCATCGAACCAGCTCCAGTTTTTAGGCCAAAGATGAAATGTAATATAATCAATATTCTTACTTTGATGTGCTTTCAAGTATACTTCTTCTAAATCTAGGCTTCCTCTTAAACCCTCATTACCTGTTGTAACAAGATGATTGGGGTCAAGAGAACGAATATATGCCGCTGTTTCATCAATCCACTTATAAAAATATTCAAGGTAAGGAAGAGCATCTTCTCCCCATCCTGGCCTAGGTTCGTTAGCTAATTGCCATGCCATTATTGTAGGGTCTTCAAAATAATATTGATTAGTAAACTTATTTCTCCTTGTAATTATTTTCTTTATAAATTCTCTAAAATGCTTATTCCCTTCTTCATTTCTGTAAAATTCCGCAGAATAATTCATAAATTCTGGCCAAGTGTATGTAGTATGTGGGTCTATTTCTTTACCAGAACCAAACCACTTATTATAAACCACAAACCCACCAGACCACTCCCAATAATTGTTCAAAAAAATTACAGCATGCATATTTCTTTTTTTCATTTCATAAAGAAGAAAATCTAAACCCTCTAGTAACTCTTCATCATAAACACCTGGTTCAGGTTGTATAGCTGGATCAATTGAAGCTTTTATATAAGACTTTTCTGACGCAGCTAATACTCTAAGATTTGTAATTCCATATTCCTTTAGAAGGTTTAATTCTCTAATTAACCTTGCTCTATCACCTGTTTTACCAGGAGAGCCTATATAACAACCATACCAAAAATTTGCCCCCACAAAATAATATGGCTTCCCTGCCAACTCAAAATGAGTTCCTCTTACTTTTATAAATTCTTTTTTTTCTTCAACTAAAATAGAGGAACACCCCTCAAAAATTACTAAAGCAAGAAAGAAGAAAAACAAATAAGGCTTCCTCATAACATTTCCACTTTGTTAAAGAAAGTGTAAAAAAATTAAGAATTGTATTTAGAATTATAGCTATTTAAGTCCAAGCTCTTTACACATTCTATAAAAGTTCGAAGGCGCAAGTCCCAATCTTTCGGCAGCTGCGGAGTCGGAGCTAGATATACTTCTTACATATTTGAAATATTTTATACGAAACAGTCTTTCTACTTCTTTAAGTGGTAAAACTTGCCCGTTATAAATATCTTCGAAATTAGTTTCATCTTTGTAAATTATTTGATTCCCAAGTATAAGAGGATTGCTTACATCTTTAGCTGTAATAGTACCTGAGCAGTTAAGGATTAATCTTTGGACTACATTTCTAAGTTCCCTTACATTACCCGGCCATTTATAATTCAGCAAAATCTCTTTTACCTTTTCATCATAAGTTGGTTTAGGTATACCCATATCGTTACTAAAATAGTCAAGGAAGTAATCGAATAGTAAAATAATATCATCGCCTCTATCTTTAAGAGGAACAACATCTATAGGAACAACATTAAGACGATAATACAAATCTTCTCTAAATCTACCGTTATTGACTTCATTTGCTAAATTTTTATTTGTTGCAGCAATAATTCTTACATTTACAGAAATTTTTTCTGTTCTGCCAATTTTTTCTATTTCACCATCTTGAATTACTCGTAACAATTTTACCTGTGCCGAAAGGGGTAGTTCTGCAACTTCATCCAAAAATATTGTTCCATTATTTGCTATTTCAAATAATCCTGCTTTACTACCATTAGCTCCAGTAAAAGAACCTTTTTCAAAACCAAACAACTCACTTTCAATTAATTCTGAAGGAATGCTTCCACAATTAATTGGAATAAAGTTTTCGTAACGGCGTTTACTTTTTAAATGTATATTCCAAGCAACTAATTCTTTTCCGGTGCCTGAAGGACCATTAATCAAAATATTAACATCACTTTTAGCATATTTTTCTATATTTTCTTTGAGCTGCAACATTGGTTTTGATTCACCAATGATTTTTTTTGATTCTAGTAATTTCTCAATACTTTGTTTTAAATGTTTATCGGATTTAAGTTTTTGTTTTTCTAATTTCTTTTTTTCATATGCATTAAAAATACTCAGAATAAAATCTGTAGGTTGATAAATATATTCTTCAATATTACCAGGATATTTTGTACAATACCAAAAAGCACCTGCTCTTAAGAGATTATTTGCAAAATCATAATTAGTGATATTAATCGTCATCTTTGTAATAACTATGATCTGAATTAATGGGTCACAATCTTTAATCTTTCTAATTAATTCCTCTCCTTTAAGTCCTCCGGAAATTTGATAATCCATTATAACCACATCATATTTATCCGGATTTTCTTTTACAAGCTGCAGAGCCGCAAGTCCATTCGAAACTACATCAAGCAATTTAACCATTGAACTATAATAGTTAAGAGTATTTTTCACTCTTTTAACGTCAAAATCTTCATCTTCTACTAATAAGATATTTATTTGTTCGTTCTTACTCATACTACCCACCATAATTGTTATTTATTGTCAATATAAATCTGCAGCCACCTTCATCGAGATTAATAGCATCAATTTCCCAGCCACATTTTTCTACGGCCATTTGGTAAGCTATATAACAACCATAGCCAGAATTTGCACCTTCAACCTTTTTAGTTGATTCATTTTCTAAAAATATTCTTTTTATTCCATTCTCTCCAGTTTCAAGCAATTCTTCTTTAATTCCTACACCATCATCTTCAATTATTATATAAGAGATGTTTTTTTCGGGGTTATACTTGGTGATTATTTTTATAGTTATAAATTTTTTATTGCCATGGTCAATACTATTTTGTATTAATGGCTCAAGAATTTCCCATATAACAAATTCGTTTACATTTACCAGAGGCAATCTATCATCAAGTTCAAGCTTAAAATTAAACATTTCATTCTTACTTGATATTCTCAAAAATACATTATCAACAATAAACTTTATTACTTCATTTACATTTGTTCTAAACATTGGATTAACAATTGTGTTGATATCTTGATCGTACCATTTCATGTCATAAATAATTCTTGAAATAAAATTTGAGTAAGTAATCACCCTTTTTTTTAATTCTTCGATTCCGGGAGCATCCATTTTACGAACGTCTTCTTTTATAAAACCTATTATTTTTTCTGCCTTATGATGTGTATGGTAAATTCTTTTTGTAAATAAAGATTCTTTTTCTAACCTTATTTGTTTTTTAATATTTTCTTGATGCTCTTCGTAAAACTTTTGTAAAGCTTCATTGCGTTCTTTGACTGCTTGAGAAGAAACTATAAATATAATTATCAAACCAATAAAAATAAGAGAAGTGTAAATCAATGCTACCTTATCATAATTTGCTCTTACTTCCCTTGTTAGAAAAGAAAAATCAGGAGTAATTTTCATGTACATAACACCAAGGTATTCGCCATCTGGAACAAAAGGAACAAGTATATTGAAAGTTTTATTATTCACTAATGTTGTATGAATTATCTCAGAAGCTTGCATTTTATCTTTAACCGACAAAAACTGATTAACAGCTTCAATATGAGCATCTCTTTTAGGATCGTAAGGGGTTAAAGTATTTGTAAGGAATTTGTATAATTTTTGACCACTATCAATAACATAAAGTCTGTGGTTTCTTATTAAAATTAGACTTATATCTTCTACGCTCTTTTGAATCAATTGTTGTTTAAAAATTACATTAAAAGAATACGTAATGCGTCTTTCGTCATATTCATTATGTGGTTTATCCATAAATAAATTTTCATATAAAAGCTCCATACTTGTTGAAGTAATAATTGCTAACCTTTCTGCAGAGTATTTTTGATACCATGATTGAGTTTCTACAAGGAAGTCATTTAAGGATGATTTTTGAACAAGTGCCATAATAATCTGAAAAACAATAAGAATAAACAAAAATACAGTGATATGTTTTATCTCAAATCTATATTTTGAAAATTTGTTTTTAACTTTTAATCTTACCATAAAATAACTTAGCTAAAATTCTTTGATTATATTTTTTTCATACTGAATGCTATTTGTAGCATTCATAAGAGCCTCTTTAACACTTATTTTACCAGAAATTGCCTGTTCAAAATAATATGACATAATTTTTGAATAACGTGTGTATTCTTGATGAGCAGGTCTATGTATTGCAGTTTTTATTAACATTCTAATTTGTTGAAAATCCGGATATTTTTTAACAAAAGCTGTGTCATAATAAAATTTTTTTACTATTGGATAATGTCCGCTTAATTTATAAAAAGTTTCTTGCGCGTGATCGCTTAAAAGAAATTTAATAAAGTTAATAGCTTCTTCTTTTTTATCTGAAAATTTCGAAACCATTAGATTCCATCCACCAAGTATAGATACTTGTGTTCCATTTTTGAAATATGGCAATGGTGCTTTTTTTAAATATTTTTCTTTTGTAGAATCGAAGGGGGATTCCTTAAAATCTCTATCATAACTTGGCCAGCCATGAATAAACAAGCCATCATTTTTAACAAAGTATGCATAACTTGGTATTTCAGTAAACTTAATTACCTCTTTTGGAGTAATCTTATACTTATGAATAAAATCGACTAATGTTTGCAAGGCTTTTTCAGCTTCTGGCTTATCAAAATTAAATCCGTACTGATAAAAATAATCTGGTTTCTGACTTAATAGAAGTTCCATAAAACTGCAAATAAATCCTTCATAATCTGCTGCAGGGAAAATGTAGAAAGGATTTTTAGTATTTATTTTGTTTTTTAATTCAATAAATTCTTCCCATGTTATACCATTTTTAATTCTTTCAATTATTTTATCTCCATCTTTAAATTTTTTTAATATGTCCTCACGGTAATAAAGTACGCCCTGCACACGGTTAAGAGGTACAGCAACAAGCTCACCATTTGAATAACAAGATTCCAAGGCTAATGGTAAAATTCTTTCTTTTTCTTCTTGCGAAAAATATTTATCAAGCGGCTCAGACCATTTCGCAAATCTTTGTACCCATATTATGTCCACAGCAAAAATATCAATTCCATCTCCCCGACCACGCAAGGATCTAGCAAGAACTTCTTTCCTTTCATTAGTACTAAAATCAAAGTGTGGAAAATCGATTGGAACAACTTTAACCTTTCCTTTCATCATTTTGTTATATTCATCAATCAAAAAACGATGTGCAGCAGTTATTCTATCAGCAAAATAAATCTCTACAATAGAATTATGTGATTGACTTTTTTGAAAGTAGAAAATAATAACATAAACTAGCACTAAAACAAGTAGTAATACAAAACCCCATTTCTGTTTAACACTTATCATACTACCACTATTTTATTCTACATTTCTATTCTTCTTTTATTCTAAAATTTGTAGCCATAAATTTTAACACACAATATAAAAGCAGAAAAATTTTACAGTCTATTATTTAACCTTTTTCAACATTACTCAATCTTTCCTTCCATAGCTTGTTTGAAGAAACTACCGCTATCAGTTAATTCAAATGTTTTCCAAGATTTTATCATACTAGGATACCATTCTGGATCAAAGACCCATGCAATCCAGCTTATTCCTTTTGATTCAAGATATTTTATTATTGCTTTTCCATATTCTGCGTTTAAGGTGTTTGAACCATCCCCAATTGTGAATCCAATTTCAGTTGCAATGATAGGATATTGGCTTGCTGCAAATCCAAAATTTTCTTCCCATTTAGGTTCCCAGGGTTTGGTTCTTTTATGAGGATAAGGATGTGTAACATAAGCTATATTTTCTGCATTGATAGGTTCAACAAGTAAAGGAGTTAAGTCATAAGCCCAATCAAACCCTGCTACCAGAGGAATAGTTTCTTTGTCGTAAGCTCTAATTAGTTTAATAATATTTTCATTTGTTTTTTTCCAATCACTCCACGAAGCCACGCCAAGTTGATTAAAGAAAAGTGTTGGTTCGTTAAATAATTCATAAAAAGCTATTGTGTTGTTTTGAGAGTACCTTCTTGCAATTGTTCTCCAGAATTCGTATGTCTCTTTTTTTGTAGTTTCATACATTGGATCTTGGAACAATTCCATTTCTAAATTTCCAATTGTGTGCCAGTCAATAATAATATACATTCCTAACTCTGTGCACCATTCTACTGCTTGATCTATAAGTTTTACATATTTTTCGGGAGTCCTTTCACGCCATGCAATTGGATGTATTGGTATTCTCACTATTTGAGCACCTAACTCTCTTACCTTTTCAAAAAGCTTTTTATTCCATTGTCCTTGATTTTCTATTTTATCAGGATCAGAAATTGACAAACCTCTAAACAAAATAGTGTCTCCCTTTTCATTTACAAAGCGATTCCCTTTAACTTTTATTAAAGGAAGCTTTTTGTTAGAAGGGCTTTCATAAATTTTATTCAAGTATGTATCGTTCCACCATGCATGATATTTAGGCTGTTGAGCATTTGCAAAATGAATTTGCAATACAAAAATTGTTAAAAGTATTTTAAGTAAAAAATTTTTCATTGTTGCCCCCTTTTAATTACTAATCCCAATTATCTGTTCTAAAAGAAGATGCAGGAAGGCCAGCTTTATTAAATAAAGTAGCTTCTGATGTATTATCCCAGCAGTAACGAACTGCAACTGGTTTTTTAATATTAGGATTGAAGACTAACAACTTTTTCCCTTTAATTTTAACTTCAGCATTTCTAAATATTTTATCTTCACCTGCTATAGTAAAATTATTTTTCCCATTTTGTTCTTTAATTATTAATCCCCCATCAGAATATTTAAATGTCAATTCAATTTTATCTTTTAGTATCTTCATTGATTTAAAGATTGGCCCAGAAAAAACTATTTTTTTATTATAATCTTTTGCTAATGCCCAAAGTGCTAGTCTTTCACCTACATCCTTTTTATTACCTGGATGAATATTGTTAGGATTTCCAATATCAAGAGTTACAACCATCCCAGTATTAGGAACAGAAAGAGATTGCATTTGAGCTTCTCTTAACTTTTGTGATTGAATTTGTTCTCCGTAATTATATGGGGCTATCTGTACGAAATAAAATGGAAAATTACCCTGCTTCCAATCTGCTCTCCAGTTTTTGATCATTAATGGAAATAAGATTTTATAAAGCTCAGGATTCCCTGTATTTGATTCTCCTTGATACCATATTACTCCTTTAATTCGATAAGGTATTAATGGTGCTATCATTGCATTATAAAGCGCGGTAGGAGTATAAGCAGATAAATCTACTGAAAGCTTTGGTCTATCATAATATTCTAATTTTTTTACATCAAATAAATAATACTTTCCGCTTAAGTATTCGGCAACAGGAAGATACTTCCAATTTCCTGCAAGAGATATAAAATTAGTAGAATCTTTTGGATAAAGTTTCATTTTTTCTTTAGGTCCCCATATGCCACCCCCTCCTTGATTATCAATAACACGAACAGCTATAAGTATTTCTTTGGAACTAATTATATTGAAGGGAATTTTGTAAATTCTATCTTCTTGCCAAAATCCTTCTTCTTCATATCCACCAACTTTCACTCCATTAATAAAAGTTGCATCAATATCATCAATAGGACCCAACTCAATAATCAGATCTTTATTTAACCAGGTTTCAGGAATCTCTATCTTTTTTCTAAACCAAACAACACCATCAAAATTTCCTACTTCTGTTCTTTCCCATGTAGTAGGAAGATTCATTTCTCGCCAGTTGCTATCATCATAATCTATTTTAGAACATATTGAATCTCTAAAATCTGCATCTTTCCATTTTTCTGTTCTTTTAGAGATGTCAACAACAGGCTTTTTGTTTAACCATTCTCTAAGCTTAATTATCTCATCCTTGCTTTTATCTAATTGTTCAACAATATTCTTATATTGTTCTATTTTTGAAATGTATTTTGCTCCTGTCCATGCTTCTACTGGGGTTCCACCCCAACTAGAATGAATTAAACCAATTGGAACTTTTAATTCGTTGTATAATTTTTTACCAAAAAAATATGCTGTTGCACTAAATCTTGATGCAGATTCTGGATTAGATTCAACCCATTTGCCCTCGCAATTAAATTCTGGTTTTGAAGATATAGAGCGCGTAACAGTAAAAAATCTGATATTTGAATTAGTAGAATTTTTTATTTCTTCCTTAGCACCGTATATTGTATCTTTTGGTGGCCAGCCAGCAAGTGGCATTTCCATATTCGATTGACCTGAACAAAGCCAGACTTCTCCTATCAAAATATTCTTAAAAACAATAGTAGTATCTCCAGCTTGAATCTTCATCTCATAAGGTCCACCAGCTTTTGGTGTTTTAATCTTTGCAGTCCAATAACCATCATTTTTAGTCTTAGTAAAAACTGTTTGTTTCCAGCTTGCTGTTATTTTAATTTCTGTTCCTGGAGTTGCTTTCCCCCAAATGTTGACAAAAGATTTTTGCTGTAGTACCATATTATCAGAAAAAATGGAAGGTAGTTCAACTTTTGTTTGCGCAACTATTAGTGAAAACGAAATTAGAAACGTAATGAATTTCATAAATATACCTCATTAGATTAAATTGACAACTCCAAAGTTACTATATTAACTATTTCATTGTCCATACTTAATTTCTATTCTACTTATTTGCGCGCCATCATTCAAAATGAATTTTACAAACCTAGAATTCATAGGTAAATTAACTGATGTGTATCTTACTGCATCAAAGAAATTATAATCATTCTTTCCAAACTTGTATATTTGCTTATGTGGAATAATTTCATACAAACTATCAATATTTTCACCAGCATAAATTTTTATATCACCATATTCTTTAGAAAGCAAAAAATCAATTTTTACTTCTAAGATATTCATTGGAGTTTTATAAATTAAATAACTGCCATCTTTGCCTGTTAGTCTACTCCTATCTTCTTTAGCTTTTCTTATATCTTGATATGTTAACAATTGAAACTGCCCATCTTTTTGGAAAACTTTATCAAAGTTTTCCATCTCATCAACAATTTTTTTGAATTTAATTTCTACAGGGCCAATGACATTCGAATAATCAGAAACTCCAGATTCATTTTTCGCAGCAATTCTATAATAATATTTTTTACCTATTTCAGCAGTTTCGTCATTAAAAAGTGGACGGTATTGATATTTAGCATCATCAATATTCTCTGCTATCAGTTGCCATTCATCCTCGTTTTCTTCTCTTCTTTCAATTATATAAGATTGCGCACCAGCAGAACCCTGCCATGAGATTTGAGAGACATCGTCAAATTCAAGAAGTTTTGGTTTAACTGGTATTGGTAAAGGTGGCACTGTTAAACCATCTATTTGGTAGGCTTTTTCTCTAACCATATTTAATATTAACTTTTCATTATACCAATCACCACTAATAAATCCAGGCCAACGGTAAGCAGATACATTATTATATTCATAATGATGATAAAAACCTCCTTCACGACAGTGAAATCTCAAACTCCATAATAATCCACCCATTATTCCTTGGTTAATTATTGTATCCATAATTGCTCTAATTTCTTGAGGGGGAACAATTCCAAATTCACCAACAAAATAGGGTTTTATACCTCTAACAAGTTTTTGATTTTCAACAATCTTTTTAAGATTCAATTCGGTATCTCTGTAGTGATGCGTAGAAACAACATCAATATTTGTATCTTTAATTGCTTCTATAGATAAATCTGGAGAACGTCTTCCTTCAATCACAAGATGATTTTTATCAAGACTTTTTATATAAGCTGCAATTTCTTTTGTCCACTCATAAGGTGCATCCAATTCATTTCCTGTCTCCCATCCAAAAATTGCTTTATCGTCTTTGTAAAGAATCCCGGTGTAAGTATTTCTTCGGTTAATTGTAAATTCGATTGTCTTTTTAAAATCTGAAATGATTTCTGGATCAGTCCAAAATGCATCTCTCTCTTTTCCCCTAAAGGCTGCATATTCTTTTGGACCACCCCACCAATGCCAGTTATCTACGAAAGGTATTATTACTCTTACACCAACCTCATTTGCAATTTGAAGAACTTTATCTAGAGCTTTAAATGCTTCTTCGTTAAATTTACCAGGCCCCTCAACATGACGTATTATATCTGGAGTATCAATGTCTCTTCTTACAGAAAGAACATACATTCTTACAACTTTTCCACCAAGCTGTTTTATGGAAGTTAATGCATCTCTTATTTCGAATTCGTCTGGAAGTCTCCATGGATTGGTTGAATCGAAGGGCAAATAATCTTCTATGTAATGCAAATTAGGAATATTAAACGATATAAATCTAAATTCTTTTCCGTTTTCATATAACTTGTCATTTTTTCTTACTACAAAAGTTGAAAAGCTTCCTGCAGCGCATTGAATAAAAAGAAAACTTATTAAAGCAATATTTATAGCAGTAAAAATTTTTTTCATATCTTACTACTCCAATAATTCAATATGATGAAATACGCTTCTAAAATTATGCCGTTCAGACATCTTCTTAATTAATAAAAAACAAATTTATTCAGCTGCATACTTTATTATTTTAATAAAAATATTATCATATTGTAAAAAAGCAGCTTAAAAATCCTTTTTATATCGAAAAAATTATTGTGCACAGTATTTGAAGGGTAATATTATTACCACATTTAATCTGCTTATGGACGAAAAGACAAATTTAAAAATTACTAAGAACGAAATGCTAAAAGAATTGACAAAAAATCTGCTCGAAAGATGGTATCCATTGGTATTGGATAAAGAATACGGTGGATATTTTACAAATATAAGTTACGACTTTAAGTTAATGCCTTCACAGGAAAAGATGATAGTTACACAAGCTAGGCATATATGGACAACAGCAAAGGCTGCTAAGTTTTTTAACAGTGAAAAATATTATGAATATTCTCTTCACGGATTTAAGTTTCTTACAGAAAAAATGTGGGATGAAAAATACGGCGGTTTTTATCAAATAAGAAACAGAGAGGGAAATATCACTGATATTGAAGGATGGTATGACGAAAAAAGAACCTATGGAAATGCATTTGCAATTTTTGCTCTTTCTGCTCTTTATGATATCACAAAAGATAACAAAATACTTGAGGCTGCAAAGTCAGCTTTTTACTGGTTAAACTCTCATGCTTACGATTCAGAATATAAGGGCTACTTTCAGTTCCTTACAAGAGAAGGCGTGCCTTTTGATAAAAACAGTCCCTATAAAACAAAAGCTACTGATTCAATTGAAGTTGGTTACAAAGATCAAAATTCTTCTATACATCTTCTTGAAGCTTTTACAGAATTGTATCATGTTTGGAAAGACGAAACACTTTATAACCATCTTTACGAACTACTCAAATTAATACGCGATGTAATTACTACACCTAAGGGCTATTTACAACTATTCTTTGAAAGAGATTGGAAGCCTGTTTCATTCAGAAATGCTCCCGAAGAAATTAGAAAAGCAAATTACAAATTAGATCACGTATCATTTGGACATGATTATGAAACTGCTTATTTAATGTTAGAAGCATCCTATGCACTTGGAATTAAAAACGATGTTAAAACATTAAAAATAGCCAAAAAAATGTTAGACCATGCAATCGAAAACGGTTGGGATACAATTAATGGAGGCTTTTTTGATGAAGGATACTACTTTGATGAAAATGGAAAGTGTGAAATTATTAAAGACACAAAGACATGGTGGCAACAAGCAGAAGCTATAAATGCACTATTACTTTTTTACAAAATTTTTCCAAAAGAAAAAAAATATTACAAACTCTTTTTAAAACAATGGGATTATATAAAAAAATATATAATTGACCACGAACATGGAGATTGGTTTTGGGGAAGCTTAGAAAAAGAACCTTATTATAAAACTAAACCTAAAGGGACAATTTGGAAAGCAACTTATCATAATGGAAGAGCATTAATGAATTGTATTTTAATGCTTGCAGATGATGATTGTGAACTTTATCAATTGAATAGCTTTCGAAAACTAAAGGATGAGTTTGACCAATTTATTAATCATTGGCGAGAAACTGCTACTCATCTATAAATTAAATTTTTATAAACATCAAAGTAGTTTTATTTTAATATTATTTAATCATTTTCTTCAGTTTTTCTATCTCATCTCTTAAGTATGCAGCTCTTTCAAACTCAAGGTCTCTTGCTGCAGCATACATTTCTTCAGTCATTTGTTCAATTAATTCTTTTCTTTGCTCATTAGACATATACTTAATTACTGGTTCAACTACTTTCAGCATTGTTGCTTCTTCTCTTTCAAAATCTTTCTTTCTCACATCTGCAATAGAAGTTGACGAAAGTATCTCCTCAACACTTTTATATATTGTTTTTGGTATAATACCATGCTTTTCATTGTATTCCATTTGTAATTTTCTTCTTCTATTTGTCTCATCTATCATTTTTCTCATAGATTCTGTAATTGTATCAGCATACATTATCACTTTACCATTTATATTTCTTGCTGTTCTACCTGCAGTTTGCATTAAAGACCTTTCGCTTCTTAAAAACCCTTCTTTATCTGCATCTAGAATAGCAACAAGTGAAACTTCTGGCAAATCAAGACCTTCACGCAAAAGATTAACTCCAACAAGCACATCAAAATCTCCCATTCTCAAATCGCGAATTATTTCTACTCGCTCAAGTGCGTCAATATCACTATGAATGTATCGAACTTTTATATTTAGTTTATCAAGGTAATCTGTTAAATCTTCTGCCATTTTTTTAGTTAATGTTGTAACTAGCACTCTTTCTTTTCTTTCGGCTCGTTTTCGAATTTCTCCTATTAAATCATCAATTTGTCCTTTCACAGGACGCACTTCAATTTCCGGGTCTACTAATCCTGTAGGACGAATAATTTGTTCCACATATACTCCTCCGCTTTTTTCTAATTCATAATCACCCGGAGTTGCACTTACATAAATTACTTGATTTATCAATTCTTCAAATTCTTCAAATTTAAGTGGACGATTATCAAGTGCAGAAGGAAGTCTAAAGCCATATTCAACTAACGTTTCTTTTCGTGAGCGATCACCATTATACATACCTCTTATTTGAGGTATTGTAACATGAGACTCATCGATAATTAAAAGATAATCTTTTGGAAAGTAATCAAATAAGCAATAAGGACGGGAGCCAGGCGGTCTTCCATCAAGATGTCTTGAATAATTTTCTATACCAGAACAGTAGCCAATTTCTCGCATCATCTCAATATCAAATCTTGTACGTTGTTCAAGTCTTTGTGCTTCAACATATTTTTCTTGTGACCAAAAATACTGCAGCCTTTCTTTTAGTTCTTCTTCTATTGACTTAATAGCTCGTTTAATTTGCTCTTTTGTTGTGACAAAATATTTTGCTGGATATATAGGAACTGAATCAACTTCTTTAATTACTCTTCCTGTTATAGAATCAATGATTGACAATCTCTCTATTTCATCATCCCAAAATTCAACTCTAACTGCTTCTTCATATTGATAAGCAGGAATAATTTCAATGACATCGCCTCTTGCTCTAAATGAACCTCTTTCAAACTCTGTATCATTTCTTTTGAAATAAATATCAATTAAATCCCTCATTAATTTTTTTCTATCTAGCTTTTGACCTTTTCTTAAAAATAAAATTTGACGTGCATATTCATCGGGTGCTCCAATTCCATAAATACACGATACACTAGCAACAATTATTACATCTCTTCGTCCTTCTATTAGAGCTGTAGTAGCTTTTAATCTAAGTCTATCAATTTCTTCATTTATTGAAAAATCTTTTTCAATGTATAAATCTCGTTTCACAACATAAGCTTCTGGTTGATAATAATCGTAATAACTTATAAAAAACTCTACTGCATTATTTGGGAAAAAAGATTTGAATTCTGAATAAAGCTGGGCTGCTAAAGTTTTATTATGTGAAATTACAAGGGTTGGTTTATTTACTTCTTTAATAACATGAGACATTGTAAAAGTTTTACCACTTCCTGTAACGCCAAGTAAAACTTGATGTTTTTTACCCTTGCGTATTCCTTCAACTAGTTCCTTAATTGCTTTTGGCTGGTCCCCCGCAGGCTGATAGTTCGATACTAACTCAAATTTCTTCATTGTTATATTAATTAAAACTTCTAATTATGTAAGAAATTAAATTAATAAATTTTGCCCTAATTAGTTAAGGAAAGGATTTTCTCTATCGTAAGAGAAATGTGGCCTATAGTTATTATAACTTTCCATTTCTTGAATCCAACCATTATGTAATCCATATTTATCAAGTAATTCAAGAGCTTTTTCATACTCCGACTGACGCAAAGTCCTGTTCAATAAAATTTCTTTATGCGCCTTATTTGTAGGATAATATTGTGACATTAAGGATATATGAACATTTGGACTTAATTCTTCAGCTATAAACTTAAATACTTTTTCTGTTTCTGCTAAATAATTTGGTAATACTAAATGGCGAATTATCAAACCTCTTACTACAACATCACCATTATACTTTAGTTCATCTCCTACTTGCCTAAACATTTCCTTTATAGCTGCTTTTGTTTTCTCGAAGTAATTATCCACACAAGAATATTTTTTTGCATATTCATCGTTTCCATATTTAAAATCAGGCAAATATATATCAACAATACCTTCATAAAGTTTGAGCACTTCTACTGAATCGTAACCATTAGTGTTATAAATAATTGGGAGACGAAGTCCTTTTGAAGCTGCTATGTAGATTGACTTCAATATTGTAGCCGAAAAATGAGTGGGTGATACAAGTCCTATATTATGACAGCCAATTTCTTGTAGTCTAAGCATTATTTCAGCTAATCTTTCATGAGTAACTTCATGTTTTCTTTCAACTTTCCAATTCTGACTAATCTCATAATTCTGGCAGTATATACATCTTAAATTACAATTTCCAAAAAATATATTACCAGCACCTCTTGTTCCAGATAAAACAGGTTCTTCACCAAAGTGGGGTGTATATGAAGAAACAATCGGCAAATATCCACTCAGGCAAAAGCCATATTCATTATTAAATCTATCTACTTTGCAATCACGAGGACAACTCGTACATGCTTTCAGTATCTCAAGTGCTTTTTCTGCTCTTTCTTTAAGTTCACCACTTTCATATAATTTTATGTACGATGGTATAAAAGTCATTCTATAAAAATTGCAATTCGTTATATTACTAAAATATAAAACTATTTTTTTCTATTTTTCAATCATTCTTGAAGGGTAACTACGTAATAGTCTTTTAATTTTTAACAAGATAGATTTTGAAGATAAAAAACATTCATTGACAAAAATTTTATTAAATTTATTATCAAAATTAATTAATAATAGAAATGGAAGAAAATAAATTTCCAAATATATTCGAAGACAAAGAAGAATTTCCTTACCCGATTAGAAGATTTGAAAGGTCTAGAATAGATTATGTCATAACTGGATTATTAGGTGGATTAGGTAAATATTATAATGTAGACCCTTCGATATTTAGATTAATTGGAATACTTTCTTTACTAATAAACACTTTACCAATATACCTATACTTAATAGCATCTCTTATCTTTAATGCAGAAATCAACTCCACTACAGTTGATGAGAAAGAAAAAATAAAAATTATCAAAAAAAATTCTCAAGTTCTCTTAAGCAGCTTTTTGATATTTATTGGTATTTTTTGGCTTTTGAAGAGTTTAGGAATAATGCAAAAAGCAGACATATTTTATTCTAATTCTATTTTGATGAATTTAATTGTTGTTTTACTTGGAGTATACTTAGTCTTTAAAAATTTTGATAATGAAATAATATCAACTATTTATAACAATAATAAAAACAAGTTAATCTTAGGCGTTTGCAAAGAATTAAGTTATAATACTAAAATTAACGTTATATTAATAAGATTAGCATTTGTAGTCTGCACAATATTAACAGCTGGTATTATTGTTTTATTATATCTTTTTTTATTTATAAATCTAAAAAGAGAAAAAATCATTTGACGATGAAAATTAACTATAAAACATTAGCGGGCATATCTTTAATAGCATATGGAATATTAAATATCTTAAATTATAAATTACTTCGACTTAGTGCTGAATCTATTCTTGGAATTCCTCTTATTATTTTCGGAATACCCTCAGTGTTTGTTTCATTCAGTTACAAAAAAAGAAATATGATTGTTTTATCAACTGTTATTTTCTATACTGGACTATTTTTAACACTCGATGGTTTTTATAAGGTTTATTCTTATTTGTCATTGATTTTATTTGTATTTTTTTTAAGTGCATCAATATTTCTTTTACTATTCATAGAAAATACAAACAATAAATCATTCCTTTATTCGAGTTTATTGTTGTTTATTATTTCATATCCCACAATCAAAATTATTGAGTATCTTGAAAGCACCTACTTTTTTTATAGATACATAAAAATTGAAAACATAATATTACCTTTGATTTTAATTTTGGTTGGAATTATTTTGTTTATAAAAAGAGAGAACTAGTTATTTTACCTTGATTTTACCTGCGGAAAAACTCCTACAAGATAATTTTGAGCCGATGGAGTAGTAGAGCCTTCACTGGATTCAATTGTAATTTTAAGCATCTCTATATTTTCTTTTGGTATAAAGGGGAATGAGCTTATGTGAATATACTCATTGTTACTAGGATTATAAACTCCCATTGAATATGAAACACCTTTACTTACAGCCCAAAGTTGATATGCTTGATTAGGTGGTAATGGTTTTACATTTTTAAACTGAATTAATCCTTCTTTAACATCAAAAGAAAGAAAAACTCTTGCTATAGATTTATCATTAGGGTCTGCACTTGTTAAATTAATTACAATAACATCTTTGTTATTAAAGAATTCTATAAAAGAGAGATAATTATTTACAAAATTATTTGTTCTACTTAGTTCGCCTCTGAATAAAGTTAAATCGTGATTAACTTCTTCTAATTGCTTATTTAGAGATTCTATTGATGTAAAAGAATAATAGCCAATTACAGAAAAAAGAATTAGAGAAACTAATAATGCAATCCAGCCAATTAAAGTCCCTCCTGCTTTATCTTTAGATTGAAAAGTTTGCAGAGGCTGCGGCGAAACATATTGAGGAGGATTTTCAGGTATTACAGAACCTTCGTACTTTGATTTTGGTTTATCTTCTTTTTCTTCAACAATAGTTGATTTAGTAAGATTAGAAATCTGAAAAGTAGGTTTTGTAGATTCTTTAGAGGCTGTATTAAAAGTCTTGCTAAATAATGTCTTCTTTTTTTCTTCTCTTATTCTTTCCTTAAGTTCATCTTGAAGACTCATTAATTTTTTTGCAACTTCATCCTTCAAAGAAGGCTTAGGTTCTTCTATTTCCAATATAATTGGTATTAAAGACACTATATTCTGAAGCTCTCCAAGTGCACCTTCAGGTAATTCTCCTCCTGCATCAAGATAATCCTTAAATTGAATAAAATTTTTTCTATCCATGCAACCAATAGCAAATGCAGCCATCATCTCGTGTATAGGATCTGCCATCAATTTACTCCCTTGTTAAATTATCTCTAAAATTATGTAATGCATTCATTACTTTATTCCTAACTGTTTCAATAGGAATATTCAGCTTTTCAGCTATTTCATCAATTGTATAACCTTCATAATAAGCTAAATGCAATACATATTTTTGAGTATCTGTAAGTTTAGTTAAAGCACGCTCTATTTTAGGTTTTAAACTAATGGCTGTGTTTAAATCAAGACTATCCATATCTGGTGGAAAAGTTGGAATTATAAAATAGTCTTCATAATCCTCGTCATATATTTGAGATGCAGAAAGAGAATGTCGATTTCTTCTAACAACATCTACTGCTTTATTCCTTGCTAAAGTAACTAGCCAGCTATAAACATTACCATGACTAAAATTAAACTTATAAGTTTTTCGCCATACTATTACAAAAACATCAACCAAAACTTTCTCGGCTGTTACTTCATCTGGTACAATTTTTTTTATCAATGTATACAAAAGAGGGGAATATCTATCATACAACTCTTCGAGAGCACGAGATTCAAAGTTCGCTATCTCTCGCATTAGTTCAAAATCTGTTAACTCCTTAAATCTGCTCAATTCTTCTTCACTTTAAATAATTAAAGCAAAACTAAAATTACTAGCTCAAAATTACAAGATTCTTCAAAAATATAAACGGGTAAAATCAGCTGCCGTTCAAAATACGTAAAACTAAATAGAAAAAACTTATTAACAAAATAACAAAAATTTACGCAAGCAGCGTCTAAATCGAAATAAAGAATTATCTCCATTTAAAGCTACATTAATAATTAAGTAAGAAATAACGAAAATGTTTAAGAGGAAAAGATTTTGTTATTAGTAAATTAAGCTCGACCTACCATACACTAAATTTTTTGATAAGTTGGTCTACTATAGTAATAAATAATACCAAGTTGTATTAATTAATGAAATTATTTAAATTATACTCAGTCTAAATAAAAATAACAATATGCCCAATATTTCTATTTTAATTGCTAATAAATACTTCCTAACAAATTATGCAATAAGCTGTATATTGAGCAAAATAAAGGGAATTAAAATCACTGGAGTACATATAGATAAACTTTTCGATGAAATAGAGATTCGAAAGCCAAATATTGTTTTATTAGAATTAGAAAAAGTAAAAGTTGATATTTTCTTTCTGCTTAAATTAATAAAGCAGAAATATCCGCAATTAAAAATAATAGTATTATCAGATTTATCTGATATCAATAAAGCAAGAAAGCTTCTATCTGCTGATTTAGATGGATACTTAGATAAATCAGTCACTAAAGATGAATTAAGAACTGCTGCAATAAAAGTATATAAAGGGGAAAAGTTTTATTGCCAAAAGGTAAGTGAAATTCTAAAAGAAATGCTCAACACACAGAATGAAGCTCCAATTCTTAGTAAGAGAGAATTAGAAATACTTAATTACATAGCCCAAGGTCTTAGTAATAAAGAAATAGGCGAAAAGCTTTTCCTAAGTGAATATACAGTTTTAACACACCGAAGAAATATTATGAAAAAGCTAAAAGTAAATAGTACACCCCAACTTATCATAAAAAGCATTAAGCACGGCTATATTAATATTGATTAACATACTAAATTTTTAGTATTCCAAATTACTACAATATTGTTATTGATAAAAAAGAAACATTATTGGTAATTTTCTTATTAAGATTTAGTCTTAATAAAAATAATATGAAAAAAATAATTTTTTTATTTGCTTTTTATCCAATAACATATTTTTCACAAAATAATATAATAACTGGTAAAGTATTGGACACTGAAGGCAGCCCAATACCTTCTGCAAACATATATATTGCCGGAACTTCTATTGGCACAACATCAGATATCAATGGCTTATTCGAAATTAATTACCCTTATAAAGCCGAGGATAAAATTATCATCTCTTGCATTGGTTACGAGACAAAAACTGTTTTACTCAAAGATTATAATGGTTTTCTAATTATCAACCTTTCTAAAAAAATCTATCTTATAGATGAAATTGTAGTTACTGGTACAAAATCTTACAAAAAAATTAAGGAATCTCCAGTATACACAGAAGTAATAACAGGAAATGAAATAAAAAACTGTGGATATAAAACTTTAAAAGATGTATTAATGGAACAATTAGGTCTAATTGTAGTTGAGAATCATGGTACAGGAATTCAATTACAAGGCCTCGATCCAGCTTACACTTTAATAATGATAGATGGTGAACCTTTAATTGGCAGAACTGCAGGAACTCTTGAATTATCCAGATTCGATGTAACTAATTTAAAACAAATTGAAATTGTTAAAGGTCCCTCTTCTTCTTTATATGGAAGCGAAGCATTAGCTGGAGTAATAAACTTAATTACTGAATTTCCTGAAAATCCATTTAACTTGTCTGTTAGCACACACATTGGCACATATAATTCTTATTTTATAAGTGGGAATGTTAATACTAACCTCAAAAATCTCAAAGCATCAATCTTTATCAGCAGAAGAGGTTCAAGCGGTTATGATTTAACACCTGAATCTGTTTCCAAAACTGCACCACAATATATTGCAACTACTATAAATCCCTCGCTAGAATTCATGATTAATGAAAAACAATCAGTAAAGCTAAATTTCAGATGGTTTACAGAAAATCAAAAAAATGATGTCGAAATATTAGAAAATAATCAAACAAGTTTGCTAAATGATATAGATATACTTAATGACTTAAACCTTTCCCTAATATATAACATCAAGTTAAATAAGTTAAAAAATCAATTTAAACTCTACGCTACCAATTACTTTCTAAAAAGTACTCTTAATTATACTTCAAACAATAGTATTTACGAAGAATCAATTTTTAATCAATATTATTATAAAGGAGAGTACTTTGGATTATTACCTTGGGGAAAAAATAACATTTTTTCTTTTGGCTCAGGCTATGTACGTGAAAATGTTAAAGCTGATAGAATAGAAGGAAATATTGAAAAATCTAATTCACATTTCATTTACTTTCAACATGAGTGGATTGCCTCAAAATTTTTCGATTTAGTCTGGGGTGGCAGATACGATTATCACGAAAATTACTCATCTAGAATTAGTCCAAAAATATCATTTGCTTGGAAACCTTTTAACTCAGGGAAAATTAACATCTCGATAGGAAATGGTTTTAAAGCCCCAACTTTGCAACAGTTATATCTTAATTTTACAAATCCAACAGTCGGCTATTCAGTATTTGGTTCTACTAATTTTATCTACAATCTACAGAAATTAATAAATGAAAATCAAATAGATAAACTACTAATCAATCCTGAGAGCATAAAAAAATTAAAAGCGGAAAATTCTTGGTCACTTAACATTACATGCGAGTATGAACCTATCAAAAATTACTTGTTAACTCTTAACCTCTTTAGGAACAATATTTCTGATTTAATAGAAGCACAACCAATTGCCATCAAAAAAAATGGTCAATCAGTTTATACATATTTCAATCTAAATAAAATTTATACCCAAGGAGTAGAAACTGAAGTTAGTCTTAAACCAATCGAAAACTTAAAAATAAAATTAGGTTACCAATATTTAATAGCTATAGATATTGACAAATTAACTAAAATTAAAAACGGGGAAATTTCAAAAGTCACAAAAAGTGGAAGATTAGTTAAAGTCACAGAAAAAGATTATGGTGGACTATTCAATCGTTCAAAGCATACAGCCAATATCAATTTTACTTATGAAAATAACTCACTTGGAATAATTGCATCTCTTAGAGGAATTGTAAGAAGTAAATATGGATTTTATGACAAAAACGGCAACGGTGTACTTGATGATAACCAGGAATATGCTCCAGGATATAGCATATGGTATTTCACATTAAATAAAACATTTCAAAAGTATCTTCAATTGCAAGTAAGAATAGAAAATTTATTTAATAAAAAACTTTCCGGCGGAATAATAACAATGCCAGGAAGAATTATTTATGTAGGAATTTCTTTTAATTATCAATAAAGGAGAAACAATATGAATAAACATATTTTATTCTACATTATGCTAATTGTCTTTGTAATTAGTTGTAAAGAATCAAATACAACAGAACCTGAAGATACCCCATCTCAAACAAAAGTAACACTAGTAAAAGATTTGCCAGCTAATGGACCTGGGCTTACATATTTCAGATTCTCAGATAGTACTATAGTAACAGGAGAAGATACATTAACTAATAAGTGGGATATAGCTTTTAGAAAGACTACAATATATACTAATAGCGGCGTTAAGGGTCCTGGCAAAGGAGGTGCAATTGTATTAACAAACACTGACTTTTATGAACTTTCCGAAGCTCCTGCAGAAGGTTACAAAATAGAAGAAAATAATACACCTGCTATACCTACTGGGTCTGGCAAAGGGTGGTATAATTATAATTCGCAAACACACATTATAACACCAATACCTGGAGTTGTGTTGGTAATAAGAACTGCTGAAGGTAAATATGCAAAAATGCAAATCATCAGTTATTACAAGGGTGCACCAGAAAATCCCTCTGCCACAAATATTTCTGGGTACTACACATTTAAATATGTCTATCAGAAAAATGGTTCAAGAAGATTCAACTAATCACGAGGTGTAATTATGAAAACACAGAGAATAATATTTTTTGTAATTATTAATCTAATTTTAACTACATATCTACTTGGTTTACCAGGAAATAAGCAAAAAATATCTGTAGTTATAGTTGGCCATGGTGCTCCTGCTAAAGATTATCCTAAACTATCAGAGTATTTCAAATTGCATGACACTCATTCACCAGAGGCAGAAGAATTAGAAAATGAACTTCGTAATTGGCCTAGGAATGAACAAAATGACCCTTACTGGGCGGGTTTTACAAAGATAATAAAAGTATTTAAGGAGAAATTTAAGAATTTTCATTCTGTCCATTACGCATTCAATGAAATGTGTGCTCCAACTATTGAGGAAGCACTGAAAAGTGCTTTAGCAACCAATCCCGATGTAATTTTAGTAACAAGCATAATGTTTACACCAGGTGGTGGTCACTCAGAGCAAGATATTCCAGCTGCTATAGAAATGTTTAAAGAAGAACATCCTAATGTAAAAATTATTTATGCATGGCCCTATAGTGAAGTTTCATTGGCTGACTTTATCAATTCTCACTTATTAAGATTTATTAAGTAAATCCGTGGGCTCGTAAACAGAGCCCACAAGAATTTAATAGTGGGAGGTTCAACTATGGTATGTAAATTAAAATCTGCGATTTACTTTGTAATAATATTTTTTATGCTCTTAAATCAGTCAATATTATCTAATTTTAATAACGATGATAAAATTTGTGGAAGAGTTATTGATGCTAAAACTAAAGAACCATTAGTAGGCGCGAATGTAATAATTAAAAAAACAAATATAGGAACTGCTACAGACAATAAAGGTTATTTTGAGATAAAAAAAGTCAGTATACCAAATCCCGAATTAATTATATCAATGATAGGTTACCAGACAGTCGTATACCCCTTAGAGACAAATAATCAAGAAAATCTGATTATAGAATTAACTGAAACATTGATTGAAATGGGAGCAGTTGTTGTAACCGGAACTAATACTTTACATTTATACGAAGAGTCGCCTGTAAAAACCGAAATTGTCCCTAAAAAATTAATGCAACTGCAAAATGCTTGTAATTTAGCTCAAGCGCTTAATCTACAAACAGGAGTAATGGTAGAAAATGATTGCAACAATTGTAATTTTACACAAGTTAGAATTTTGGGGTTTGATGGAAAGTATTCACAAATACTAATTGATGGTGACCCTGTGATAGGTTCTCTTGGCAGTGTTTATGGGCTAGAGCACTATCCACAAGAAATGATAGAACAAATTGAAATTGTAAAAGGTGGGGGTTCTGCTCTTTACGGAGGTGGTGCAATTGCTGGAACTATAAATATGATAACTCGTCGTCCAGCATTTAATCGAACTAAAATTCAATATACACTGAACAACATAAATAGAACTTTAGATCAATACATAGGAGCAATAGCAGAAATAATTAGCGAGAACAATAAAACAGGGTTTTACATTTATGGTTCTACTAGAAATAGAAATAGCTATGATAGGAATAAAGATGGATTGTCAGAATTAGGTAAATTAAATAACTTAACAATTGGTTTTAATGGTTATTTAAAACCATTTGAAAATACTGAACTTACATTATCATTTCATAGAATATTAGAAGAAAGAAGAGGTGGCAGCGACTTTGACAAACCTGTACATGAGGCTTCTATTGCAGAATGGACTAGACATTTAAAATGGGGAGGTAAATTTAAGTGGACTCATAAAGTAAGTTCTCATTTCGAATATAAAATCAATTATGCCTTTAGCCTACTAAATCGCGATTCATATTATGGAGGTCTTTCAGAAAACTCACCAGAAGCAAGATTAAAAGCATTGAATTATTATGGTAATTCAAATAATCCAATACATATATTTGGACTTCAAGCAAATACTATTTTATCAAATCAAACAATCACTTTAGGAATACAACTTGAACAAGATGAATTAACTGATAAAAGTGTTTCTAATAATTCGTTCTATATTAATGACATCTACAAAAACATTGGTTTCTTTATTCAAGATGAAATTTCATTAGATGAAAAAAATCACTCCCAATTAGTTGCGGGGTTAAGATTTGACAAACACTCATCAATTAACAACTGGATATTTAGTCCACGCATTAATTTTAAAACAGAGTTATTTGAGTCACTGAAAATTCGTTCAGGATTTACTACAGGATTTAAAGCACCTCAAATTTTTGATGAAGATTTACACATATGTGGTCTCGAAGGAACACAAAGAGTAATTAGAAACTCACAAGGACTAAAAGAGGAAAAAAGTTTTACATATTACTTGGGCTTTGAATTTCAGGACTTTTTATTTAACACTCCTTTTCTTTTGGGACTAAATTTTTTCTATTCAAGATTAAAAGGAGCTTACGGTGAAAAATTTATATCGTCTGAAGGTAACATTGAACACTGGGAAAGAATTAACAGTAAAGGAGCTAACGTTAAAGGGATTGAAATAGATTTTGGTATAAAACCAGTAAAAAAGCTCGAGATAAGAAGTGGCTTTACAATTAAAAGCAATCTGTATGACGATTACTTAGAAGACTATCAAATCCGCCAATTTCTTAGAACTCCAAATTCATTTGGCTATGTTAGAATTCTATATGATTACTCAGAAAATCTTAATTTATTTATAACTACAAAATATACTGGCAGCATGTATATTCCTCATGAAATATCATCGGAACATAAAAACGAGCCAATCATTACTGTTAAAAAAAGCAATCAATTTGTTGAACTTGATATTGCGTTATTATATAAACTAAAAATCCTTGAACAAACCGATTTAAATATTTCATTGGGTATAAAAAACATTACTGATACTTATCAAAAAGATTTAGATTGGGGTATTAAAAGAGACCCTGGATATGTTTATGGCCCTTCTTTGCCAAGAACATTCTATATAAATCTAGGATTTGGAATATAATGAGTGCTTTGGATAGCCGAGGCACTCATTTTTCACTTTCCCATTTTTACTATCTCTTCAAATTCATTCTTAGTCAATGGCATAACAGATAGTCGATTCCCTCTTTGAACAAGTTTCATATTTTTTAACTTTGGATTCTTTTTAATTTCTTCTAAGGAAACAGGTCTATTGAATTTTTCAACTAATTTAATATCTACCATATACCAAGTAGGATTTTCTTTTTTGCTTTTTGGATCATAATATTTACTTTTTGGGTCAAAGGCAGTAAAGTCTGGATATGCTTCTTTAACCACCTCACAAATTCCAACTGCAGCCGGAGGTTCAGCATTGCTGTGATAAAAAATAACTTTATCACCTACTTTCATTTCATCTCTCATATAATTTCTTGCTTGATAATTTCTAACCCCATCCCAATATGTAGTTTGATTTTTTGATTTTGCTAAATCATCTATTGAGAAGACCGATGGTTCTGATTTCATTAACCAATATTTCATATTTTTCCTCCTTTCAAATACCAGGCGCATATGGAAAACTTAAGTTCATATAATAATCTAAACTTTTATCTGGTTTTTCAAGTTCATTTGGAATAGGTCTTTTAGAAAAAGTTTGAAAGTACAAAACACATGCATTACGCCACCATATTGCTTCCTTCAACTGAATATTTAGCAACATTTTAACATGTTCAAATTGTTCACTATCTATTTTATTTTTAAGGGAATCCCATATTTTGATAGTTTCTCTAACACCATCAACTCCTTTGTAATAATGATAGCAAATTTCTTCCCACAAAGTTTTTCCAGACTTCATTTTGTAGTCCCATGGAAGATGATGGAACCATAATAAATACTTATCTGGACATTTTTCTAATGAAGAGAACACCTCAGCAACTTTTGGAAAATACTGCGATACAGCATCACTACCAGTTTTTGTTCTGTCAAACCCAATTCCATTTGAATCAGCTCGGTGATAATAAACAGAAGTCCAATCCTCTCTATGTTTATCTTTAATCCATGGAGCAGGGCCATAATGGTGATTCCATCCCATAATATGATGAAGACCGAGTGGAGTCATATAATTAACACAATCTTCCCTCGATTTTAACATTATTGCTTTAATTTTATCAATAACCATTTTGTCACAAGAAAAAGTCATCCTTATCCACTCATCTGCAATTTCTTCTGAGGATAGATTATAATCCCAGGCTAATCTACCAAAAGCATACCAGTTTGCTTGCCCGAATAAATGTCCTGTCCAATTTCTATCTGTTCCAATATTAGAAACTCCAGCCATTCCAGATATTTTATAATTAAATAGGCTTCCATCAATTACTTTTGCAACGGTCGAGCCCTCACCTTTCGAGTAAGTATCTGAATCAAGCGTTTCTTTAAAGAGAGGTGCTAAGTAAACAAGATGAGTTCCTTGTCCAAGATATTCCTGAGTTATTTGGAATTCCATCATCAAAGGAGTTTTAGGCATAGCACCAAAAAGAGGATGAAATGGTTCTCGTGGTTGAAAATCGATAGGGCCATTTTTCACTTGAATTAAAACATTGTCAAGAAATTTACCATCAAGAGGTTTAAATTCATTATATGCCTGTTTTGCTCTATCTTCTTTAATGTTATTATCATACACAAAAGCACGCCACATTACAACACCACCAAAAGGCTTTAACGCCTCTGCAAGCATATTTGCACCATCAGCATGAGTTCTACCATAATTTTGTGGGCCAGGTTGCCCCTCTGAATTTGCTTTGACCAGAAAGCCTCCAAAATCCGGAATAAGATGATAAATTTCCTTGGCTTTATTTTTCCACCATAATCTTACCTCTTCATTCAATGGATCAGCTGTTTTTAATCCACCTATCTCTATTGGTGCACTAAATCTTGCAGTTAAATAAACTTTAATACCGTATGGGCGAAATACATTTGCAAGAGCGGCAACCTTTAGCAAATAGTCGTAAGTTAATACCCATGCATTAGCATTAACATTTGTTAGTACTGTTCCATTAATTCCAATGGATGCATTTGCTCTTGCATAGTCTTTATACCGCGTATCAATATAATCAGGCAATCTATGCCAATCCCAAATCGAAAATCCTGCATAACCTCTTTCAACTGTTCTATTTAGATTATCCCAATGATTAAGTATTCTTAATTTTATTTTTGGAGAAGAAACTACTTCTAAATTATCTATTTGTTTATTGGTTTGAATTAATCTTAAAAAATGAAAAGTTCCATATAAAATTCCAATATCAGTTTTAGCAGTAATAATAATAGTTCTTTTCCCATATAATTTTGTTGAAAGAATAATGTAACCTTCATTGTTAATATTTGATAAATATTTAGACAAATCTATGTTTTTAAGAAAATCTGAATTTGATCTTACTAACAAAATAACTCCTTCCTTTATAGTAAATGTTTGAGGAATTTTTCTTCCAAGCAAACCATTCAACCCTTTTTGAATTTCTTCTTTAGCCGCATTAATTGTTGGTGAATCACCTTCAGCTAACCAATAGTTAATTTGTGATAAATATAATTTCAATACCTTTTGATTTGAAATTCTATCATATTTTAACCACAATCTGTATCCATCATCAGCTTTTGAATTAAAAAAAGAGAACAACAATAAAAAATAGATAGTTAGCTTTAAGGCTAATCCATTTTTCATATTTTGCTCTTAAAATTTTTTTTACAAATTAAGATATTTTTTTAAATATTGCCCTGTATAAGATTTGGGATTTTTAACAATTTCTTCGGGAGTTCCTGTAGCAACTATTTCGCCGCCTTTATCTCCTGCTTCTGGACCCAAATCAATTATATAATCAGCACATTTAATAACATCTAGATTGTGTTCAATTATAACTACAGAATTTTTATTTGCAATTAATATATTAAAACATTTTAATAGCTTATTTATATCATCAAAATGCAACCCTGTAGTAGGCTCATCAAATATGAAAAGTATATGTTGATTTTTCTTTTGTTGAGATAAATAATAAGCCAATTTTACCCTTTGGGCTTCGCCACCCGAAAGCGTATTTGATGGTTGCCCAAGTTTGATATATCCTAAACCAACATCTGAAAGAACTTTTAATATAGAAACAATTTTATCTTGATTAACAAAAAATTCTAAAGCTTCATCTACTGTCATATTCAAAACATCTACGATATTTTTTCCTTTATAAGTTACATCAAGAACTTCCTTTTTAAATCGAGTTCCTTTACAATCATCACATTCAAGATATAAATCTGCTAAGAATTGCATTTCAATTTTTACAAAACCTTCACCTTCACAAGTTTCGCATCTCCCACCTGGCACATTAAAAGAGAAAAATCCTGGTTTATATCCTCTTGCTCTTGCTTGCGGTGTTGATGCAAATAATTCTCTTATTAATTCATAACCTTTAACATAACTAATAGGATTTGAGCGAGGAGATTTTCCGATTGGAGATTGATCAACTATAATTACATCATTAATATATTTTGCTCCTTCAATTGAATCAAATTTGCCAAGTTTTGGAGGATTTCCTCCTAGATACTTAACTAATCCTCCGTAAAGAACATCGTGTATTAAAGTGCTTTTTCCAGAACCACTAACTCCCGTAACAACTACAAGTTTTCTTAAAGGAATTTCAACATTAATATTTTTAAGATTATTCTCTTTAGCTCCTATAATTTTTATTGTTTCAGTTTTTCTTGTATTTCTTTCAGTAGGAATAGGAATTTTTAATTTGCCCGAAAGATATTTTCCCGTAAGAGATTTTTCATTATTTATTATTTCTTCGTAAGTTCCCGACGCAATAATTTCTCCTCCATGAATTCCTGCTCTTGGTCCCATATCAAAAATTAAATCTGCTGCACGCATCATTTCCGGATCATGTTCAACAACAAGAACAGTATTTCCTAAATCTCTAAGCGACTTTAATATTTTTATTAATCTTGCATTATCTCTTGGATGAAGTCCTATCGATGGTTCATCAAGCACATAAAGTGTTCCCATTAACGCAGAACCAAGAGAAGTTGCCAAGTTTATTCTTTGTGTTTCGCCTCCAGATAGTGTACTACTTAATCGGTCAAGAGTTAAATAACCTAAGCCGACGTCATTTAAAAAAGATAGCCTTTTGAGTATTTCGTCATGTATTCTTTTTGCAATAGTTTTTTCATAATCTGTTAATTCAAGAGTCTCAAAAAACTCGTAAGCTTGTTCAATAGACATTTGTACTATATCATGAATTGATTTACCACCAATTTTTACTTGAAGGGCTTCTCTTCTTAGTCTTGAACCTTTACAAGCAGAACATGTGGTATATGCTCTATATTTACTTAATAAAACTCTTATGTGCATTTTATAAGTTTTTTCTTCAAGGTGTTTAAAGAAGCCATTTATACCAACAAAACTTCCAAATCCTTCTTTTAGAAGATTGACTTGTTCTTGAGTTAAATTTTTGAATGGAACATTGAGAGGAATTCTTCCATTATTATTTCTTACCAAATCTCTAAGATAAGAACTATATTTAACAGTTCTCCAGGGTGCAATTGCTCCTTCACTAATGCTTAAATTTGGATCAGGGACTATCAAGTTCATATCATAATCCATAGATTTTCCAAAACCTTGACACACTGGACATGCACCATACGGATTATTAAAAGAAAAGAATCGTGGCTCTGGTTCTTCATATTTTATTCCACAACATTCATAAAATTTTGTAAAATGTTTCAATTCATTTTTATCTGAATTAATAATTGTAATTCTACCTTCACCTTCTTTGAAGCTAATCTCTATTGATTCTGCAAGTGTTTCTCTTACTTTTCCTTTTTTAATTTTAAAGCGATCAAGTACAATAATAATTTCTTTCTTTGTGTGATTATTAATCTTTGATAACATTTCTTCGATAGGATGAGAGTTTATATCAATTAATTCATTTTTATAAAAAATTCTAAAAAAACCTTTTCTCTTTAATAACTCAATTTCCTCTTCTAACGTTCTTCCTTCGTGATAATGGATTGGGAAACCAATGTAAAATTTATCTTCTTCATTTTGATTTTCTAACCACTGTGTAACTGTTGCTACGCTATCCTTTTTTACCTCGTTACCACAATTAAAACATATTGTTTTTCCTATTCTTGAAAATAATAATCTAAGATAATCATAAATTTCTGTGCTTGTTCCTACAGTTGAACGAGGATTTCTTGCACCTGTTTTTTGTTCTATTGCTACAGCAGGTGAAATTCCATATATAAAATCAACATCTGGTTTACTCATTCTTTCTAAAAATTGCCTAGCATAAGCAGACAAGCTTTCAACATATCTTCGCTGTCCCTCTGCATAAATTGTATCAAATACAAGCGAAGATTTTCCACTTCCACTAACTCCAGTAAAAACAACCAATTTGTTTCGTGGAATTTCAAGAGAAATATTTTTTAGGTTATTCTGGCGAGCTCCTTTTATAACAATTTTTTGTTCTTGTTTTTCTTTGTCTATTTTCATTTTAATATAAATCAAAAAATAATAACCAATAAATTACTAAAACTTTTTTGAAATAATTCGAAGCAAACGATGAAATTGTTAACTATACGAGAGCTAAAAATAAAAAAAGGCTTTAGAAGAAATAGAGTCTTCATTTAGGATTGGTGTAATAAATAAGTAAAATTATTTCTGGTAGATTCTTGTCTTTGTATATAAACAAAAAAATCTTAATCTTTCTCAAAAAAATAAGAATCGTTAAATTACTTTAAGCCAAGTTCTTTACACATTCTATGGTAGTTTGGCGGTGCTAAGCCTAAAATTGTTGCTGCTTCTTGATCAGAATTCACCTTACTTCTGACATATTTAAAGTATTTTTCGCGAAAAATTTTTTCCATTTGTTTTAATGGTAAAGGTCCATTGGGAGTTTTGAAACTTACGCCTTCGTTGCCAAAATAGTCTTCAAGTTCATAAATCTTTTTACCTAGTGCAGTTTCAATCAGCTTAGGAGTAATTATTTTATTATCAAAAAATAATAATCTTTGGACTAGATTCTTAAGCTCTCTTACATTTCCTGGCCAATCATAGTCTACTAACAATTTCATAGCATCTTGGGAAATTATAGGAACTTCTCTTCCCATTTCCAAAGCAAATTGATTCATGTAATAATCAACAAGATAAATAATATCTTCTCTTCGCTCTCTTAGCGGGGGAATAAAAATGTTAATCACATTAAGTCGATAATACAAATCTTCTCTAAATCTTTTTTGTTTTACTTCTTCTTCTAGATTTTTATTTGTAGCTGAAATAATTCTTACATCAACTTTTACTTTTTCAGTTCTTCCAAGTTTTTCAACCTCACCGTCTTGAAGCACGCGTAATAATTTCACTTGTGATGGAAAAGGTAATTCAGAAATTTCATCTAGAAAAATAGTTCCATTGTTAGCAATTTCAAACAAGCCTGGCTTGCTTTTATCTGCACCAGTAAATGCACCTTTTTCATAACCAAAAAGTTCACTCTCAATTAATTGCTCTGGAATACCACCACAATTTATAGGTACAAAATTTTCATATTTTCTTGGGCTATTATAATGAATATTATAAGCTACAAGTTCTTTTCCTGTACCAGATAATCCAGTAATTAATATTGGCACACTGCTATTGGAATATTTTTTTATTTGTTCTCTTAAATTATCTATTACTTGCGAAACTCCTATTATTTTTTTTGATGCTAAGATATCGTCAATATTTTTTCTGAGTTTTTGAGCTGACCTTTGTTTTTCGGTTATTAGTTTTTTCTTCTCATAAGCATTAAAAATTGCCATTATAAAATCAGTAGGTTGATATATATATTCTTCAATATCACCAGGATACTTAGTGCAATACCAAAAAGCTCCTGCTTCAATCAAATTGTGAGCAAATTCATAATCAGTAATATTAATAGTCATTTTTGTTATTACAATTATTTGAATTGTAGGATTAATGTCTTTAATTTTTTTTATAAGATATTCACCATGTAATCCGCCCGCTATTTGATAATCCATAATTACAATATCGTAGTTATTTTTACTATTTTCTAAAATCTCTATAGCAGATTTCCCATCAGAAACTACTTCACAAATTTTAATCCTATCTTCAAAAGGTTTAATAGTATTTTCAACTCTTCTTACATCAAATTCTTCATCTTCAATTAACAATATTTTAATTGCTTCTTTCATCTTTTCTCCGTTCAATTTTTAATAGTAATAGTAAATCTACATCCTCTTTCTGGTAAATTTTCTGCGTCGATATCCCAACCACACCTTTGCTTTGAAATTTCATATGCAATGTAACATCCATAACCCGAATTAGTATGTGTCATATTTTTTGTCGAGACATTTTCAAGAAAAATTTTTTTAATTCCCTTTTCGTTTTTCTCTAAAAGCTCTTCTTTAATTCCATTTCCATTATCTTGAATAATTATCTGTGATATTTTTGTCGCCGGGTCATATTTTGTTGTAACTACTATTTCTAAGCTGGAATTGCCCCCATGGTCTATACTATTTTGTATTAATGGTTCTACTATTTCCCAAACTACAAATTCATTAACATTAACCTTAGGAACCCTTTCATCAAGATTCATTCTAATTTCGAAGGATTTTGATTTTCTCGATGTTCTATTAAAAATATTTTCGACGATAAATTTTATTACTTCATTCAAATCTGTCGAAAAGGAATTATTACGAATAGTGTGTATTGGCGGGTCATACCATTTCATATCATATATAACTCGGGAAATAAAGTTAGAGTATTTTATTGCCCTGTATTTAATCTCGTCAATATTTTCTGTTGATAATGCTCTTAAGTCCTCTTTAATAAATCCCATTACTTTCTCAGCTTTATGGTGAGTATGATAAATTCTTTTTGTAAACATAGATTCTTTTTCGTGTTCAATTTGTTGTTTAATGTTTCTTTCATGTTCTTCCATAAGAAGTTTTTGTGCTTCGTCTCTTTCTTTAACTGTGTAAGTAGAAATGTAATACATGGCTAAAAGTCCAAGTAAAAAAAGTGCAGAGTAAATAATCGAAGTTTCTTCATAGCTTGAAACCATTTCTCGCTGAATAAAGGAAAAGTCTGGTGTATTTTTAATATAAAGTGCTCCTGCATATTCACCATTTGGAACAAAAGGTACAAAAATATGATAGGTATTTTTGTTTAATAAAATATTTACTATTTGTTCACTTCCAATTAGTTCATCCTTAACACTATTATAAAGCTTTATTGCATTTTTGTGCCTAGATGAATTAGCATTAATATTTTTATGTTCTATCATTACAGAATACAAATCATAACCATTATCTATGGCTGTAATTTTATTTCCATTGCTTACCAATAGACATATTTCTTCTATATTTTGCTGAAGTATCTGCTGATTAAGAATAATATCAAAAAATTGTATTATTCTTCTTTTCTCGTTTGGATCGATATTTTGTCGCATAGTAATAGTTTCATAAAATAACTCTATTGAGGTTGTGGCAAGATTGGCTAATCTCTCAGCAGAATTTTTTTGATACCATTCTTGGGCATTATCAATAAAATTTCTTAAAGAAGTTTTGTGCACAAAAGATAAAATCAATTGAAAAATAATCAAACCTACAAACAAAACTGTAAGGTGCTTAAATTCAAAATGATATTTTTTTAGGTTTTCTAAAAAGTTTCCCATAAAATCTTATCTTATATAACTTAATTCTGAATTAATAATTCTTTCTGCTGATATTAAAGCATCACGAGCTGAAATTTCATTTTTTATTGCACGATTAATATAATGTGAAATTATATCTGAGTAACGTGTATATTTTTCGTGAAAAGGTCTTCTTACAGAAGACTTAAAAACTCTTTTATAAAATTTCAATTCTGGATTTTTCTCAATGTACTTTTCATCTTCATATATTTTTTTATTAATGGGTAAGTATCCATCCAACTCATAAATCTTTTTTTGAATATCTTCTCTTATTAAGAATTTAATAAATTCAACTGCTTCTCTTTTTTTGTTAGAATATTTTGATATCATCAAATTCCATCCACCAATCACGCTTTTTTTAGTACATCCTCCAAAATGAGGTGTTGGAGCACAGCCAACCTTATTGGAAAGATTTTTATCTGTGTATTTCAAATCATACCATTTAGTAAATCCTGGCCATCCACGCAGAAAAATACCGCCACTATCAACAAAATAGTAATATGTATCGTATTCTTTATAATTAGTGACTGAAGCAGGAGAGAGATGATACTTATTAACAAGATCTACAAGAAGTTGAAGAGCTTTTAGCGCCTCAGGTGTGTATAATTTTATAGAATCTTCTTGAATAATTTTTGCATTTTGAGATTCCATCAATTCTATAAAACTACACATTAAACCTTCGAATGCTTCTGCTTGAAAAAGATAAAAGGGAAGTCCAAAAGATTTCATTTTTTCGCCAAGCTTAATAAAATTCTCCCAAGTGATTGAACTATCAAGTTGCCTCTTTACCTCTTGATAATCTTTTAATTTCTTTAACAAATCATCTCTGTAATACATCACACTTATATCTATATAAAGTGGAACAGTAACAAACTGTCCCTTATAATAACACGATTCGAGTGCATTGGGAATTATATTTTCCCTTTCTGTTATTGTGAAATAATTATTCAAAGGTTCTACAAATTTTGCGAATCTAGGTACCCAAATTTGATCAATAGAAAATATGTCAAGTCTATCACTTCTGCTTCTCAAATATCTCATTAACAATTCTTTTCTTTCATTGGTCTGAAATTTTTCGAAAGATAAATCTATTGGTACAACTTCTATTTTTCCTTTATGTAATTCATTGAATTTCTCTATAGCATATTTGTGACTAGCAGAAATATTATCTGCATAATAAATTTTTTTAGGTTCACTTGTTTTATATTCTATAAGCGAGCCAAATACATACATAAAAATGAAGGCAGAAAGAACTAAAAAAGTTATTGCAGTTATTGAAAAATAAAATGTTCTCATATAAGGTTTTAGTATATCCATCTTTAATAATTACAAACTATTTTAGTTGTCAATAATTCTCTTTCCTATAAAAAATGAAAGCAATTACTAATTTTTTGTTACACTACACTAGCTTTTGACATTTACATTATACGTATCAAACCTTTAAGACTTACATAATTTTAAGTTGATAAAACATTTTCTCTTCCAAAGGAAGCATTAAGTAGACTAATTAAACACAAAAATTAGTTATACTATACAATTATATCTAATACACCTAAAAAATAAAAGTAAATGAGAAATCTCTGCATTCTTTTAAAAGATAAATATTGTTAATATATTAAACCTTGCTTTATTAAAAATATTACTCGATATGAAAACTATAGTTTACCAAGCTATAGCACATGCGCTTAATGATGTTGGTGTAGAAATAGTAACTTTTGTTCCTGGTTACGGTGCAAGCGATGCTTTTCAATCTTTTAACGAATTAACATTTAAAAACCATAAAATTTCATTTCATGAAGAAGTTGCCTATACTATTTCTCATGGAGCAAGCATAGTAGGGAAAAGAGCAGTAACACTTATTAAAGCTCATGGATTTTTAAAAGCTGCTAATAGTATATTAGATTCTCTATATACTGAACCAATAGCAGGATTTGTAACAGTTATTTTTGATGACAAATCTGGAAAACATTCAGATAATATTCTTGAAATAATTCCAGTTCTTAAAGGAATGGGAATTCCTTTTAGAATAGCTCAAACTGAAACTGTTTACGAAGATGTAATAAATACTTTTTTAGAATCAGAAAAAAGAAAGATGCCTACTGCAATTATTATTGATGCTGATATTATTTACAACGAAACAGAGTTTAATCCAATATCCAATTTAAAAAAACACTTTTTTTATGAAAGGAATGTTTATACTCATGTTGTTAGTCCATTACTTTCTGATTATCAATACAAACTTTTTGTTGCAAAAAAATTAGAAGGAAATCTTGAAACAGTAACAAGACCTTCTTTACCTATTATACCAGATTCTTTGACAAATGATGTCAAAAAGGCTTCAGAGAGTTTTATCCCTTTCTTCGAAATATTTAAAAGTATCAAAAGAGATATTTCTACAGGTGATACTGGCTCATCAAGCGTTTTTGCTTTTCCTCCCTATAACTGTATTGATATTGTAACTTACATGGGTGGAAGTATACCTCTTGCAATTGGTGCTTATCTTGCTGGTAAAAAGAATGTTTGGGCTTTAACAGGTGATTTTAGTTTTATAGCAGCTGGACACCTGGGTCTATTAGAGGCTATAAATAGAGAAATCCCACTAAAAATTGTAATATTTTATAACAAAAAATCTGTTGCTACAGGAGGACAATTAATTAACAAAAAGCTTCTAAGACATTTACTTGCAGGATATGAAAAATATATTTCAAATATCACTAATCCCTTTGATCTATTTGAAATTGAAGCTATTCTAACTGAAGCCTTAAACTCCAAAGAATTGAAAATTGTAATTGTAGACTATAAGGAATGAACAGAATTGAAGTAAAAAATATATACGATTTATCTGACATAGATAACTCAAAAGAAAAGTTAAAAGAAGAGTTCATTCAAAACATTCTTATTACTAAAAATTTTCGTATTGAAAGGATTATTTCAGAATGTCATTCCACACCTGAAGGGTACTGGTACGATCAACCCGAAAATGAATTTGTCTTATTACTTAAAGGAAGCGCAGAAATTTTATTAGAAGACAATACATTAATTAAAATGCAAGAGGGAGATTACATAATTATTCCTGCTCATATAAAACATAGGGTAGAAAAGACTGATGCCAAACAAAAAACTTTTTGGTTAACTTTATTTTATTAAAAAAAAGCGGCATGAAATAAAATTTCACACCGCTTTTAACAGGGGGCACCAATTAACTTTAATCTTCCATTACTGCTAATATGTCGGAACGCTGTATAATCTTAAGTTCCTTACCATTAAGACTTACTTCTTCACCACCATATTTTGCAAATAAAATTTTATCTCCCTCTTTAATCTTTTCACGCAAATCTTCGTCCGTCCCCACTGCTACAACTTTTCCTATCCTTGGTTTTTCTTTTGCCGTATCTGGTATAATAATTCCAGATGTAGTTTTTGGTTCTTCATCGATTGGTTCTACAAGTACTCTGTCGTCAAGTGGCTTTATTTTCATATGTATCTCCTAATCTTTTATGTTTAACATTTGATTAATTTTTGCTTTGTCAAAACCTATAATTGGACGATTATTAATTAAAATTACTGGCACTCCTGTTTGACCCGTTCTTCTTATCATATCTCTTGCTGCTGCTTCATCTTTGGAGACATCTACATCTGTAAATTTTATATTTTTTTCTCTAAAATACCTTTTAGCAGCATTGCAAAAGCTACACGTAGGAGTTGAAAAAATTACTACTTTTGGTTGAGCCATTGTTCCCATAATAAATTATTTTTATCTCATTAGATGAAACCAAAACCAAAAAAGATTCAAAAATTTTTTCAAAATAAATATTTTAGGAATCTAAATACATTTAACTAAATACAAGAATTCTGCTATTTAGTCTTTTATTATGCTTATAATTTTTTTACTTTAGTATTACTTCAAAAATAATTCTGATTAGATATGGCAAAAACAAAGTTAAACGATTTAAAAGAATTGCGTGAAGAAATTAATAAGATTGATGAAAAAATTATTGAGTTACTTTCCAAAAGAAGAAATTTAAGTAGAGAAATAGCAAAAACCAAAGAAATTAGTAAAAGTCCAATACGTGATCAAAAAAGAGAAGAGGAACTACTAAGGAGACTAATAAAAATAGGAAAAAAATATGGCTTGGACTCGAACTTTTTGTCTAGAGTTTTTTATGAAATAATTGAAGATTCTATCAGATTACAACAAAATTTTGTTCAAACATTGTTAAATAATAAAAACAACAAGAAAAAAACAATTACTGTTGCAATTCAAGGAATAGAAGGTTCGTATAGTTATTTAGCATCACAAAAATTCTTTGCTCACTCTGGATATAAATTAAACTTTTTGTTTAAGAGAAGATTCGATGAAGTTGTAGAATCTGTAGAAAAAGGAGAAGCGGATTTTGCGGTCCTTCCAATAGAAAATACAACTTCTGGCGGAATAAATGAAGTCTATGATTTATTACTTCATACAAATCTTTCAATTGTAGGTGAAGAAAAATTTCAGGTTAAGCATTGCTTTGTTGCACTCGAAGATGTACCATTTCAGAAAATAAAAAAAGTTTATGCTCATTACCAAGCAGCGGCACAATGCAGTAAATTTTTAGAGTCGTTGCCTCATGTCTCACTTGAATATTTTGACGACACAGCAATGTCTGTCCAAAAAATAAAAGAAGAAGGAAATATTTCGCATGCTGCAATAGCAAGTGAAGAGGCAGCAAAACTGTTTAAGGTAAAAATTCTTAAAAAAGATATTGCTAATCAATCGGAAAATTACACAAGATTTTTAGTTGCTTCCAGAAAGCCTCAAATAATTGACGAAAGAATACCTTGTAAAACTTCAATTATAATGGCAACATCTCATACACCAGGTTCACTAGTAGAAGCTCTTAATGTTTTTAGAAAGTATAACGTTAATCTTACTAAACTAGAGTCGAGGCCAATTATAGGAAATCCATGGGAAGAAATGTTTTACCTCGATTTCGAAGGTAACACTGCAAGCGAAACAATTCAAAAAGTTCTTGATGAGTTAGGACATTATACTCGGTTCATGAAAGTGTTGGGGAGTTATCCATCTCAAGAACTTGAAAGAACCAAATTACAATTTTCTCAAATAATAGGCGAAGAAAATAAATTAGAAAAACAACAAAAAGAAGAAATTACACTATACAAAACAGAAAAAGAACAAAAATCACCTGCCATCATTAAGTCTAAGTCTAAAAGTTACAAATTAGCTAGCAGAGAATATAAGAACGAGGATACCGTAATTAAAGTAAAAAATATACTAATAGGTGGAAATAATTTTGTTGTAATTGCCGGTCCTTGTTCAGTTGAAAATGAAGAGATGATAATGAAATGTGCTTTAGAGGTAAAAGAAAATGGAGCTCATATATTAAGAGGTGGATGTTTTAAACCAAGAACTTCGCCGTATAGCTTTCAAGGATTAGGATATGAAGGCTTAAAATATTTATCAGCCGCTGGAAAATATTACGACTTACCTATAATAACAGAAGTAATGGACACAGAACAGGTTGAAGAAGTAGCAAAATATGCTGATATATTACAAATAGGCGCTCGCAATATGCAAAATTTTGCATTATTAAAAGAAGTTGGCAAAACACATCGTCCAGTAATGTTAAAAAGAGGTTTAAGTGCGTCAATTGATGAGTGGCTTAATGCTGCAGAATATATTTTATCACAAGGGAATCGTCAGGTAATTTTGTGTGAACGAGGAATTAGAACTTTTGAAACAGCTACTCGGAATACTTTAGATCTAAGTGCAATTCCTGTTCTTAAAGAATTAACACACCTTCCAGTGATTGTTGATCCATCACACGCAATAGGAGAAAGAAATAAGGTAATTCCCCTTGCAAAAGCTGCTAAAGTTGTAGGTGCACATGGTATTATGGTTGAATTTCACCCCGATCCACCGAATGCACTTAGCGACCCGGAACAAGCTTTATATTTTAGCCAGTTTGAAGAACTTATGAAAGATATTTACAAATTATAGTTGTATAACTATGCCAGTTTAACTTATATTTTTAACATAGCACACAAATAAACCAAGTAATAACTAACCGTTGTTTTTGTAATCCCCAAGCCATAATCAATACCAAATCCTAATCTAACTTTATTATTATTTATTTCACAAAAATCTATCCCTGTAGTCAAATTAAAGCTTATTCCGGGCTGCCAATTATTAATATCACTTACTGTTCTATCATTTATGTAGATTAATCCTATACCTTCTTCAAGGTAAAAAATTTTGTAAAGTTTTTGCTCTAATATTGATTTAATAAAAAATAATTTAATAAATGAATAATATCTCCCTACTCTACTCTCAGGAATAAAATATTCTAACTTCTTAACATAATTAAATCCTGTTCTAAATTTTACCTCCTCAGAAAACCACAAATTAAAATCAGTAAAAACAGAAATTCCTAAACTAGTAACAGGTGATGAATTGCCTTTTATTTCTCCAAGTCCCAAATATAGACCAGCATTAAAATTATTCAGCTGTGCAAATTGACTAGAAAAAAATATAAACGAAAAAATTATTATTTTTTTATTAATGAGCACAATTCAACTGAATAGAATTTTGGTTAACAACTAAATAATAAAAAATACTTAAAGAATAATAAACAAAAAGGACATAAAGAACTTACAAAAGATTTCCTTATGTCCTTAAAACCAACCTATTTCATTAATAAAAGCTTTTTGATTTGCACAAAATCTTTTGCTTGTAAACGATAAAAGTAAACACCACTAGTTAAACCACTTCCATTGAATTTAATTTCATATCTACCAGGCTGCTTAAAATCATTTACTAATGTTTTTATTTCGTTGCCAAGTATGTCATAGATTTTTAAAGTAACAGTACAAGAAATTGGTATTTCATAAAGTATATTAGTTTCGGGGTTAAAAGGATTCGGGTAATTTTGGTACAAAGCAAAAGAAATTGGAATAATATTTTGTTTTTCTTCTAACCCTGTTAACGGATCACCTGGATATCGATTTGTAATTTTGATTGCATAAGAGCCATACCCTGAATAGCTATTCGCTCTTATATAAAATTCAGTAGCTCCAGAATTTTTGTAAGCTAATATTTCTTTAGTCCCATAAGCCCAAGCAGAAGAGATCTGATTACCTTGTACATCATACAAATACAAATCGAGTTCTAAAGTGGAATCGGTATCTGTTCTTACGTAAATAGAATCCCATACTGTAGTTAAAATAACTTTATAAAAATCATTATAATCGGTTATACCACTAGAATAATAACCAAGGTGCCCCGTTTTAACTACATTAGCGTTAATCAACTTTGCACTAGCAATATCATCATTAAGCTCTTCATCATTAGCTAATCTTGCCGGAATAAATTCTGCAGTTATTTTATAAGAACCATATCCTGAATAATCATGAGCTTTAATAAAATATCTACCAACACCCAAGTTATTAAAATGGGTCTGCTCGTTTACTCCAGTGCTAATATCATATCTTGCAATTTGTGTTCGGCCATCTGTATCGTAAATATATAGGTCTAATTCTAAGGTTACATTCGATAATGTTTTTACAATTAATTTACCATCTTTTTTTAAGTCTACATACCACCAATCTTCATAATCTGTGTATCCATTAGAATAAAACCCTAAGTGTCCATAGTTTGTTACTGATGATATATCATTAAAATCTGCTAACTTTATTGCTAAATTATATGTATCATTTTTTTCATAATCATTTAAAGTCACACCTTCAATAGATGTTTGTTTATATTCATTTATAATTCTGTAACCTCCATGTTTTGAATATAGATAAACTCTAATATAATAAGTACCAGGCATTAAATTATTGAAATGTGCTTCTTCAATTAGTCCTGTTGAAATATCATATCTGGCAATAATTGATTTGCCATCTACATCATAGATGTATAAATCAATTTCAGCTGAATCAGATTCAGTTCTTACTTTCAGGCTCCCATTGTAAGGAATAACTACTTTCCACCAATCTTCCTGATCAGTATTACCTGCTTTATAATAACCTATATGACCTGTTGCTTCTGAATTCAAGTTTAACAATAAAGCATTCTCGAATGTATCATTGGGTTCTGGATCGACTTCATAAGGTGCAGGAACAAACCTATTAAAAATAGTATAATTGCCAGAACCATTATACCTAATAGCTCTAACATAATATGTACCTGCTTTAAGAGCATTATGATGTGCTGACTCTTTTGAACCTATCGAAATATCATAAAAAGCAATACGCGTCTGACCATTAACATCGTAGATATATAAATCTATCTCTAAATCACCTGTAGAATTAGTTTCTACATAAAGACTTCCATCATATGGCAAAGTAATAACCCACCAATCTTCATCATCATAATTTTGACTGCTTGTATAAAACAGAGTCCCATTATCACTTGAATTCAATGCTAATGGCGAGGCAGTATTATAAGAGTTATTTGGTTCGCTTTCTGCGAAGGTTATTATGGTAAGACAAGCAAGTAATGTAATAATTTTAATAATGGTTTTCATATTTACTCCGCGTTTAATAAATGAATGTTTTTATATCAAAGGCTGGGTTAGAGGCGGAGATTGTGTTCATTATTTTTATTTCTCATTTTAGTAAAACAAACATAACTTTACTTACCAACAAACACAAAAACAATTTGTAGAACCTGTGATTTAGACCGGGGGGAATAAAAAAAATAAAATTACCCTAACTTCTTTTGAAACCTATTTGCACTTAATATTAAAATTATTATTCCCATAAAAAGCATAATTAACAAATTTTGCCACAATTCATAAAAGCCATTCCCCTTAAGTATTACCCCTCTAATTATTATAAGGAAATATTTTAGCGGTACAAAATAAGTTATATACTGAATTATTCGAGGCATGTTTTCAATCGGGAAAACAAAACCAGAGAAGTATATCATTGGCATCATAACAGCAAATACCGTAACCATCATAGCTTGCTGCTGTGTTTTTGAAATAGTTGATACAAATAATCCAAGTCCAAGTGTAGAAAGGGTAAAAATAAAAGAAGCTAAAAAGAATAAGAATAAATTTCCTTTTATTGGAATATCAAACCAAAAAACCATAACAGAGTTAACAAGGATAATAATAACAAAACTCAAGATGATAAATGGCAAAATTTTGCCCAATACTAACTGCCATGGTTTAATAGGTGTTACTATTAATTGTTCTAATGTTCCCATCTCTTTTTCTTTAACAATTGCTAAAGATGTTAATAACATTGTCATTATCATCAACAATAAAGCTGTAATCGCCGGAACCATAAAGACCCTGGTCTTCAATTCTGGATTATACCATATTCTTACTGCAGGCTGAATATTTCTAGTAATTATAGCAATTCCCTTTTTTGATACAAGATTTTTAATAACACTCTGTGTAAATTCAGAAGTTGCTGCCTGAATATAACCAATAGCTATTGAACCTTTTGTTCCATCTGACCCATCTATTATTACCTGGACTTTTGTTGAATTTCCACTAAATAAATCTTTGCTAAAATTTTGTGGGATTACAATTCCAGCTGTAGCATTACCACTTAGTAAAAAGTATTCTATATCTTTATAGTTATTTGTGAACTTCTTAAGTGTAAAATACCCCGATTGAATTAGCTTTTCTATATATTTTCTACTTTCTATTGATTTATCTTGATCAAAAATCACAATGTCTATATTATTAACGTCAAAAGTAGCAGCATAACCAAGTAAAATAGTTTGTAAGACAGGAGCTAATAGAACAATCAAGAACATTTTGGGATCACGTTTTAATTGTTGTAATTCTTTTCTGATAAAATAAATTAATAATCTCATTATTATAATACAGTTTATTTTATAGACTCAATATTTTTTGGATGGTTTTTTCTTTGAGTTGTTCAAGTGTTTCTTCACTAAACATTTTGAAAGCTTCATCTCTTAATTTTCCCCATTTATTATGCACTGGACAGGGATTTTCGTTTGAACATCCAGGAAATCCAAGCACACAAGTTTTAAACACATATAAGCCATCAATAGCTTCAATGATATCAATTATTCGTATTAAACTGGGGTTTTTTGCTAAATAAAATCCACCCTTTTTCCCTTTCTTAGAACCAACTATTCCATGATAAGTAAGCTTTTGTAAAATTTTAGAAACGAACTCCTTTGGAACTTTTAATTCCTTAGAAATTTCTTCTGCACTAAAAATTACTTTACCCTTTTTTATAGATAAAAATAAAACCGCTTGTATTCCAAGTTCACATGCTTTAGAAAAAAAAACTGTCATGATAATTCCTAAAATATTAGTTCTAAAATTAGCTTTTATTTAATATTATTGTTTGTGTAGGGTATGCAAAATCTATTTTCTGTTGTTCAAACTTTTGGTATATATCAAAATTTATTTTTTGTTGAATATCCATGTAAGTTTTGTAATCCGAAGTAAGGACAAAATAAACAAATTCAAAATTCAAGCTGTATTCACCATAACTTTCAAAATGTCCTCTTTCGAACTCTACCAAATCATTACTAACTATGATTTCTTTTACTATTTCAGGTATTGCCTTTAACTTTTCTAAAGGTGTTTGGTAAGTTACACCAAATTTCAGCAGTACTCTTCTTTTCTCAAGCCTCTTAAAATTATGTACAATTGTATTTGTTAACTTTGAATTTGCTACTATTAACTGTTCTCCGCTTAATGCTCTAATTTTAGTTGTCTTTATACCTATATGTTCTATGTTTCCAGATTTTCCATCAAAAGAAATAAAATCGCCAACTTCAAAGGGTTTATCAAAAAAAATGACAAAATAACTAAACAAGTCTCCCAGCAATGCCTGAGCAGCAAGTGCTATTGCTATACCTGTAATTCCTAAACCAGCTACAATTGTAGTTACTTGAAATCCAAGATTATCTAAAAGAAAAATTAAACCAGCAATCCATACAAAAAGGTTTAAAATACCATATAGTGGTTGAATTTTTCTTAATTCTTCTTCTCCATATTTTCTCAAGAAAAATCTATCTAAAAGAAATCTTAATAGAGCTATTATAAAACGAATTACAAAGTAAGTTAAAACTACGCCGTAAATAATACCAATCCATTTATCTACTTTAGGTCCAAAGCTTAAATACTCCAGCACCAAATAAAGCGCACCTAAAAATAAAGCAGGTATTAAGAGCCTATTTACGTTTCTTTCAATATAGATATATTTATTAGAACCACTTAGGTCAATTTTATCCTTAATTTTTTTTAGAAAGGATTTTTTAAGGATGTGAATAATCAGAAATGTAATAACGAGTATAATAAGAGCAAAAAAGTATTCTTTTATTGTATTATCAAAATATTTTTGGTT
>JAOACD010000016.1 GCA_026417975.1 Melioribacter sp.
ACAAGGATAATTTTTACGAAAAAACCTTAATAATTTTTTTTGCTGTGTTAATTCTGTTTTCACGTGCACCTGTAGCAGGAAATATAATCAGGGTAAAAGAGCAAATTTTTTTGATGGAATTTGGCATAGTTGGATTGCACCGGTAACTCTAATCTGGGGAATATTTGATGATAAAATTAGAGTTTATGAGGTAAATAACAATGGTTGGTGGTATGATTTTGGATTTTATATAGCAATAGTCGGAGGATTTGGAGGTTTCGCATTATCAAGAAAAAGGAAATTTTCGTAACTAGATTCTAATTTAGAAACTACTTTCAAAGCCTTAAAAAATCTTTATTCTCAATTGGTGATCTTTGCAAAGTTTTATTTTTATAATTAGCAAAATTATTTTGTAAATTTAAGATTGATTAATAATTGCTTAAGGTAATGTTATGCAAATTAAAACTTTTACATTTAGTGTAAGTACAAGAGGTTTTAATGAAATAATTGATATCACTCATGAAGTTCAATCAAAATTAGATGAAACAGGATTCAGAGAAGGGAATGTTTTAGTTTTTGTGCCAGGTTCAACTTCTGGGATTACGACTATTGAACATGAACCCGGTTTACTTAAGGATTACCCAGAATTTTTTGAAAAAATAGCTCCATCAAATTATAACTATCATCATAATGAAACATGGCATGATAATAATGGGTATGCACATATACGTGCTTCGCTTCAGGGATGTTCAATTCAAATTCCATTTGTAGATTCAAAACTACTACTTGGTACTTGGCAACAAATAGTCTTAATTGATTTTGATAATCGTCCAAGAAGAAGAAATGTAATCGTTCAATTTATAGGACAGTAATTATGAAGAAAATAATCTATATTCTGATTTTTATTCCAACAATATTTAATTATGGTTGGGGAGATGAAGGTCATAGATTAATTACAAAATATGCCCTTAAATTTTTGCCAAACGAAATAAATTTTTCTGAGGAAATTAAATCTGCTATTATAAAGCATTCAATTGATCCCGATTATAGGAAAAAAGATGATGCTTCTGAACCTATAAGACATTTTATAGACATAGATTACTATAAAGAGTTTTTGAGCGGTAATATGATTACTTCACTAGATTCTCTAAAAAAAATTTATGGTGATAGTGTTGTTACAACTCAAGGAATTTTGCCTTGGGCAACAGAATTAACTTATTCTAATCTTGTTAGTGCTTTTAAAGAAGAGAATAAAGAAAAAATAATTTTGTATGCAGCTGATTTAGCTCATTATGTAGCAGATGGACATCAGCCTCTTCATGCTACATTAAATTATAATGGTCAATTGACATCACAAAAAGGTGTCCATTTTAGGTATGAAATTGAAATGATAAATAAATATTTGAATGATATAGATAAAGAACTGCAAAACTTTACTCCTGTCTATATTACAAATATTACTGGTAGCATATTTAATTACATTTACGAGTCAAATTTTGAAGTAGATATAATACTAAACTCAGATAAAATTGCATTGAAATATGGGGATAATAAGTATGATGTAGATTATTACCGTATACTTTGGTTTAGAACAAAAAATTTGACTATAGAAAAGTTTGAACAAGCTGCATTTATAATTTCTTCATTAATTTATACAGCATGGATTGATGCAGGTAAACCAAAACTGAGGTTTTAATGGAAAGAAAAAAAATTGTAACAGTCTTTGGTAGTTCTATTCCAAAACCAGGGGAAGAAGAATACGAACTTGCTTATTACCTTGGGAAAAAATTAGCAAAAAACAATTTGAATGTTTGCTCTGGTGGTTTCCAAGGTATTATGGATGCAGTATCAAAAGGAGCAAGAGAAAATGGAGCTGAGGCTATAGGAATAACATTAAAAACTTATGAAGCTATTCCAAGTATGTACCTTACGAAAGAAATAAAATGTGATAATTTGTTTGAAAGATTAAGACTCCTTATTGAGCACGGGGATGCATATATAGTTCTTAATGGAGGTACAGGAACACTTGTAGAGCTTGCTATAGTATGGGAATTAATGAACAAAAATGCTTTAGCAGAAAAACCCTTTGCTTGTCATGGTAAACTATGGAAAGAAATTGTTGAACTTATGGAAGTGCAAATTAGAAGAGAAAAGAGAAGATTAGGTTTAATTAAATGTTTTGATAATATTGATGATTGTGCAGAATATATTATACAGGCATTAAAAGAAAAATTTTAGTAAATGTTTTCTAACCGTATTATTCTTCCTTTTATATTATAACTTTTTTCTAATTCCTCGAGAGTTTTTTTTGCAGCCTCTTCTGAATTAAATTTGCCACAGTTAACAATATTGAAAACGCTTCCACCAATTTCTTTTGTTGTAATAAAAGAGGCATGACCTTTATTATTTAGTTTATCACATAAATTTTTAGCGTAATCATAGTTAATAAATGCACCTACTTGAATTATGAATAAATCTTTTTTTTCTTCGTCAGAATTATTTATGGATTCATAGCTAATACTTTTCTGTATTGATTTTGCGAATTGTGAGTTTGGGAATTCTTTTTTTAGTTTTAGTAGAAAATCATTCGCTTTTTTGTAAAGTCCTAATGAATAGTAATAAGAATAAATTCTATACAATGCTTCTTCAGAGTACTTGTGTTTAGGATATTTTTCATAAAATAATGTGTATTTTTTTAGAGCATCTTCTCCGTCTTTTGTAAGACATGCCTCTAAGAAAAGAATTGCGGGGTCAGAAAGATTTTTTCTTTTATATTTTTCAAGAACTTCCGCTGCTGTTTTTAAGTCTCCTTTATCAATTGCAATTAATGCTTCGGTTATATCTGAATCTTGAGAATATATTACTAATGGAAAAAAAAGAAATAAGATTAATTTTTTCATCAATTCATAGATTCTTTTAATCTTCTAAATGTAGATATTAAGAATCCTATTACAGTTACTGCAACACCAATCCAAATTAAGCTAATGAAAGGTTTTATGCTTGCTTCGATGGTTAAGATTTCTTTTGGTTCAGATTGTATGCTTTCTGTATTTGATATTGAAGCAAATGTTAATTCTACAATTCCTTCAGAAGCGTTCATATTGTTAATAAATACTTTTAAATCTGCTTCTTTCAATTCAGCGGGATAGAATCTTGGACCATCGCTTGTGTTTTCCATATAAGGTTCAATATATATAGTTTTTCCGTTAAAATTAACTTGCAAGTTTACACCTATCTTAAAGCTCTTGCCGCTCATCATTGCACTCATGTCTTCTGGCAAAACAAAATTTGTAAATGTAATCTCTTTGTTTTTAAAGTTGAAGGTTTCCCCTTTTTTTAGTTTAACGGAATTTGAGTTTTCTGTGCCAGTTTCATCGTAGGATATTGGTGCTATGTAAAAATCTTTTGAAAAGCCTTCTAATATATCAGGTTCTCTCATTAAACTGTTGTTAAATTCTGCTATATACATTATAGGAGATGCAACTTTAACATCATTCCCTTTTCTAATTTCTACATTGAAAGCATATTTCTTGCCACCTTCAATTGGCTTATAACCAGTAAACTTAAGTTCATAACCAAATAGGTTTACCTTTTCTCCTTTAACTAAATCGACTTGTTGATGTTTAGAATAGCCGCCTGTTGCAACTACTCCAACAAGAAACAGAGCAATACCAATGTGAGCTATGTAGGCACCAATGAAACTTTTTCTACCTTTAAGAATAGACAAAGCAATTTCTCCATTTACAAAAAAAGTAAAAGATGATGAAAATGTTAATATAATAAGCATTATATTTTGAACGCCACTAAGAATAAAAATAATAGCAGTTAAGATTATAGATGCAATGATGGGTAGTTGTAAACTTTTTAGTAGCTGACTTTTATCTGTATATTTCCATTTAAGTAATATACTTAGACCATTTAATAGACCTATAATTATAGCAATTGGGAGGTTAAGTTCGTTATAAAAACTTATATCAACTGTTTGACCGAAAATTGGGGCACTAGTTCCGACAAGAATAATTATTGCAGATGCTATTAATGCTACCGAGCCAGTAAATAAAGCTAATTCTCGCGATAGTATATTTTCCTCATATGTAAAGTGTTCGGTTAAGTATTTCCATCTATAAAAAATCATTCCTACGCCAAGAATTAAGAACGAAAATAAGAAAATAAGGAGGAAAAGATAAACTGTCATTCCGGGGTCTACAAAAGAGTGAACGGAAGCATCGCCTAATATACCACTTCGTGTTAGGAAAGTACTATATAGTACTAGAATATAAGTCATAATACACAAAATTAGGTTCGTTTTAACAAATCTACTTGTACCATCACGTTCTTGACTTTTCTTTTGAACTAGCATAGTATGAATGGAAGCAACACCAATTAACCATGGTACAAGAGAAGAATTTTCTACGGGATCCCAGCCCCAATAGCCACCCCAACCTAAAACTCCATAAGCCCAATAACCGCCAAGCATTATAGCTAATCCAAGGATCATCATACCAGCTAGCACCCATGGTAATGCTTGTTTAATCCATTCTTTGTAATCGTTTTTTAATAAAGCAGCAAGAGCAAAAGCAAAAGGAACAGCAGACATGGCAAAGCCAATAAAAAGCATAGGAGGGTGTACTTGCATCCAGAAATTTTGAAGCAATGGATTTAATCCTTTTCCTTCAATAATAAATTTATCGAAAGGGATATTGTTTGCATGCAATATATTATAAAGTTCTTTGCTAACTTGTATAAATTGTTTATTTGATTGTGTATCGGTAAAAATGAAATTTTGCAGTGCAGGTATGGTTAAATAAGTAGGATTAATGTTTTTTATATCAACAAAATCTGGTTCAGCCCAAATATAATTAAAAGGAGATTTCAAAAGAGGATTAACCATTATTAGTAAAAAAGTAATAGATAAGGTGTAAATCATCATCACTCGAGGTTCTAAGTCACCTCGTTTTGAGGTATAATCTAATAAAATTAAACCAACAATTACAGAGAATAAAGCCCACAACATAAAGCTACCTTCTTGTCCAGCATAAAAGGTTGAAATAAGTAAGCCTGTAGGTAGTTCGCTATTACTATAGTTATATACATACTTATATTGATATTCGTGTGTAAGAATTGCATGAAGTAAAAGTGCACTTGCGGCCATTACCATAACCGCAGTTGTATGGAAGCTAATTCTTGCATAATTTAATGTATTTTGATAACCTCTGTATGTTAGAAAATACATAAGTACAGTAAATATTCCCGCTACTAGAGCAATAACTAGAAATATATTTCCTATCATTTTTTCTCCACTATAATGTTATGAGCCAGCTTTTTGGACAGTTTGTTCCTGATACTTAGATGGACACTTTGTAAGTATATCAGTTGCTTGAAAAACCCCGTTCGAATATTTTCCTGTAACAACAATACTAGTTGAAGACTCAAAATTGTTTGGCATTGCACCGTGATAAATTACTTTCATTACATTACCATTTATGTCTTTTATGTAGAAAGAGAAAATTTTATTTGTTTTATCTAATTCATAACTGCGGTCTCTTAACCATGTTCCAGTAGCTTTAACAGTTTTTCCAGATTTCATAACTTTAGCAAAATCATTTTCATATTGAACATTTGTTTGAGTAAATAAGTAAATCATCAATCCAAGAAATACGACTATAATAATTCCACCGAACATGTATTTATTTTTCATATATTATTTCTCCTTTAATTCTTTTTCAATCTCCTTAAGTTTTTTATCAGTATTCCAAATGAAAATAAATATGCCTATCCAAACTACTAAAACAATAAACATTACTATATAAATAGAGTTTTTTTCTAAAAAATGTATTAATCCGCTTTCCAATTTAACCTCTTAGTTGTTTTTGTGAATTTTTTCGTCTATTATAATTGTTTTGTATCGAATTTTCCAAATCCAAAAGTAAAGAATTGTAAAGGCAATAAGTGATAAATAAAAAATTAACATCATATTAGCGTTCATTTTAAAATCTACAATTGGCCCTGCATTATCATCATTAGCCGAGCCAGGGTGTAAACCTGTCATAATTCTTGGCATTATAAATATAAAGAAAGGGACTGTTAAAAAGGCGATAATAGAATATACTGCCGAAAGTCTTGCTCTTTTATCTTCATTTTCAATTGCTGAGCGTAAAGCAAGTAATGACCCATATATTAAAAGTAGTATGAAGATACTTGTTTCTCTTGGATCCCAATGCCAAAAAGCTCCCCAAGTAAACTTAGCCCAAATTGAACCAGTAACAGTTGCAAGTATGCAAAATATCATCCCGAGTTGAAGAGCAGAAGCAGACTTTGCATCATCATCAAGATTTTTATTCTTTAGATATTTTACTCCGTAAATCATTGCCATTAAAAATGCTATTACAGAAATCCATGCTGTTGGGACATGGAAAAAAATTATTTTTGCTTTTTCTTCCAATCCAGGAATATTAGGAAATTCGTACCAGTACAGAGGAGTGGGAACAATAGGAAATGTAATCCCTGCTATGATTACAAAACTCATTAAGATAAATAAAAATATTTTCCAAATCATAATAAATTTTTCTTTTATTAAGATAATTAGACAGCATTTAAGTTAAAGTTAAGCGAAAAATATAAAAGAAGATTATGATTTCCAAAGGATAAAAAATTACTCTACTTAAAGCTGAAATGGGTAGAAAAACTATTAACATGTGAGAAAAATTTTTACCGTAATTCAAAAGAAGTTATATTTTTGTAATTAAAATTCTTGGGAAGAATATGGATAGCAAAACTATTTTAATTACTGGTGCAACTGATGGCATAGGCAAACAAACCGCAAAAAAGCTTGCACAAATGGGTCATACAATAATTGTTCATGGTCGGAACGAAGTTAAAGTAAATAAAACAATAGAAGAAATACAGAACGAAACAGGTAATGATAAAATACATGCCTGTGTAGGGGATTTTACATCGTTAAAGCAAGTAAGAAATTTAGTAGAAGAGTTGAAGAAAAGATTTGATTGTTTGGATGTATTGATAAATAATGCTGGCGATTATATGCAGAAGTATGTTTTAACAGAGGATGGGTATGAGACAACTTTTCAAGTAAATCATCTTTCTCATTTTCTTTTGACAAATCTTGTAATGGATTTAATAAAAAATAGTTCTGAAGGTAGAATAATAAACGTTAGTTCTATTGCTCATCAAAGTGCAGACTTCGATTTGAAAAATCTTAATAGTGAAAAGTATTTTTCTCCATATAATGCTTATGCTGTTTCTAAATTTGCGAATATTTTATTTACTAAGATGTTAGCTAAAAAATTATCTAATACAAATATTACGGTTAATTCATTGCACCCAGGAGTAATAAATACAAAGCTTTTAAGAGCAGGTTTTAATATTATAGGCGATGTAGTAGAAAGAGGAGCAGAAACCCCACTCTATTTAGCTACATCAGAAGAAGTAAAAAATATCACAGGTGAGTATTTTATAGATAAAAAGGTTACTAGAAGTCATTCTCAGACCTATAATGAAAACTTATGGTCGAAATTTTGGGATATTAGTAAGCAAATGGTTAATTTAGATAGTTCTATTTAATTGCCGAACGATCGGCTTTGAATTTTACTTCATATTTTTTAGAATAAGTATTTTCTAATAAGCTTAAACTCATTTTCACACCCGAACCGGTTATTTTAAAATCAGAAGAGTTAAGTGTGTCAATTTTCATGCTTTTTTTACCACACTCTGTTAAAAAATCATCAAGAGCCTTTTTAGCATCTTTTTCTGAGTTATACATAAAATCTACTTGTATTTGATAGACCCCTTCTTGGTCAGCAATAAAAGCCATACGTGAGTTTTTTGATTGATAGAAAATACACTCCATGCTTGGATTTGATTTGTCGTGGTAAATAGGTTTTCCAAATTTTTTAATAATTTCCTTAGAATCTTTTCCTATAAATTCACATAGATTATAATCCTGAGGATAAATTAAGATAGGAAGCATAAAGAGAATGATTGCCCAAAAATAGGTTTGTATTTTCATAAGCAACCTCTCTTAAAATTTATTAAAATGTCAATTAGCTTTCCCTAAGACAAAAAATTCAATAAAGAACAAATAAACTCGCTTAATTTTACAACATTTGGAGATTAACTTCAAACTAAATTAGATTTCAATTCTAGTGATTACACCGTGGAGTTTTTGATAAGGAAGGTCTAAAAATTGCACAAAATTTGGGGTGATTCTCTTAATTAGAGCGAATAGTTTAAGAAAAGTTTTTTTTGTATGGACATCATCAACTCCGTAAAAAATAACTTTTGGTTCAATCTGTAATTCTTTTAATATTTTCATAACATCAACTTTTTCAAGATAACCAATTTGTACTTCAAGACCAGAAAGTCCCTCTGTAATTTCAGGTTCAAAGAGTTTTTGAATACCAAAAGGCTTGTCCATTGTTTGTATGGATATCATAATATTATGTTCGTAAACTATATTGCTGCCTATAGTGCAATGAACCATGTAAGGTGGAACCATATCCAGGTCTTTTGCAAAAAAAAGAGCTGTTCCTGGTAAAATATTACCAGTAGAATAAATTTGATCAAAACTTGTAATAAATGTATCAAGTGGTAAAGACCTAAAAGCTTTATGAACAGCTCTATTGCCTAAAGTCCACAGAATTATAGTAAATAATGGAATTGAAGCTATAATAATAGACCAGTAACCACCATGAGGAATTTTAAAGAGAACAGCAATTAGGAAAGTGATATTTACTATAAAGACTAATACTGAAAGTAAAATTTTCCATATCATGTTATGCCTTTTAAAAATCCAAATCATAAAAAAAGTGCTTATTGTCATAGTTGCTGTAACAGCAAGTCCATATGCAGCTGCTAGGTTTTGAGATTTTTTGAAAAGTAAAATCATAAATATTACTGATATTAATAGTCCTTTATTTACTGCGGAAATATAAATCTGCGATTTTAGATGTGTTGATGTGTATTTAACACGCATTAAAGGAAAAATATAAGTTCTAATTCCTTGATAAACCAAAGAGAACATTGCAGAAATCATTGCTTGCGATGCAATGATTGTAGCAAGTAAAGTTAAAATTAAGAAAGGAATATAAAGAAAATGTGCTTGTGTTTTTACCATCGTGAAGAGAATATTAAAGTTGTTGTAGTTATTTGCATGCTCTAATAAAAAAGCTCCTTGACCAAAATAGTTTATAACTAGTGCAATGAATACTAAATACCATGCTTTTCTTATAGGTTCACGTCCTAAATGACCCATATCTGCATATAAAGCTTCTCCACCTGTTGCACACAAAATAACTTCTGATAAGACAAAAAAGCCTGTAATTCCATTATGAGTCATAAATTCAATAGCATAGTGAGGACTAAAAGCGGTAAGGACAGTAGGATTTTTTGATAGGGAGACTAAACCTGAAATAAATAAAGATAAAAACCACAAGAACATAATTGGGCCAAATGATGAAGCAACTTTATCTGTTCCTCTTGATTGAAATGAAAATAAAATAATAGTTATAGTAATAGTAATAAAAACTATTGTATTTTGACTAATATGTCCAAGTCCAGGAATAAGTTCTAAACCTTCTACTGCTGAGAGAATACTAATTGCAGGAGTAATGACTCCATCACCCATTAATAGTGATACGCCTATATAACTCAGAAATGTAATAAAAATAATAGAACGGCCACGCTTAATTGAACCTCTTAAGATTTCTTTCAATACAATTATTCCGCCTTCTCCTTTTGAGCTTAGGCTCATTGCCAGGAAAGCATATTCAATAGTAACGAGTATAATTAAGGTCCAAAATACCAGGGATAAAATTCCTAAAACATTTTTTAATGTTGGGGGTGTCAGTAAAAATATAACTGTGAGAGTATAAATTGGACTTGTACCTATATCGCCAAATACTAATCCAATTGCTTTAAGTATGTCAAGTGTACTTGCTGTTAATGAATACTTGGGTTTCACAAAACATTAATAATTTTTAATGGAAAATATAGCTTAAAATACTAATTATATACTAAAAAACTAAGTAGGACTATATTTAATGTGATAGTAAAACCTGGGAAATTTCCTCGGTAAACGCATTAAGTTATAGGTCATTACGCCTATTGAAATTCTATCAAGCCAGGAAGACAATGGCCAACCGAAGTAAAAATGTATTTCTTTTTCATGGGGGGCATCATAGTCTAATGTTTCGATTAAGCCATATATCATGTCAACAACACTTCTACGTTCTTGAATTGCTATCCAGAAATCGTTAGGCCTTCTTTCTTCTGGAATTTCTGTTCTTGGTGTATAGAAATATACGTTAATAATTTTATCACTGTTTAAACTTTTTTCTGATTCTTTTGGTCTTCTAAAATATATGTGAACATCGTTGCTGTTTATTTCTGCTATTCGAAAAATTATGTCCATAGGAGTGTTTGTTAGTCGTCTTCTTGGTATTTCTGGAGCTCGTGTTTTTGATACTTTTATACCTAAGGATAGAACAAAAATTGTAATTATAAACCAAAGTAGGGTTCCATAAGGTCTATGAATTACGATGTATATGAATGTACTTAATAAGATTACGAATAAAACTAATGTTCCAGTTCTTGATTTGTGTGCTAAAAATTCTTTTTTGCCAAATGAATATCTATACTTCAGAAGAGAACCTGTATTTATGCAAAAGCTTGCTACAAGTCCAACCGCATACATTTCAGCTAATATTGCTTGACTTCCACTTGTAATTAGCAATATCAGTGAATAAAATGATGCATTAATTATATGAATTTTATATAGTGATTGGCGTTTATTTAGTGATATAAGCCATTGATAATTATATTTTTCTGCTATTTTTTCTATAAGCTCTGCAGAAGCAACCATTGCTGTATTAACTGCCATAATTAATGTAACGGAAGCCATTACACTTACAATCAATCCAAATAACTGTCCATTGACCATACTTGCAAAGGTAGGTATTAAGTCTGTTTCATGTTGGTTAATTGAAATTTTAGAAGATAATGCTAGTAAAGCAATTAATGGGGTAACAATACCTACTGTAAATGCTAGAAATAAATATGCTTTGTGAATCTCTTTCCAACTTTTAACTAATGAGGCAGTTTGCAAAACAGATTCTATACCTGAATAAGCGAGTATACAACTGCCTATTCCAATAATAAGATTAGAGTAGGAATGAAATATATTATTGTGAGTAAAATCGGATTTAAATTCGCTTAAGCTTTGTTTTAAGATAGAGATAGTATGTTCATCTATTTTATAAAAGCCTCCTAATAAAAGATTAATTAGAACAAAAGATGCAATTACAAAAACTCCGAATGTAAATTTTGCGTTTTCCTTTATTCCGAGAATGTTTAATGTAGCAATACCCCATACCACACCAAACATTAGAAAGTATTTTACAAAGCTATTGAGACTTAGAAAGGTTGTTCCATTTTCTACAGCACTTACAGTAGAAATAGTTGCAGTTAAAATGTAATCTACAAGTATTGAAGAAATAGCTACAAAAGAAAAAGTTGGACCTAAAGCTAAATAGGAAAAAGAAAATACACCTCCACCACGCATCCCATTTTTTTCTAATATTTCAGATATTTCTACCATACGTGTTGAAAGAAATCTAATTAGTAAAGAAGTTAGAGCTATGTATACTATTGCTTTAAGTCCTATAAATCTATACGCCTCGTATGGTGCATAATAGATTGATGTTAATTCATCCATTAGTGTTATAATTCCAACAGCGAGCCAAGTTAACCACCATCGCCCTCCTTCAAAGAAAGAGAGAAATGACTTTTTTCGTGTTATAATTAAAAAGACAGCAAGTAATCCTAAATTAACAAGTAGACTTATATACGTTTTCATACTGCTAACATTATATTAATACAGTAAGCAAAATCTTTTTCACATAGAAAGGGTTTGAAAGCGGGATATCTTAAATTAGGAAGAGGGCTACAACAGCCCTCGTTATTTTCTTCGGATAAAAAGTCTGTTAAAATGTTAATCATAGATATAAAAAATTATCACTTATCCGAATAGCATATCATAGACTAAATAACCAATAATATACAAAACACTAACAGTAAGAATACCCATTAGAAAATAAAAAGCTAGGTCATTGAATTTTTGTTTCTCTTCAGTTCTTTCCATATTAATCCCAATTTTCTAAATTTCTAAAAAAATGCTCTGCAATACTTAGCATTTTCTTGAAAAATATCCAAATAGTTTATTAGAGTAAATTTATGCTCATAAAAATAAGTATATAAAAAATTAAAAAAATCAAAACAAATCCTCAATTGATAGATATCTTTCTCCCGTATCATAATTAAATGTGAGTATTCTTTTGCCGTTTGGGATTTCATTAAGTTTTTTGTTAACGGCAGCCAGGGCAGCTCCTGTTGAGATACCAACTAACAAACCTTCTTCTTTAGCTGCAAGGCGAGCAAATTCAAAAGCTTCATCTTTAGTTATTTGTATAATCCCATCAATTAAATTTGTATCTAAAATTGATGGGATGAAGCCTGCACCTATTCCTTGAATAGGATGAGGTCCAGGTTTGCCGCCTGATAGTACAGGTGAAGCAGCAGGTTCTACAGCGTAAACTTTGATATATGGAAACTTTTCTTTTAAAATTTTTGCTACTCCAGTAATATGGCCTCCAGTTCCAACCCCAGTAATCAAATAATCAAAACCTTCAGGAAAATCATTTAATATTTCCTGAGCAGTTGTTTTAATATGGATTTCTACATTAGCTAAGTTTTCAAATTGTTGTGGAATCCATACCTTAGGATTGTTTGCTGCTAATTCTTTTGCTCTTTCAATTGCACCTTTCATCCCAAGTTCTCTAGGAGTTAGTTCAAATTTTGCACCGTAAGCAGCCATTATTTTTCTTCTCTCTATCGACATTGATTCTGGCATTACAAGAATCAATTCATACCCTTTAACTGCTGCAACCATTGCAAGACCTATACCTGTATTGCCAGATGTAGGTTCTACAATTATACTATCGGGCTTTAAAATGCCTTTTTTTTCTGCATCTTCAATCATGGATAATGCTATTCTGTCTTTAATACTTCCTCCAGGATTAGCTCTTTCGAGTTTAATCCATACTTCGTGATTTTTACCAAAAAGCTTATTTATTTTAAGATGAGGTGTATTACCAATTGTTTCTAGAATGTTTTGCGCTTTCATGGTTATTCCCTTTAATTAAATGACGAAATCAATTGTATTTTCAAATTCTTTTGTACTTCTTACTCTAACTTCACTTTTATTGTAAACAATAGAATTTGGTGGAATGCTTTGTGTAATCCATGAATTCCCACCAATAATGCTATTTCTTCCAATAACTGTATTGCCTCCCAGTATTACAGCTTGAGAATAAATTACAACATCATCTTCAATTGTAGGATGTCTTTTAGTTTGTGCTAGAGATTTATCAACACTTAAAGCACCTAAAGTTACACCCTGATAAATTTTAACATTTTTACCTATAATTGTTGTTTCGCCAATTACTATCCCTGTGCCGTGGTCTATAAAGAATGGTGAATCAATAGTAGCTCCAGGGTGAATATCTATTCCTGTTATTTGATGTGCATGTTCAGTAAGAATTCTAGGGATAATTGGTACTTTTAATAGATAAAGTTCATGTGCAAGTCTGTATATTACAATTGCCATAAACCCAGGATATGCTAATATTACTTCATCAACACTTTCGGCAGCAGGATCTCCATTGTAAATAAACTCTGCATCTGCCCAAAGCATTTTATGAATGTTTGGTAATTTCGATATAAATTTTTCAGCTATCTCCTCTATATTTCCAGGGGTAAGATCGTTTAAGAGTTTAAGGAGTTGAATTAAATCTCGTTTAAGTAATTGAATTTTTGAAAGGATATCTTCATGAGTAAAGTAGACCTTGTTAGAAAAATGAGGAAATAAGAAATCAATCAAGCCGTTTAAGTATTCTATAGCCTCTGTCTTTAAAGACGAATTGCAAAAATGAGTTTGTCTTTTCGATAAAAGCTCATCTGCAAAAGAAATCATATTACTTCTATTGATCATTTTCATAAATTTTATCCCTTAAAAAGTTTTGATGTTACTAAGATGTATTGTTAAGAGATAGAAATGAATAAAGATTAGCTACAACAGATGCAATCGCGTGCGGAAGGTCGATTGATATAATTGTAAGAATATTTTATTAAAATATTTGTTTTCATATATAATTAGTTTAATGTTACTTACAAAAATGCATACTTTGTAAAAAAAGTTCAATAAAAATAAAAAAAGCGGCTATTAAAGCCGCTTAGTTGTTACAAATAATAAAGCTTTATTATTTAACAACTTTAACATCTTGAGCTTGAGGTCCTTTAGGTCCTTCACCTACTGTGAATTCAACCTTTTGACCTTTTTCAAGGCTTTTGTATCCTTCTGCTTGAATGGATGAGAAGTGAACAAATACATCACCGCCTTGATTGCGCTCAATAAAACCGTAGCCTTTGGCAGCATTAAACCATTTTACGGTTCCACTTTCACGTTCTGCCATTTAAAAACTCCTTTAAAAAATGTTACTGATACTACTTCGCAAAGCAGAAAAACTCAAATAGATTTTAATGCCCTTGAGCAAAAAAATTTATTAGAGAATCTGCTCTACTTATACAAATTACTAAATTTATTTTGTGAAAACAAAATTATTTTACTGATTTTTTAAAATTTGCAAGATTTGTTCTGCTTGTTTTTGATTATATTCAAATGCAATTCTTCTGTAGTTTACCAAGTCTAATATCGTTCCAATAAAACATATTCCACATGTTAATAAATATAAAATTCCTATACCAATTTGATATGTCAGAAATCTTTGTATACCTGCAAGCCCAAGAAATCCTACAAGAGTTACAAGTAATATTGTTTGTGGATCTTTTCTACGAGCTCTATAAAGGTTAACAAATGTTAGTGCTTTTTTATCGTCGAAATCTTTGATAAGACTTAGATATAAATTTGTTCATCACCAGTTATTTCAGGCATTAATTCATAAATGTTTGCATAAATTCACATTTTGTTTGAAGTTTTTTTATAAGGATAAATATTTGATATATTATTATAGTAAATGCTACTATACCTAATGGATGTGAATTAAAAGAATTTTTCATGTCAAGATGAAGTAGAAAAGAAATCGATTTCTCTAAGCCACAGCCAGGGCAAATATGGATTCCAAGGTTATATAAAGGACAGAGAGAGAAAGTTTTTTGTTTGTATGGATTGATAAAAAATAGGAATATAAATCCGCATAGCCAAAATATTGTTTCCCATTGAATTTTTTTAGTTAACATAAAGTATTTTTTTATCAGTTAAAAGACAGTTTCAGAGAGAAAATTTATTCTCTTAATTTATTAGTCGTCTTTTTAGAAAGAAAGTTTTAATTCATTACAGATACCTTTCCTGTATTACATTAAAATGATGAAGTGTATGGCCTGCAATTATATAAGCAATTGCACGTACAGTAATATCCATTCCGTTAATTATTCCTTTTCTTTGCATTACTTCTTCACTCATTCCTTTGAACATTAAAATTGTGGCTTTTCTAAGAAGTAGAAATTCTTCTATAATATCTCTAAAAGGTATGGAAGAGTAAGACGATTCTGCAATAAATAAATTTTCATCAAAAGTTACTAAATGACTTGGGTCGTTTCTTGAAACTCTTAGAGCACGGCATGAAAAAATTCTTTCGCTATCAACGAGGTGTCCTAAAACCTCTTTTATACTCCATTTCTTTTCTGCATATCTATAGTTTGATTTTGCTTCGTCAATTTTGCTGAATAAATTTTCAGCAAATTTTAATTGCTCTTCGAGTACTTCAATTATATTATCAGAAAGGATTAACTCGATGTATTGTTTGTAATAAGGTGCATATTCGTTTTCTTTAGGTCTCATAGTATATCCTTTCTTAGTTTTAAATTCACACTAAAAATTTACTTAGAAAGTTCTTTAAGATAAAAACCTTTACTTAAAAGGTAAGATTTATGGTATTCTATAAAGTCTTTAATAGCCTCTATTGATATTACTTTTGTAATTCCTGTTCTCATAATTTGTTCTTTTTGGACGTAAATTTCACCTTTATATGGAACCATAGGGTTAAATTCCAAATTTTGGTCTTTGGTTAATGGATGCAGAATATATTGATAGTCTGCCGGAACAGATTTTATCAAACCAACAAGTTCAAAGTTAGGTATTCCGTCTCTTATTGCTAATACAATTCCACCACTAGAACCACGATTAAAAACAGCATCAATTAAAAAAGTGTTTTTCTCTTTACTCGAAATGCTTACTAATGCTTTTGTAACCATTTTAAGATTCATTGGGTAACTAAAAACATAAACAAAATTTCCCCATTCTAGTTCAGAAGATTTTCCCCATGGATAGCTAAACACTGAAATATTAATTGGTTCTCTATTAGAGAATTTTTTCGATAAAAAAGCAATATCGATATTTTTATCTAATAAAACTATATCAAGTTCACCGCCAGAAGTTAAATCGGGTATATAATTTGTTTGCCGTGTTTTAATTGATATGCTCTGTATGAAATTAGAAGTGCTTCCGTCTTGATTGATAAAATATGATATAATTGTGTCTTCAAATGCAACCACATGGGCTACAGTCATAAAAAGTGCTTTTTCCTGATCTTTATAAATTAATGTAGCTGTTCCAGATGCAGTTTTATTGAAATAAACTTTTTGAATAGCAATTTTTTCAAAATCAATTTTTTCAATGTTCTTTTTTGTAATAAATGTATTATAATTAAATATATAACTTGTATAAAAAGCAATACTATTAATTAACCTTATACATTCACTAATTTCTTCCAATTGCTTTGAGGAACTTTTGTAGGGAAATTCGCTATCATATTTTCCGTCTTTAAGTGTAGGATATACTTTTTGATAAATTGATGATGATGAACAGGAGAAGAATAAAAGAGAAATAAGCATAATTTTGCTTTTAGAATTGATTAGCCTCACTTTTTCCTAAGAAGATTTTATTTTATGGTGTGATAATAAACAAAGTTGAACAAAAAAAATAGCTTTGAAAAAGTGTGTAAAAGATATCGAGTGCTATTTAGGTGGTAAAAAATTCAGCCTCTTAGTTTGTCTAGTAAATTATTTAAAAAAATTGCTTCTTTTTTAGTGATATTGTTAAAGATTTTGTCAAACTCATTTTCTAATTTGTCTATTTCTGAAAGAAGTTTTAATCCTTTTTCTGTAATTAGAACATTTGCTTTTCTTCTATCCTCTTTGCAAATAGTTCGATTGACTAATCCTTTTGCAACAAGTCTATCAACAAGACGTGAAGCATCACTCATTTTATCTAACATTCTTTCTCTTAACAAATTTATACTGCAAGGTTTTGGATACTGACCACGTAGTATTCTAAGAATATTAAACTGGTTACTGGTAATATTGAATTTGTTAAATAAGTTTTTATAAGAATATTGAAGCCAGCTGTGAGTATAAATTATATTCACAGCTAGCTTATGAAATTCATTTCTAAATTTTTTTTGTTTTATTTCATTTTCTAGTTTCATTATGATTTTAATAATTCGACATCAATTATTATGTCAACATTTTTTCCTACAACTGCTCCGCCCGTTTCAAGGAGTGCATTCCATTTTAATCCAAAATCAAATCGATTTACTTTTCCGGTTACCTTAAACCCAGCTCTTGTGTTTCCCCAAGGATCTTTAACTGTTCCATTGTATATTACATCAAGTTGCACTTGTTTTGTAACATCTCTTATTGTTAAATCACCTATTAGTTTGTATTTCTTACCGCTAATCTTCTTGAAAGATTTACTTACAAAAGTAATTTTTGGGTACTTTTCAGCATTAAAAAAGTCATCAGATTTCAAATGATTGTCTCTTTGTTCATTATCTGTATCAATACTTTTTACATCAATTGAAAAGTTTATTTTTGCATCTGTAAAATCATCTTTTGAAGATTCTACAGTACCTTCGTAATTATTAAATTGACCTGTTACTTCAGAAATAACCATGTGAGAAACTTTGAATTGTACTTTTGAATGTGCTTTATCAAAAGTCCATTTAGTTTGTGCCTGGCTTAAACTGAATGAAATTATTAATAAGAATAATGATATTTTTTTCATGTTTAATCTCCTTTATTTAGTTAAAATTAATTTATTACTAACTATGACATATGTTATAACATTTAATCATTTGAGATAGTTCAAAAAATTTTACTTAAAGAACCATGTTTTTGGAAAATAATCTTCTGAATTTTTTATTTTGTTTCTGGAAGTTTAACTTTAATTAGGATTAAGAGTATATGGATAAAATTAAGGATAATTTTGGACTTTATCTTGATCTATATGAATTGACAATGGCTCAAGGTTATTTTTTAAATGGTAAAGAAAATCAACAGGCCAACTTTGATTATTTTTTTAGAAATAATCCGTTCAATTCAGGGTATACAGTTTTTGCGGGATTACAGGATTTTATTGATTTGTTATTTGATTTTAAATTCAGTGATGATTCTATTAATTACTTGAATAAACTTGGTTTTAACAAAGATTTTATTGAATACCTGAAGAACTTTAGATTTAGAGGTAGCATTTATTCTGTAAATGAAGGAGAGATAGTTTTTCCTTACGAGCCAATTTTAAGAGTGGAAGGAAATATAATTGAAACACAATTAATAGAATCGCTTTTATTAAACATAATTAATTTTGAATCTTTAATTGCAACTAAAGCAAGGAGATTAAGATATTCTGCAGGCGATAAAAAACTGGCTGACTTTGGATTAAGACGTGCTCAGGGCCTTTCTGCTATTCATGCAAGTAAAGCAGCAATTATTGGAGGAGTTGATAATACGTCAAATGTTTTGAGTGCATTTTTATATGATATGAAACCTACAGGGACATTAGCGCATTCATGGATACAAAGTTATGAAGATGAGTTAACAGCTTTTAGGAAATTTGCAGAATTATATCCTCAAAATTGTATCTTATTAGTTGATACTTTTGATACACTTAAAAGCGGAATCCCAAACGCTATTAAAGTAGCAAAAGAATTGGAGCAAAAAGGTTACAAACTTAATGCTATAAGACTCGATAGTGGAGATTTGGCATATCTCTCAAAAAAAGCAAGAAAGATGTTAAATGATGCTGGACTACATTATGTAAAAATAATTGCCTCTAATCAACTTGATGAATATTTGATTAAAAGTCTTATTGATCAAAAAGCACCAATAGATGCTTTTGGTGTGGGAACAAATTTAATAACGGGTAAAAGTGATGCAGCTTTAGATGGTGTATATAAAATTAGTATGATAGAAAATAATCCAACAATTAAACTTTCTGATGATGTTAGTAAAGTAACTTTACCTGGCATAAAGAAAATTTTCAGATTTTATAATGGTGAAGGTAAATTTTATGCTGATTGTATAGCTTTAGTGGAAGAAGAAAATATTGAAATTATTTTACATCCTTTTGATATTTATAAACAATGCAATGTAAAAGATTTGAAGAAAGAATTAATAATTTCAAAGATTTTAGATAATGGTCAGATTCTCATTAAGCCAAAATCTACAAAAGAAATTTCGGAGTATGTAAGCTATAGATTTTCTTTACTTCCTGAAGAACATAAAAGGTTTGAATTTCCTCATATTTATAAAGTTGGTTTGAGTCCAAATCTAAAACAATTACGGGATGAATTAATTAAAAGGATGAAAGGAGGTACAACAATATGAGAGCATTATTCATTGTTGATTTGCAAAATGATTTTTGTCCGAATGGAGCTCTCCCCACTCCTAAAGGGGATGTAATAATTCCTGTAATTAACAAATTAATGGATAAGTTTGATGTTGTATTAGCATCTAAAGATTGGCATCCAGAAGATTCAGGGCACTTTAATAAATGGCCAAAACATTGTATTCAAAATTCATATGGTGCAGAATTTCCTGCAGGTTTGCATGTAGAAAAAATTCATAAAATATTTCTTAAAGGGACAAGTGATAAAGATGATGGTTATTCAGCATTTGAAGCAACTAACGAAAACCTTGCTGAATATTTAAGAAAAAATAATATTGATGAATTGTATGTAACAGGTTTAACTGCTGAGTACTGTGTCAAACAAACAGTATTGGATTCCTTAAAAAATGGGTTTAAAACTTTTGTAATTAAAGATGGAGTGGAAGGGATTTATCAAAATGAAAATGACGTAGAAAACGCATTTAAAGAGATGGAAAAAGCTGGAGCGGTAATTTTAACATCTAATGATATTTTATAATTTGAAAAATAAATGTTATTTATTTTTAAGTAAAACTAAAAAGCAATACTATTTTTTTGAAAGTACTCTTAAACAACTTATCAAGTAAATTTTATTTTAGGTTTTAGTTTTAAATTCTATTCTTTAGCGATATTACAGGTAATTTATAAATAGCAAATCTTAACGAGTAGTTTTAAAATTGTTTTATTTTTTAGAAATAATTATTAACTAAACCTATTTTGTTAAAAGCATTTTCTTTGATTTAGAATATCCATTGTAATAGACAGTATAAATATAAACCCCACTTATTAAATCTGTTGCGTCAAAATTAATAAAATGCGTACCAGCATGTTTTTTTTCATTTACAAGTGTTGCTACTTCTTTTCCTAATATATCATAGACTTTTAAGTTAACATGCCCATCTTCTGGTATTTTATATGAAATTTTTGTAGTAGAGTTAAATGGATTTGGATAATTTTGTAAAAGTTCGAAATTATTAGATAGAATTTCTTTCTCATTTATATTAGATATATTTGTAAATTCAAGATCATCTAAAAGAAAATAACTGCCTGCGTGGTAATCATTATCAGTGGATTGTCCTATTATTCTAACCAATATACCACATGTATCAGGATTTTCATTGCTTGAATATACAATTGGTAGTCTAAAAAGTGTGTACTCTCTTGCTTCGTTGTTAATGTTTAGAATTCCATAACCTATAAGTTTTCCTTTAATAAGTAGAGAATTTCCGCTTAATGAAAATCCTCCTTTAAATAAACCTGCTAAGATTTGTAATCTATCACCCCCTTGGGGAAAGAATTGATAATAACCTGTAAGCATCGCCGGGCGTTGTGCATAAGGTATTCCTGTTCCTTCGTTTCCAAGTATTAAAAATGGTGCAAAAAGAATTGGTGTTTGAATTACTTCGCCTTTAACAGCTTTTAATCCTGAATTAGATATATTAGTTGGTGTAATTGTGATTATAGTGTTAAGAAATAACCTGTTGCTACTGAACCATCCTACCGGATTTCCGTCTACCCATTCTTCAAAACTATTATTGGGTATCTGACTTAAAATTAATCCTTGAAAAATTAATACTAATATAAAAGTTATTCTGTAAAACATTTTTGCCCCCTTTTAGTTAAAATTTTTGTAATATTTAATGTAAATTAATTATCGCAAATGAGTAAAATAATAAGTTTTTGCGTTCGACCAGAAATTATGTAAGGGATTAGGAATCTGAGATTTTTCAAAAACAATATTGGGTATTACTAATTTTTGAAAAAAGTTAAATATTAGTAAGTAAATAATCAATAGAAATAATTAGTGCAAGATTTAATTTTATAATACGATTAAAATGATGGAATTTGAGTATAAAGTTTTATGGTGAGCTTTAGTAAATACTAAAAATATACAATTTCTTGGAATTGTTAAAGGATGAGGAAACTAATCAAAATTAATATTTATCTTGATAAACTAAATAATGTTAATGCCAAAATTGTTATTAATATAATTGTCATAATTATTTTAACTGTAGCCTGCAGTTCAGCACCTAGATTTACAAAGATTAAAATTGTAGAGGACGATCCTAAAGAAGAGTTATTATTATACGAAAATTTACCTTCGCTCGAAACCACTTATGGAATTGCATCGTATTATGCAGATATGTATCATGGGCGAATTACATATGGAGGAGAGGTTTATAATATGAACAAGTTATCAGCTGCTCATCCCTCTTATCCAATGAATACAATAGTTAGAATAACAAATTTATCCAATAACAAGAAAATTATACTTCGTATTAATGATAGGATGCCTAACTTTAAAGGGCGAGCAATCGATCTATCGTATGCAGCAGCAAAGGAATTAGATTTTATAGAAGAAGGTCTCACTGAGGTTAAAATTGAAGTTTTAAAATGGGGCGATGGGAAAAGATAGATTATCAAGAATCTTTTAACAAATATTTTCATCAAATATCATGAAAAATTAATAAGAGAGGTATAAATGTATATTGATGATCAATTAAAATCTGAACTTAAAAAAGTTTTATCGGTTCTTACGAAAAATGTTAAACTTATTTTCTTTACTCAAGAACTTGAATGCATGTATTGCAAAGAAACAAGAGCAATCCTTTCTGAACTTGTAGAAATTTCAGATAAACTTTCTCTAGAAGTAAAGAATTTTATTATTGACAAAGAAGACGTTGCAAAATATGGAGTTGATAAAATCCCTGCTACAATTTTACTTGATGAGAATGGGAAAGATTATGGTATAAAGTTTTATGGAATACCTAGTGGTTATGAATTTGCATCTCTTCTTGAAGATATAAAAATGTTAGGGACAGGTAATACAGGTTTTTCGAAAGAATTTGAGGAAGAAATAAGAAAAATTAATTCTGATGTACACATGCAAGTTTTTGTTACTCCTACATGTCCATATTGTCCACAAGCTGTTATAACAGCACACAAGTTTGCTTATTTAAATGATAAAATAAAAAGTGATATGATTGAGGCTACAGAGTTTCCACATCTTTCTCAAAGATATAATGTTCGAGGAGTTCCAAGAACGGTAATAAATGAAAGTACCTTTATTGAAGGAGCGGCTCCTGAACACATGGTTCTTGACAAAGTTAAAGAAGCATTAAAAATTGTGAATGTATAATGAGCAAAAATGTAAAAATTAAAAAATCTTTATCAATATTAGTGGGTGCTCTTTTAGGTTACATTTATTATTATTTTATCGGGTGTTATAGTGGAACTTGCCCGATTAGTAGTAATCCATATGTTGCTACATTATATGGTGCTTTAATTGGACTGATATGGCCTATTCCTATTTATAAAAAGAATGGTAAACAAAAAGATGATAACTAAGGATATCTCAATTGAAGATTTAATAAATCTTATTCCTGAATCTGTTGAGTTTTTGATGGAAAAAGGAATAAGATGTATGCAGTGTGGAGAGCCAATATGGGGTACTCTTGAATCTGTTGCTAAAGATAAAGGTTTTTCTGAAAAAGAAATAGATAATTTTATTTTGGAATTGAATAAAATGTATTTACTAAATAAAAAGGCTAAAATCTTTAGAGAATAATTTTTATTTTTAGTTAAACAATTGTAGCCAAATTGGTAATGGAGAAAAATATGAAACTTGATAGAAATAGCAATAAAAAAGGCTTAACAAAAAAACAAAGAAGTTGGATTTATACAGGATTTTTTATAGCCCTTATTATCGTTTTATTTGTAGTGAATAATAGTGGAACTGAACCGGAACAAGGTCCTTATCCACCAAATTATGTACCTGCAGTGCAAAGAAATAGTGTAACTGCTCCAGATTTTGCATTACCTACAACTGATGGAAAGATTTTAAAACTTTCTGATTATAGAGGTAAAATTGTGATACTTGATTTTTGGGCAACATGGTGTCCTCCATGCAGAAAAGGTATACCGGATTTAATTGATATCAAGAAAAAATATGGTTCAAAAGGTGTTGAAATTATAGGAATTTCCGTAGATACTGATACAAAAAATGAAGTTATTCCGTTTATTAAAGAAAAAGGTATTAATTATCCAGTTGTTTATGGAAATCAAAATGTTTATAAGCAGTATGGTGGAATAAGAGCAATACCAACAACTTTTATAATTGATAAGGAAGGGAAAATAGTTGCTAGCTACGAAGGATTAGTCCCTAAAATTACTTACGAAAATCACATTAAAAATATTTTGGGATTGTAATTTTATCTGATAGAAAGGAGGTTGTCTTAACCAAACTTCTTTAAAACTGTAAATAGTTAGCTTTTACAGATGTAGTAGTTTGTGTAAGGCAACCTCTTTTGTTTTATTTATCATGCTTAAAGTCTTGGTGTAAATTATTTTTTACTTCAAGATATTCCCCATATCTTTCGAGCAAATCCCAAGAATAAATCCCATAATTGTATCCATCTTTCCATGTTATTTGTATAGCGTAGTTCCCAACAATGTCTATTTTTTCAATTTCATATCCTAAAGGAGAAATTTTCGCTTTAGGAGGAGGAGCATAATGTTTCCATAAAACAGTTTCACCTTTGTTGCTTGCATCAGGAGATTCATCTCGTAAAAATTTAAGCGGGTACTTTATTACTTTTCCATTATCCCAAGTAATTTCTAAATAATCCTGATTTATTAATTTTATTTTAGTTGGTTTTGCCATTGAAAACGTTTTTTGTATTTAAACATAATAAATTGATAATAAGTTTATCACAAAGAAGCAATTTATTTGCTATTGTTGCTGATTTTTAAGTGGGAATAATTTATGGATGTTGTAAATATAATTCAGTTCGGAACTAAAATTTGCAAATTAAAGATAAATTGTAACTGGTATTATTTAGATATGAATTTATCTTGTTTTTTAATTGAGAGATAAATTAAAATGTTTTAATGAATGAAAAAGTGATAGTATAATTTTTTACTGTTTTACTTTTTTAGTTATGCTATTAAATTTTACAACTAAACAGAGCTTGCAGTGATTGAATCTCAATCACTGCAAGCTTATATTAGAACATTTTGTATCTTAGGCCAGTATAAATTAATCTGCCACTAATTGGTCCCCAAATTAAAGATGCATCAAAGTATTTGCCATATGGGTTGAATGGGTCGATTATTGGATTGGTTTGTTTGTAATCAAATAAATTTTCTACTCCTAAATAAAAGTCAAATCCGTTGGAAAATGTTCTGGTAATTTGTGCGTTTACTAATGCAAATGCAGGAGAATAATCATTAACTTGGAAGTTAATGGGATTTAGTTTAGTAGATGGGATTCTTTTTTTGTCGTACCACTGTAATGTTAAATTATAACTCATTTGTGAGTCATTACTTTTTTCAGTTGTATAAGAAAGGTTAATTAAAATCCTATTCTTTGCGTTAAGAGGTTTTTCTTTAAATTCATTTCCAATTTTTTGCTTTACATCAAGGTAGCGATATGCCCAACGGAAATCGAATCCTTTAAGTGGTTGAAAATTTAATTCTACTTGGAAACTATTTGAATATGCACCATTCATTACACTGTAGATATAAATTGCTTGAGGATTTCTATCCAAATCTGTAATTGTAACACTTTCAAATTGTGTCCTGTAAAAATCAATAGTAAGTGTTCCTTCTGAATAGTTAAATAGAAAATAGTGGGTTAAATTTATTCCAAAGTTCCAGGCTTTTTCTTGGGATAAACCATATCCAAAATTATTATTGGTAATTATATTTAATTCCCTTGAACTTACAAAGGCAGAAGTGTTTTCTGTAAAGATATTGGATGTTCTATAACCTTTTCCAATTGCAACTCTAAATACCCAATCTTCACTAGGTAAATACCTAAAGTGAAATCGTGGTGTAAACATTGTCCCATAATAACTGTGTTTATCTAATCTTGTTCCTAGTATGAATGAAAATTTTTCATCAAAAGTGTATGTATATTCGAAGAATGCTCCAGGGATTTTTTCAATTCGATTAAATGAAGTACTAAGAAACATTTCATTAAATTCATCATATAAAAAGCCTAGTCCAATTCTAAATTTATGAGATGGAATTTTTAAATACGATTGATAAATGAAATTTAAATAAGCAGTGTTCTCTTTACCACTATAGTTTTTTAATCCAAATAGCGATTTATTTTTATAAATGTTATAAGATATTTGAATCCCTAATGATTTATTTGTTGAATTTGGGAAGATGTAACCAGTTTTTGCGTAAATGTAAAATTGGTCACTGTTTGTAGAGTATTTATAATGGTTTTGTTGATTTAATAAGTTGATATTTTCATTGAACTTCTCATCTTTTACAAATTGAATACCAAATTTACTTTCCCAACCATTATCTGTATATAAGTCCCAGCGTTGCATAAAATTGTATGTTGTGAAATTTGGATTGTCATAAAAACTATCACCATTTTTATCCATGAAATTTTTGCGAGAACTTGCATGAAGAAGATTTACTACAGCTATGTGCTCGTTAAGTAATGTTCTCAAATTCAAATTTCCTTCAAACCTTTTCTCGTTGTCACCGTAAAAGTTAAAAAATATTTTTTCGTTTGCATCTTCTATTGGTTTTTTCAAGTCGACGTCGATTTGGCCTGTAATTGATTCAAATCCATTGACAACTGAACCTATACCTTTCGAAATATTTATTGCTTTAATCCATGGGCCTGGAATAAAAGTTAATCCAATATTTGACGTAAGACCTCTAATAAAGGGTAGATTTTCTAATGTAGTTTGTGTGTAAATTCCAGAAAGTCCAAGCATTTCTATTTGTTTGATACCAGTGATTGCATCTGTGAAAGAAACATCAATTGATGGATTTGTTTCAAAGCTTTCGGATAAATTGCAACATGCAGCATTAAATAATTCTTTTTCTGTTATTACGCCCTTATTTTCTATGGCTAAGAAATCATTATAAGATGATGGTAATTTTTCGCTTATTTCTACACTACTTAATTCAACAGGTAAAGTTTCTAATATAACTGTTATTTGGCTATTAAATGTTACTGTTAGTGTATCGGTTTTATATCCAACTATACTGAATACAAGTTTATTAGAGTTTGGTATTTTTTTAATAGTAAATTTTCCATTTTCATCAGAAGAAGTTCCTACTGAGGTGCCTACCCAATAAATGTTTACTCCTGGTAGGGGTTTTATTCCATTTTCGGTTTTTTCATAAACAGTTCCAATTATTTTCTCTTGAGAAAAAATGGTAATTGAGAGAAAAAGCAATTGGAATAAAATATATTTAATTCTCATTTTTGCCTCCAATTGAACCATTAATGAGTATTTGAAGAGTCTCGATATAAACAGCATTTTGGGAGCTTTTTATAAACTGAATCGTCTGCTTTGAATTTTTCATTATCGTGTCCTGCTATAGCCACTCTGTGCATTAATGAATCAAGACTAATTTTGGATGAATCAAAAACTACTTTAAGTATTTTAGTTTTCCTATCCCACCTTGCAAATTTTACTTCTTTAATTTTTAATGCATTCTCAATTCTTGATTTGCACTGACCACAATTACCATGTACTTTAACTTCAGCCTCTATTACTTTACTTTCTTGCGAGTTTATTACTGTTGAAAACAAAAGCAATAAAAAAAAGCTTAGCTTTTTCATTTTATTTCTCCTAAAATTTTTTATTGCAAGTTGTTATTTAGTGCTTTTATCTAGACAATAAATTTGAAGATGAATAGTAAAGCACAATGCTAATACCTTGCTTGGCAATTAAGCTTAATTAATTTTTTAGATTTGTTGATGGTAGGTAATTATCAAATAAGAATAGAATGATTTTGAAGGGAGATAAATTTTCCAGGTGGAAATTTTGGCTTTAATGTAAAATAGTTAAATGAATTTGTACTTTGTTTTTCTATTTCTTTAATTATGAAAATCTTAGTGAGCAATAAGTCAGCTAATTCGATTTTAAGTTTATTGGTTAGGTCTAGTGATAGCTTAAGATTTTTGACTTCTGTTTTACAACATTCGACACTATTGTTTTCAGCACAACAGTCATCTGGCTCTTTTGATTTACCGGAAAAATTTAAATTAACGGACTGAATGTATTCCCCACAATAGTGATACGAAAGAGTTATTCCAATAGTAGGAATTAAGTAAATTAATAGTAACAATATGTGAATTAATTTTTTCAATTTAGTTAGGGTATAATTTGATAATTCAACACAAATATCTAAAAAATAATTTTCTTTATCAATTTGTACTTTTGGTATTTTTCTTTGGAGATAACTAATGAATTCAAAATTTTATTTTTTACCAATGGAATTTTTTCTTCTTTATCCGTAAAAATCTCAGCAATTATATCACCTTTATTAATTTTTGTTCCGATCTTTGGGTAAAAAATTATTCCTGCTTTTGGATCAACTTTATCTTCCTTAGTTATTCTTCCAGCTCCAAGTTCTGTTGAAGCAATCCCAATTTGATATGTGTCGATGTGTGTAATGAATCCTGTTCTATCAGAATAAATTTTTTCGTGAAATTTTGACTTGGGATATTTTTCTGGATGCTTTAAATAAAATGTGTTTCCACCTTGACATTTTACAATATCAATAAATTTGTTAAAAGCCTGCCCACTCGTAATCATTTGAAAAGCAATTTCTTTACCTTCATTTATTGAAGATGCTATTTCTCCTAAGTAAATCATAGCTCCTGCTAGAGTTAAACACAATTCAAGTAAATCGTCAATTTTTTCTCCTTGTAAAATTTTTATTGATTCATAAACTTCTAACCAATTGCCAATATAATTACCTAATGGTTGATTCATATCGGTGATGAAAGTAATTACTTTTTTATTGAAAGATATTGCAGTGTTAGTTAAAGATTCTGCTAATTTTGTGGCGTCACTTAACTTTTTCATAAAAGCCCCAGAACCAGTTTTAACATCAAGAACAAGACCATCAATTCCTTCAGCTAATTTTTTACTCATAATACTTGCAGTTATCAAAGGAATTGATTCAACAGTCGCCGTTACATCTCTTAATGCATAAATTAATTTATCTGCTGGTGCAATATCATTAGTTTGACCTATCATTACAGCACTACATTTTTTAAGAGTATTTTTGTACTGCTTTAAGTTAAGGTTGGTTTTAAAACCTGGAATTGATTCAAGTTTATCGAGTGTTCCACCGGTGTGGCCTAAACCTCTACCACTTATCATTGGAACCTTTACACCAGCTGCAGCGACTATTGGTGCAATTATTAATGAGGTTTTATCGCCTACTCCTCCAGTAGAATGTTTATCAATTTTTCTTCCTTGAATTGAAGATAAATCAATAACCTTTCCACTATTTAGCATTGAAAGAGTTAGGTACGAAGTTTCCTTTTTGTTCAAACCTTTTAGAAACACAGCCATTAGGAAAGCTGAAAATTGATAATCTGGAATTTTTCCTTTTGTAAAGTTTGTTACAAGATATTCAATTTCTTCCTTTGTTAATTGCTTTCCATCTCTTTTTTTGCGGATTAATTCAATGGTATTCATTTAATCACCTAATGCAATTTGTTGGTTCAAAATTAAAAAACAATATTTTAATATGAACGAAGTAATTTTTGATTATTCCTCAATAAAAAAGGGTACTTAAATTGGTTTTAGTTATGAAGTAATAATAATGCCAAGAGTTTGAAGTGAGCAGTTCATAAGCTGAGTAATAAGGTTAAATGGTAGTCTATAATGTTATAAACCTTTGCATGCCAGAATGTTGAATTGCATTTTTTGTTTAAAAAAGCATCCATACTATTTTGTCTTATTTTTTAAGATTAAGAAGCAATTAAATTTTTGATTATAATTTTTTTCTAACCAAAATATTAGTTTAACAAATAATTTCAGGGTACTATCTGTATATAGCGACTAACTCTATTTTAAGATTTTTAATACTATCTTTTACTTATTAATTTTAAAAAATCTTTTCTTGAAACTCTTCTTAAATTTCTATTAACTTTCGTTTACAAAAATTTTTTAAAGAGGTAAGCATGTTTGACAATAATTATAAGTTTACTGTACTGGAACGCTTTTTAAAGTATGTTAAGATTGAAACAACATCTAACGAGGAATCAAAAACTTTTCCAAGCGATCCCAAACAGCTTGAATTATCCAAACTTCTTGTCGAAGAACTCAAGCAAATAGGGATGCAGGAAGTTGAAATGGATGAATACGGATATGTTATGGCAACTCTTCCTTCTAATACAAATAAGGATGTTCCTGTAATAGGATTTATTGCACATGTCGATACATCACCTGCGGTTAGTGGGAAAAATGTTAATCCAATTATTCATAAAAATTATCAAGGTGGGGATATTGTTTTACCCGGAGATATGTCAAAAGTGATAAAAGTAACTGAAAACCCTGAGCTAAATGATATGATTGGTTTTGATATTATAACGAGTGATGGGACAACTTTGCTAGGTGCAGATGATAAAGCAGGAATAGCTGAAATTATCGATGCTATGAATTACTTGATTACTCACCCCGAAATAAAACACGGTACAATTCGCATTTGTTTTACACCAGATGAAGAAGTAGGAAGAGGAACTGAAAAATTTGATGTAAAAAAATTTGGTGCAAAATATGCTTATACTATAGACGGTGGTACTAGGGGTGAAGTTGAAACAGAAACATTTAGTGCAGATGCTGTAGTTATTAAATTTAATGGTAAAAATGTTCATCCTGGATATGCAAAGGGTAAGATGATTAATTCAATTAAAATAGCTGCAAAATTTTTGGAAATGTTACCTAAGGATTCGCTTTCACCAGAAACAACGGAAAAAAGGGAAGGTTATGTGCATCCAACATCGATTAATGGAAATGAAACTCAAACTACAATTAAATTCATAATAAGAGATTTTGACGCACAAAAGCTGAAAGAATACGAAGAGCTATTAAGAAATTTATGTCAAAAAGCAATAGAGCAATTTCCAAATTCCTCGTTTAATTTTGAAGTTATTGAACAATATAGAAACATGAAATATATTCTTGACCAACATCCACAAGTGGAAGCATATGCTATCGAGGCACTGGAAAGGTTAGGTATAAGGCCTATTAAATCATCAATACGCGGTGGCACTGATGGTTCAAGACTATGTTATATGGGTTTACCAACTCCAAATCTTTTTGCTGGTGGCCACAATTTTCACGCATATACTGAGTTTATTGCTGTTCAAGATATGGAAGCAGCGGTAAAAATGATAGTTACTTTAGCGCAAATTTGGGAGGAAAAATCATAGTTACTATTTAATCTTTATGGCACAACAACTAAAACGAGCAACTGATATTGCACTTGGTATAAATGTTTTTTTGTTTATAATTAAAGCTACTGTAGGAATTATTTCGAATTCTATTGCTGTAATTTCAGAGGCATTAAATTCTTTTACAGATATACTAGTATCCATCGGTATTAAAGTAGCTGTAAAAATTTCGAAAGATAAACCTGATCAAAAACACCAGTTTGGCCATAATGCAGCGCAGCCAATAGCAGCTTTTGTGCTTTCAGTTTTCGCTTTTGTGGTAGGAATTAATATAGTTGAAGAATCTATTAAAAGATTAATCGAGCCTAAAAATATTCATGCCATTCCAGAGGTTTATATAGTTTTAGTTGTTACTATTATTACAAAGATAATTCTTAACAAATACCAGGTTAAAATTAGTAAAGAATATAATAGTCCAGCCATAAAAGCAGCTTCGGTAGATAGTATGAATGATGTTTTAGCATCATCAATTGCTTTACTTGGTGTTTTTGGCGCTAGCTATAATTTGAATTATTTTGATAGCATTGCAGGTATTTTAGTTGCAATGTTTGTCTTTAAGGCAGGTTATGAAGTAGCAAGAGAAAATATTGATTATTTAATGGGTCGTTCTGCAACTCGAGAGTTTGACGATATTATAAAGAATTTGACCATGAAAATTGAAGGGGTAAAAGGGATCAATGATTTAAGGTCTCATTATGTAGGCAATAAGTTTCATATAGAAATTCATATAGAAGTAGATAAAGATATTCCCACATCTGTCTCTCATGATATAGGTAACCGAGTTCGTTATACATTAGAGGAAATTGAAGAGGTTCAAAAGGTTTTTGTTCATATTGATCCTGTTTGATTTTTTTATAAAGGGTAGAAAAATTTTTAATGACTTAAATTTCCCCCATTAAATTTTTTTGTAAGAAATAAAATTATTGAAACAAAACTATTATCTTAGTGTATTAGAATTCAAATTTAGCATGGATTTAAGATGAAAAACCTTTTAACAGCTTTCTTAATTATTTTCTCATTTGAGATAAGTTATTCTCAAAATGTTTTAGAAGTATTAAAAAAGGATCATACCTTAGATTCCTCAAAGGTGATACTGCCAGATGAGACATACAAAAGAATAGATCAGGTTATTGTTCAAATTCTTTCTAATTATCATTATAGAAAGCAAAAGTTAAATGATTCTCTTTCGTCCCAAATATTTGATCAATATATAAAGAATCTTGATAATGCTAAGTTATATTTTCTTAAGTCAGATATAAATTCTTTTGAAAAATATCGTTATCAGTTTGATGAGTTTTTAATGAATGGAGAATTAACTATTCCTTTTGAGATCTTCAATACTTATAAAAGGAGATTAGGAGAAAGAATAAAATATGTTAAAAAGTGTTTGCAGAAAGAATTTGATTTTACAACTGACGAGACATTTACTCCAGACCGTGAAAATGCAGATTGGGCAAAGACTACTGAAGAACTAGACGAGTTGTGGAGGTTAAGGTTAAAGAATGATGCGTTGAATTTAATACTCTCTGGAAAAGATTGGAAAGGAGCAGCAGAAGTATTGTTAAAAAGATATCAAAATTATCATAAAATTATCCTCCAGTACGAAGCAGAAGATGTTTTTTCTTTATTTATGAATTCAGTAACTCAAGTATATGATCCCCATTCAGATTACCTTTCACCGGCAGCTTCTGAAAATTTTAGTATAAGTATGAAACTCTCGCTCGAAGGAATCGGAGCTACATTACGTCAAGAAAATGATTATACAGTAGTTGCTGGTATTGTTCCTGGAGGACCGGCAGCTAAAAGTGGATTGTTGCACGAAGAAGATAAAATTGTTGGTGTTGCTCAAGGTGAAGATGGAGAAATGGTTGATGTTATTGGTTGGCGACTGGATGATGTAATTCAACTTATACGTGGTAAAAAGGGGACTGTTGTACGACTCTTAATTATTAAAGCAAGTGATGGCCCTAATGCTATTCCTAAGGAAATTAAACTTGTCCGTGATGAAGTTAAACTTGAAGAGCAAGCAGCTAAAAGTGAAATTATGAATATTCAACATGAAGGTTATAATTTTAAAATTGGAATTATAAAATTGCCATCTTTTTATACCGATTTCGAAGCTCAACAGAGAGGGCAGCAAGATTATAAAAGTACAACAAGAGATGTCAAAGAAATTCTAAAGAAATTTAAAGAAGAAAAAGTTGATGGTGTGATTATAGATCTAAGAAATAACGGTGGTGGTTCACTTCAAGAAGCTATACAGTTAACAGGATTATTTATTAAAGAAGGACCTGTGGTTCAAGTAAAAAATATGATGAATATAATAGAAGTAGACAGAGATCCAGACCCAGAAATTTATTACGAAGGGCCTCTAGCAGTTCTTGTTAATAGATTTAGTGCATCTGCTTCTGAAATATTTTCTGGTGCTATTCAGGATTATGAACGTGGAATTATTATTGGAGAAAATACTTACGGAAAAGGTACTGTTCAAAATCTTCTTGATTTAAATAGACATATTCCAATTGCAGGAAAAAAACTTGGCCAACTTAAACTAACTGTTGCAAAATTTTATAGAATTACAGGAAGCAGTACTCAACACAAAGGTGTTCAACCAGATATAACTTTTCCTTCGCCTTACTCTGCTGATGAGTTTGGTGAAAGTTCTCAGCCTAGCGCATTACCTTGGGATCAAATTCAATCAACACAATATCAAAAATATAGTGACCTTTCAAAGTTTATTCCTCTTCTTATTAAAAAGCATCAGGAACGTGCTAAGAAAGATCCTGAATATCATTTGCTGCTTGATGATATAGAAGAAATTAAAGAGAACAAGGAGAAGAAAGTTTTTTCCTTAAATGAAGCTGTAAGAAAAGAAGAGCGTAATAAGGCAGAAGAAAGAAAGAAGAAAAAAGAAGAAGAGCGCGCAAAAATATTGGGTGTAGATATTAAAAATAAAAAAGAAGTCGATGATAAGTCTTCTATAAAAAATGATTATGAAGTAAAAGAAAGCGCAAGAATATTAGCAGATCTAATAATAGCTAGAATAGGATAGATCTGTTAATAAATTAATTTTAATGCGAATACTTTAGACTTTCTAATGACTAATAAAGAAGGTAAACAGAAAAAAGAATCATTATCAATTTTGTCTAAAACTCAAAATCGAAAATACCCCTTCTATTTCTATTTAATTATGGTTTTAATACCATTTTTGTTTTTTATTTTTTTAGAATTATGCTTAAGGTTTTTTAATTATGGGTACAATTTGAACATGTGGGTGGAAGTATCTGAAGGGAAATTAATGCTAAATCCTGACGTTGCATTAAGATATTTTTCTAACATAAAAAATCCACCTACCTCAATAGAAGATTCATTCGACAAATTTAAAGACAAAAATTCTTTTCGAGTATTTGTATTAGGTGAAAGTAGTGCAGCTGGTTATCCTTATATGCCTATGGGTTCTTTTTCAAGATATATTCGAAGACGACTTGAATTGAATTATCCTCGTAAAAAAATTGAGGTTGTAAATCTTAGTCTAACAGCGACAAATAGCTTTACTATTCGGGATTTTATTCCAGAGGTTATCAAACAACAGCCTGATGTGGTACTAATTTATGCAGGGCATAATGAATATTACGGAGCACTTGGAGTTGGCTCTTTAGAAAAAGGAACTGGTTCAAGAAAAATAGTTAACGCAGTACTTTTTCTTAATAATTTCAAAATAACTCAGCTCATTAAGAACATTCTTAAGTGGATTTCATCAAAATTTACTAAACAAGTAAATCCATATTCTTCTGGAACGTTAATGTCGAGAATGGCAAAAGAAAAATATATTGAATTTAATTCGAGACTTTATAAAGAAGGGTTAATGCAGTTTAAGGAAAATTTTGTTGATATTATTGTGAAATTAAAAGCTGCAAGAGTACCTTTAATTATTTCTACTGTAGTTAGTAATTTAAAAGATCAACCCCCGTTTGTTTCTGTAAGTAACAGTAAATATCCTTCTGCAAATGATGTTTATCAGAAAGCATTGATATTTTTTAATTTAGGCAACTTTAGAAAAGCTGATTCTTTATTTAGATATGCAAAAGATTTAGATGGATTAAGATTTCGTGCCCCTGAAGGGATTAATTTTATTATTAGAAATTTGGCAAATGATTATAAAATTCCTCTTGTAGATGTTGATTCTTTCTTTGCACATATAAGCCCAAATCATATTGTCGGAAATAATTTAATGACTGATCATCTACATCCTACTCTTAAAGGATATCAAATAATAGGGAAACTTTTTTATGATAAAATGAATGAAATGAATTATTTGCCTTCAAATGTAAAAGCTAGGTATAAATATGAAAATCAAGATAGTGTTACTGTTTCTAATTTTATCATTTCGAAACTTGATTTAGTAATATCTGATTTTAGGATAAAAATTTTGAAAAATGATTGGCCCTTTACTAATTCTTCTTATAAAAAAAGTTATGAAGAACTCTGTAAACCAAAAACATTTTTAGACACAATTGCTCTTGCATATTTAAAAAATAAAATAAGATGGAGTAGTGCACATGAATTTGTAGCAAATAAATATTTAGCACAAGGAAATCTTGAAGGTTTTCTTAATCACGTTTCAGCAATAATTTATCAATATCCGTTTATCAAGTATAATATAAGTCAACTTGAAGCTTTAGCTGTTGATTATTTAAAAAAACGAGATTACAATAATGCTTACAAAGTGTTGGAAACTGAATATAAGATTATCCCAAATGCATTTTCTTCAAAATGGCTAGGACAAATAGAATTAAATTCGGGAAGAATTTTGCCAGCTATAAAATTCCTTGAGGAATCAATGGAATATGATAGTACAGATATGCAGGTGATTTATAATTTGTCAGGTGCATATGCTTTAAATCGGGAATATTATAAAGCATATAGTAATATTAGAAAACTTTTAAGGTTGGATCCTAATTATCCTGGTGCTCTAGATTTGTACAATGATTTAGCGAAGCTTGTTAAACAATGAATTAAAATATTACATGTGAATATTCATTTTCAAATGGATATCTTTCAAAAAGCATTACTAACTTAGAAATTTTATTTTTTATATCTTCATTAATTTGGTCCCAAGTAAATCTCCATTGCCAGTTTCCATCAGGTTTTCCGGGAAAGTTCATTCTTGCTTCTGAGTCAAGATTTAATATATCTTGCATAGGAATGATAACAATATCTGCGACGGATGAGTAAGCCAATCTGATTAATTCGCTGCACATATCTTCTCCATAATAGTTCATATAAAACTGTGCATGTTTAAAAACATCAGAATTCTTTTCTTTTTCTTTTTTAAAAAATCCTTTTGTTGTATCGTTATCGTGAGAACCTGTGTACACGACACAATTTTTTTCGTAGTTGTGAGGAAGGAATCTTTTTTCGCCTGATTTTCCAAATGCAAATTGGAGAATTTTCATGCCAGGGAAATTGAATTTCATTCTTAATTCATTGACTTCTGGTGTAATTACTCCCAAATCTTCAGCTAAAATTGGAACGTTACCAAGTTTATCAATTATTGTATTAAATAGTTTTTCCCCTGGAGCTTTTACCCATTCCCCTGTTTCTGCAGTAGGAGCATTACCAGGAATTTTATAATATGCTTCAAACCCTCTAAAATGGTCTATTCTAATAATATCAACAAGCTCTAACATTTTTGAAATTCTTTTTACCCACCAGTCAAAATCATTCTTTTCAAGCTCTTCCCATTTGTAAAGTGGATTTCCCCAAAGTTGTCCTGTCTTACTAAAATAGTCTGGTGGTACTCCTGCAACAAATTCTAATTTACCTTCATTATCTACTGTAAATAAATTTTTGTTAGCCCATAGGTCTGCACTATCGTAAGCAATGTATATTGGAACATCACCAATAATTTTAATTCCTTTGCTGTTTGCATAATTTTTTATCTCTTTCCACTGCTTTGAAAAAACATACTGAATGAACTCATGAAATAAGATTTCTTCGTTTAGTTTTTCTTCCCATTTTTTTAATGCATGGCTTTCTCTAAATGCAATTTCTTTTTCCCATTTTGTCCATTCAATTCCATTATGATAGTTTTTTAATGCCATAAAAAAAGCGAAATCTTTTAACCAATAATTATTTTCTTCTTTGAATTTAATGAAGTCTTTTTCTAATGATTTTTTCTTAAAATTATTAAAGGCTTTTTTTAGTATCGAAAATTTGTAATTTATTACTTTACCAAAATCAATGTAATGAGGATTTAAGTTTGTAAAGCTGTCTATATCATTTTCAGTAAGTAGATTTTCATCTATTAACTTTTCTGGGCTTATCAGTAATGGGTTCCCAGCAAAAGCAGAAAAACATTGATAAGGTGAATTACCATATCCTGTTGGTCCTAATGGAAGTATTTGCCATAAAGTTTGTTTTGTTTCAACTAGGAAGTCAACAAAAAGGTAAGCATCGCTACCAAAATCTCCAATTCCATATTTTGATGGAAGAGAAGTTGGATGTAGTAAAATTCCAGCAGATCTTTTATAACCCATATTTTTCACTCTAATTATGATTGAGAATTTTTATAGCTAAATATAACTAAATTGATTTTGCATTAGAAAAGTAATTTGTTAACGAAAAAAAAATGATGTAGTTTTCATTTAATAAAAGGAGAATTTATGTTAAACAAAAATAATAAAAATAACAGCAAAGCATACTTGATAATATTATTCTTTATTATTTATAGTAATGTTTTTTCACAATCAGAAAAATTATTTACAGCACCAGAATGGACAAAAAACGTTGTAATTTACGAAGTCAATGTAAGGCAGTTCACACCTGAAGGAACTTTCAAAGCTTTTGAAAAACATTTGCCAAGATTAAAAAAAATGGGTGTAGATGTATTATGGTTTATGCCCATTCATCCTATAGGAGAAAAAAATAGGAAGGGTTCGTTAGGTAGTTATTATTCTATAAAGGACTATAAAGAAATTAATCCGGAATTTGGAACAAAAGAAGATTTTAAGAATCTGGTCAATAAAATTCACAAAATGGGTATGTATGTTATGATGGATTGGGTTGGGAATCATACGGCATGGGATAATGTATGGACTAAAACTAATCCAGAATTTTTTAATAAAAATGAAAAAGGGGAATTCTATCCTCCAGTGTCGGACTGGACAGATGTAATAGATTTGAATTATGATAATAAAGAACTATGGGAAGTAATGATTGAAGCAATGAAGTATTGGGTTAAAGAATATAATATTGATGGTTTTAGGTGTGATTATGCTGTTGGTGTGCCTTTAGAATTTTGGATTGAAGCAAGAAAAGAACTTGAAAAAGTTAAGCCATTATTTATGTTAGCTGAAGCAAACGAACCAAATCTTCATGAGGCTTTTGACGCAACTTATAACTGGCAGTTAAAAGATATCATGAATAATATTCCAAATGGAAAACTTAATGCTTTAGCGTTAGTAAATCATATTAATGATGAATTAAAATATTATCCCTTTGAAGGCTATAGACTAAATTTTACTACAAATCATGATGAAAATTCATGGAGTGGGACTGAATTTGAAAGGTTAGGTAATGCTGTAGATGCATTTAATGTTTTTGTTTTTACAACTAAAGGTATACCATTAATTTATAGTGGGCAAGAATCTGGACTCAACAAAAGACTTCGCTTTTTTGATAAAGACACAATTAATTGGGATTGTTTTAAGTATGAAAAGTTTTTCAGCACTCTGATAAAATTAAAAAAGCAAAACAAAGCTTTGTGGAATGGCAAATATGGTGGGAATATTGAGTTATTAAAAAATGATAATGAGAAAAATGTTTTATCATTTATACGCTTAAAAGATAAGAATATAGTAATTTCCATTTTTAATTTTTCGGGTGAGAATCAAAAAGTAGTAATTGATTGTAAGAAAATAAATAATACATTTAGAAATTATTTCACAAAAGAAATTATAAAAGTGGGCCCTCACTTAGATCTTAATTTAAAGCCATGGGAGTATATAATCTTGGTCAAATCAAAGTAAGGTAAAAAATTATGGAAAAACCACAATTAACTTTTTGGCAAATTTGGAATATGAGTTTTGGTTTTTTTGGAATTCAATTTGGATTTGCACTCCAAAATGCTAATGTAAGTAGAATATTTGAAACTCTTGGTGCTAAGATTGATGATATACCTATTTTGTGGATTGCTGCTCCTGTAACAGGTTTGATTGTACAGCCAATTATAGGACATATGAGTGATAACACATGGAATCGTCTTGGAAGAAGAAAGCCATATTTTTTAACTGGAGCTATTTTAGCATCAATAGCTTTGATGATAATGCCTAATTCACCTGCATTGTGGGTTGCTGCTGGTATGTTGTGGATAATGGATGCTTCAATAAATATTTCAATGGAACCGTTTAGAGCATTTGTTGGAGATATGCTTCCATCATCACAAAGAACACTCGGATTTTCGATGCAAAGCTTTTTTATTGGTACAGGTGCAGTTATAGCCTCAGCCTTACCTTATTTAATGACTAATTATTTTGGAATTAAAAACACAGCTCCAGCAGGTGAAATTCCAGATAGTGTGAAATTTTCTTTTTACATAGGTGGAATAGTTTTTTTCTTTTCTGTTCTTTGGACAGTCTTAAAATCCAAGGAATATTCGCCAGAAGAATTAGAAAGATTTTCTAAAGTAACACTCCAGGAAAAGGTTCGAGAAAGTGAACATGTGCTAATACATAGTTATAAAAGATTTTTTTATAATGGCATACTATGGAGTATTGTTGGGTTAGTTTTGTTTTTTATTTTCAATTTCTGGATATATATGGACTATGGACTTGCTGTTTTTTTCTTAGGAATTTTTGTATTTGGATTACTGCAGTTATTAGTTTCCTTTTTTATTAAAATGAATAAATCAAATTGGCTTGTTGTTATTATTAATGATTTGTACAAAATGCCAAAAACTATGGTACAACTGGCGTTTGTACAATTTTTTTCTTGGTTTGCACTGTTTGCAATGTGGATTTATACAACACCAGCTGTTACTCATCATATTTATAAAGCTACTGATACTACCTCCGATATTTACAATGAGGGTGCAAATTGGGTTGGAGTATTAATGTCTGTTTATAATGGTTTTGCTGCATTAATGGCGTTCCTTTTAATAGCGTTGGCAAAAAAGACCAGTAGAAAAACTGTTCATGCTGTAAGTTTACTCTTTGGTAGTTTGGGATTATTATCCTTCTACATAATCAAAGACCCTCAAATTTTATTAATATCTGAGTTGGGAATAGGGTTAGCTTGGGCATCAATATTAGCTATGCCTTATGCAATATTAACAGGTTCATTGCCTCCTAAGAAAATGGGTGTGTATATGGGAATTTTTAATTTTTTTATTGTGATTCCTCAAATTACTGCAGCAGCAATATTAGGGTTCTTTGTTAGAACAATTTTTAAAGGAGAAGCAATTTATGCACTTATATTAGGTGGATTTTCAATGCTTATTGCTGCAGTTCTTGTAATGTTTGTTCAAGATGTTGATGGAGAAAAATGAATAAGTTTTCTCCTTTGTAAATCAAAAGAAAGTTTATTCTAAAAAATAGCGTAAATGAATGGTGCTAAAGCTGAACCTTGTGTTAGTATAATTAATCCACCAATTATAATTAGAAAAAGAACGATAGGTAATAACCACCATTTTTTTCTTTCCTTTAAAAATGACCATAATTCACTAAGAATTGAAAGCTTACTCATACATACCTCATTAAAATTGTTTTTCAGAATTTTGTTTGATATAATATTTGGACTCTCTTTTATTCCAATAGGTAATTTTTTCACTATTAAATTTAAGATCAAGAAGATTTTTACCACTTAATTTTAATATCAATCCAATTGGTGTTATTACTAAATAAAAAAGCAATGTTAAAATTATGTTAGTGGTTATTATACCTAAAATCAAAGCAAGGATCATCCATATTTTGTAAAAGGGGAGCAATATTTTTTTATAAGTTACTGAAATAATAAAAAATAAAAGACCAGTAATAAGAGAGTACAAATAGATTTGAGAATTATTGAAATACAGAATACTTGTTAATATTAGAAAAATTATACTAAACGTGAGTCCAAATTTTTTTAGAGCATTTATACTACAATTTATATTTTTTATTTCTTCTTTTAACATTTTAGTCTAATTCAAATTGTTTTCTCCAATCAATATCGTCTTTAAGAGGAGGTTGTTCTTTTTTATCTAATAAGTAATTACTCATAATTAAATAATCTATATCAGTTCTCATAAAGCAAATGTATGCTTCTTCAGGTTTACAAACTATAGGTTCACCTCTAACATTAAATGATGTGTTTACAATTACACTACATCCTGTTAATTCTTCAAATTTTTTAAGTAATTGATAGTATAATGGATGGTCATCTTTATTTACAGTTTGAATTCTTGCTGAATAGTCTACATGGGTAACAGCGGGAATGTCGGATCTAACAATATTCAATTTGTCTATTCCAAATAATTTTTGTTGTTCTTCTGTCATTTCAGTTCTTCGTTCCTTTTTAACACTTGCGACAAGTAACATATATGGACTAGGTCTGTCAAGTTCAAAATAATCACTAACTTTTTCTTCAAGTACTGATGGTGCAAAAGGCCTAAAGCTTTCACGGAATTTTATTTTAAGATTCATCTTTTTCTGCATTTCTGCATGTCTTGCATCTCCCAATATAGAGCGTGCCCCTAGAGCGCGAGGTCCAAATTCCATTCTACCTTGAAACCAACCTACAACATTTCCTTTGGCAATAAGTTCTGCGGTTACTTTTGCAATATCATTATCGTCAAGTTTTTTATAAGGGATTTTATTTCTGTTTAGGAAGTTTTCGATATAACCATTTCCAAACTCTGGGCCCAAGTAAGACCCTTTTTGTTTATCTTTATTATTAACAGTTCTTTTATTATCTAAATATTGGTACCAAGTAAACAATGCAGCTCCAAGAGCGCCTCCTGCATCTCCAGCTGCAGGTTGAATCCAAATGTCTTCAAAAATATTTTCTTTAAGTATTTTTCCATTTGCAACACAATTTAGAGCAACTCCTCCGGCTAGGCATAAATATTTCATATTGGTCTCTTTTTTAATGTGTCTTACCATTCTTAACATTACTTCTTCGGTAACTGCCTGAATTGATGCAGCAATGTCCATTTCCTTTTGTGTTAGTTTTGACTCTGGTTTTCTCGGTTCGCCACCAAAGAGCTTATGAAATTTTTTGTTAGTCATTGTGAGTCCTGTACAGTAGTCAAAATATTCCATGTTTAATTTAAATGAACCATCTTCTTTAAGGTCAATAAGATTATCATAGATAAGCTTTACATATTTTGGTTCTCCATATGGAGCTAAACCCATAACCTTATATTCGCCAGAATTAACCTTAAATCCTGTGTAATAAGTAAAGGCAGAATATAGTAATCCGAGTGAATGAGGGAATCTAATATCTGCCATAATTTGAATTTTATTGCCTTGACCTATACCATAACTTGTAGTTGTCCATTCACCAACTCCATCAATAGTAAGAAATGCAGCTTCTTCAAAAGGGGAAGGGAAAAAAGCCGATGCTGCGTGAGATTCATGATGTTCAGGAAAAATTATTTTTCCTTCGAAGCCTAGCTCATTTTTAATTAATTCTTTAATCCACAATTTTTCTTTTATCCACAGAGGCATAGCTCTTAAAAAGGATTTTAATCCTCTAGGTGCAAATGTTAAATAAGTTTCAATCAATCTTTCGAATTTTAGAAATGGTTTATCGTAAAAGGCTACATAAGATAAATCATTAACTTTTATATTAGCGTAAGATATACAGAAGTTAATAGCATTAGTTGGAAATCTATGATCATGTTTTTTTCTTGTAAATCTTTCTTCTTGTGCGGCTGCAATTATTTCACCGTCTTTAATAACACATGCTGCACTATCGTGGTAATATGCTGATATGCCTAGTATGTACATATTTATAACTGTGCCTTAATTGATAGTTAAAGATAATCAATATTTAACTTTTTCGTAATAGATTTTTCGTTCTATAATTTTACATAGGCTATAGTAATACATTTATTATGGTAAGGTAAATACAGGTAGGATATAAGTTGGAAGAGAGATTTATTTTAGATTTGCGGAGAGGGAGGGATTCGAACCCCCGGTCCGCATTACACGGACAACGGTTTTCAAGACCGCCGCATTCAACCACTCTGCCACCTCTCCTAAAAAAGAACATTTATTTTTCTTATTATTTCCTAAGAAAAAAGGTAAAAAAACTTGTAATTTGTAAGAAAATTAAAAAACGCGATTACAAGAATACAAAATTTTTTTTAATTCTTCATTTGCCAAACGATTCTTTTTTTTAGAGGTTTGGATATTATTTTAGGATTAAAAAAAATTGTTTTATTAACTTAATTAGAAATAAAAAATTATGGATATAAAACAAGAAGCCTTTAACCAAATTTCTCTTCTTAAGGAATCATTAGATTCTTATGGCTATTCAACTTCCGAAATAGAGCAAAAAAATTATAATTATGAATTTTATGTATTAATAGGAGAAAAAAAATTTAAGGTCCAAGTTTACTTTGGAAAAAAAGGGGTTAAAAAAGTCATACAAGGAGATACATCATTAAAAGAATATGAAAAGCTTAATGAAATAATTTCCGGACAAATGAAGCTTGATTATTTTGAACAAGTTAATGAACCTGAGGAATATATAGGCACAGATGAGTGTGGGAAAGGAGATTTGTTTGGTCCATTAGTAGTAGCTGCAGTATATGTAAATGATAACATTAAAAAAAAGTTGAAAGAATTAAATGTAAGGGATAGTAAATCACTAAGTGAAAAACAAATTTTTTCTCTTTCAAAAAAAATTATTGATATAATAGGAAATAACTATTCGATTGTAACTATCTTGCCTAAGAGATATAATAAATTATATAGTAAATTTAAGAATTTAAATACGTTATTGAACTGGGCTCATTCGAAAGCTATTGAAAATTTATTACTTAAGGTAAAATGTTCTATAGTTATAACAGATAAATTCAGTAACAAAGAATTGGATATATCAAATAATAAAAATTTTTCACCTATAAAATTTCTACAAGTTACCAAAGGAGAAAAATTTATTGGTGTTGCAGCAGCTTCAATTCTTGCAAGAAATAAATTTAATGAATGGTTCAATAACCAGCTAAAAAATGGAATAAATCTTAAAAAAGGGTCATCAAAATTATCTGAAAATAGTGCTATAGATTTAATAAAAAAAGTTGGTAAGGAAAATTTATGTGCTTATGCAAAACTTCATTTCAAAAGTATAATTAGATTAAAAGAAAAAATGAATTAGCAAAATTTTATTTTAGTGTAATAAAATTTATGAGACTTTAGTATGACGACAAAATCAAAAGTAAAAAGAATAGGAATTTTAACAGGGGGTGGTGATTGTCCCGGCTTAAATGCAGTTATAAGAGGAGTAACAAAACCAGCATTAGATAATGGGCTAACAGTTCTTGGTATTTTAGATGGATTTGAAGGATTAGTCGAAGGAAAAGCAATAGAACTTTACAACAAAGATGTCTCAGGCATACTTGCAACAGGTGGAACAATCTTAGGGTCTTCAAATAAGGGAGATCCATTTCATTGGCCTGAAGAAGTAAATGGGAAAATAAAAATTTTAGATCGTTCAAAAGATGCATTAAAAAACTATGAAGCATGGAACCTTGATGCTATTATTGCAATAGGTGGAGATGGAACGATGCATATTTCACAAAAATTATTTGAAATGGGTATGAATGTGGTAGGAGTACCAAAAACAATTGATAATGATCTTGAAGCAACCGACTTAACTTTTGGTCACGATTCTGCTGTGTTTGTAGTTTCCGAAGCTTTAGATAGATTACACACTACTGCATCATCCCATCATCGAGTTATGGTTATAGAAGTAATGGGTAGGTATGCAGGTTGGATTGCTTTAAATGGTGGACTTGCAGGTGGAGCAGATGTTATTTTAATTCCCGAACTCCCTTTCGAGTGGGAAAGAATCTATGATAAAGTTTTAGAAAGAAATATGATGGGAAAGAGATTTAGTATTGTTTGCGTAGCAGAAGGGGCAAGACCTAAAGATGGCTCAATAATAACAAAAGGAAGAGATATAAGAAGGACAGATCCCATACAACTTGGTGGAATAGGTGAGTTTGTTGCTAAAAAGATTAGTGAAAATACTGGTTTAGAAACTCGTTATACTGTTCTAGGACATTTACAAAGAGGTGGAAGTCCAACACCATTTGATAGAATTTTGTCTACTAAATTTGGAACATTTGCAATACAATTAGCTGTTAAAAAGCAATTCGGAAAGATGGTTGCTTTAAAGGGTAACGAAATTAAAAGTGTTTATATAAGAGATGCTATCTCGAGACAAAAATTAGTTAAACCGAACGATCAGGCAGTTTTAGCAGCTAGTGCTGTTGGAGTAAGCTTTGGCACTGAAAAATTATAAAAGGAACTTGTTTGAATTGATGATAATTACTATTTTTGCACGCACCTAAAAGTAAGTTTTATAAAAGGGGTCGTAGTTCAGTTTGGTTAGAACGCCTGCCTGTCACGCAGGAGGTCGCGAGTTCGAGTCTCGTCGGCCCCGCAAAATTAAAGCCTTGTAACTTATTAAGTTACAAGGCTTTTTTAGTGTTCTTTAGAAGGCTTTGATTTAAGATGAATTTTAGCTAAAGTAAAAAAATATGGTTAAATTTTAATGAATTATTAACCCGCTTTTATTTTGTTTTAATTCGTCAGGAATTACATCTAAAATTTCTTTTTTTAGTGCATCTAATAAATGTGTTTTGATAAATGTTGTCGAATAAATAATTCCTACTTCCCTTTTTGGAACAGGATTATCAAACTCTTTTATTTGATTAAGTTTTCTTTTGTCCTTTATATATTGCAAAGCTAAATACGGAAGAAGTGTCATTCCAAACTTTTGTTCTACTAATTTAATCAAAGTTTCTAGGTTACCACTTTCAAAGACAACTTTGTTACCCTTTTCAACCCAATCATTTTTATTGCTTTTACAAATAGAAAGTGTTTGTTCTCTTAAACAATGTCCTTCCTTTAAAAGTAAAATGTCGCTTACGTTTAGATCATCTTGACATAATTTCTTTTTTTTCATTAATCTATGATTAGGCGGTAAAAAAACAACAAATGGTTCGTAGTATAAAGTTTCTGTAAGTAAGTTTTTGTTAATAGTTCTAAGTGCGATAATTCCTATATCATAATTTCCTTTTTCTATTCCAGAAATTACTTCATCTGTTGTTACTTCATCAATTATTAATTCTATGTCCGGATACTTTTTAATGAAGTTGCTTAAAAACATTGGAAGTAAGTACGATGAAATAGTTGGTATAATAGCAATATGTAATTTTCCTATAAATTCACCTTTTTCAATTTGTAAAAGAACATAAAGTTTTTCTTTTTCTTTAAGTATTTGTTTTGCTTGATATAAAATTTTTTTACCTATCTCTGTTGGAACAACTGGTTGTTTATCACGACGGAATATAATTGCCCCTAATTCTTCTTCTAATTTTTGAATCTGCATACTTAATGTTGGTTGAGTTACAAAGCATTTCTGTGCTGCTTCTGAAAAACTACCGTATTTTTCCACAGCTACTAAATATTCAAGTTGTGTCAATGTCATTTCTTACTTATAAAAATTATTTATGATAATATAAGAATTATCGATTTGATTTATAATATTTTTTATTAGTTTCTTTGTAATGAACTTATTAAACTGTGTTGTAAGTTTATATTAATAAGAATGTAGGAAAAATTAAATTCTTAAAAGTAATCAAACTAATGGAGGAAATATGAGCAACACTTCAAATAATGGGGGAAACAAATGTCCATTCCCACATAGTATGGCTGTAGGAGGATTTGGTACAACTAACCGTGATTGGTGGCCACATCGTTTAAGATTGCACATACTAAGACAGAATTCAGACTTATCCAATCCAATGGATAAAGACTTTAATTACAGAGAAGCTTTTAAAAGTTTAGATTACTACGCTCTTAAAAAAGATTTAGAAGAGTTAATGACACAATCACAAGATTGGTGGCCAGCCGACTTTGGTCATTATGGTCCGTTGTTTATTCGTATGGCATGGCATGCTGCAGGTACTTATCGTATGGCAGATGGTCGAGGTGGGGCTAATGGAGGTTTACAACGTTTTGCTCCATTGAATAGTTGGCCAGATAATGCAAACCTCGATAAAGCTAGAAGGCTTCTTTGGCCAATAAAAATGAAATATGGTAATAAAATTTCATGGGCAGATTTGTTAATATTAGCTGGTAATGTTGCAATGGAGTCTATGGGATTCAAAACTTTTGGCTTTGGTGGAGGAAGAGAAGACGCTTGGGAACCGGATGAAAGTATTAATTGGGGTTATGAAACAACATGGCTTGCTGATGATCAACGTTATTCAGGAAACAGAGAACTTGCAAATCCTTTAGCAGCTGTACAAATGGGACTTATTTATGTTAACCCAGAAGGACCTAATGGTGTACCCGATCCTGTTGCCGCAGCTAAAGACATTAGAGAAATTTTTGCAAGAATGGGAATGAACGATGAAGAGACTGTTGCATTGATAGCTGGTGGGCATACTTTTGGAAAAGCACATGGTCAGGGTGATCCAAAATTAATGGGTCCAGAGCCTGAGGCAGCTGATATTGAAATGCAAGGCTTAGGTTGGAAATATAATTATAAATCAGGCAAGGGACCAGATACACTAACTGGGGGACCTGAATTAACTTGGACAACAACTCCAACAAAGTGGGGACATGATTTCTTTAAACATCTATTTGAGTACGAATGGGAATTGACAAAAAGTCCTGCAGGTGCTTATCAATGGGTAGCTAAGAATGCAGAAGCAACTGTTCCAGATGCCCACGATCCTTCAAAAAAACATAAACCAGGAATGTTAACAACCGACCTCGCTTTAAGGTATGATCCAATTTATGAAAAAATATCAAGGCGTTTTTACGAAAATCCAGACGCTTTTGCGGATGCGTTTGCAAGAGCATGGTTTAAATTAACTCACAGAGATATGGGTCCTAAATCAAGGTACCTTGGTCCAGAAGTTCCTGAAGAAGATCTAATATGGCAAGACCCCATACCCAAATTAAATCATAAATTGGTTGATGAAAGTGATATTGAAGAACTTAAGCAAAAAATTCTTTCCTCTGGGCTAACTATTTCTGAATTAGTGACTACTGCATGGGCTTCTGCTTCAACGTATCGTAATTCAGATAAACGAGGCGGTGCAAATGGTGCTCGAATAAGATTGGAACCACAGAAGAATTGGGAGGTAAATAATCCGAAACAATTATCTAAGGTTCTTGGCGTTTTGGAGAAAATTCAAAATGAATTTAATGCGGCACAAAATGATGGTAAAAGAATTTCAATTGCAGATTTAATTGTTCTTGCTGGTTGTGCTGCTGTAGAAAAGGCGGTCAAAGATGCTGGCTATAATATTAAAGTTCCATTTACACCTGGAAGAATGGATGCCCTACAAGAACAAACTGATATAAACTCGTTTAATTATTTAGAACCTCTTGCCGATGGGTTTAGAAATTATGCAAAGAAAGAAGTAGCTGGTTGTGCTGAACATATATTAATAGATAAAGCTCAGTTGCTTACTCTTACTATACCAGAAATGACTGTTTTAATTGGTGGTATGCGTGCTCTTAAAGCAAATTACGATGGTTCAGATTATGGAGTGTTTACAAATCGACCAGAGGTGTTAACTAATGATTTCTTTGTAAATCTTCTTGATATGAGCACAGAGTGGAAAGCAATAGATGAATCGAAATCAAAATTTGAAGGTTATGATAGAAAAACTGGTAAATTAAAATGGAGAGCAACAAGAGTTGATTTGATATTTGGTCATGATTCAGAACTTAGAGCAGTAGCTGAGTTTTATGCTTGTCCAGATAATAAAGAGAAATTTGTTAAGGATTTTGTAGCTGCATGGAATAAAGTAATGATGCTTGATAGATTTGATTTACAATAAGATATGGTCATGAATTGAAATTTTATAAAGCCGTAGTAAAAATACTACGGCTTTTTTCTTTGTTTATTAACATTTTACACCATAAACTGATTCGTTTTGTAACCTTATCTCTTATTTTCAAGTCGAAAGTAAGAAAAAAGAGCTTATACTATGAGAACCACTAATTTTATTATATTATTCATATTGTTTTTTACTGAATTATTATTATGTGATAATAAGTTATCACGCGGCGAACATTTTGCAGAGGTCAATAACATAAAAATTCATTATTTTGTAGAAGGGAAGGGGCCTGTTTGTCTTGTTCCATCTCCAGGGTGGGGACCTTCTGTTAGTTATTTAAAAAATTCATTAGCTCCTTTCGAAAAATTTTTTACAATGGTTTATTATGATACTAGAATGAGTGGACTTTCTACAGGCCCTGATGATCCTTTTCAATATACAAGTGTACATTATTTGAATGATATGGAAAGCTTACGAGTATATCTGGGAAAAGAAAAAGTATGGTTGATGGGACATTCTGCCGGTGGTTTTCAAGTTCTTTACTATGGAATACATTATAGTGATAAGCTATACGGAATAATCGCAATAGATGCAATTGCAGGTCATGATAGCCTTTATTATTCTGAGTATAAAAAAATTATTCTGAAGAGAAGTAATGAAGCATATTTTGAAAAAGGCTCGAGACTACTGCTACATAAAAATAGCTTTGAATGCAGTTGGGAAGAAAGATTACTATTAACTCTTCCTTTTTATTTTCATGATCCAACTAAGATTTATGAATTATTAAAACTAGACGAAATTAAAATATCTGCTAAGGCACAAAGATACTCAGAAACCTCAAAATTTGGGCTGGAATATATTTTCACTGAATTAAATAAAATTGATGTTCCTACTCTTATTGTAGTTGGAGATGATGATTTTGTATGCAATAAAGTTTCTCAAGCAGATAGAATTACAAAGTTAATTAAAAATTCTACTGAAATCGTTATTAAAAATGCAGGTCATTTCCCTTGGATAGAACAACCAAAACAGTTTTTCAATGAATGTTTCGAATGGCTAAAAAAACAAGGTTTAAAGGAACGAAATTAAATCTTTGATAGATATTTATTGTAATTTAAGTGCTGACTAAGATATAAATTTTATTTTTTATACAATTTAGGATATACATTTTCATTGCTAAGTTTATATCCTAAAACAAACAACATTTGAACTTCTTCTACCATTCCACTTAAATCCCAATCAGGACTAAATTCATCTGTAACTTTATGATAATGATTTTTATTCCAATCTCTTGAAAGCTTTTGAATATCTTTGCCATCAATTGATTCTAACCCGTGACGTATGTATATAGCAGGTATACCTGCTTTTACAAAATTAAAATGGTCTGAACGGAAATACCCACCGCTTTCTGGGTTAGGATCTGGTTTTACTATTTTATCAAATTCTTTAGCGGTTTCAGTAATATATTTATCTAAATCACTTTTGCCATAGCCAATAACTGAAATATCTTTCGTTTTTCCAAAAATATTTAGGCCATCAAGATTTATTGTAGCAATTATTTTATTTAAAGAAATTATAGGATTTTTTACATAATATTCTGAGCCAAGTAATCCCTGTTCTTCAGCAGTAAGAGAAAGGAATGCTATAGAACGTTTTGGCTTTTCTTTTAATTTGGAGAAAGCTTCTGCAATTTGTAGAATGCCTGCAACTCCACTAGCATTATCTCTAGCTCCATTAAATATACTATCCCCTTTTAATGAAGAATTATAGCCTAAATGGTCCCAATGTGCCATATAGAAAATATATTCATCGGGTTTTTCAGAACCAAGCATAATTCCTAAAACATTTCTTGTTTTAATGGTATCAATTTTGTTTTTTATTATAAATGAAGTTTTTAGTCCTAATGACTTTGCTTTAAAATTTCTATTTGTAGCTTTTTTTAGTTCATCTTCTAAATTTAGTCCTGCAAGTTTAAAAATTTCTTTAGCTTTGTTATAAGTTATCCACCCTTCAAACATGCAACGCGAAAAATTTTTATCTTTCTCAGCTATAAAGAATTGAGGGCCAACTCTTCCATTTTTTACAACTTCCCAAGGGTAGCTTGCTGCTTCTGTCTCATGGATTATAAAAACTCCCTTCGCTCCTTGACGAGCTGCTTCTTCATACTTATAAGTCCATCGGCCATAGTAAGTCATAGCTTTTCCATTAAATAATGTTGTATCTTTAGTTGCAAATCCGGGGTCATTGACCATAACAATAATAATCTTATTTTTTACATCAATCCCATTAAAGTCATTCCAATTATATTCAGGGGCATTAATTCCATAACCAGCAAATATTATTTCAGTAGGATCAATTATTACTTTATTTGTGATTCTTCTAGTAATAGCTACAAAATCTTCTCCATATCTAAGTTCTATTTTCCCTTTTTTGCTTTGGAATAAAATTTTTGGATTTACTGAGGGAGTTAATTTTACAAGATTTAATTCTTGAGTATAACTTTTTCCATTGGCAGGCACTAATCCAATCTTTTTGTATTGTTCAATTAAATAGCTAATAGTTTTTTTTTCTCCTTTACTACCAGGAGCTCGTCCGAGAAAATCATCTGATGAAAGTATTTTTATATGATTAGATAAAGCTACTTCATTAATTACTGCTTTGGCTTCTTCTAGATTTTGACTGAAGCAAAAGGAAAATGCTGTTAAAAAAAGTAAAAATATATAGCAGTTTCTCATTTGAGTTTACCAGTAGTATTTAAAATTGATTTATTATTCAAAATAATTATTTTTTATTAATTATTAATAAAAATTTTCGATAATAAAATAAAAAAGGTGAAATAATGAAAGGGTTTACACATTTATTTGTAATATTAATTTTTCTTTTGATGGAATCATGTGCTACAGTAGTTAATACAACTACACAGAGCATTGAAATAAAAACAAATCCACCAAATGCAAAGATTACAATTGATGGAAAGAAATTTGGAACAACTCCTCAAATTGTAAATCTAGAAAGAGGCATTAATCATGTTATTAAACTTGAACTTGATGGTTATGATACTTATGAAACACAAATAACAAGAAAAATTTCTATTTGGTTTTGGGGTAATGCTTTCAATGGTTTTTTGCCTGGTATGTTAGTAGATATGTTTACTGGTTCGATGTACAACTTACTACCAGAGTCAATCAATATTGAGCTGCAACAATTAAAATCAGAACCAACTAAAAAGAAATAATATCTTAGTATTTATTAAGATAATCGTTAAGTATTTTTCTATATTTGTTGTAAAAATTATCATTATCTGGAATTGCCCCTTCAATCATACATATATCAGAAGCAAAATCGTTTGAAATTTTATTCAACGTATTTAATTCAATTCCTGCAAGATAACCTAAACAAATAATAGCAGAAAAGGCATCTCCAGCTCCTACTGTATCAACAACATTATTATGGGTAGTTTTGTATTTGCTAAATTCATTTCTGTTATAAAGAATTGCACCATCTTGGCCAAGTGTAACACATAGTAAGTCTATATCATAATCACAACTGATTTTTTCTATAGATTCTTCATCACTTGTTTTAAGATTAAGTAATGATTTAATTTTTTGTAGTTCTTCATAATTAATTTTTATAACATTACTAACAGCTAATGCTTCTTTAATCATTTCTTCAGTAAAAAAGTTATGACGCAAATTTAAATCGCAAAAGTACTTTATATTTTTTTTAAATAAAGATTGAATTGTTTTTCTTGATATTTTGCTTCGCTGTGAAAGTGTCCCGAAGTATAAAATATCAGTTTCTTTTTCAATTACATTTATTGCATCTCTATTTAAGGTTAGAAAGTCGTAGCAACATTCAGATGAGATTTGAAAGTGTGGAATTTTATTTTCATCTATATATACTTTTACAGTTCCGGTTGGGTGTTTTTCATCTATAATAATTAATTTTGTATCGAATCCAATAGATTTTAAATGCTCTAATATTTCTTTACCGTTTTCATCATTTCCAATACATGAAATGAAGTTTGCTTTACCAAGAATTTTCCACACATGATAAATAAAATTGAATGGTGCTCCCCCAAGGCGTTTTTTGTCTGGATAAACATCATAAAGAATCTCGCCTATAGCTGTAACTTTTAACATAATTAATAAACAAAATTTGTCTATTGTATTCTATGTTTATTTATGTTGGTTTTTTAGCTAATTTTAATTTAGTAAAAATATTTATTTATGCAATGATAAAACTTTACACAACTAGTTTGAGGGCAAAAATATTTTTAGGATTTACAGTAATTCTTCTAATTATGTTCTTAGCGGCGGTTTGGAGTATATACAATTTTTATAGATTGAATGAATCAATAAATCTTACAATGCAAGAAAACTATTCAAGTATTATTGCTGCTGATAATATAGGCAAAGCGCTTGATGAGCAACTTCATGCTTTAACTGTGATGTATAACCAAAATTTTGAGCAAGGAGAAAAACTGTTTGAAAAAAGCAAAGAAGACTTTTTTTACTGGTACAATAAAGCACGAAAGTCCGCATATACTCAACAAGAAAAAAATATACTTGATTCATTGAATTACGAATATGATAGTTTTCTCAATTATCTATATAACAATATAGATTATAAAATTTATGTAAATAAAAAAGGAAAAGTACTAAATGTAGAATTTGTGACAATAGTTAATCAAATAAAAGACATAAAAAAAAGAAGCAATAAAATTCTTGAGATTAATCACCTGCTTCTTAATAATGCAGTAGATGAAACTAAAACTATAACACAAACAGCTACATTTTTTATTTTAGTAATATTACTTGGGGCAATAGTAATTAGTGTGACTTTTAGTACAAAATTTTCAAATTATCTTGTTCAGCCACTTACAAAGCTACGTAAGTCTGTTGAACATATAAGTGAAGGGAATTTTAGTGAAAGGATTGAAATAGACGAGAATAGTGATGAGATTAATAGTCTTGCAGAAGAGTTTAATAAAATGAGTGAAAGACTTCAGAAGTATGAACAATTGAATTTAAACAAAATTTTATTTGAAAAAAGAAAATCAGAATTAGTTATCGAAAGTATGAATGAGCCAGTTTTAATGGTAGACGAAGATTTAAATGTGCTTTTATCTAATAAATCTTTTAATGAGGTCTTTAGTGAAATTTTAACTGATAAATCAAAATTAGGAAAACTATTAAATGTAGCTGAATCAAAGGAGAGAGTTGAAAATCAGGATATATACCATGATAAAGAAATTGTAATTGTTAAAGGTAAAGAGGGTGCTCGTAAATATTTTAAGATGATAAAAGCATCTCTTGAAATTCCTGAAAAGGAAATGAAAGGGACTGTTTATGTATTTAATGATATTACAAAATATCAAGAGCTCGATAAAATGAAGTCTGAATTTGTTGCAAAAGTATCACATGAGCTTAAAACACCTTTAACCTCAATGGGGATGGCAATTGGTATTATTGAGGATGGCATTGCTGGAAATCTTACAACAAAACAGAAAGAACTAATTGCTTCAATAAAAGAAGATTATGAACGACTGAATAAGTTAGTTTATGAAATCTTAGAACTAACTAAACTAGAAGCAAACAGAAACAAAATTAGATTTGAAAATTTTGAAGCAAAGAAGCTTTTGGAACATATATCAAAAAAATTCACTCCTATTGCAGAAGAAAAAAATATCGAGCTTAAGATTATTGACAAATGTGAAAATGTAATAATTAGAGGAAGTTACGATCATATGATAAGTGCTATAGAGAATCTTATTTACAACTCTATAAAATTTACACCATATAATGGGACAATTACTGTAGAACAAAAGCTCGAGAATGGGAATGTAAATATTATTATTTCAGATACAGGTATTGGAATAAGTCCTGAAAATCTTAAAAAAATATTTGATAAGTTTATTCAAATAGATAACACTGCGCCAGGAAGTTTAGGTTTGGGATTATCGATAGCAAAAGAAATAATAGAAATTCATAACGGAGAAATTAAAGCCTTTAGTGAATTGGGTAAAGGTAGCACTTTTCAAATAATAATTCCGGCAGCATAAATGAGCAAAGGAAGAGTTTTAGTTATTGATGACGAACCTAATATACTAAAGACAATAGAACTATCACTAAGTTCTGCAGGATATATTCCTGAAGTATTTCTAAATCCAGAAGACGGAATTATGAGGGCAAAAGAAGTTTTTTTTGATTTGTCATTTATTGATTTAAAAATGCAGCCAATGAATGGTATTCAAGTTTTAGAAACATTAAAAAAAATTTCACCGGATACAACAGTTGTTCTTATGACTGCTTATGGTTCAATAGAAACAGCAGTCGAAGCAATTAAAAAAGGTGCATATGATTACATTACAAAGCCTTTCACTCATAAAGAGTTTATTCATATTGTAAATAGAGTTTTTGAACATCATAAAATGTCACGTAAAATTGAAGGATTTAAGGTTTTATTAGAAGATCACTATTTAAGCAATGATATTATTACAAATAATAAATCTGTAAAAGAGGTCATAAGAATTGCACAAGATGTTGCTGATAGTGATATACCTGTTCTAATTGAAGGGGAGAGCGGGACAGGAAAAGAAATATTAGCTAAATTTATACACTCGAAAAGTTCTCGCAGAGCAAATCCTTTTATTGCTGTGAATTGCTCTGCAATTCCTGAAAATTTGTTTGAAAGTGAAATGTTTGGGCATGTTAAAGGTGCTTTTACTAATGCTTTGAAAGATAGAATCGGTAGAGTAGAACTAGCAGATACTGGAACGTTATTTTTTGATGAGGTTGGAGATATACCAAAATTTATGCAAGTTAAATTACTCAGGTTTCTTCAAAGTATGGAATATGAAAAAGTTGGTGAGAGTATAACAAGAAAAGCAGATGTTAGAATTATTGCAGCAACCAATAAAAAAGTAGAAGATGAATTGAAAACTGGGAATTTAAGAGAAGATTTTTATTATCGTATAGCAGGTGTAAAATTGTATTTACCCCCTTTACGCGAAAGAAAGGAAGATATACCACTTCTTTTTAATTACTTTGTAAAGAAATATTCTAACTTAAAAGAGTATGGAATAGATAACGATTTGATGAATTATATGATTGAATATGATTGGCCAGGCAACATACGTGAGTTTGAAACTGTAGTAAAAAGACTTTTAGTTTTTGCAAAAGATAACATATTACGTTCTGAATATTTGCCGATAGAGATTTTAAATTTTAATCCTAGTAGAAAAAGTAGAGAGATGCTTACAATTGAAGAGTTAGAAAAACAGTATATAAGGGAAGTTTTAAAAATCACTTCTAGCATGAAAGAAGCTGCACGCATATTAGGAATTTCGGAGACAACTCTCTGGCGCAAAAAGAAATTATATAACCTCTGAAAGATTGTCCCATTTCAAAATGAAATTGCAAACCATTTCAAAATGAAATATTCCAGTTCATTTGTAAATTTATCTTTAAGTAAAAATTAATATAGAAAGTAATTCCTCAAATATTCACATCTTGGTACAAATCTTGGGTATTAATTGCATCATACAAAATAGGAGTAATAATAAATGAGACAATCTGCATTTATAGTAATTCTGTTTGTAATTGCTTTAATAATTTCAATATCAATTTATGAATATGGTTTAGGAAATCCAGCAAATTTTAAGGACGGCACTAACAGAGAAGTTCCATTAAATTTAATGGGGCAAGTTTATACAGGTGGTCCATTAGTTGCACTTTTAATAACATTATCTATTATGGACTTTGCTATTATTATTGAAAGAATGTTGTCTCTAAGAAAAGCTGCTGGCAAGAAAAGTATTCCAAAATTTTTCAAAGAGGTTTTAGAAACAGTACGTGCAGGAAATATTGACGATGCTATTCAATTATGTGATGAACAGAGGGGGTCGGTAGCAAATGTTATAAAAGTTGCTTTGACAAGACATAAAGAACTTACTTCTGATAAATCCATTCTAGATACTGAAAAGCAACTTCTAGAAGTACAACGCTCTATAGAAGAAGCTATGATGTTAGAAACACCATTGCTAGAGAAAAATCTTATTGCACTTTCGACTATTGCATCTATAGCTACAATGGTTGGTTTGTTAGGTACTGTTATTGGAATGATTCGTTCATTTAGAGCTTTAGCACATGCTGGAGCACCTGACGCAATTCAATTAGCTACTGGAATTTCAGAAGCTTTGGTCAATACGGCAGGAGGTTTGTTTGTAGCAATTTTGGGAATTGTTGCCTATAACTTCTTTGTAAATAAAGTAGATAATTTTACTTACCAAATTGATGAGGCATCATATAACATTATGCAAATATTTAAAGCAAAGTGAGGTTAAAATATGCCACTTATTAAAAAAGGAAGAATTCCTGTAAAAATTGATATGACTCCAATGGTTGATGTGGCTTTTTTATTACTAACATTCTTTATGCTTACAACTCAATTTAGACCACCAGAAGAAGTTGAAATACAACTGCCATTATCGCACTCAGAAGTTAAATTACCTGAATCAAATACAATGACGCTTATTATAAGTGATAGCTCAAAAATTTATCTTGGTTTTGATTCAGCATATATGATGGAAAACATGTTTGGACAACAAAATAGAAACCGGCAAGCAGTTGAAATTAATTTGGAAAATCTACCTGATTTATTAATAAAAGCTCGAATATCAAACCCTAAGTTGAGAACTATAATTAAAAGCGATGCAAATGCTGAGTATGGTATAGTCTCTGATGTAATGGATATACTAAAGAAAACCCAAATAACACGCTTTGCTATGGTTACAAATTTCAAAACAAATTAAAGGAGTAAATATGGCAGGAGTAGATGTAGGCGGTGGTGAAAGTGTTAAAAAAAGACATGGGAAGAAGAAAGCTAAAAAGAGGATAAGTATTAGAATTGACATGACTCCTATGGTAGATGTAGCGTTTTTGTTGCTAACATTTTTTATGCTTACAACTGTCTTTAGAAAACCTCAAACATTGGAAATTAATCTGCCTCCAAAAGATGTTGATGTTAAAATAGCAGAATCAAATTTAATGACTTTAAGAGTCGATGAAAATATGAATATTTACTGGAATATGGGAATAGAAATACCTAAAAAGATAAAATTTGATGACCTAAGGAAATTTTTACAAGAAAAAGCAAAAGAAAATCCAAAATTAGTGGTCTTAATTAAAATAGATAGAAAAAGTAAATATCATGCTATGATAGATATCATAGATGAATTAAATCTTGCAAATCTAACTCGATTTTCTCTAGCACCAATGACAGAAATCGATCGAAAAGAAATGGCAAGAGCATCTTAAAGGAGATTAGTAATGACAACAGTAATTAATGTTAAAAACAATTCTATTTATGGTGCATTTGAATTAAAGAAATTGTATCCTAGAAATTTTTCAATAGGGTTGGTTATAGCTGTTGTTTTGCATATTATTTTAATAACATCATATTACTTTTACCTTTCTGTTACTAAAGAAAAAGAAGAGAATGTTCCTACAGTCAGAGTATTGAAGTATAGTGAATTAGGTCCTCCACCATCAATTACTAATGAAGTACCACAACAAATTTCTGTAGCTGGACCTGCTGCAGCTCCAACAGTAGGAGTTCCAGTACCTGTCCCAGATGAAGAAGCGCCACCAGAGCAGACTATTGCAACACAGCAGGAACTGAGCCAACAAACTTCACCAGTATTAACTGAAGGACTTGGTAGTGGAACAACACAGATTACTCAAGATATTAAAATAGAAAAAGAAGAAGAGGAACCAGATATTAATGCCTTTGTTCCTGTAGAGAAATTACCAGAAATGGTTGTGGCTGCACAGCCTACATATCCAGAAATTGCAAAACGAGCTGGTATAACAGGAAAAGTATATGTTAAAGTACTTATAGATAAAGAAGGTAAGCCTAAAAAAGCAGTTATAATTAAATCAGATGCTGAAGTTTTTAACGAACCAGCAATAGAAGCTGCAATGAAATGCGCATTTACCCCAGCACTGCAGAATAATAAGCCAGTATCAGTTTGGATAGTTATTCCGTATAAATTCACTTTACAAGGTCAATAATTAATGAATAATCTTTTTACTTGTATTGCGTATTTGGCAGGTACTTTATTCATAATTTTAGGATTGGTAATATTATTTACAAATATTACGCCCCATTATTTACCCGAAAAATTTAAAATTATGATGGGATTAGTACTGTTAATGTATGGTGTATTTAGGATTGTTACTACAAAGTTTAAAGGTAAAAATGATTAAAAACTTAGGTTACATATTAACATTGTTAGTGCTTGTATTTAGTTGCGAGAAAGAGACTAAGGAAACACCTACGAAAGGATATTTGAAGTGTTATGTTGATGAGTCTCTTTTCAATATCATTAAAGAAGAAGCAGACCTTTTTATGAGCTTATATCCAGAAACCAAAATTAATATTGTAGCAGTTAAAGCAAGAGAGGGGATTGCATCTATACTAAATAATGAAATAGAAATGTTCATAAGCTCAAGACAATTAAATGACGAAGAGAAGCATTTTATTCAAGTGACAAAAACAGATATTAATTTGTACAAATTTTGTTACGATGGTATTGCAGTTATAAGTAATAAAAATTCAAAAATCGATAGAGTATACTTACCAGAATTAAAAGAGGCTATGTCATCAAGTAATAAAAAAATTAAAGTGGTTATACCCGAAAAGAATTCTGGAGTTTATGAATATTTAACTTCAAATTTAGTTAAAGAAGAAGATTTAAGAAATGTCATAATAGTACAAAGTGAATTTGATGTTATTAAAAAAATTATTAATTCACAAAATACAATTGGGTTAGTTGGATTAAATACTTTGAAGGGCATTGAAAATGTAAAAATACTCAAGGTTGGAGTTTGGGATAATAATGTTAATGGCATTAACTATTTATTGCCTTATACTGGTTATTTAGTGAATAATACTTATCCACTTTATCGTACAAATTATGTTTTACTTAGAGAAATTGGATTAGGAGTTGCATCAGGATTTACTTCTTTTCTTACAAGTAGCGAAGGTCAAAAATTAGTTATGAAAAATGGACTTGGTCCCGCCACGGTACCTGTTAAGTTGATTCAGCTAAATTAATTTAGGTGATAAAATGTTAAGATCTCATTTTATATTTTTTTTGTTATTAATTAGTATAAGATTGTTCGCGCAGGATTCCTTTTCAATAGCTCAGAGTTTAATAGAAAAAAAAGAATATGAAAATGCATTTATAATTGCAAAGAATTTATTAAATAAAGATTCTGCTAATATAGCTCTTAAAATTTTAATTCAATTACAATATGCAAATTATACCAACAAGGATGTTTATGAAAGTCTTGGAGATGCTTACTCTAAGTTAAATATTAATGAGTTAGCATTAAGTAATTATAAAAAAGCGGAGTCAATAGACTCAACAAATACCCAAATTAAATTTAAAATTGCAGATTTACTTTATAAGGATAAAAAATATAAAGATTCAATTAATGAGTATCTTAAAATAATTTCAATTGAACCAAACAATGCTAAAGGCTACTTTAATGTAGCAATTATTTTTTATCAAGCAAAATTATACACCGATGCTGCATTGATGTTTGAGAAATATTTAGGACTAGAGAAATCTTTAGTAGCCTTTCAAAAAATAACCTCTGCATTAATAGAAACGAGAAATTATGAGAAAGCATATAATTATGGCTTGGAAGCATTAAATTTATACCCAACTAATAATATAATAAAGAAAAACTTAGCATTAGCTTCATATGCTTTAAGGAAATATGACGAATCTGCCAAATATTACTTAGCTTTGCCAGATTCCTTGATGAATATAAATGACTACGAAAATGCTGCTCGTTCCCTTATGCAAATAAAAGAGGATTCTGTAGCAATTAAGTATTTTGAGAAAGTAATTGAATTAGACAGTTCACGTTCAAATATTTATCTGGATTTGGCAAATGCTTTCTTCAAGAACCATAATTATGAGCAAGCTTCAAAATACTACTTAGCAGCCATTAAACGTAATGAAAAAAATGAATTTGCTTACAGATTCTTAGGTTTTTCCTATTTTCAAATCAGAAATTATGAAGAAGCTCGAAAAGCATTATTAAAAGCATCTTCCTTAAATGATACAATAGTAAATACTTATTATTATTTAGCTCAATCATACAAAAATCTAGATTCACTTAATCAAGCTATAGAGCAATTTAAAAAAGTTTTAACACTTACTGCAAATAAAGAAAAGATATATCTAGATCAGTTGTTAGAGGCAAATTATTTTTTAGGTCAACGAGCATTTCTAAGTAAAAATTATGCTACGGCAATTCAATATTTACAAAAAGTTTTGGAATTTAAGCCGAATGATGTGGGAACCCTCGAAATGCTTGGTTTAAGTTATCATCAACTTGGTAAAATTGAAAATGCAATAAGAATTTATAAAAAGATAAAACAACTTAATCCTAATAACGAAGTTGCTAAGAAAGGCTTAAGAATGTTGAGTGCAGATTAACAAAATTGGAGATAAAATGAAAAAAGAGGAAAAAAAATCATCCAGTTTTGGGTTTGAGTTATTCAAATTATTATTTGTAATGTTAATACTTTTGATTATACTTTATACAGTAAAAATATTTTTGTTACGAGCATGAGAAATAAAAAGAATAAAATCAGTACTCCTGCAATTCCTGTTGCTTTTAATCCTTGGCATCATGTAGAGTATGGGAATGCCGCTCCAGAATTTGTAAATGCCATTATTGAAATTCCTCAAGGTTCAAAAGGAAAATATGAACTTGATAAAAAAAGTGGACTTTTGAAACTCGATAGAGTTTTGTTTTCTGCTGTTTATTATCCTGCAAATTATGGATTTATCCCTCAAACAATAAGTGATGATGGTGATCCGCTTGATATTCTCGTTTTATCTTCGATAGAAGTTGATCCACTTTGTATAATTGAAGCAAAAGTTATTGGATTAATGAGGATGGTTGATGATAATGAAAAGGACGATAAAATTATATCTGTTGCTAAAAATGATATTTCACTTAACTATATAAATGAGTTGAAAGACTTGCCTCCACATGCTACAATTCAACTAAAAAGATTTTTTGAAGATTATAAAAAATTAGAACATAAGCATGTAATAGTAGAAAAAATTTTTGGTAAAAAAGAAGCTTATAAAATTATAAATCAATCTATAACCCGCTACAAAAAAGAGTTTGGAATAAAATAAAGCTTTTGAATAGTTGTTGTTAGTATATTATTAATGGTGATTTTATAGTGAAAAGGGAAACTAATCTCAAAATTGTGCATATATTACTTCTTTCTGTTGTATTTATAGGACAGTCTTTAAATTTTGAATTAGGTATACATGCAAGCAGTTTTATATATCTATATCAAAAAAATACAAAAGAATCTTATGATGAAATTGAGGATAAGTCAGATAGATATGTTATAATAAACAAAAAAGAAGATATTATTAAAGTTGTAGAAAATATCCTTCTTACAAACAAATTAGATTGTTTTTTGAATGATAGCATTAAAAAATTCTCTCATCAATTAAGACTGATCGTTTATTTTCAAAACCAAAGTTTTACTTATCATAATATATCTGAGCACACAAAATTAACACGCCGTTCTCCTCCTTTAGTTTTTTCTTAATTACTTAATCCCATTAGTATAAGTTAATTAAATAAGCAGTTCATAATAATAAAGAATAGGAGCTGCAATGAAAATATACTTATTACTTTCTAATATATTGAAAGGGGGAGAGTTTAGTACTTATGAGAGAAGATATATCTCAAAAAGGACAATACTAATTTTATTAGCAATAAAATTAGTTATGAAAGTATATTTGTTTCTTCTGGGCCTATATTTAATAGTTAAGTTTGCAGAATTTATTACTAGGATTATTATAGGGTAATAAATATGTTTATTGATAATATATCAGAAATATTTTTATTATTAATATTTTCAAATACAGGAAGCCAGCTTTGTGCTGGCTTTTTTATTAGTAGCTAGCATTATTTCTAAATTTTAATTTAAACTTCCAGAACAAATAAAATGGAATTCCGCTTGAAATTAATATTAAACCCATCATAGCATCCTTAGTATCTGATACAATAGAATTAACTAGAAAAAGAAAAGCAGCAAAAACAAAAATAAGTGGAGTGTAAGGATAACCCCAAACTTTGTATGGTCGAACTTCATCTGGCATTTTTTTTCTTAATATAATAACTCCAAACGCTCCAAGCATATAAAATAACCACGAAGCAAACATTACATAGTCAGTTATTGTGTCAAATGAACCAGATAGTACTAAAATACAAGACCATACACCTTGAATAATTAATGCAGCAGACGGTGTACCAAAGTTTGGATGGACTTTTCCAAGGCCTTTAAAAAATAATTTAGCTCTCGACATTGCAAAAGGGACTCGAGCTGTAGCAAGTATACTTCCATTTAAAGCACTTAAGGTTGAAACAATTACAATCATAGAAATTATTGAACCGCCTTGTGTTCCAAATATTTTTTCTGCAGCCGAAGCTGCAACAAGTGGAGACTTAGCCATTTCGTTTATTGGTAGTACATATAGATAAGCAATATTAATTAATACATAAACGAAAATTACAATTAATACTCCTAGTAATAATCCAATGGGCACATTACGTTGTGGATTTTTAACTTCACCAGAAACAAATGTTAAATTGTTCCATGCATCATATGCCCAGAAAGCACCTGCAAATGCTAGTCCAATAGAGCTTAAAAGATTTTTTGAAGTTGAATCTGGAATGGAAAAGTTTGTATAAATGTTTGAAAGGCTTCCATTACCAAATACAAATAGCAATAAAGCAAATAAAATTATGACTAAAATTTTGATGTATGTTAAAACTATTTGAACCGCACCACCGAGAATAACTCCTGTGTAATTTATAGCTGTAAGAAGTATAATTGAAAGTATAGCTATGGTTTTTGTTCCAAAATCAATAAATGGGTATATTTTTCCAACAAGGGGTAAATAAAGTGAAAAACTTTGCCAAGATTCTGGCAATTTGAATAGTTTTATAAAATATCCAATATATTCAGCAAAAACATATGCTATTGCTGCCTGACTACCTGTTTGAATTACAGATAAAATAGACCATCCGTAAATGTAAGCTGTAAAATCACCATACATTTTTCGAAAGTAAACATATTGTCCTCCAGTTGCGTCAATCATACCAGAAATTTCTGCATTTATAAATGCTCCTATTAGTGTAATTAAACCAGCAGCTATCCAAACTAAGATTAATAATTCAGGAGAACCTAATTGTTCTGCCATTATTGATGGTTTTCGAAATATGCCCGACCCAATCATTGAGCCAGCAACAATCATTATAGAAGCTGTAAGGCTTAATCCTCTTATTAATTCAGTTTTATTCTTTTTTGAGTCCATCAGTTTATAAAAATTATTCGGCAAAGTTATTTAATGAATTTAAAATCTCAAACATTTTTCAGATAAAATACATATTAGTAGGGAAATTTTTTAATTTTGGACTAATCTCAACTTTTCTTAGATTTCTAAATAAAAATTTCTAACTAACCTCAATTACTTCTTTTTATATGTGAAATATATTCGTACATAATACGGAGTAAGTTCAGTGGATACATACCTATTCTATTTAATAATTTTATTTATACTTGCTATATCAGATTTAATGGTGGGCGTAGCTAATGATGCTGTAAATTTTATTAATTCAGCAATGGGTTCAAAAGTATCGTCAAGAAAAGTGATTTTAATTTTTGCGGCTATTGGAATTTTAATAGGATCTTTATTTTCAAGTGGAATGATGGAAGTTGCAAGAAAAGGAATTTTTAATCCTGCTATGTTTACATTTCCAGAACTGATGCTTGTTTTTTTATCTGTAATGTTTGTAGACGTATTATTTCTTGACCTTTATAATACATTTGGATTGCCTACTTCGACTACTGTTTCAATGGTTTCTTCTCTTTTGGGTGCAAGTGTTATAATGTCTTTAGTCAAAATTAATAAAATTGGTCAGGATATAAGTCGGATTGTTAATTATATAAATGTAGTTAAGGTAACAGGAATTTTTTCTGCTATATTTATTTCTGTTTTAATTTCATTTACTGTAGGTTGTATAATTCAATATTTATCTAGGATAATTTTTACTTTTGATTATGAAAAAAAGTTGAAGCGATATGGCGCAGTGTGGGGTTCGTTGGCATTAACTTCAATAGTATATTTTATTTTTGTTAAAGGAATTAAAGGAACATCATTTATTCCAAATGCTGTGATTGAATGGGTACTTCAAAACACTTTATTTGTACTTTCTATAAATTTTGTTTTTTGGGCATTGATTATTGAATTATTGATTCTATTTACAAATATAAACATTCTTAAGCCAATAGTTCTAATAGGCACTTCATCCTTAGCTTTGGCATTCGCAGCAAATGATCTTGTGAATTTTATTGGAGTTCCGCTTGCAGCATTGAGTTCTTATATGTTGGCTTTAAGAAGTTCTAATCCATATTTGTTAACTATGGAAGGTTTATTAAAACCAGCTAATACAAATCCTTTAATATTACTTGCTGCAGGTCTTATAATGATTTTGACTATATGGAAAAGTAAAAAAGCACAAACAGTTACAAAGACTGAAATCAATTTGGGAAGACAATTCGATGGTTATGAGAAATTTGATTCTTCTCCTATTGCCCGCTCGATTGTGAGAATTGGCATTTTATTAGGTAATAAGGTTAAAAGTGTATTGCCATCTAAGATTTATAAAAAAATTAATAAAAGATTTGACACGAGCAAAATTGATGATAATTATAAGAAAAATGATAAACCTGCCTTCGATTTAATTAGAGCAACTGTTAACCTTATGGTTTCAAGTAACTTAATTTCTCTTGGTACTGCATATACACTTCCTCTTTCTACAACTTATGTTACTTTTATGGTAGCAATGGGAACATCATTTGCAGATAGATCTTGGGGAAGGGAAAGTGCTGTTTATAGAGTTAATGGTGTAATAACTGTTATTGCTGGATGGGTACTTACCGCTTTTATTGCTTTTATTGCAGCAGGAATTTTTACAATTGCTTTTTACTATGGTGGTGTAATAGCGGTAGTTGCAGTAAGCATTTTTTCGATTTATACAATTTCTAAAACTTCTTTGATTCATAAAAAGTCAGAAAGTAAAATTCATGAAAAGGAACTGGTTTATAGTGGGAATGTGGAACCGAACAACTCATTGTTAGAAGATATTAACCAAAATTTTCATTATGCACTAAACATATTCGACGAAATTTATGAAGGACTCACAAATGAAAAGAGAAAAATATTGAAAAAAGCTCTAAAAAAGTCTAAAGAATTTGGTGAATATAATGAGCTAATAATTAGAAAATTACTTCATTCTGTACACTATTTAGATAATGGGGTTAATGAAAAACTTGATATAGGAAAAGTTATTTCTTCTTTTAGGGAATTAGCCGATACTTTTAACGATATATCAAAATATTCATTTGACCACATTGACAATAACCATTCGGGATTAATCAAAGAACAGATAATAGATTTTAAGCATTTAAAAGATTTATTAACGAATCTCTTAGAAATTTCTGTCAATGTTCTGTCTAAACAGAATTTTTTAAACATTGATGAAGTTGAAAACATTGTTCAAGAACTGAATAGGATGATTAAAAAAATTAGTAAGAATCAGGTTAAACTTATGAAGAATGGAACTGTTAAGCCAAGAACCAATTTATTATTTCTTAATATTCTTTTCAAAACTGAAAGAATAGCTGATGATATTTTAACTATAATTAATTTTGGAAAGCATCTTAGTAATCAAAAAAGTAATATTAATTGAAATTCTACTTATTAAAGAGAATAAATTCAATGAGATTAAAACTACCTAAGTTACATAATCAAATTGTTATAGGTTTAGTTTTAGGAGCTTTTTTTGGTGCTCTTTTTAAAGTAAATACACATAGGCTTGAGATAAAGTATATTCAAAAAAATGAAGAGAAATTAATAATAGCTCAAAACTGGGAAAAGTTAGCTTTTTTATATGACAAAGATTCTATTGCTTTTAATACAAATCAGCAACTTGATATAATTAGTTATTTCGATAAAATTAAAAATAAAAACCCCAAGGTTATAATTGAAAATTTTTTTTCTTTGAAGGAAGGTAAATATCAGCAAGTAAGGATACTTGACAATGTAATATCTATTAGTAAAGAAGTTACGATAGCTCTATCAATAAGATGGGTAGGAGAAGTTTTTATAAAATTGTTAAATATGATAGCTATTCCGCTTGTTCTTGCCTCGTTGATTGTAGGAGCTGCTAGTTTGGGTGATATTAAAAAATTTGCGCGCATAGGTGCTAAGACCTTGGCTTTATATGTTTTTACTACAGTTGTAGCTATTTCACTTGGTTTAACTATAGCAAATATTATTCGTCCTGGAGAAATTATAAGCCCTTTTACAAAAGAAAGGCTATTATCTGCTTATAATACTGAATTGAAATCAAAAATTCAGACAGAATTAGACTTTAGTATTTCAAAGATGATTACTAATATTGTTCCAAGAAATCCTTTCAATGCAATTTCAAATTCAGAGATGATACAAATTGTTTTTTTTGCAGTAATGTTTGGAATGGTATTGACAATGATTAAAAGAGAGAAAGCTGAACCTTTAATAATTTTTTTTGATGGAATAAGCGAAGTAATGATAAAATTTGTAGATATTGTTATGCTCATTGCACCAATAGGCGTTTTCGCTTTAATTGCAGCTACAGTTTCAGAATTTGGATTTGATATTTTGCAAACGCTTATATGGTATTCACTTACTGTTTTTATAGGACTGGTAATCCATTTGTTTGTAACTTATCCAATAATTCTAAAGTCTCTATCAAAAATAAGTGTAAAAAACTTTTTTAAGAATATAAAAAGAGTTCAACTTGTTGCTTTTACAACAAGTTCAAGTGCAGCAACTCTACCAGTCAATATGGAGGTATGTCAAGATAATTTGAAGATTTCAAAAAGTATTACAAGTTTTGTTCTTCCACTTGGTGCAACTATTAATATGGATGGGACAGCGTTATACCAAGGGGTGGCCTCTCTTTTTATTGCACAGGTTTTTGGAATAGACTTGAGTTTTTTTCAGCAGCTAACTATAGTTTTAACGGCTGTTTTAGCTTCTATTGGGACGGCTCCAGTTCCCGGGGTTGGAATTATTATGTTATTAGTAATATTAAAATCTGTTGGAATACCAGAAGAAGGTATAGCATTAATTATGGGTGTAGACCGAATACTTGATATGTGTAGAACAGTTGTAAATGTTACAGGTGATGCTGTTGTTGCATCAGTAGTTGCAACTTCTGAAAACCAAATAGTTAATTAACAAATTAATTTACTTTTGACTTTAAAGTTCCAGCTAGTCCTTCGTAAGCAATTAATTCTGCATCTATTGAACCTATTAATACTTTTGTTTTTACTTTAACTGGAATTTTAAGTTCATCATCAGTTAACCAGATTAGAATTGAGCCTTCACTTTTAAATAGCCCTCCCTCTTTAACTAATGGTTCTAATATAATGCACTTAAATGTACCTGCACTAACACTTACAGTTTCTCTTCCTCTAAAAATTACCTCAAGTGGGTATACTTTGTCTTTATAAAAGTTTTCTAAATATATTTTATTATCAATTTTCATTTTAGAATAATCAAAAGTTCTTGCAAGATAAAAAGCTGAGACAATATCGTTAACATATTTGGGTATGTCGTACGTTCCTTCTGTTGTTATGGCTTTTCCTTTTCGTTGGTCGAAAAATGCAGAAAAGTCTCTTGAATATTTTCCTTCTCTTATATGCTGTTCAAATCTCCACGGAAAGATTCCTTCTACATCGATGAAGGTTTCATATCTATCTCTAACTTTATAAAATAAATCAAATGCTGGAACAGAACTAACCTTGAAAACAACATTAAATACATCTCTGCCAGCAATCTTTGTGATTTTAGGAATAGAAAATTCTGCTATACCTGCTGTTATGAATCCATATTTTACTTCAAACGTTAATTTTTCTCCAATCTTAAAGGCTTTGTTTTCTATTTTTCTAAAGTTGTCTTTTTGTGAGAGTGTAATTGAGTTTAAAATTATAAGTAATATAAAAGAAAATTTTAATAGGTTTTTGTATACGTTTGTATTTAGTCCATAAAAATCGAGATATAATTTTATGCTTTTCATATTATGCCTGAGAATTCTGAGATAGAATTTTTTTTACTGCATTAAAAACATCATTTACATCAATTGAGTCCATAGAATTTTGGGTGTCTTGATTTTTAATGTTTGGTGTAAATATAATCTTTTTATTAGTGTATGGTCCCCACCTTTTTTCGGAACATGTTATTAGATTTGGATAAAAACCAATTACAAATTTTCCTAATGCAGCTGCTATATGAATTGGTCCTGTTGAATTAGCAATTAGTAAATTACATTTGCTTATTAAAGCTATTAACTGAGCTAATTCTAATTCTCCAGCAAAATTTTTTGTATTTTTGCTTACTATTAATTTTTGGCACAATTCCTTTTCATTTTGATTACCTGTAATTATAATTTCTACATCTAATTCATTGGAGATTTTTTTAGTTAACTCTTTCATTTTGTAAATTGGAAAGTCGATGGAGCTGCCTCCACTTCCCGGATGAATGATTATTATATTTTTGTGTAATGATATTTTTTTTTCGTTTAAGATTTTTTCAACTTTTTCAACGTTCTCTTTATCTGGCTTTAAGCCAAATTCAACTTTTTCAATATTGATATTTTCATAGATTCCAATTTTTTCGAGAAGATGAATGTTGTATTCTAATTCGTGGTATTTTGCATCTTTTCTGTGTTCATATACTCTCTTATTAAAAAGAAAAGAGTACCATCGATAGCCTGTTCCAATTCTAATTTTTATTCCAGCTAAAAGTAAAATCAATGCTATTCTAAAAGTTGGATAAGCAACAATGCAAATGTCAAATTTTCCCTTAAGATTTTTAATGTTTTCTAAAATTAGAAGTTTTTCATTTTTTTCTTTTATGACAAGTACTTCATCTATATAGGGGTTATTCTTTGCAAGAGCACTGGTATACTCACGAAGAAGGAATGAAATTTTGGAATTTGGATAGTGTTTCTTAATTATTGAGCATAGTGGAAGTGTTAGAACAACGTCGCCAATGCGGTCTGTCCGAACAATTAAAATATTTTTATGTTCAGTCATCTTTTAGATACGTATATATTATCTTTTATAAAATAACGCCATGGTAAATCTACAGATTTTTTAATTCCTATCCTTTTAGAAATTGCAATTTGTGAGTTTTTTAATTTAGGCTGGTTTAATATAAAGATTGTATCGCTAGTAAGTAGAGTCCCATTATCTTTGTTTGTTATACTTAGAGCTTGACATATTTTTGCTGGTCCATTCATTAAATTTATTATTTCTTTGTTTATTATATTTTTTTTATTGTAGCGATTAATAGCCATTTGTTCGATTCCCTCAATTGGTTCCATTGCTCTCATTAGAATTGCAGTACCAATTCCTTCTTGTCCTGTTACAACATTTGCACAAAAATGCATTCCATAAGTAAAATAAACATAAAGTCTTCCCCCTTCTTGAAACATTGTTTCATTTCTTTTTGTTCTACCTTTAAACGAATGTGCTGCTTCATCAATTCTTCCATCATATGCTTCTACTTCAACAATCTTACCGATTAAATAATTGTCATCGATTTTACGTACGAATAATTTGCCTAGTAATTCTTTAGCTACTGTATGGATATCTCTTTTGTAAAATTCAACGGGAAGTTTATTGTGAATGTCAATGGTCATATTAAATAGTAAATGATTTTGGTGTGAAATAACAGCTGTTTAGTTTATTCATAGGCTATACTAAACCAGTATCAATTATTTCGCTAATTTCTTTGATTTTTGATTTGTAGTATTCTGATTTTTCTGGATTGATATTGATTAATTCCTTATAGACAGAAATTGCATCCTTGAAATTCTTCTGTGATTCGTAAATTTTTGCTAGTGTTTCAGATACTATTTTTTTCCCAGTATATTCAGGAATTTCGATTTCATCCTCATAATCCTCGCTTGGCTTATAACTTATTCTTGCTTTGCTTAATTGTTCTGCTAGAATTTCTAATTTATCTTCAATATTTTCTTCATTTACTTTATATTCTTCTTTCCAGATTGCACGTTGCTTAACCTCTTTCAATGAGTTTCTTTCTTCAATAATTCTTTGAACTTTGTTAATGTAATAATTTTTTGTTTCATCACAATTTAATAGTGTACATCCTTTTTTTATTAGTTCGAGTGATTCATTATCTTCACCGCAGTAAGCTTTAGCTATGGCAAGTATAAAATAGGGGGCAGGATAATCGGGGAATTTTTTTATTCCTATTTCTAAAATTTTAATAGCTTCAGTAATATTATTTTCTTCTAACAAAATTGATGCAACCCTTGCAAAAAGTGGAGAGTCAGGATTAAACTCATATATTAATTTTATCTTCTCAGCAGTTTTATTAACTTTTTGATTCACTTAACTTTATAGCCTGCTTTTTTAAGAATGCCTGTCTTAATGATAAAATTGAAACACTTGCAAATCCAGTAAAAAACATTAATTGGAATGGAAGAGCAGCAATTTCCATAAAGTAAATTGAAGCAATAACACCTATTAAACAATAAATAGCAAGTAATAACTCTACATAAGTAGATGCTTGTATTTTTGTGCTCTTAAAATATTTGTTTTTGATAACATTGTCGTTCTTACTTTCTAATTTAAATTTAGGAGTTCTTACAAATTCACTTTTTCTGTTTAGTAGTCCTTCAACAACTGCTCTAGTGTTGTTTAGAGCAAAGCCCATACTTCCAGCCATAAACAATGGGAATAAAGCTATTCTTTTTCTCCAATCTGGATGTACATCTTTTTGTGCAAACATATAAAACAAAAATGAACCAATAAATGCAATTACAAAGATTGCCATTATGTTAAAGAAGTTCCAATAAGGGCCAGCATTTTTTATAAAGATTAAGGGGACATTTAATATACCAGCAAGAAGAATAAATGGAAATACAATATTATTTGTCAAATGAAATGTTGAATGTATTTTTAGTTTAAGAGGTATATTTGATTTCCAAACAAGAGGTAATATTTTCTTGGCAGTTTCAATTGCACCTTTTGTCCATCTAAATTGCTGAGCTTTAAGAGCATTCATTTCAGCTGGAAGCTCAGCTGGTGTGGTAAAGTCTCTTAAGAAAACAAATTTCCACCCTTTTAGTTGTGCACGATAACTTAAATCTAAATCCTCTGTTAAAGTATCACCTTCCCAGTTACCAGCATCTTCAATACAATCTTTACGCCATACGCCGCCAGTTCCATTAAAATTAATAAAGAAACCTGCTTTATTTCTTACAGTTTGCTCTATTACGAAATGTCCATCTAAAGCTAATGCTTGTATTTTTGTTAATAAAGAGTAGTCTTCGTTTAAATGTTCCCATCTTGTTTGAACCATTCCTACTTTATCGTCATAAAAATATCGAAGTGTATTTTTTAAGAAATCTTTTTTAGGAATAAAATCTGCATCAAAAATTGCAATATATTTTCCTTTAGCTGTTTTTAATCCTTCTTTTAATGCTCCAGCTTTAAAGCCTTCCCGAGAACCTCTTCTAATATGTTTTATATCAAAGCCTTCTTCTTGTTTTTGTTTGACTAATCTTGCAACTACTTCAACAGTTTCATCAGTAGAATCATCTAATACCTGAATTTCTAATTTATCTTTAGGATAATCAATTTGACAAACAGCATTTATTAGACGTTCTACTACATACACTTCGTTGTAAATTGGAAGTTGTATTGTTACTAATTCTTCAGGAATGTGTTCTTTTGCTTTGTGAGAGTTTTTTTTGTATTTCTCATGGTAATAAATCATTATAAAGCCATGACTACCAAAAAAAAGCAAAATTGTTAATGAAAAAATATACAAGAATAAAACTATTTCATCTATTGTCATAGTTATTACCTCTTAAGTTTACCAATTAGAAACAACACCAAGAAGTATGTCTTCAGTTATTTTATCTATTGTTTCTTCGATAGCAGTTTTACGTGCATTAATAATATTAGAAGAATCTAATTTGTAGTCAGTATAATTTGAAAAATTTCTCTCAAATATAGTTTCACGTCTAATTAAGTCTTTATATACAACATGTACATTTATTGTTATTCTTTGAGCTGTTATCTTTTCGTCGCCAGAAAAAACAGCAGGTGTTTCTGTAATAGATGTAATTGTTCCTTCAAGAATACAGTCGGAGTTTAACTTATCTGTAACTTGCAATGAATTATCATTTATGAATTTTTGAATTAATTGATTTGTAATTTTAATTCCTATATCAGGTTCACCAGAACCACTTTTATCTTTAAAAATTGGTATAGAAATAGTTTTTAAATGAGAAGGTATTGAAGCTCCTGTAAATGAATATCTACAACTTTCCAAAGCGATTATAAACATTAGAAAAAGTATTTTCTTATTGAATCCCATATTCTTTTAATTTTCTATAAAGTGTACGTTCACTAATTTTTAATAGTTTCGAAGCTTCTCTTTTATTATTATGTGTATGTTTTAATGCATTAATTATTGCTCTTTTTTCAAGTTCTTCTAAAGGCAGAATTTCATCATTTTGAAAATTTAATGAGCTATAATTTATATCTTGATTATGATTTAAAGCAATCTGTTTTAAGTCCATAAGGTCTTTTTTTATTTCTATTAATGCTCTATAAATCATTTCTCTATCAAGTTCTTCGGGTGACCGATTTAGGTGAATAGGTAAATTTCGAGATTCTTCTTTTTTTTGTTCTAATAAAGGATAAAAGGAATAAACATCAAGAACTCCATCCTTATTAAGTGCAACAGCTGTCTCTATTACATTTTTTAGTTCTCTAATGTTTCCAGGCCAGTGATAGTTTATTAAAAGTTCTTCTGCATCTTTGGTAATTTTTGGCAAGGGAATTTTATTTTTTTCCGAAAAATTTTTTAAGAAATAATTTGTTAGTTCAAGAATGTCTCCCTTGCGATTTCTTAAAGGAGGAATATTAAGAGTTACAGCCTTTAATCTAAAATATAAATCACTTCTGAATTTTTTGGCATCTACTTCTAATTGTAGGTCTTTGTTAGTTGCGGCAATTATTCTGACGTCAACTTTAGTAACAGTTTCGCCACCAATTCTCATAAATTCCTTTGTTTCAAGAACGCGAAGTAGTTTAACTTGAGTGGTCAAAGGCATTTCTGCTATTTCATCTAAAAATAAAGTTCCGCCATCTGCAATTTCAAAGTAACCTTTTCGATCTTCTACTGCACCTGTAAAAGCTCCTTTTTTATGACCAAATAATTCACTTTCAAGAATACCTTCAGGAATGGCACCACAGTTTACACTTATTAATTCTTTATTTGCTCTTTTGCTATAGCCATGAATTGCTCTTGCAAATACTTCTTTACCTACGCCACTTTCTCCTGTTATTAATACAGTAATATCAGACTGAGCAACTTGCATAGTAATATCAACAAGGTCTTTAATCTCTTTCGATTTACCAACAATCCCAAATTTCTTTTGAAATTCTTCTATGGTCATATTCATTAAATTTTAAATTTGCTATTACAAAAATAATGTTTTATAAGTTAATAACTTCAGAATTAATTCATCATATTATGAATTCTAAATTTTCATCCCGTCGTAACATATTACAATTTTACTCTTTTCTGCCTGCTTTAGTTTACTATGCCATTTTATTAATTCTTTTTCGCTTAGCTCGTCTATGTGAGTAAAAAGTAATTTGCTGGGTTTAATTTTCAAAAAAGCATCATAAATATCACTAAAAAGAACATGCATAGATTCTACAATCATAATATCAATTGGTTTATCTTCGAAAAGGTATAGGTCTGATTTATTCCCAATATCTGAGCTATAAAATATTTTTTTTTGTCCAATTTTAAAATAGAAACTTGAAGAGACAAATAGTTTTTGGGAGTAATGTTTTAAGTTTTCTTTTTGAACTATATGTGAGTTTTGTCTTGCTATAAAATTTATATTCTGGTTTATTCTTACCACTTTGTCAAAAGAAAAGCCTATGATTTCTAAATTAAAATCAAGATTTTCTTTGAACATATAAACTGAATTTATAAGCTTAATTAGTGTTTCAGTTAGATTTTTGTGGGTAAAAAGTTTTAATGTTTTTCGTCTTTTGGAAAGTTTCATTTGTGTAATTAAAGCCCCAATTCCGGTAAAGTGGTCAGCATGATAATGCGAGAACAAGACTGCATCAAGGATATTATAGTTTATTTTTTGCATAAGTAGGGCTTTAGAAATACCATCCCCTGCATCAACTAATAAATTATAGTTTTTGTACTTTATCAAAAATGATGAGTGAAACCTTTTGACACTTGTTCTACCTGAACCAGTGCCAATGAAAATTATTTTCATAGCTAGCAACCTAAGATTATTGCCTTTTAAACTAATAAAATTCTTTTTTAAATAAATTCTTTTTAGCATAGGATGCTTTATACTCTAAATCCACTTTTTTATATTAAGTACAAAGTTAATAACATTAGTATGAGCGAGATAGTTATAAATATAACGAGTGATTATGATGAGGTGGTAAAGGTTAATGAAGCTGTAAAAGAATTTTTGTTAAAAGAAAAGGTAGAAGAATTAATCCAGAATGCATTTGATATTTGTCTAACTGAAGCATTAAATAATGTTATTAAACATGCATATAAAGAAGTTAAAGGAAAATTTATACAAGTCATAATTTTAAAAGAGAAAAATTATATTGAAGCAACAATAATCGACGAAGGAGAACCTAGAAAAAATCTTGAAATAAAAAACTTAGATTTTAACCCAGAAAACATAGATAGTTTACCTGAAAGTGGGATGGGACTTTTTATAATTAAGCAACTAATGGATGAACTAGATTATTTTTCTATCAATGGTAAAAATTATTTTATTCTTAAAAAATGGCTTTATTGAATTTCGACTATAAATGAAAAATATATTACTAAAATTGTTTCTGTTTCTCTTTTTGTTTCTACAGATTAAAATTGTTCCTCAGTATTATTCTGACAGCGATACTTTAAAGAGTCAGGCATTTAAAGGTAGTAAATCAAAAAAAGTTTACTTTAAAGCTAAATACCCTTCGTATTCTTTACTTGCTGGATATATTTTAGTTACCGAAGCAAATAGAGGGGATCCATTTGCTCAACACGAATTGGGATTAAGATATTTACTTGGACAAGGATTTCCACCAGATACTGTGAAAGCTATATACTGGATTCGAAAAGCTGTTGATCAGAATCTACCAAGCGCAAAACATAATTATGGAATTCTTCTTTATAATGGCATCGGAGTTCCGTGGAATCCATTTGAAGCTTATCTAAATTTTAAAAGTGCTGCAAGTGCAGGTTTACCAGAGTCTCAATTTGTATGTGGTTTATTGTTGTTAAACAACCTTATAGTAAATAAAAATTATGCAGAAGCGTATAAACTGTTGCAAAGTTCTTCAAAAGCTGGTTATGTACCAGCAAAAGAAGCTTTGGAACAGTTAAAAAAGAATGGCTATATAGCAGTATCCGACACTCTTAAAAGTATAATTTCTTCATCTAAAGTTGATGATTCTTCTCAAATAATTCACACAGGATGGGATCTAGACTTTTATAATTTTGATGATAAAGACAAAAAAGAGTTTGATAATACACTAGAACATTTTTTGAATAAAAGAAGTAGCGAATTAAAAAGTTATTTTGGCATAGGAGAAGAAAACGAGAATGTAAATTTACCTGATACAACAGGAAAGGCTATATTGTTGTTTGCAGCTGAGAATGGAAGTCCAGAAGCTATATTTATTAAAGGAATTGCTTATGAAAAGGGAGAGGTATTTAAAAAAGATTTAATTGAAGCTGCTGCAAATTATCTTCATGCATATCGACTTGGTTCTTATAAAGCAATGGAAAGATTTTTTAAGATGCTACAGGATAATAACTTCATTAATTTGCTCAACGATATGGTAAATAAAAATAATGCTGATGCAATGTATGTTTTAGCAGGAGCAACAGCGCTTGGGTTTGTTAATTTTATTAATGCACAGCAAGCTCTAGAGTTGTTGAAAAATGCAGTTTCAAAAAATCATATATTGTCAATCATTGAATTAGGACTTTGTTATGCTTCTGGTTCTTTGGTTAAAAAAGATGTCAAGAAAGCTATAGAATACTGGGAATTGGCAAAAAATATGGGTAGCAAGGAAGCATTAATTCGTATAGCTTTTGCTGAACTTGCGGATTCTACTTTAAAAAGTAAAATGAGTGAAAATATAGAAATTCTTAAAAAAGCGGCTAATGAAGGTTCAATTCTAGCAGAAGCTTATTTAGGGTATTGTTATGAAAAAGGAATAGGGGTAAAAGAACACAAAGGGCTTGCTGCAAGTTTGTATCGTAAAGCAGCTCAAAGAGGAAATCAAGTAGCGTATAATTCATTGAAGAGGATGTATGATGAAATTAGACCCGCCGATGAAGAATTTCAAATATTAGAGTCAGATTAAACAGTTTTCATTACAACTAAAGTTAAATCATCACTTTGCATCGCACTGCTTCTAAAAAAAGATATTTCATTTAATATTATGTTTTTAATCTCTTCAGCTGTTGCAATAGAATTATTTTTTATGATTTTTTGTAGTTTTTCTATACCGAAGAGATCTTTTTTAGTATTCATTGTTTCTGTTACTCCATCAGAAAAAATTATAATAATATCTCCAATATCAGGTTTTATATTGAACACTTCAATTGCTTTTTCAAATAAACCTTTATCGTTCATACCTATTGCAATTCCAGGAGGACTAATTAATATGCAATTATTTTCTTTGCGTTTATAGTAGATAATAGGAGGATGACCAGCTCTTGCAATAGATAAGGAATTATCTTTTTCAATAGACACGATTGTAATTGTTAGAAAAAATTCTTTATGTAAATTTTTTGAAAAGTATTTATTTAGATTAATCAATATATCTTTGATGTCGTTGTAAAAGTCTAATAGAAAATGAATTATAGATTGAATTCGAACCATGTGAAGAGCTGCCGCCATGCCTTTGCCTGAGATATCACCTACAATTATATAGACTTTTTCATTTTTTTCGATAATGTCAAAATAATCTCCTCCTACTTCACGGGCAGGCTCATAAAAGGTTCCTATCTGGAAGTTTTTTATTTGTGAAGAATGATTTGGTATTAATTCAAATTGAATTTTGCGAGCAATTTCTAATTCACTTTTAGCAGATAATTTATCTGCTAATTCAAAAGCTAAAAGTAAATTTAATATTACAAAAGAAAGTAATAAATAAAGAGAATATGGTTCATTGTAACTAATAAAAAAGAAAAACAAAGCAATCAAATAAAAAATCCTTCTAGCTGGAGATAGTTTTAGAATAAAAGCATTAAATAGACTTCTAAGAAAAATAATACTCCTAATAAGTTTATTTTTAGATGTCTCTGTTTTTGGTATTCCACTCTTAAAAAATTCATAAACTTCATTGGCTTCCTGTTTAATAAGTCTTTCTATTTCTTGATAACTTAGATCACTTGTATATAAATCAAAAAGTCGTTTTACAGGATTTTTAGAAGTCATATTATCACTTGAAAATTGTTTTATAAATTTTTAGACGTAATGAAGTTAACTTAGTTTTAATTTTTATTTTGTATTAATGAATTTTTAAAGTATGGGTTTCAAACATAATAATTGAGTAAAAGTAGATTTTTAAGCCTCTCTTAGTATTTACTTGATGTAAATTTTTTTTATTCATATCATAATATAAAGAGATTTTATTTAAAGATGGGAATTCAGCAACTATTAATAATAGCAGTAAGCATTATCATTTTAGGATTATCGATTTATATAAGTTATTATTTTATTCAATATTATCTTCAAACATCAAACAGAGAGGAATTAATTACTACTCTAAATAAATTATGTCTTTCAGCACAGCAATATTATAGGAAGCCAAGAGAGCAAGGAGGTGGTGCAGGTTCTTTTTTGGGTTGGAGTTTACCTCAAGAATTTAAAAACTATAAAAATGGAATTATAAGAGCTATAGTTAAAAATGATGAAGTAAATTTTAATGCTATAGGAAATTACTTAGGAATAGATAATGACTACAGGGTTAATGTTGATGCTGTTGTAAATTCAAGTGAAGTTAGAATAATTGTGGTAAATTAAAGTGCAATTGATTTCTGAAAATACTAACTATGTTAATTACTTGATTGAACTTTCACAAAGTGGAAGAAAAAGTGCTTTTTTTGATTTGTGTGAAATTACATTAAAGAATGTTTTTACTACCATTTACCGTTTAGTAGCAGATTATGAACTAAGTAAAAAAATAACTAAAAAAACTTTTTTAATAGCATGGGAAAATATTAAAAACTATGATAATAAAATCTCATTTTTATTGTGGCTTAAAGATATTGCTATAAACATCTCGCTTATTGAAATGCCTAAGTTGCCTCCTAGAAAATTGGATAATTCAATACTAAAAGAAAACAAAATAAAAAAATTAGAAAAGCTTATTATGAATCTTGATTATAAAAGAAGAATAATTTTTGTCCTTCACGATTTAGAAGGATATAGTTATGAAGAAATTTCAAAATATTTAGGGAATAATTTTATTGATGAAATTAAAACCTTGATTATAGAAACAAGAGAATACTTAATAGATGAAGTATGTGAATGAATTGTAAAGAGATCAAAATACTTTTACATGACTATGTTGATGAGTTGTTAGATGATGACACCCGAAAATTAATTCTAAAACATATAAAAAGCTGTAATGAATGTAGAAAAGCCTATTATAGACTTACGAGTTTTTTTGATTTGTTAAAAGATATACCATACTCAGTAGAACCTCCAAAAGAGATATTAGAAGAATTATCTAACACACTTCTTGAAAAATCTTTAAAGGAATCCCGTGTAGAATTAAAAGAGGAGTTTTCAAAAAAAAGTATAATAAAAAAGGAACAGGTAACACAAGAAAATATATTAAAATCTACCAGAGGACCTGTTAGAAAAAGTATAATTACTCATAATTTAGTTTCTACAATAAGTCGAAAATCTTTACTAAGCATAAAAGTTAAATGGACAAAATTAATTTTAATGTCACTTGTTTTATTGTTTCTAGGGATTGGTTTTCTAGTTTATGAGTTATCTTTGGATAATTCTCCGTGGAAAATTAAAACTATGGATGGAGAGTATTTAATAAATGGTAAAAAGGATTTTGAAAGATTTTGGTATAAGGGGACAAGTTTAAGAACAGCTGAAAAATCAAAAATAAAAGTATATGTTCCAAATTCTAGCACAATTGAAATTTATCCTAATTCGGAATTGTTTTTACTAAAAACAAAGAAGAACGATAATAGAATAAAATTAATCAATGGTAAAATAAAAGTGAGCTCTAATTCTTTGATTCCATATTTTTCTGTTTATCTAGATGAAGCTACTATTGACTTTAAGGGTGGTAGTTTTGTTGCAAAAGTTGATAAAAACTTTAATGTAGAAGTATTAGTAGAGTCAGGACTAGTTGAAATAGAAAAAGGGGATGAAAGTTGTTTAGTTGATGAAGGATACATTTGCAAATTAAAAAGTAATTATCGCTTAGGAATTCCCTATCGTTTAGGTGCTAATGACTCTTTGAAAAATGAAATCGAAAAATTTGATTATATGAATAGTAATAACAATTCTATTGAAAGAATAATTAAGTATTCTAAAGCTGAAGACGCACTAACATTATTGTATTTGATTCCTAATACATCTGTTGTAAATAGAGGACAATTATTTCAAAAAATTGCTAATTATTTTCCTCCACCTAGCAATGTTACTTATGAAGGTATTATCAAATTAAATAAAGAGATGCTTAAGAGTTGGGGCTTAGAAATTGAGTGGCAACTTTAATTATAACTAAACGTAGGAATACTAAATGACCTGAAAATTTTCCATCCTTCATTTTTATATTTTTTTAGAATCTTAACACTTCTTTCTGAATAAATTGGATTCATTTTTTTTTCTATAGGATCAGGCATTAAAAATGAACCACTGATAATTACATAAGCTAAATCATTTTCTATAAATAATTCTTCAATATTAATTTCCCATTTTCCTTCAGGATATTCATTTCTATACTGGTACAATTCTTTTGCCATAGCTTCAAATCCATTAACATCTTCAGAATCGGGTGCAATTCCTTTATAGTTAGTATCTACTAATGAAACAGCAGTCTCTATGTCACCAGAATTGTAAGCTGTATAAAAATGGTTTATTAGTTTTCGAATATTTTCTTCTTCTACTGTTTTTGAAATTTTCTTTTCTGATTCAGGAACTTCTTTTGTACATGCTAAAAGTATAACTATGAAAATTAAAGGTAAATACTTCATATTAAAAGCAATATTTTTTCTTTATACAATAATAAGAATAATCAGAAAAAAATTTATTACTTTCTTTAAAAACTTTTAATAATTTTTTATTAAAAGAAAATAGGTTAGTTATAATATGGAACATTATATAATTGATGGTAATAATTTTATAGGCAAAATAAATTACTTAAGAGAAATATTTACTGTTAATAAACAAAAAGCAAGAGAAGAACTTGTTATTTTATTAAATAGTTATTTTAATGAGAAAAAAGGAAAAGTATCTCTTTATTTTGATGGTTATGAAAATTTGCCATTGGGTATTGTAAGAGGTAAAATTTATTATTCTAAGAATAAACCTGCCGATACATTGATAAGAGATGAAATAGATAGGTCTAGCTGTAAAAGATTAATTAAATTAATAACATCTGATTTATCATTAGCAGAATATGGCAAGGTAAATAGTTGTAAAGTAATTCCTTGTGAGGAGTTTTATTACACCATAACTAAAGAGTTCAATGAAGATGAGGAAGAGAAAAAAATAAGGGAATTACCAAAGCAAAAGGATTATTGGGAGAAAATTTTCAAGGGAAATTAATATAATTCTTGAAAATTTCATTTCTTTAACTCTTAAAGTCCTACCAATTAATTTCAATTGTAAAATTAAATTTTATCGTTATTGACTTAATTATTTTTACTGCTATTTTATCATAGTTCAATTTTAACAAGTAAATTCTGTATTTTACTAAGAACAATAAGACAAAAAATATGTATGCGCAGGTAGTATTCCCTTTATCATTTAGGAATTCATTTACATACGAAATACCAGAAGATTTAAAGGAAAGCGTAAAAATTGGTGTTAGAGTAATAGCACCTTTTGGTAAAAGAATATTAACAGGTTTTGTGATAGATTTGATAGATGCAACAGATATTAAAGAAAAAATAAAATCATTAAAAGATGTAATAGATGAAAGTCCTATATTTGATAAAGAATCACTAAAATTTTATGAATGGATTTCGGAGTATTATATTTGTTCGCTTGGTGAAGCTCTTAAGAATTCGGTTCCATATGGCTCAGATGTAGAATCCAAAAGAAAAGTAGTTGTAGATAAAGAATTTTGTTTAGAGCTTTTAAGTAAAGAAAAGAAACAAAGTACATTAAAATATAAGCTTCTTAATTTATTGGCTCAAAAGGAGGTAGTAACAATTTCATATTTACAAAGAGAGGTAAAGAATAAAAATATTTATTCAACTTTAAGAAGTATTGAGAAAACAGGTGCAATTACAATTCTTAATGAAATTGAGAGTGCAAAGGTAAGAGCAAAGAAGGCTAAATATGTTAAACTTATCAAACATATAGATGAATTATATCAATTTTTCCCTGAACTAGAAAAAACATCTCCAAAACAAGTAGTAATTTTGCTGGAATTAATTTCTTCTCATAAGGAAAAAATTTCTCAAAATGATGGAATACCTTTGAGTGAATTGCTAAAAAAAACTAAATCCAGTTTTTCATCAGTTGATAGTTTAGTAAAAAAGGGTTTTGTAGAAATTTATGAAAAAGAAGTGGAAAGAAAGTACTTTGAAACTTATAAAGAGGAATTAAAAATAATTGATTTAAGTCCAGCTCAGAAAGAGATTGTTGATGAAGTTTATCAGCCATTACATCTAGGAAAATTTGAAACGTTTTTACTTCATGGAGTTACAGGTAGCGGTAAAACTCAAGTTTACATTGAACTTACTAAACTAGCACTTGAAGATGGGAAAAATGTAATTATTCTGGTCCCTGAAATTTCTCTTACACCACAAATTACTTCTAGATTTTTTAATTACTTTGGAGAAAAAGTAGCAGTTTTTCATAGTAGAATGTCTTTAGGAGAAAGATATGACACTTGGCGTGGTATAATTTCAGGTAAATATAAAGTAGTTATTGGACCACGCTCTGCATTATTTGTGCCTTTAAAAAATATTGGATTAATTGTTGTTGATGAAGAACATGATCAAAGCTATAAACAACAGGATATTGTACCAAAATATCATGCAAGAGATTCTGCAATAATGAGAGCTAAGTTTAGTAACTGTCCTATACTTCTTGGCTCTGCTACTCCGTCAATAGAAAGTATGTATAATGCTCTTAATGGAAAATATACTTTGTTAAAGCTTACTGAAAGAATTGATAATGCAAAGCTTCCTATTATTAAATTAGTTGATATTACTATTGAAAAGAAGAAAAAGAGAATGGAAAGTATATTCTCCAGAACTTTACTTGATGCAATAAGTGATAGGATTTCGAAGAAAGAGAATGTAATTATATTACAAAACAGGAGAGGATTTGCTACTCAAATTTTTTGTTTGGATTGTGGTGAGGTTATAACATGTTCGGAGTGTTCAGTGTCAATGGTTCATCATATTAATAAAAATGTATTGAAATGTCATTATTGTGGTTTAATGTTACCAGTACCTAAAGCATGTCCTGTTTGTGGTTCTCTATCACTAAAATTTTTTGGAACAGGTACACAAAGGGTAGAAGACGAATTAGAATTTTATTTTCCTGACTTAAGAATTGAAAGAATTGATTCTGATGCTATAGATAAAAAAGGAAAATTAGGTGAAATACTAAACGATTTTAGAAAAGGGTTAATAAATGTTCTTATTGGAACTCAAATGGTTTCAAAAGGTTTGGATTTTTCAAATGTTACACTAGTAGGAGTAATTTCGGCAGAAACTACTTTATGGATACCAGATTTTAGATCTGACGAAAAAACTTTTCAGCTACTTACACAGGTTGCAGGTCGCTCTGGACGTAGCGAAAAACAAGGAGAAGTGATAATTCAAACTCAAAACTCAAAAAATTTTGTTCTTCAAAAAGTACTAGAAAATGATTATAACGGTTTTTATGAAAAAGAAATTGTTTTAAGAGAAAAAGGAGAGTATCCCCCATTTACAAGGCTGGGTCTTATAGAAATTAAAGATGAAAAAGAAGAAAGAGCACGAGCAGCTATAGCAGAATTTGCCTCTTATTTAAAAAAATATGATGGAAAATTGAAAATATCTCCTCCTACAGAAGCTGTGATTTATAAATTAAAAGGATTTTATCGATATCAAATTTTAATTAAAAGCAACAAAAAGAAAGATCCCTCCGGTAAAATGTTAAGAACAGCAATATTAAATTCTTTAATTGAATTTAATCAAAAAACAAAATTCAAAAACGTAAAAGTTATTGTTGACATTGACCCACAATCTATTATGTAAAAACACTAATAAAACATTGCTGACTATATATGCTAAGCACTAAAAGCACTTAAGAATGGAATTACTTTAGCAAGTAAGAAAAATATTAATCCAAAGCCAATCCATATGCTAAATATTAATACGAAGTACTTCCATGTGTTTGAGGATTTAAACATTTTTGCAAATCCAATGCTTACAGTAGAATAAAACCAAATAGAGAAAGGATCGAGCTTTTTTAGAATGAAATATGCTATAGAAGCTCTGTCTACTTCAATAAATTCAGCAAAACTAGTTGATGTAAACATTTTATCTGAAATAAGAGCAAGAATAACCATAATAATTATTTGGATTACAGAAATATAATATGGTAATCCATAGGCGGTCATTGCATCTTTATATGTCCCTTCGCCTTTTAATATTAATTTAACAAAAAGCAAGAGAACACCGGAAACAATAAAAAAGACCAAAAATGAAAATACAATAATTCCAATAATATTAAATACAGTATACACTAAGCCCCCTTTTTCCATTCTCTCTCTTATATTTTCTAACTGCTCTTCTTTTTGTGATTCTGTTATTTGCCCTTTTGCAACTGCTTCATCAAGATTTTTTTCTAATTGTTTCATTTGCTTTTCTATTATAGAAGATTTTATTACTGGATTACTCATCATTAAAATATTTGATAAAATTGCAGTTAATATTAAAATTAAAAGAGGAATGAGCCAATCACTTGTTTTTGCACCTTCAGCACTTATCATGGAAAAAGTTTTTGATGGTTCTGTGAAAATTCCAACCAGTTTGTCGGTATGGGTTAATTCAAGCTCTTCCGGTTCTTCCGGAGCTACGTCTGAAGGTTGATGACCTTTTGTCTCTTGCATTAACTTCTCCTCTTATGTTTTTTTAATAAGATTTCCGTATTAAATTAATAAAATTTTTTTTAAGTCAAAGTAAAAATTTGTTCTTTTAGAGTAATAGTTCTTTTTGTTTATAAAAGACTGATGTTTTATTTTACAATTGAAAACAAAAATATTTTTAATAAATTGGTATGAATAATAATTCGGCTAGTTCCCAAAACAGTTCTCCAAGCCCAATAATTAAAATTACCCCTATAACCGCGGCATTTTTAGGATTGGCTCTTGTTTTTATCCTTTATCAGTTTGGTGGTGCTATTTTAACTTTGTTAATATTTGGACTTGATTTTGAAAATGCAGATATAAATGCTGTTAGATTATTAACTATGGCTGGTCAAATTCTTTTAATTTTGCTACCGTCATTACTTTTGAGTAAATACATTTATTCAGATGTTACTTCTATATTGCGTGTAAGGATTCCAAGCAGGAAAGAAGTAATTGTATTTATTATTGGTTTAATCATTTTAATTCCACTATTGCAAAACTACTTATATATACAAAATTTCATAATTGAAAAAATTGCAGCTAGTAATACTGTCCTTAAATCAATAAAAAATTTGATTGATCAATTGGATAAATTACTTGAATCTACTTATATAAACTTAATAGTTGCCCATTCCTTTTTCGAAGGGTTATTAATAGTTTTTGTAGTAGCAGTAATTCCAGCTTTATGTGAAGAAGTTTTTTTTAGAGGTTATGTGTTATCTAGTTTTGGATATAAGCTTAAACCTTTTTTAAGTGCATTTGTAACTGCTTTCTTTTTTGGAATCTACCATTTCAACCCATATGGATTAATACCTTTAGTTACGCTGGGTACGTATTTTGGTTATGCAGCTTATATGAGCAATTCTATATTTGTACCAATGTCTCTTCATTTTTTAAATAATTTTCTTGCAATTTTAGCTTTTTTTGCTTTTGGGAGTCAAGATTTAATTAGCTCTAAAATTTCGTCAGGAAGTGAGATAATTTCAAACATTATAAGCTTTGTTTTTCTTGTAGTTCTCTTTTCGTATTTTGTTTTTTACATCAATAAAAATTATAATCGCTTTCAAAAAAAGGAAGAGAAAAATGATTTGTCCTAATTGTGAATATGAATATGTAGAAGGAATAGATGTGTGCCCTGACTGTGGTACACAATTAATTCCAAAAGAGGAATTTGAAGGAAATCTTGTTCATCCTTCTGATTGGATAGTTGTTTATACTTGTTCGGAATACTATGAAGCAGAAATGCTTAAAACAAATCTTGAGAGTGCGGGTATTGAAGTTTTAGTACTTTCCCAGAAGGATAGAAATTATCCCACTGTAGGAAATCTTTCGATAGTTAAACTACTTGTTAAAAAAACAGACCAAGAAGATGCCCTTGAAATTATAAGGGATATAAACCAACGAAGTCAAAACAATGATGGAGAAAAGTATGACCAAGATGAGTAATTTAACAACTAGAATTATAGTGGCTCTCTTTGGTATTCCTCTAATTATTATATTGGCTATTGTTGGTAAAGTTCCCTTTTTAGTTTTTGTTTTGTTTATAGGATTGGTTTCTTTTTTTGAATTTGTAAACATCTTAAAAAAAAGAAAATATTTCCCTAATTTATTCATAGGAGGATTGTCTGTATTTTTAATTATTTTAAATAGCTACTTAAGTTTCATAGAGAATGAATTTCTTTTTTTTATCATTGTTTTGCTTCTTTTTCTAGCTGAACTATTAATTCATAAAGATTCTCCAATTGTTAATATTGGAGCTTCACTAATTGGGATTTTTTATATTGGCTTTTTTTCTTCAGCTATTGTTAGTATAAGAGAATTTTATAAAGATACACTTTTTAATTATGATGAAGGTGGATATTTAATTGTTGCAATTTTAGCTTCTATTTGGATTTGTGATTCTGCAGCATATTTTGTTGGAAGTGCTTTTGGAAAACATAAAATATTACCACATATTAGTCCTAATAAAAGCTGGGAGGGTGCAATAGCGGGTTTTATTTTTTCAGTTCTTACTATGATAGTAGCAAAATTTATTATACTAAATTTGGTTACCATTAGTAATGCGCTAACAATTGGAATTATTATTGGTGTTTTTGGTCAGATAGGAGATTTTATAGAAAGCATGATAAAAAGGGATGCTAATGTTAAAGACTCTTCTTCTTTAATACCAGGTCATGGAGGTATTTTTGATCGGTTTGACTCTTTGATTTATAGTGCTCCGCTTATTTATCTATATATGCATTACTTTGTGCAAATTTAATTTTTTCTATTTTGTAAATTTTTTGAGCTCTTTAAGTTTTGTGCAAATAATAAATGAATTGAGCAACCAATTATTGTTTCGTGCTTTATAAATGGAGAACTATAACCTTTTATATATGGTAAATTGATAAAAAATTTAAAAAAAGATTGAAATTCCCATTTCAAATAATTACATTTGTAAAAAGTATTTAACCTAAAAGAAGTTATTTTAAAAGAATATCTTCTTTATCAATTGTAAGCCAAAAGCTTCATTGGGTTTAATAATTAAGGTAAAAATTAGTATTAAACATAATTTTGTAAAATCCAATGACTTATTATAGAAAAATTGATAAAGAAGTTTATAATCCATTTTTTAATTGGAATAAGAACATTATTGTATTGAATAAAAGTATAATTAATGCAAGAAGTAGAAAAAGGAGTTTAGTGCAAATTCATCAGCACAAAATTTAATTTCTTCCAGTTAATACCTTTCAATGTCTAACCAAAAATAATTTTTTTAGTAGAAATTCGGGGAGAACAGAAATGGAAAGTAACAATTATAATTTTAGAAAAGCTGATGGTAGTTTAATAGCAAATGGATTGTATGATCCAAGATTTGAACATGATAGTTGTGGTGTTGGTTTTGTAGCTAAATTGGATGGTATACCAACCCACAAAATTGTGTTGGATTCAATTTCTGTTCTTATTAATCTAGAACATAGAGGAGCTACAGGTGGCGATAGGTCAACTGGAGATGGTGCGGGTATAATGGTTCAATTGCCTGATAATTTTTTTAGGAAAGAAGTTGAAAGTATAAAATTGCCACCTTTAGGCGATTATGCAGTAGGAATGGTTTTTCTTCCACAAGACAATAAACTTGCAGATAGATGCAAAAATATCGTTGAAAAGATTGTTGTAGATGAAGGCTGTGATGTTTTGGGTTGGAGAAAAGTTCCTGTAAATAATTCAATAATTGGTGAACTTGCAAAAAGAACGGAGCCGCAAATTTATCAATTATTTGTACATCGGGGTAGAATTGATAAAGATGCTTTCGAAAGAAAGTTATATGTAATACGTAGGCTTGCTGAAAAAGAAATAGATGCACTAAAAGAAGATACAAGTCAATTTTATATTTCAAGTCTTTCTTCCAATAGGATTGTTTATAAAGGATTACTTTCTGCTCATCAACTTACAACGTATTATCCAGATTTATCAGATGAGGACTTTGTTTCGAGTTTTGGCGTTGTTCATCAGAGATATAGTACTAATACAATGCCAACATGGAACCTTGCACAACCATTTAGATTTATGGCTCATAATGGTGAAATAAATACTTTGAGTGGTAACATAAATAGAATGAAAGCTCGTGAACCCCTGCTCAAATCAGATTTATTTGGAGAGGATATTGAAAAAATTAAACCTATAATAGTTGAAACGGGTAGCGATTCTGCAATCTTTGATAATGTATTAGAATTACTTGTTCTAGCAGGACGTTCTATTCCACATGCAATGATGATGATGGTTCCCGAAGCTTATGGACCCAAAATTCACATGAGTGAGGATAAAAGAGCGTTCTATGACTTTCATTCTTCTATAATGGAGCCATGGGATGGCCCAGCCGCAATTGTATTTTGTGATTCTAGATTTTTAGGTGGAATACTTGATCGTAATGGTTTAAGACCAGCAAGATATACGATTACAAGAGATGGACTTGTTGTTTTAGCTTCTGAAAGTGGAGTACTTGATATTCCTGCAAGAGATATAATTAAAAGAAGCAGATTATCTCCAGGTAAGATGCTTTTAGTAGACTTTGCCCAAAATAGAGTTGTTCCAGATAAAGAAATTAAAGCTAAAATATCTCGTCAAAAACCTTATAGGAGATGGATTAAGGATAATATTATTACGCTTAGAGGTTTATATAATCCTTCTTCTGCACCTGTTGAAAATGAAGAAGTGCTTATCAAAAAGCAAAGAGCTTTTGGCTACACAGACGAAGAATTAAAATTAATAATTACTCCAATGGCTTCAAGAAGTCAAGAAGCTGTTGGTGCAATGGGAAACGATACTCCGCTTGCAATACTTTCGAATAAACCAAATCTTTTATTTTACTATTTCAAACAAAGATTCGCACAGGTTACAAATCCACCTATTGATCCTTTAAGAGAAGAACTTGTAATGTCTCTCGAAACATTTGCAGGAGGCGAAGGAAATTTACTTGAAGAGTCTCCAATTAATTTCCGTGGTTTTAAGTTTTCTCATCCAGTTCTTACAACAGATGATTTGATAAAAATAGAACAAGCAAATCATCCATGTGTAAAAGTAAAAACTATTGATATCTTGTTTGATAAGCATGGTGGAGATAATGCTTTGGAAAGTGCTTTGAATACTGTTTTTCAAACAGCTGAAAAGTATATTGAAGAAGGAGCAACTTTAATAATACTTTCGGATAGAAAAATTGATGAAAATCATGTGCCAATTCCTTCATTACTCGCTGTTGCTGGTTTACATCATCATTTGATAAGAAAGGGATTACGTACTAAAACAAGTATTGTTGTCGATTCGGGAGAAGTAAGAGAAGTAATGAATTTTGCGATGTTAATAAGCTATGGTGCGGATGCAATTTGTCCTTATCTTGCTTTGAATACTGTTCGATACTTAGCAGAAAATAATTTACTTGAACAAAAACTTAAACCTGAAGAGGCAATAGATTCTTATATTATTGCGGTTAAGAAAGGCTTATTGAAAACTATGAGTCGTCTTGGTATTTCAACGCTCCACAGCTACTTTGCAGCACAAACTTTTGAGGCGGTTGGAATATCAAAAGAAGTAATTGACAAATATTTTACTGGTACAATTTCTAGACTTGGTGGAATTGGTCTATATGAGATTCAAAAAGAAGCTATTATGAGACATAACATGGGCTATCCTGAAAATGGAATATCAGAAAATTTACTTGAAGCTGGTGGAGAGTATAGCATAAGAGTTGGCGGAGAGAAACATTTTTGGAATCATGATACAATATCTAAACTTCAACTTGCAACAAGGACAAATGATTATGAGGTTTTTAAAGAATATACAAAACTAGTTAATGAAGGTGAAGATAGCCCAGTAGCTATTAGAAAGATGCTTAAATTTAAGAAACGTAACCCAATTCCTATTGAAGAAGTAGAACCTGTTGAAAATATTATTAAAAGATTTGTTGTATCTGCAATGTCATTTGGTTCAATTAGTAAAGAAGCACATGAAACTATTGCAATTGCTATGAATAGACTTGGTGCAAGAAGTAATTCGGGAGAAGGTGGAGAAGATATGTCAAGAAACAGAGTTGATGAAAATGGTGATACAGCTCGTTCAAAAGTAAAGCAAGTAGCTTCTGGTAGATTTGGAGTAACACCAGAGTATCTTTTGAGTGCTGAAGAATTGCAGATTAAAATTGCACAAGGAGCAAAACCGGGTGAAGGTGGTCAATTACCAGGTCATAAAGTTACCCCAGAAATTGCAAAGGTACGTCATACAATACCAGGTGTTACGTTAATTTCTCCTCCTCCACATCATGATATTTATTCAATAGAAGATCTTGCTCAATTGATTTACGACCTTAAGTGCATTAATCCAGATGCAAAAGTATCTGTAAAACTTGTTTCTGAATCTGGAGTAGGAACAGTAGCTGCAGGTGTTGCTAAGGCAAAAGCTGATATTGTTTTAATTTCTGGTTACGAAGGGGGTACAGGGGCTTCACCTTTGACTTCTATTAAGCATACTGGCATTCCTTGGGAAATTGGCTTAGCCGAAACTCATCAAACATTGATTCATAATAATTTAAGAGATAAAATTAGAGTCCAAGTAGATGGACAGTTAAAAACTGGAAGAGATGTTGTTATAGCCGCACTTTTAGGAGCAGAAGAATTTGGTTTTGCAACTTCTGTGCTTATTACAATAGGATGTGTTATGCTGAGAAAATGTCATTTAAATACATGTTCTGTGGGAGTTGCAACACAAGATCCTTTATTGCGTTCAAGATTTTCGGGTAAACCAGAATACATTGAAAGGTTCTTTAAATTTCTTGCTCAGGATGTTAGAGAAATTATGGCAGAATTAGGTTTTAGAACTATTGATGAAATGGTAGGACATACAGAAATTCTCGAATTTGATCCACCAGCAGACTTGTGGAAAGCTAAAAAATTTGATCTAACTCCTTTACTTAACTCAATGGTTGATACTGCTGGTAAATGCTGCATTATGGAAATGCCAAACCAAGTTGAAGTGTTTGATGATAAATTAATAGATCTAGTAAAACCAGCAATCGAAGAACAAAAGCCTGTTGAAATAGAAATGCCTATTAGAAATATTCATAGAACTGTTGGAGCAAGACTGAGTGGTTTAGTAGTGAAGAAATATGGTGCGAAAGGATTACCAGACGATACTATTAAACTTACATTTAAAGGTTCAGCAGGCCAAAGTTTTGGTGCATTCTTAGCTCCTGGGATTACACTCAAAATTGAGGGTGATGTTAATGATTATATGGGAAAAGGAATTTCAGGGGGAAGAATCATTATTGTTCCACCAGAAGATGCAGGTTTTACACCACATGAAAATATTATTTGTGGAAATGTAGCATTGTATGGGGCTACAGGAGGAGAAGTTTATATTAATGGAAAAGCAGGAGAAAGATTTGCAGTACGAAATAGCGGAGCAAAAGCAGTTGTTGAAGGTGTAGGAGACCACGGATGTGAATATATGACAGGTGGGGTAGTAGTATGCATAGGTTCTACCGGGAAGAATTTTGCTGCAGGTATGAGTGGAGGTATTGCATATGTTTTTGATGAAGACCAAATGTTTGATACAAAATGTAATCTTGATATGGTTGATCTTGAAAGTGTATGGAGTAAACAAGATAAAGCATTTTTACGTTCAATGATTGAAAAACACTACTACTTTACAAATAGCCCACGAGCAAAGATGATTCTAGAAAAATGGGAATCAAGTTTACCAATGTTTGTTAAGGTAATGCCAATAGATTATCGTAAGTCTCTTGAAAGAATGAAATTAAGTGAACACGCAGACGTAGAAACTGTATCAGTTACAGAGGAGGTTTATAATGGCTAAAGCAACTGGATTTATAGAGTACGAAAGAGAAAATCCTATTAAACTTCCTGTTGAGGAGCGTATAAAGAATTTTAAGGAATTTGAGTTACTTCTCCCAGAAGATAAAATGATTATTCAAGCAGCTCGTTGTATGGATTGTAGTATTCCGTACTGCCACTCGTATGGATGCCCATGTAATAATAGGATTCCTGATTGGAATGATATGGTTTATAAAAATCATTGGAAAAGAGCTCTCGATTTACTTCATTCTACAATAAATTTCCCAGAATTTACAGGAAGAGTATGCCCTGCCCCTTGTGAATACGCTTGTACGTTGTCTATAAATCAAAAACCGGTATCAATAAAGCATATTGAACTTCAAATAGTTGAAAAAGGATGGCGAGAAGGTTGGATTAAACCTCAAATTCCTTCAATTAAGACAGGTAAGAAAATTGCTATAGTAGGTTCTGGACCTGCCGGCTTAGCTGCTGCTCAGCAACTTGCCCGTAAGGGTCATAGTGTCGTTGTTTTTGAAAAGAGTGATAGAATTGGAGGACTTCTACGTTATGGAATACCGGACTTTAAATTGGAAAAGTGGATTATTGATAGAAGACTTGAACAAATGAAGGCAGAAGGAGTAGTGTTTGAAACTAATGTGAATGTGGGTGTAGATATTTCCGCTAAATATCTAAATAGAACTTTTGATGCTGTTGTGATAGCAGCTGGAGCAACAGTCCCACGTGACCTAAATATTCCAGGTAGAGATTTAAAAGGAATCCATTTTGCAATGGAATACTTAACTCAGCAAAATAAAATTAATGCTGGTGATTATATACCTGAAGAACAAATTATAACTGCAAAAGATAAAGATGTTGTTGTTATAGGAGGTGGTGATACTGGCTCGGATTGCGTTGGGACAGCAAGAAGGCAAGGAGCTAAAAGTATAACACAAGTTGAAATTTTACCAATGCCTCCACAAACTAGAACACCATACAATCCATGGCCAACATGGCCTAGAATTCTTTTTACTTCAACTTCTCACGAAGAAGGTTGTGAAAGAATATGGTCACTTTCTGCTAAATCTTTTGAAGGTGAAAATGGTAATGTGAAAGCTATTAATTTCACAGAGCTTAAATGGACAGAACCAGATAAATATGGAAAAGCAAACTTTGAAGAAATTCAGAATTCAAATAAAAAGTTAAAAGCAGATTTGGTTTTACTTGCAATGGGATTTTTACATGTTGAACATGGAAATTTAGTTAAGGACTTGAATATAAAAACCGATAACCGTGGTAATATACTTGTTGATAAAAATTATCGAACTTCAGTAGAAAAATTCTTTGCAACTGGTGACTCTATAATTGGTGCTTCACTTGTAGTGCGAGCTATTAGTCATGGAAGAAAAGTAGCCGAAGCTGTTGATAATTATTTAAAAAATGCTTGAAGTAAAGTTAAAAGCTAGCTCAATAAGTTAAAATTAGCTACAGTAGAAATAAATGAAAAGTTTGTTTTAAGAACTTTTTGAGTATAATAAAATTCTTAATCAAAAAATTTGCTGACATTATTTTAGTAAATGCAAATACTATTTCGGAAAAAGCAGCTAGGTTGTTTAACCATATTTTAAATGTACATCAAATATGGAATAGTAGAATTGGGAATATAAATATTTTGTTTGATGGTTGGAAAGTTTATCATATGAGTGATCTTCATAAGATTATAAAATAATTATGAACTTTCATTGAATATAGTCGATAAGTATGATTTGAACTAACTAATTGGATATACAATTTCAAAGGGACAAACTTTTTACAATAAAATTTGTGATATATTTTTTCATGTTATAAATCACTCTACATATCATCGAGGGCAAATAGCAATTGAACTTAAAAATAGTGGAATTGAACCTGCAAGTAATGATTATATATTATTTAAACGATAATGGGAAATTGCAATTTACCATTAAGAAAGTAAATTATCGGAAGTATATTGAGGAATAAAGTAATAAGTAACTTTTAAAAGGATTTAGAAGTTTGTAAACTAAAAATATTTTTTTATTTTGCACTAGGGCACCAAAAGTTTCACAAAAGAAAATGAAGAGGCTAATTCCTTTATTCATCCTCTTAATGCCTATCTATATTTTATCGCAAAATTCACCTTTAACATTTAGCGAAGTGATGTTTTATCCTTCAGAACAAAATGGCGAATTTATAGAAATTTATAATACCTCTTCTACAGATACTATTAATCTTGCTAATTACAAAATAAAATATTATACATCTTCTAACAACAGTTTTACTTCTTTAATAGGTGGAACGAAGCTAGCACCAGGTAAGTTTGCTGTTATTTTACAAGGCAATTATGATTTTACTAATGGCATTTATAAGTCTTTAATTCCTTCTGATGCAATTGTATTAAAACTTACTACAAGTAACTTTGGCTCATCTGGAATGGCTAATACAACCAGTAGAACAATATATTTGATTGATCCAGCTGGTCAAACTGTAGATGTCTACACATATTCTGCAGATAATTCTCCTGGAATTTCTGATGAAAAGATAATTTTAAATAAAGATAACAATGCTACTAACTGGAAAAATTCGTACAAAACTCATGGAACACCTGGTTCAAAAAATTCTGTGTCGCCTCTCGATTTTGATTTGCAAGTAAAATTGTTCAATATTTATCCTCAGGTTAATTACGCAAAAGATTCTTTAAGAATTACTCTTGTTATAAAGAATCTAGGAAGAGTTACAGCCGAGATTTTTTCTGTAAATATTTTTAATGATCTAAATAATAACTTAAAAGAAGATTCAAATGAAAATATATTTTATAAAAGCTACTCTTACTTACAGAGTGGAGATTCTATTTTAATACAAAAATCAATTTATATAGAATTGGCAGCTACCTATAAATTTGTAGCTGATGTGCTCTTTGACAAAGATGAAACAATGGTTAATAATAGAGTTATTATAGATGTAAAAGTATTTGAACAACCTGTAGTTTATAATGACATTGTGATAAATGAAATAATGTATGCTCCATTAAACGATGAACCAGAATGGGTGGAATTGTATAATAAATCGGAAAAGAAAATTAATTTAAAAGATTGGAGAATAGGTGATAATACTTCTTCTATTGTAATTTCTTACAAGGATACTTTTTTAAATGCAAAAGAATTTTTAGTAATTACTAAAGATTCTTCACTATTAAATTTTTATAATGTACCTTCCGTCTTAGTTATCAGATCGTTGCCAACTTTAAATAATACAGGCGATGATGTTGTATTAAAAAATAGTGAGGGAAAAGTTATTGATAGTGTTAGGTATAATCCTTCTTTTGGTGGAACATCTGGTAAGTCACTAGAAAGAGTTTCGTATTACGAGAGTAGTTTAGCTGCTTCAAATTGGGGCTCGTCAATTAGCATAAAACGAGCTACCCCAGGTAAAGTTAATTCATTAACTAAGAAAAATTTTGATTTATCAATAATTTCTGTTATAACTAATTCACAAATAATTGAAGTAGGAAAAAGTCTATTGATAAATTTGTCTATAAAAAATATAGGTAAAGAAATAGTTGAAAATTCTTGGTTAAAAGTTTACAAAGATAAAAATGGAAATTCAATAACTGATCAATCAGAGCTAATACTCTCAAAAAATATTTTAGTAATTAATCCAGATGATATTGTTCAATTAGAAGTAGTTATTGATTCTATTAGTGAGGGAGAAAATAAGTTTATATTCAATATAGATTTTATGCTTGATGAATTTACAGATAATAATTTTTATTACTACACAGTAAATGGAATATCGATCACAGAAAATAAATATGATTTAATAATTAATGAAATTATGTATGCACCTAATAACGACGAGCCTGAATGGATTGAATTATATAACCGGTCGAATAAAACCATAAACTTGAAAAATTGGAAAATAGGGGATAATTCAGCTTTAACTACTATTATAAGTAATAATTATGAAATTAAACCTGGTGAATATGTGGTTATTTGTAGAGATTCATCGATTATAAACTTTTATCCGAATATTTCAAAAGTATTAATTTGTCAGCTACCAACATTAAATAATAGTGGAGATGCCGTAAGAATAAAGGATATTTACAATAGAACAATTGATAGTTTGTCATACTTGTCAAACTGGGGCGGGAACAATGGTAAATCTCTTGAAAGAAAGAGTTCGGAATTAATTAGCACTGAAAAAAGTAATTGGATGACATCAGTTAGTAAATTAAATGGCACTCCAGGGAAAATAAATTCTATATCTGATAAAGATTATGATTTAAAGATAGTTTCATTTTTATCTAAATTAAATTATGCAGAAGTTGGTAAAGATATTGAACTAATAGTAACTATCAAAAATATAGGAAGAAAAAATGCAGAAAATTTTAAGATACAACTTGTTAAAGATGAAAATCTTAATGGTATCATCGATGATTTTTTATGTGAAGAAAAAAACATTTCTTTATTAGAAACTAATAGAGAAATTCAAATTAATTTTTTGGTTAATAATATTTCTTATGGACGGAATCAATTTATAATATTCGTTAATTATAATAATGATGAATTTGGGGAAAATAATATTGCAAATTATAACATTAACGGTGTAAAAATTATAGAACAAAAGTATGATGTTGTAATAAATGAAATTATGTATGCTCCTTTGTTGCCTGAACCTGAATGGATTGAAATTTATAATAGAAGTAATAAATCTATTAACCTTAAAGGATATAAATTAGGTAATAATACAAGTAAAAGTGTTATTACTAAAGAAGAAAGATTGTTAAAACCTCAGAGTTTTTGCGTAATTGCCAAAGATTCAAGCATTACATTATTTTATGACCAAATTGAAAATTTACTGATTTGTAACTTTCCTCAATTAAATAATAATGGAGGAGTAATTATACTATGTGATTCCTTAAATAGAATAATTGATTCTGTCTATTACAAATCAAGTTGGGGAGGTAGAAATGGAAAAACATTGGAAAGAATTAGTCCTAGTAAATCTTCTGTAGATTCTACTAATTGGAAAACAGCTATAAATAAAAAAGCTACACCATCTAAAAAGAATTCTGTAACACCATTTAATTATGATTTAGAACTTGAGTGTTACAATATTTCCCCATCTACACCAATTATTGGAGATACAACAACATTAAGATTTATAATTAGAAACAAAGGCGAACTTGTAGCAAATAATGTTATTTTCCAATTGTTTGAGAACATGGATTGTGATTCAAATAAGAATAAATATCAATTATTAAATACTTATAGTTTTCCTAATTTAACACCAGGAGATTCAATACTGATTTTTCAAAAATTACTAGAATATGAGATTGGTTATAGATGCTTAGCTGCAAAAATAAATTTTAGTGAAGATGAAGACACTTCTAATAACATAATTAATCTTCAATATAGTGTATTAAGCAAACCTTCTAAATACAATGACGTTGTAGTAAACGAGATAATGTATGCTCCAAGGAATGATGAGCCGGAGTGGATAGAAATTTTTAATAGAACAGATGAAAAAATTAATGTTAATAATTGGGTAATTGGAGATGGTTTGAGAGTTACAAAAATTATATCAAAAGACTTTTACATAGAACCAAATGAATTTTTAGTTATTAGTAAGGATTCATCAATAATTAATTATTATATATCAATACCAAAAATAATTGTTTGTGACCTTCCATCCTTAAATAATAGTGGAGATGTTCTTTTTATAAAAGATTCTTTTGGAAAAACAATAGATAGTTTGCGTTATTATTCTAACTGGAGTCGAGTGAATGGAAATTCTTTAGAAAGAGTTGATGTGAATATAAGTAGTGTAGATAAAAACAATTGGTGTAGCTCTTTAAGTAAATTTAATGCTACTCCTGGTAAGATTAACTCAGTTGCACAGAAAAATTATGACATAGAAATAGTATCTTTTTTAAGTGATATTAATTATGTCGAAGTAGGAAATAATATCATACTAAAATGTAAGATTAAAAATGCTGGTAAGAAGAGGGCAGTAGATATAGAATTATTATTATTCAAATATGAAAATGAAGTTAATAAAAATGAAATATATTTAGACAAGAAAGTAATTAGTTACATGGAGCCATCTCAAGTATTGGATTTTGAGTTTGTTGTAAGTGAAATTACTATAGGCAAAAATAATTTCATTCTAAAGATAAATTATCTCAATGACGAATATGATGAGAATAATATTGTCTATTTTTCTGTTAGCGGGGTTCTGATTAATGAACAAAAAGGTGATATTGTAATTAATGAACTAATGTATGCTCCTGTTAATCAAGAGACAGAGTGGATAGAGATTTATAATACAAGTAATAAACCTATAAATTTAAGGAATTTTAGAATAGGAAATAACAAAAATAAAGTTGTTATAACAAGTAAGGATAAAATTATTTTACCAGATAATTATATAGTTATAGCAAAGGATTCAAATATATTTTTTACCTACTCAAAAATAGAAAATATTGAGATTGTAAATTTCCCGGCTTTAAATAATAATAGCGGTATTGTTATACTTACAGATTCTTTAAATAGAATAATTGATTCAGTTTACTATAAATCAACCTGGGGTGGAAACAATGGAAAATCTCTTGAAAGAGTTGATTCGTATTCTCTTTCAAATGATTCTACCAATTGGAAAAGTTCTTTAATGGATAAAGGTACACCCTGCAGAAAAAATTCTGTGTCAAGAAAAAATTATGATTTTGCTATAGTTAGTTATTTAATTGAACCAGAAAAACCAACTATAGGAGATAAAGTAAAACTAATTTTACATCTAAAAAACAATGGAAGAAACTACTCAGGGGGCATATTAAAGTTGTATGTATTAGAGAAAAATTCATATATGCTTATTAAAGAGATTCCAATAGCTCAAGCAAGTCCTAATAATATTATTAAACTAGAAATTGAAAATGAAAAGAATTTACTTTCAAAAACTTGCTATAAGGTTGTTTTAGAAGATACATTAGATGAAGATTTGTCAAATAATTCAACAATAATAAATATTTATCCAAAATATTCTTATGGAGCAATCTTAATAAATGAAATTATGTATAACCCAGTTAATGGAGAACCTGAGTGGATAGAAGTTTATAATAATACAAACTATGATATAAACTTAGCCGGGTGGTCAATTTCAGACGTTTTATCTAAACCCCTTAAAATAAAATTTAATGAAGCTATAGTACCCAAGAAATCATTTGCTATTGTTTGTAAGGATTCTTCAATTATTTATTATCACAAAAATATTTTATCAGAGATTATAGTAAATCAATTTCCCAACTTAAATAATGATGCTGATGGTATAGTAATTAAAGATTTTTATGATAATATAATTGATTCAGTTTTTTATGAGAAAAATATGGGAGGCCAAAATGGAAAATCTTTGGAGCGTAAATCTTTATTAATGTCTTCAACAGAAAGAAGCAATTGGGATTCTTCAATTGATATCGAGTTAAGCACGCCAGGTAGGGTAAATAGTATCTCAAGAAAAACTTACGATATTGCCATTAAAAAAATTTCAACTGAACCAAAAATTATAAATAGTGGGGATAAAATTTATTTAACTGTTACAATAATGAATAGGGGGCTAACTGAAGCTTCCAATATATTCATTAAGTTTTTTTATGAATACAAAGGTACTTATGAATTTTTTGATCAATTATTTTATAATAATTTGTTACCAGGGGATTCTATAGAAGTAATATCAAGTAAATTTATAACTGTGAATAGGGATATACTAGTTTATTGTAGAGTTTTTATGGATAATGATGAAGATACATTAAATAACTATTTAGAAAAACAGATAAGAATTAACGCTTTACCCAAATCTGTTTTGATTAATGAAATTATGTATAATCCTTATGAAGGAGAATCCGAGTGGATTGAGATAGTAAATGTGTCAGATAATCCAATAAACCTTAAGGGATGGGTAATTTCAGATTTACTACCATCACAGAATAAAGCATTAATAACAAACAAAGATGAATACTTAAAACCAAATGAGTACGCTGTAATTACTCATGATACCTCAAATTTTTATTATAATCCACCTGTGAAGTTTTATCAAGTGAAATTTGGTACTTTGAATAATACTTCTGACGGAGTTATTATTTATGATTTCAACGGTAAAATAATTGATAGTATATTCTATAAATCTTCATGGGGCTATAAAAAGGGATGCTCATTAGAAAGGAAATCATATTTTATATCTTCAACTGATAGTACTAATTGGTTTTTGTCCTTAGATAAGAATGGTGCAACTCCCGGAAAAGAAAATTCATTAAAAAGAATTAAAGAAATAAAAAGAAATTCTATAGTATTTAATGAAATAATGTATGAACCGGAAACTGGCAATGCAGAATTTATAGAACTATTTAATGCTACTAACGATACAATACAAATTGGTGGACTAAGTTTACTTGTGAATAAAAATAAAATAGTGTTGCTCCCATTTTTTTATGAATTTGTACCACAATCTTATTTTCTTATTGCAAGTGATTCTTCTGTCTTTAAAAGATATATAATATTAGATAGCAAAAATATAACAATAGACAAATCTTTGTCATTGTTAAATTCTGGAAGTGAACTAATTCTAAAAGATGTTTATGGAAATACTATTGATTCATTATATTATTTGCCTACATGGCATAATAAAAATTTTGCTGATGTAACTGGTAAATCGTTAGAGAGGATTAATCCTTATCTTAATACAAATGATAGGAATAACTGGAGTACCTCTGTGTCTAACGAAGGAGCAACGCCTCTTAAGCAAAATTCAATATACACTGCAATTGAGAAAAAAGAATCAAAAGTTACAATTTCACCAAATCCATTTTCGCCAGATAATGATGGCTTCGAAGATTTTGCAATTATTAATTTTAGTTTAGCAAATAAAGTCTCTCAAGTGAGAATAAGAGTTTATGATAGTCAAGGAAGATTAGTAAGAACTATAGAAAATAATATGCCCGCTGTTTCTTCTAACTCTGTAATATTTGATGGTTTAGACGACTCTAGTAGACCATTAAGAGTTGGTATCTATGTTTTATTTATGGAAATTATATCTGAAGATGGAAAAATAGAAACTATTAAGATACCTATTGTAATTGCAAGAAAATTGTAATTTGTTTCGTAGTATTTTTTAATATAGTTAGCATATTATAACTATTGGATTTTATATAGTTGAATAATGATCTTTAAGACTATCAAATAACTCTTTAGGGAGCAAAGTTTTTTTGAAATTATTCTTATAGACGCAAACATGAACTGTTTTGATTTTTGTAACAATAATATTTTTTTGATTTAATATTTCGTAACTAAGTTCAAAAGAAGATTTTTTTAATTTTGTTACGATGATATTAACTGTTATGATTTCTCCAAATCTAACAGGTGCTTTATAATCTGCTTTAGCGTGAATAATGGGCAATGCATACTCGTAGTCATTAAAGAAGTTTATTTTTAATTTTAGGCTATTAATAAATTCTTCGTATGCAGTGTGAACGTATTGAAAAAAGTTACCATAAAAAATTATTCCTACAGGATCAGCCTCAAAAAATCTTGTTTTTATTTTTGTTGTAAACATTATGTGTATACCTCTCAATAAATATTCCAATATATCGATAACTGAGAAGAGAAATATCTATAGCTTGATTCATCTCGAGAAGTACTTCCCATTCCAATTTTACCATTGGCTAAAAAATTCTTAAATAGTTTATAGTAAAATTCAACGTGAGCTTCAAGAGCTAGAAATTTATTTCTTGGTATAATCCCAATTTTTCCGCCTAATTTAATTTCTATATCTTCTTTATCTTGTAAGTAATGATCAATCCATAAGCAATGGGATTCAAAGTTTTGTGGTGAATAATAATAACTCTTTTTTAATTTGTAATTTGTATAATAGTATTCATAACCAAAAGATAAGTCTTTGTATAAAAATTTCCCAATTCTTAACATTAAGTCATTACCCTCATTTGCATCTGATACTGTAATGTATTGAAAAGAACCATTAAGTATTAAGCCATTAGAATGCTTGAAGTATCCTTCAATTCTATAGATTGAAGAATAATAACGTAGATCAATTAAATAAGGGGAATAAAGAATTAGTGCAGCATCGGAATTCTGATAAATGAAGGCTAATGATAATGTATCTTTTTTTTCTAGTCTAATGAATGCGTCTTTTTCGTTGCGAGCTCTAAATTCTTTAGCATTTGTAGTGCCAAAACCAACTCCTGCATTTAGATAATTTGAAAGTTTAAATAATAAGTGTGCTTTTATAGTTCTGAAATCTCTACTACCTGTAAAATTGTATGATGTAATTAAATCTTGATTTAAACTTTGTGCATTTGCTCTTAGTTGCGACTGTGAAAATGTAATTCCAATTGTAAAAAAGTTTGTAGTTCCTAAGTCAATTCGAGAGCCAATAGCTAAAATTTTGAAACTAAGATTATCACTGTAAAATTGTGAAAAAGGAGCGAGTCCCACATAATTTGGGAATGTTTCAAGAATTGCTAATATACCAGTTGGAGGTAACCACTTCTTTCTTAATTTAATCATTTCAACTTGGGTTGAATCAAGTTGCCAATTATTAAGGAGATTGTCGTATATTGTTCTTGCAGAATCATGTTCACCTAGTTTAGCAAATGAATCTCCGAGATATATTTGAGCTTCAAAATCAGTTGAATCTTGCTTTACTAATTCTTTAAATTCTTTTAATGCATTAATTGAATCTCCCATTGCATAATAAACTTTAGCTCTTTGTAAAGCTGTGTTAAAATCGTAGTTTTTTGAGAGAACTTCGTTATATGTATTTAATGCTTTTTGGTAATTTTTCGCACAAAATAGTACGTCGCCATATTCTTTTAGTATTAAAACATTTGGTTCGGCTTTGGAAAGATATTCTTCATAGAATGGCAATGCGTTTACGCAATCTTTATCTAAAACTTTCTTGCGCCCTTCTTCCAAAATTGCATAAAGTTTTTCTTCTTCCTCTCTCATTTTTTGCCAGTCTATGTTTGACTGTAATCTTATTACTTCATCATTAGCAGGATTAATTTCTTTGGCTTTATCAGCATATTTTTGTGCTGCTTCAAAGTCTTTTTTAATAAGTTTTAGCGAACCCATAGCTATATTAGCTTCAAGGTTATTAGGTTGTGCTTTTAAGATATCTTCAAGATAAATTTCAGCCGTATCAATGTCTCGATTAATCCATACAGAAACTTGAGCTCTAAAAAGCTTGTAGCTAAGATTATTAGGATACTCTTTTAGTAATTTATCTATTATGTCGATTGCTTTGTCGAACTCTCGATTCCAAGCTGATATTCTTGCATATCTATATATTAAATCAGGATCACTTTCATCAGGAAATTTTTCAAAATATTTATTTAACAAAACCATGGCGCTATCGTAATATTGTAAATTTTCATATGACTGTGCTGCTACTTTTATTGCTTCTTTATCATATTCGTTGATAGCCAATTTTTCTTTGGCTTGGTTTAATTTCTCAAGAAAATTTTTTTCTCTAAGACTTGAGATTAACTGCAATTTATCCTTGTATCGATAGTCTTCTGAATGAGTTAATGAAAGTATTTGAATTTGTTGATAAGCTTCTTCTATTCGATTTGCTTTAATTAGTTCATCTATTAACTTAAATCTTGTTTCAGCATCTTCTGGTTTTTGTTTTAATATTCTGTAGTATCTATCAATGGGGTATTCTTTTTCTAATGCACGTGGGCTTTGAAGTGTTACATATTCTTTTTTTGTTACCATATCGAGACCATCTTGCGCCTCCTTAAAGAATGGCTTTATTTTAAGTGAAGTTTCAAAAGCTTTTTTTGCAATAGAATATTTTGCTAGCCACATTGTAAAATAGCCATATCTGCTCCATAGACGCCAATCGTCAGGATAACGTTCAACATATTTTTTTAGTATTTTTTCGCCTTTAGAGATATTACCAGTTTTAGCAAGTATTTCTGTATAACGAATTACTTCGTCTGGAGATGCATTATCATCTCGCTTTAAATACTCATCATACCAGGCTTCTGCCTTATCCCAAATTTCCATATATCTATAAGATTTCCCAATTTCTAAGTAATTAATAGGATTATCGGGGTTTATTGCTATTTCTCTTAAATGGCCTTCAATTTTTTTATTTAAGATTGCAAACCAAAGTTCTTGAACTCTTCTTAAATTATTTTCGTACTCTGCTTTTTTGGTAGGATTTTTTTCTAATGCGATTGCTCGTCTATAATCGAGTACTGCATTTTGATATTGTTGACGTTTTTCGAAACAAATTGCACGTAGGTTATAACCTTCTGCGCTCTGGGGTACAGCTGAGATATATTTATTAAGCTGGTCGATTGCATCACCGTATCTACCTGCCTCCATGTGAGAGAGAGCAGCTTTTTTCAATAAATTAACATCATTGTTTTGAGAAAGATTAATTGATGCAAAAAGGTTAATAATAAATAACAATAAAAATGTTGTTAGTTTTTTATTCATTAAAGGGAATCTTATGATGTAATTTTGAAAACAAACTTATTAAAATTCCTATAAAATTAAAAAGTGATAGTAGAATTTATAATAGTTAATAATATTAAGAGATTGAGGTCGAGCTAAATAGATATTATTTGCTAAATTTTTGCCAACGAATTTTTTTAGTTCAAAACTGAAAATAAATAAACGGTTGAATATCTGCTGTTTTAAATTGTGCTGCTATCCAAATTGCAATTACTAGAAGTAAAACTTTACCTATAAATGGAATATTTGTTACAAAATCGATTATTTTGTTTTCAAGTTTTGATGGCAAAAAATGAAATATATAACCTACAACAATTAAACCAAAAATTATTGGCATTCTTTCAATAAATTGGATTAAGACTTCACCATGGAAAAATGTAAAAATTTGTGAAAGCATATCAAAAACTGTTTGGAGCTCGGAGCTTCTGAAAATCATAAAAGATAGAGCTATAAGATGGAATGTTATTATTGTTTGAATAACAGTAAGTAGTTTTGTATTATTTAATCTTGTCAACGTAAGAAATTTAGTTTTAGGTTTTTGAATTAATATAGAAAAAGACATCATAAAACCATGCATTATTCCCCAATAGATGTAGTTCCATCCGGCACCGTGCCATATACCACAAATTATGAATGTTATAAAGATTCCAATAATATTTCCATAGACTCTTAAGTTTCTATATTTCATTTGGAGTGGTCTAAACAGATAATCAAGAAGCCATTTTGAAAGTGAAATGTGCCATCTTCTCCAAAAATTAGCTACACTTGTAGCTTTGAATGGGTAGTTAAAATTTTCCATTAATTTAAAGCCAAATAATAATGCGACTCCAATTGCCATATCTGAGTAACCAGAAAAGTCACAGTATATTTGAAGAACATATCCATAAATAGCAAGTAAATTTTCTAAACCAGTATATCTCAATGGGAAATCAAAAACGCGGTCAACAAAATTTATACTTATATAATCAGCAATTACTACTTTTTTAAATAGTCCAAGAATTATTAAAAAAATAGCTTTGCCTAGGTCTTCTTTAGAGACATAAGGTTCTCTTTCTATTTGCGGAAGAAAATCTGATGCTCTATCAATTGGTCCTGCAAGAATGTTAGGAAAGAAAAATACATAAACACAAAAGTCTCGGAAACTATTTGTTGGTTTTAATGTATCGAGATAAATATCAAAAATATAATTAAGTGATTTAAATGTGTAGAATGAAATGCCAATAGGAAGAAAAATATCAAGTGATGGAATTTCGCTTTTGCATATATCATTAATTATTTGAATTATAAAATTAGTGTATTTGAAGTAACTAAGGATACCTAGGTTAATTATTAAGGAAAGAAATAAGTAAAATCTTTTAATAGAAAATTTATTAGCAGAAGCAATCCACTTTCCAAATAGATAATTTATTGTTGCTGAGATAATTATTATTGCAGCATAGTACCCAGAGGATTTATAATAGAAGTAAAATGAAAATATTATCAAGAAAATTAATCTAAGTGAAGTATTTTTAGCTAGTAAATTATAAATGACAAGAAAAAAGAAGAAGAGAATTAAAAACAAGCTTGTACTGAATATAAGAGGGTCTTCGGGAATGTACTTTAATTGTTCGATAATTTTATTAAAGTCAAAATTGGGCTGCATAAACAATGAAAATTATTTTCCTAATTTCGAGTCAAGCAGTTTTTGTAAATCTCCCACATTTTTTAGGCGAAGTAATTCATAGCTTTTAAATTTTACTTTGAAATGTTCTTCTATTGCAAGGATTATATTTATGTGATTTAGTGAATCCCAACCGGGGACTTCAGGAGCTGTTGTTTCATCTTTGATGTCGAAATCATCAAGATTAAGTTGTTTTAAGATTACTTGTTTTAATTCTGGAGAAATCATTATCTACTCCAAACTTGTGGGTCTGTTTTACTTAATATTCTTTCCTTATTTGTTTTGCGACTTGGTTTTCCTGATGAGCTTTTGATTAACCATCTTGGTGGTACTAAATAAACTTTATGAATTGCAATATCAATGCTCATTCCAGCTTTCAATATATTCATTCGTATTTTATTTTTTTCTTCTTCTGATTCTGCATTAGTTTCTGCAACTACACTTACAAATTCCGTCCCTAATTCTGGGTCTTCTTCTCCAAATGCAATTACTCTTCCTGGAATTACACCTTCAACATAATTAACCGCATCTTCAATATCTTCGGGATAAATATTTTTTCCGGCAACTATAATAATGTCTTTTTTTCTACCAATTATAAAATATTCATCATTATATCTGAATCCATAGTCGCCTGTAAAATACCATCCATCTTCAACTACTTCTGCAGTTTTTTCTGGATAGTTTCTGTAGCCATCAAATTGAGAAACAGATTTAACTGCAACTTCACCTACAAATCCATCTGGTAAATCTTTTCTCTTATCATCAACAATTCTTGCTTGGCAACCATCAATGAGTTTTCCTGATGAAACACAAATTCGAACAATAGAATTATTATCTGCAAATTTAACGATTCCTTTTGATAGTTCGTTTCTGTCTACAGCTAGTTCTGTTATAGGTTTACCTGGTTCGGTAACAGTTACACCAAGAGTAGCTTCTGCCATTCCGTAAAGACAAGCAAGTGCAAGAGGATTAAATCCATATTTTTGAAATCTTTTTACAAATTTTTGATGACTATCGTGACGAATTGGCTCGGCTGCATTAACAATAATTCTTAAACTTGACAAATCAATTCCCTGTAGTTCTTCTTCATCAATTTTATCTGCTAAAACGTTATAAGCAAAATTTGGGAGAAAAGACATTGTTGCTTTTTCTTTTGTAATTGCTTCGAGTAAAATTACAGGTGCTAAGACCCATTCGAAAGGATTAAGCTGTACAGTTGTAATTCCATAAGCAAGTGGGATGTGAAATGCTGCAATAAGTCCAAAGTCGTGATAAAGGGGAAGCCAACTACATGCTTTATCTTTTTCAGAAAGTTTAAAAGCTTTTCCTAAATTTAAAACATGGTTTAAAACAGCGCGGTGAGAAAGCACAACAGGTTTTTGAAGTCCCGTTGTTCCAGATGAATGTTGAAGAAATGCAGCGTCTGTATCTTTAACTTTGTTTGCAAGTTCTTCTATTTCTTTATCAAGTTGTTCATCATTAGAATTTGATAAGTCCCATTCAAGAGGAAAATAGACAGCTTTAATTGTACTTTTAGGATTTTCAATCAATGGTCTAATCATTGGGTCTAGTTCTTTTTCTGTTAAAATATAATCAAGACCTGAGCGTTGGGACATTCCTTCCAATCCTTGTCTAAATTTTTCAGGGTGAAGTCTAGGATTTGGATAAGCTAAAATTGCAGGTAATGCACCTATTCTTGATATGCCAATATAAAGTGGATAAAAAAGAGGATTATGACGAATAATAATTGCACAAACTTCGCCAGGTTTAATTCCGAGTTTAATTAACTCTTGTGAGAATTTTTTAGCAGTATCAATTAAATTTTTATAAGTCCAGCGATAAGGCTCTTCACCGGCAACCCAATGAACAATAGCTTCTCTATTTGGGTTTTTTTCGGAATTTAATTTCCATCTTTTCCAAAGTGTATTTGCTTCTTCAATGTTGAAATAAAATTCTGACATGTTTATTTAAATTCTTCCAATAATGATTCGACAAATAATTGTGCTATTTTAGCAGCTCCTTGGTCGTTGAAATGGACATAATCTTTGAATGCTAAAGGAGGATTTGAGTTAACCCATTTTTGCATGGAATTTTCACCCCCCATTGCTTCAAATAGGTTCCAAAATGCAATATTATTTTTTTCTGCAATTTTTTTCTGAGCTTCAAGTAGTTTTAATACTGCTGGGTCGGTTACAAAGTTTGAACCTTTTTTCATAGCTTTGTCATGAACACTTATCATAATTATTGATGCTTTTGGATAAGCACTTTTAAATAAGTTAATAACTTTAGTCATCTCTCTTTCATACCAATTATAATCAGTGGTGGTTGTTCCAAGTATGTTTAATCCGAATTCAAGTATTATCAAGTTATAGTCACGATATTTAGAAAAGTCTTTTAGAACATTTAAGGATATTTGATTTAAATCTACTCCTGAATTGCCTCTCAAGGGAAAGTTATCAACAAAGATACCAGATTCGTTTTCTAGACTTACGCCGTAAACATAAGCTTGTTCAGCAATAGGGAATTCTATTCTAATTGATTGTGCTTTCCCATTAGGTACTAAAGTTAGTTCCTGAATGTTAGTTCCAGTTTTTAATTGTGCAGTTTGTTTTGGACCACCATCAAATGAGTAATAAATTTGGGAGTTTTTTGCATGAGAATAGTAAAGTTTGACAATAGTGAAGTCTTTTAATGTTTTTCTTATTCTTGTAGTTTCATATTGAACCCATGCATTCCCTTTAGGAATTGCAACTTCTCCACTAATTCCAAATGGTAATTTTTTAGGATTATTTGTATAAATAGTTGCATTTTCCCAATTGTCTGAAAAAGTATGTTTTGTAGTAGTTCTAAAAGTAATATCTTGAGAAACAATTCCGAGCCAACCAACAGCATTACCGCCATATTTTTTTTGAAGAGCTTCTCGAATATCTGCTGTAATCAAGTCTCCTTCTATAATTGAATCTCCATAATGTGCAATACGAACAGGTTTTGACTTAATGTTTTTTAATGCATCAAAAAAGTAGGAAAGTTGTTTAGTATTACCAGTAATTTTTGTTTTTACTCCTTGTGATAGTGCTGTAAAGTTTAGATTGTCTTTCGGAGATTCAAAAATGTGGACTATAGAACTAAAAATATTTGCTTCAGACAGAAAGTAATTATTATGTTGTAAGTGGAAAGAATGATTTTTACCAGAATCACTAGAATTATCTGAGCGAATATCTAAGAAAATGTCTATTGTTTTTAGTTTTAAACCTGCAATTTCATAATCAATTTTTATAAAAGATAAAATATATAGTAGGATTATAGTTAATCCTAAAATTAATATTGCTTCTTTTCTTTTATTTTCACCCCTCATTTTGCACCATTTACATTTTATATTTGTTAAGAATTTTTTCAATTTCTTCTGCCCAAATTTTATAAGCCTCGGCCTTTAGATGTATACCGTCCCAGGTTAAATCTGGTCGTAAAAACTTATCTTGTGTAGATAATTTGGAATTTATATCGACATAGTCTATGTTGTTTTTCTTAGCATACTCCGAAAGTAGTTTATTAAGTTTATCTACTTCCCTATTTCTTCCTGAAATAATCTCTGGTGTTCCACCGGAATTTTTCCCATAATCTTTAGCTGCGTAAGTAGTTGATTGAATAACAGGTATTATGCCTTTTGACTGAAGTGTAGAAATAATTTTCAAGTAGTTATAGTATATTTCTTCAACTGGAGTCCAGTTAAAAATATCATTTAGTCCACCCATTATAAATACTATCTTTGGCTTTAAGCGAATCACATAATCAATTCTCGCATAAAAACCGGGGAGAATATCACCTGGTATTGCACGTGTAACAATATTGTTTCTTCCTAATAATTCACTCCAATTTGTTCCAGCCGTTATTGAATTGCCAAGCATTACTATGTCTGCTTGTTTTGTTTTGTAAATGTCAAACATTTCAAGCTGGAGATTGTAGTTAGGGTTTTGTTTGTACGTTTCATTGTTGTTTTTAGTTTGTCCAAATATATAACTTGTGAATACAATTATTAAGCAAATAAAAGTAGTCTGGTTTATTTTATTACTCATACGGAGGTTTTCTCACAATGATGTTTTTTCAATTTGTTGTTGTAATGATATTAATTGTTTTTCATACTCCGTGATTTTGTATTTCAAGTTGTTTTCCAGTGCAATTAGTTCAGAAATTTTGGCGGTATATTCTTCTTTTTTGATCTCTTCTTTAGCTCTTTCAGTTCTTAAGTTTTGTAATTCTTCTCTCAGTAAACTAATTTGGTTTTTTAAACTATCTAATTCTTCTTGACTTCTAATTATATCCTGGGTTATTTCATATCTTGTTTCATCTAGAGCAGAATAATTTTCGTTTGCACTCTTAAGTAATTGCTTTATTTCTTTTTCTAAAGAATCTTTTTTACTTATTAGCACATGAATTTCAGATTTAACTTCTTCAAGATAAGATTTTTGTTTGCTGATATAATCTTTGAGATTTGTTATCTCTCTATTTAACTCATTTTGTTGTTCTTTAAGAAGTGAAATTGAGTCTTCAATTGAATTTTTTTCTTTTTGAAGTACCTTAATTGTTCCTTCGTATTCTGCTAATTTTGTTGCCTTTTCAAGTACTTGTTTTTCTTTGTCTGAAATTTCTCTTTCTTTTTCAAGTATTTCTTGTTTAAGTGTGTTTAATATATTTTGCTGAGAATTTAATTCTTCATTAAATTTTAACAAGGTTCGGGAAATGTTATTTTCTAATTGTAGAATCGACTTTTCTATTTCAAACTTTCTGATTTCGTATTCTTCTATTGATTTTTTTTGTTCATTAATATTTTGTATTAGAGTTTCTTCGTCTTTTTTAAGAGCTAAAAGTTTCTCTTGAATATCACTTTTAACATTTTCAAAATTTTTTATTTCATCTAATAAGTCTATTTTCTTTTTATTTAGTTGGCTAATTTCATCTTCTAATTTACTTATTTGTTCTTTGTAAAAATTAATTTTTAGCTCATACTCGTCACTTTGTTTTTCAAGTGATCTTATTTCTTCTATTAGTGAATCTCTATTGTATATAAACTCTGTGTATTTTTTTTCTTTTTCAGAAAGTTGGTTTATTAAATACGAGAGAGTTTGTTCGAGGCTAGTTTTAATTTCTTCTGATACTGAAATTTTTTCATCAAGTGTTTTTAATCTTTCACTTTTTGCAATCTCTTCGAGTTTAAGTTGTTCAATTTTATTTGTTAAATTTTCTTGGATTTCCTCTAAGTTTCTTAGTTCGATTTCATAATTTTTGTCTAGTTCTTCACTTATACTATTTTTATTTTCTTTTAATGAATAAAATTGTTGTTGTAGTTCTAAATATTCGTTGTTTAGTTTTTGGTATTCATCTTTTAATTCTTCGTATTTCTTTGTTAAAGTTTTAAATTCGGTTTCAACCGTGTTTAGTGCTTCGTAATCAAAGTTTTTATCAAAGGTAAATTCTGTATCTTCTATTTTTTTCTTTTTTTCTTCAAAAAGTAATATTTGTTTTTCTAATTCTTCTAATAGGACTTTTTTAGAGGCATATTCTTCTTCGAATGAAGCAATGTCTTTTTTTAATCTTTCTTTCTGTGAAATAATTTCATTTAATTCTTGGGTGGCGCGTTCTACTTTATTTGTTAGTTCAGTTAGACTTGAGTGTTTTTGTACAAAAGCATGGAGGGTATTTTTTAATTCATCATTTTCTTCTTTTAATTTTTGTAATTCATTTTTTATTTTTGATGAAAACAATGGCAAATTAGCTTCCCTCCATGAATTATTTCTTTAAGCAAAGATAATAAACTTTAATAAAAATAGCTTTTATTTTTTGTATTGAAAGTTAGAAGTTTCAACAATTTCCCCATTTTTGTAGATAAGTTCTTTAATGACATTTCCATCTTCGTCATAAACAAAACACTTACCATTTAATAAATTGTTTTTATATACAAGAAAATCAGATAAATTTCCGTTTTGATAATACCATTTAGATATGCCTTCTTTTAATCCGTTGCTATAAGATTCTTCTGATTTAATTTTACCATTTCTGTAGTAATTTATTACTTTACCTTCTAACTTACCATTTCTAAAATATCTTTCTGATTTAATTTCACCTGTTTCATAGTAGGTTGTAGATTTTCCTTCGAGTAAATCATCAACGTAATAATCTTCAGAAATTTTTATACCTTTAGGGTTATACTTAATTGATAATCCATTCTTTAGCCCGTTTTTATAATAGGCAATTTCTGACAAAATTCCACCATCGTAGTAAAATTTACATTCACCCTCTAATTTATCTTCTAGATAATTTAGAATGGATTTAACAAAGCCGCTTTTGTAGTAATTTACAATTTTACCATGCTTTTTTCCGTCTTTAAAGTTTAGTTCGGATTTTATAGTTCCTTCGTCATAAAATTCGTTAAAGCTTTCTTCCACTTTATTAAATCTTCCACCTATATCGTATCGTACACGTTTAACGATTTGGCCATTAGAATAAGTATCTATTACTTTTATAGAACCGTCTGGATAGTAAAAATAAGAATTGCCATCAAGTTTATCGTTTTTAAAATTTGCTTCTAAAGCAAGTGCTCCGAACTCATAATAAACTCTGCTAATGCCTTCAAGTTTATCATCAACATAATTTCTTTCTACTTCTACTTGCCCATTTTCATAAAATATTTTTGAGACGCCATTTAATTTTCCATTTTTGTAGTTCCATATTGCCTGAAGTGCACCACTTTTATAATATGTTTTGCTAATGCCCTCTTGGACATCATTGACATAATTTGGCTCTGCCCATAATTCTCCAGTTTCATAATACCACTTAGAAATTCCCTCAAGTTTACCGTTATGGTAATTCCATTCCATGCTTTTGATACCATTTTCGAAATACCAAGTAGAAATTCCTTCTTCTTTTCCGTTTACGAAATTCCATTCTTTCCAGAGCTGTCCGTTCTCATAATATTCTCTGTAGATGCCATGCTTGACACCATTAACGTATGTTCCTTCGGATTTTAGCTTACCGTTTTTATAATATTCTCTTCTGATTTCTTGTGAATACACTAAAATTGTGATTAGTAAACTGAGTAAAAATAATTTCTTAATCATGTGAGTTTTTTTTGCGAAATTACATAAAAGTTTTTATAGATTTGCAAATTTATTTGATTAAAGAGTTATGAAATTAGTTTATAAAATATATTTCATTTTTTTAATTTTATTTAATTCCAAAATTTTTTCACAAGAAATAAAGTTTTATGGCGAAGCAAAGGCCGGAGGAATAATTATTGGGAAGGGAGAAAATATTAAGGCTGCATGGTTGAATAATAAACCTTTGGTAATAGATAAATATGGATTTTTTATTTTTGGTTTTGATAGAGATGCAAAAGGTAAATATCAATTAATGGTAAAATTGAAGGATAAAAAAATTTTAAAATATGTTTATGAAATAAAAAAAAGGGAATATGATGAACAAAAATTATTAATAAACCAAAAATTCATTACACCACCTAAGAAAGAATTAAGAAGAATTAGAAATGAAATTAAGATTATAAAGGAAGCAAAAAACAAAATAGGACAACTAAAAACTGCCTTGTTTTCAAAAGGTTTTGTTTATCCAGTTGATAGTATTAGAATTACGGGTAACTTTGGAGTCCAGCGAATTTTGAATGGTAGACCTGCGAATATTCATAATGGTGTAGATTTTGCTGGTAATGAAGGGGATTCAGTTTATGCTATTACTGACGGAATTGTTCGACTTGCTGCTGAAGATTTTTATTATAATGGTAACTTTATATTAATTGATCATGGTTTAGGATTAAGTAGTGCGTATTTGCATTTAAGTAAGATTTTTGTAGAAAATAATCAGAAAGTGAAAAAGGGTGAGTTGATAGGATTAATTGGTTCTACGGGAAGGTCTACAGCTCCACATCTTCATCTTGAGGTTAGATTATATAATAAAAGAATCGATCCGATGACTCTGTTAACAATTCAGCAAATTGAGTAAGCTAAGTTTTTAATTAGGATTTATGACTTATCATCAGATTAATTCTTGTAAGCTATCTATTACTTTTGCGTTACTTTGCATTAAAACATTTCTGCTTTGATGTCCATTTGCAACTAATAAACAGTCTGCCCCAATTTCTACAGCAACTTCATAATCATGTAGAGTGTCACCAATTAATAATACTTCACCTTTTCCGTTTCCAATTTTTTTCATTAATTCTATTCCAAGATGCAATTTCCCAGCAGCATAAATATTATCCAACCCCACAACATGTTTGAAGTATCTTCTTATGTTAAAGTAATTTAGCATTTCTTCAAGAGTATGTTGTGAATAAGCTGAAAGGATGGATTGTTCTATGCCTATTTTGTTTATTTTTTCAAGCATTTTAAGTGCTTCGTTATGCAACGAGCATTCATATTTTCTTTTTTCATACTCTTCAATCCACAACTTTCCAATAATTTCAAAAGGTTCTTTAGAAAAATCGAAACCTAATTTTTTATAATATTTTTTTACAGGGATTGTGAAAGTTTGTTTATAAGTATCAAGGCTTAATGTGCTTAATTTCCTTTCCGAAAGCATTTTATTAATAATATCAATGCTTAATTGAACATCATTAAAAATTGTGCCATTCCAATCCCATATTATATGCTTGTATTTTAATAAATCTATCATATTCAAATTTTTTTAGAAAAATACTCTGCAAATGTAAACAATTGGTTATTTATTTCGATAATATAATGCAGAAATAGACAAAATTTTTAAAAATTAATTTGTATTGATGTCGATAAAGCATTTAATAAAATTTATTATTCTTTTTGTTTTACACTGCTACACGGGGCTAAAGGCTCAAACTTTAGATACTTCTAAATTGTTAACTCAATATGTTTTAGATAACTGGACAACAAAAGAGGGGTTACCTCAAAATTCTGCATATAGCATTATCCAAACTAAAGATGGCTTTATTTGGTTTGGTACAGAAGAAGGTTTTGTAAGGTATGATGGCATAAGATTTACAGTTTTTAACCCTGATAATATTCTAGAGATGAAAAGCTCGCTTGTAGTTAATATCATAGAAGATAGACAAGGATTTTTATGGGTTGGGACATTTGACGGTTTATTAAAATATTCTCCAAAAGAATCAAAGCTATTTACTATTAAAGATGGATTGTCTAATAATATGATAAGGTCATTATATGAAGATGAATATGGTAGAATTTGGGTAGGTACATCTAATGGCTTAAATTACATTGAAAAAAACAAAGTAATAAAATTTACACAAGCTAATTTTCTGTATAATCAAATAATATATAAAATAATAGGAGATAATAAAGGTAAAATTTATTTAGCAACGCAAAATAGTGGGGTGGTTATAATAGATATTTCCAATAATGGGTTTAATGTAGTTTCTATTGATGAAAAGCGCGGCTTAGTTAGCAACTATGTTAGAGCTCTTATGATTGATAATGATAAATTATTTGTTGGTACCGATAAAGGTCTGGATTTAATAGTAAATTATAAAGTTCAAAAACACAAATTCAAAGACAAGTTACATGGTATCCAGATTATGGACATTATTAAAGATGGTGAAAATATTTTTTATTTAGGAACTAACAAAGGCTTATGTAGAATTAAAAATGGAGAATTAGAATTTTATTCATTGGAAAAGGACTTAGAGAATAATTTATTACTTGATTTATTCTTAGATAAGGAAAAGAACTTATGGATAGGAAGTTATAATAATGGACTTTATAGAATGAGAGATGGTAATTTTACAACATTTTCTACAGAAGAAGGATTAAAAGAAAAATTTATAAGAGCTATTACACAGAATTCGAAAGGAATATGGATTGCCTCAACTAATGGATATTTATCTTTAGTTAATAAAAATAAAATAAAAAACTATTTTTTGAAAAGAGAAGATAATTCAATTATCCAAACAATGACTGCTAAAGGAGACACTTTATGGATAGGCACGCGTAACGGATTATACTTTTTTTACAATGATAACTTTGAAAAAATAAAGAATAGTGAGTTTTCAATCTCTGCACTTTATGTAGATTCGAAAAAAAGATTGCTTGTTGGAAGTGGAAATAAAGGATTGTTTGAACTAAAAAAAGGTAAATTAATTTCCTTAAGTATAGATGAAAGGTCTTCTAAATTAGGTGTTAGATTTATAGCTGAAAATAAAGATGGAAGTTACTATTTGGCAACAGTTGGCCAGGGATTAATAAAATATGATGGAAAAAGTTATTACTATTTTACGGAAGAGAATGGATTACCAAGTAATATTGTATATTACGTTTGTGTAGATGGAAGAGGAATTTTATGGTTTACTTCAAGTGGAAGTGGAATTGTTAGGTATGATGGCAAAAACTTCTTGAAGGTTATGAAAAAAAATGGACTCCCTACAAACGAAATTCAGTCAATACTTGAAGATAATAAAGGATATTTTTGGTGCGGATTTAATAATGGTATATTTAGGGTATCTAAATATGAAATAGAAAAGTTTTTAAGAAGAGAAATAGACACAATAAAAGCAGATGTTTTTAATGCTAGCGATGGATTAAAAAATTCTGAATGTAATGGTGGTTACCAAGGAATTACTTTTAAAGATAACTTTGGAAGATTTTGGTTTTCTACAATAGATGGAGCAACTTTTGTAAATCCAAATAAACTCTACTTTAGTGATTATACTCCACCAATTCATATAACTAGAGTACTTCAAAATTTTGAACCAACGGAGTTAATGCCTGTCATAAAAGCAAAAGCTGGAACTAATATTCTTCGTTTCGATTATATAGCTCCTTCTTTTATACAACCTAATAGATTAAAATACAGATACATTCTTGAGGGCTATGAAAAAGATTGGCGTGAGGTAAGAAATAGAAGAAATGTAATTTATCATAACCTGGGCCCGGGTGAGTATAAGTTTAGAGTTAAAGTCTCTAATTATAATAATAAATGGAATGATGAGGAAGCTTCTGTTAGAGTTATCATTCCACCATATTTTTACCAGACTAAAGTCTTTCAATTATTATCTCCTATATTTTTGTTAGCATTAATCTTTTTAGTTGTAAAATGGCGTGTGAGTAAACAGGAAAAATTGACTAAAAAACTAGAAGAACTTGTAAAAATAAGAACAGAAGAATTAAAGAACGAGATAATTAAAAAAGAACAAGTCCAAAAAGAATTAAAGTCTTACGCACAAGAACTGGAAAGAGTTAATAAAACAAAAGATAAATTTTTGTCAATCATATCTCATGACCTTCGTAATCCCATAAATTCGATATTCTCGATTTCTGAGTTTTTATATGACAATAGAGATGAGTTAACAAAAGAAGAATTTGATGACATGCTTTTGCAAATAAAAAATTCTTCTCAAAACCTAAATAGATTAATAGAAAATTTACTCGATTGGTCAAGAATACAAACAAGTAAAATAGAATATTATTTCCAAAAATTTAATCTTAATGAAGTTATAGAGAATGTCATCTTAACTCTAAAACCATATGCTACTCCTAAGAATATAGAATTAGTATCCGATTGTAAAGAGGAACTATATGTTTTTGCTGATAAGACTTCGGTTGAATCTGTATTGATGAACTTAGTGACAAATGCTATTAAGTTTTCATACCCCAAAAGTTTTGTTAAAATCTCTACGAACTTATTGAATAGGAGTGTATTAGTAGAAGTAGAAGATAAGGGAATAGGTATAAGCAAGGATAATATTGAGAAGATTTTTTCTATCGATTATAAGTACACCACTATAGGAACTTCGGGTGAAAAAGGAACAGGATTAGGTTTAATTCTTTGTAAAGAGCATATAGAGAGAAATCAAGGAAAACTTTGGATAGAAAGTGAATTAAATAAAGGAACAAAAGTTTTCTTTACTCTTCCTTTAAGTAAATAATTACTTTGACTAAATAAAAATCAATTCATTATTTCTCAATTTATTTAATTAGAATTACCTTTATTTATCATGCATTTTTAATTTCTCGATTGGTTTTTAGGTAATAAAATTTTTTACTAATGACTATTGGGCTAAAGTATGCTTTTAATCTTACTGATATGTGTTATGATTTGATTTTTTTGTTCATAGAGATTTGTTTACTTTACCTCTTTATTGTTACTTATACAGCTAAATACATTCATATATGGGTATTAAGTGCAATTTATTAGTATGATATTATAAGCCTTTAGTGTGCATTTTTTTCGACAAGAATTTTTAGACCTTTTTTTGATAAAACTAAAGTAAAATACAATAGATTAGATTTTAAAGAGTTGGGGCCAATTTATTTGTAAGGTTGGATTTAAGGATGATAAGTTTTTATTAAGAAAAGATATTATTTTATAAGTATTTGAGACCTTCATACTGATTTTAATTTTTTTCAGATAAAAAAAGTCCCCAATTCACATTATAGAATCTTTTTATTACATTTATTATAGTTATTTCTCATTCCTCCATTTTTATAAAAATTTTTGGGAGGTACTATGAAAGTCCTGGGGGCTTACGAAAAAGCGAGGATTTACATCGAAAAACATTATCAAGCTTCTGAAGAAGCAAAAGAACAAAAAAGAAAAATGAATCCAGGTCCAACAATAACCTTGTCACGACAAACAGGAATTGGAGCCGTAGCAATATGCGAAAAATTAATTGAATACTTTAATAGCCGCGCAATCGAAGGTTATGACGATTGGACCTATTTTGATCGACAACTGATTGAAAAGATTATGTCGGATCATAATCTTCCTGAGCACTTCAGAAAATTTCTTGATGAAGAAAAACCACCAAAAATTGAAACTTGGTTTGGTGAAATTCTTGGTATAAATCCAAACAAACTACTATTGCTTCATAAAATATCACAAACAATATTAAAGCTTGCTGATTACGGCAATGTTATAATAGTTGGACGAGGTGCAAATATTATTACTGCAAAAAGGCCAAATACTTTTCATGTAAGATTAGTAGCCCCATTAAATTATAGAATTGAAAATGCTTGCAGGCTTTATAATATCGATTACAAGACAGCAGCAGATTTTATTAGAGGAGAAGACGAGGCCAGAAAAAATTACATCTGGAAATATTTTCACAAAAACATTGAGGATCCATTACTTTATCATGTTGTTATTAATACTAATTACTTAAAAGCAGAAGAAATTGCGGAAATGATTGGGCATTGTGTTATTCGTAGATTTCCAAAATTTTTTACAAAGACAGTAGAAGAAACAGTTGATGAATAACTATAATGGCTAAGAAATTTAATTACAATTTTTTTTCTTTAATAGTAATAATTTTATTGTTAAACATAGGAGGGGAGAAGCATATGGGTTTTAAGATTCATTCTTCTGCCTTTAATGATGGTGATTTTATACCCTCAAAATATACATGCGATGGAGAAAACATTTCACCTCCTTTAAACTGGACTAATATCCCAACAGGGACAAAATCATTAGCATTGATAAATGATGATCCAGATGCTCCCGTAGGGGATTGGGTACATTGGATTCTTTATAATATTCCTCCAGAAATAATGAAATTAGAAGAGGCTGCATCAAATAAAGGAAAAATACCAAAGGGTTCGCTTGAAGGATTAAATGATTGGGGACGAATTGGTTATGGAGGACCATGCCCTCCATCTGGAGTCCACAGATACTTTTTCAAACTTTATGCACTAGATTGTTTACTATCACTTAAACAAGGAGCAACAAAAAAAGAATTACTCAAAGCAATGAATGGTCACATTTTAGCAACTTCGCAATTAGTAGGGAAATATCAAAGGAAAAGATAATTTATTCATCAAGAACTTTTTCTAGATAATCTCTATAAAGGGATTTTGGAATACTTGAAATTAACTTTGCAAGTTGATCTTTTGTAATAAATCCTTTTTGATATGCTATTTCTTCAAGACAAGCAACTTTTAAACCTTGCCTGTCTTCTATAACTCCAAAAAATTGAGAAGCCTTTAATAATGCCTCGGGAGTACCTGTGTCAAGCCATGCAACACCTCGTCCTATTTTTTCTACACTTAATTCACCTAACTCAAGATATTTTTTATTGACATCTGTAATTTCTAATTCGCCTCGGTGAGATGGTTTTAAATTTTTTGCAATATCGACAACTTTGTTGTCATAAACATAGAGACCTGGTATAGCATAATTTGATTTTGGATTTTTTGGTTTTTCTTCGATACTTATTACTTTCCCTGTAGAGTCGAATTCAACAATTCCATAACGTTGTGGGTCGTTTACAGGATATGCAAAAATTGTTGCTCCGCTTTTATTTCTGTTTAGTGCATTATAAAAGAAATCTAATTTTCCATAAAAAATATTATCTCCTAAAATCAAAGTTACTGAATCATTACCTATAAATTTTTCTCCTATAATAAAGGCTTCTGCAATTCCATTAGGGGCAGGTTGGATTTCATAACTAATTTTTAATCCTAATTGTGAACCATCTTCAAATAATTTTTTATACAATGGAATCGTTTCTTCAGTAGAAATAATTAATATTTCTCTTATTCCTCCAAGCATAAGAATAGAAATGGGGTAATATATAAGTGGTTTATCATAAATTAATGTTAATTGTTTACTATAAATTTTTGAAATTGGATACATTCTTGTTCCTGAACCACCAGCCAGCACAATCCCTTTCATTTAAGCCTCGAAGTTTGAGTTTAATAACTATCTTTTGAAATAATTACTTTACCTTTAAAAACTTTGTAAATGAATATAGTATAAGCAATAACAACTGGCATACCTATCGAAGCAATTATCAACATTGTTTTTAGTGTATATTGAGATGAAGATGAATTATATGCTGTTAAACTATAGTCCAAGTTAATACTTGATGGAACCAATTTAGGAAATAAGCTTATAGCACTTAATGCAATAACAGAGGTTATGAGTAATGATGATGATATAAATGTTAGAAAGTACTTTTGATTTTTTAATCCTACTGGAATGTAGAGTATTGAAGCTAATAGTAGTATAAAGAAAATCCAGAAGAGCATATTTTTGGTAAGATTTTCGAAAAGGAAGTTAGCATAAAAGAATGTTAATAAAGTAGAAATAAAATAAAGAATTACAAAAGCCATCCAGGAAGCAGTTGCCCATTTTATCATCCTTTGTTGATGTAAACCATTAGTTTTCATAGTCATATATATTGCACCATGCATTATGAATAATACAGTTCCAGTTAGACCTACTGCAATAGCATAAGGGTTGAGTAAGCTTAAGAATGTTCCTTCGTATAATTTATTTTCATTTAATGGAATGCCTTTGAGAATATTTCCAAAAGCTATTGTTAGTAATAGAGATATAAATAAACTTCCAAACCCAAATAAGTAATCCCAGAGCTTTTTGTATGACACAGACATTATTTTTCCTCTAAATTCAAAAGAAACAGCACGAAGAATTAATGCTGTTAGTAATAACATTAATGCTAAATAAAATGCACTAAAAACTGTTGCGTAAACTAAAGGGAAAGCAGCAAATAAGGCTCCCCCTGCAGTCAAAAGCCAAACTTCGTTACCATCCCAAACTGGTCCTATAGCATTGATATTAATTCTTTTTTCGGACTCCTCCTTTGTAAAAAGATGGAGAATCCCTACTCCTAAATCAAAGCCATCTAAAATTGCATAACCAATTATTAATACACTAATTAAAATGAACCAAATGGTATTAAGGTCGATCATAATAATTTCTCCTTAAGAATTTATTGGTTCAGGACCATGTTTAACTTTATTTACTAATACATAAATGAAAAGACTAAATAGCAATAAGTAAATAATAGCAAATAAGATTATAGAAAAAAGTATTTCATTAGCACTCACAGTTATAGACACGGCATCTTGAGTCTTTAACAATTTATATACAATCCATGGTTGTCTACCAACTTCTGCAGCAATCCAGCCAAGCTCGGATGCTAAAACTGGCAAAGGAATAGACCATACATAAATTTTAAGTAACTTTCTTTTATCCCAAATTTTTTTCTTCCATAGAAAATATGTTCCAATAGCTGTTATAAAGATAAAGTATATTCCAAGCAAGACCATATTATGGTATGAAACAAAAGTTAAAAATAGTGGCGGAATTTCATCTTCAGGAAATTCATTTATACCTTTAATCTCTGCATTTATGTCTCCGAAAGCTAACCAGCTAAGTAAGCCGGGAATTTCAATTTTTGCTTTTAATTCAGGTGGTTTACTGAAAGGAATTGCAAATATTGCAATAGGGGCTCCACTTTGTGTGGTGTATAGCCCTTGAATGGCAGCAAATTTTTCTGGTTGAGTTCTTGCTACTTGTCTTCCGTGTTCATGACCAATTGGGAATACTTGTAATAAGGATACTATTAGACTAAATATTAAGGCTAACTTAAAAGATTTTTTTGCAGCATCAATTTGTTTATTTTTAATAATCAAGTATGCTGAAATGCCCATAACTAAAAATCCACCACATATTAAGGATGCAGCAAAAGTATGGAAAAATCGTGGTAGAGTTGAAGGATTAAATACAGCAGCCCAAAAGTCAACTAATTCTGCTCTTCCGTTTCTTATTACATAACCAGCAGGTGTTTGTTGCCATGAATTTGCTACTAATATCCAGAATGCAGAAATAGTAGAACCTAAAGCTACCATTAAAATTGAGAACCAGTGAACACCTTTTGATACTTTATTTCTTCCAAATATATATAGGCCTAGAAATGTTGATTCAAGAAAGAAAGCAAATATGCCTTCTGCCGCTAAAGGAGCTCCAAAAATATCTCCAACAAATTTTGAATATTCTGACCAGTTTGTGCCAAATTGGAATTCCATTACAATTCCAGTTGCTACACCCATTGCAAATATTAACCCCAATATTTTACCGAAGAAATTCCCAAGCATAATATAAGAGTCATCATTTCTTTTCCATCCTAATGCTTCTATTATTACTAATAGCCATGCTAGTCCTATGCTTAGAGGAGGAAAAATAAAATGGAAACCTACAGTAAGAGCAAATTGCAATCTAGCTAATAGTACTGCATCCATTATTGCACCCTTTTTTAATTACTAAATCTTTGGATTTTCTCAATTATTTTTAAAGTAATTGTTCTTAGTTTTATTTTCTAAGAACCTACTTACCTGTTTAATAATTTTTTTTATATGATTAAGGTTTATGAGGTAAAATTCTTCTTTTTTAAAAATTCTTGCAAGGGATTTAATAGCTTCTGTTAAAACATATGAAATGTTAGAATTTTGAACTACTAAATCTATTGGAAGTAAAAATAATGTATCGAAGACAGAAGCTTCGAGAATTTTTTGTAAGTCTTTTAAATGAACGTCTTCTAAACGCAAGCCTGCAGGAATTAAGCCACATTTTTGTCTTTCTTTTAATTCTATTTTCATTTTTTCAATTAAAATAGAAACAGCGGCTTCTATTGTAATTCTTATTTCAACCATGATTTAATTTTTATAGCTTGTTATATCATCTTTGATTTAGTGCGTTAGTTTTTTGAGTATAAAACAGAAGTTACTTTGTAAGCAGCTTCTTTTAAAGAAGTTGCTACCTCAAAATTTAATCCTGAATTTTCAAGCATTTCTTTTGCAAGGCTTGCGTTTGTTCCTTCTAATCTAATAACTACAGGAACATTTACATTAATTTCTTTTACTGCATCGATAACTCCCTGAGCAACACGATCGCACCTAACTATTCCACCAAAAATATTAATTAATATAGCTTTTACGTTTGGATCCGATAAGATAATCTTAAAACCATTAGCTACAGTTTCTTTATTTGCCGTGCCGCCTACATCAAGAAAATTTGCTGGTTCACCACCAGCTAATTTTATTATATCCATTGTAGCCATTGCAAGTCCAGCCCCATTGACCATGCAACCAACATTTCCATCAAGTTTGATGTAATTTAAATTGTATTTTGAAGCTTCTATTTCAAGTGGTTCTTCTTCGTTTAAATCACGATAAGCTGCAATATCAGGATGACGAAATAGGGCGTTGTCATCAAAATTCATTTTTGCATCTAAAGCTATTATCTTATTGTCGTTTGTTATTACAAGAGGGTTTATTTCAAGAAGCGAGGCATCTGTTTCTTCGTATGCTTTATAAAGTTTGTTAACAAAAGAGATAAAATTTTTTAATATTTCACCTTGTAGGTTGAGACCAAATGCTAATTGTCTTATTTGATATTGCTGTAGACCAACAGTAGGGTCAATCCATATTTTTAAGATTTTTTCTGGGGTTTCTTCTGCTACTTTTTCAATTTCAACTCCACCTTCAGAGGATGCCATAATAACATTTTTAGCTGCACTTCTATCAAGTAAAATTCCTAAATATAATTCTTTTTTGTAATCCAGTCCTTCAGCTATGAAGATTGTTTTAACTGTTTTACCTTCGGGACCAGTTTGATGAGTTACTAAGATATTTCCTAACATTTTTTCTGCATATTCTTTTGCTTTTTCGATTGAAGTAGTAAATTTGACCCCACCTTCTAAGAGTAATTCATTTCTGTTATTAATATTGTAGATTTTACCTTTTCCTCTACCCCCAGCATGAATTTGAGATTTTATTACAAATTGATTTATTCCTCTTTCTTGAAGTTCTTTTATAGCTTTATCAAATTCTGTAATATCTTTAATTGCAATTCCATCTTGGATAGGAACATTGTATTTTTTTAGTATTTCCTTTGCTTGAAATTCGTGTATTTTCATTGAAATTCCTTCTTGATTTTGTATTATTAATTAAAACTATAGATAAATTAATTCATTTTATTAATAGATTCAATTTTGTGAATTAATATAAAAAGATGATTGTTTATATTTTGTTAAATAATTAGGTGAAAATTATGAATAAAAAACAGAAAGTGGTTTTAATAATTATTATAGATATTATATTATTTTCTGCTGTAATATGGTATATTAATGGGGGAGAAATATTTACAAAAACTCAGGTTTTAGTTGAAACTAAAGATGAGTTGTTTGGATGGACAGAGAGGAGATGGATTAATAAGTTTGTATGGGGTTTGGATTTAAGTTTATTAATTAGTGGATTAAGTATAGTCATTGGCGGATTTTTAATTTATAAGTTCAGAGATAAGAAAACAATAGATTAGCATTTATTTAGTAAAAAGTTCTTGTGAATTGATAAATTCGATTAAGTCTTCTTTAGTATAAAAACTCTGATATAATAAATCATCTATTCCTTCAATATTAGATAATCTATTAGAAATGCTTATTACATTTGATAAAGATAAATAGTTTATCGTATGAAAAGAATGATGTAGCAAAACAGCATCTACTACAGATTTGTGAAAGCCCCATATTGCTAATGTATAAGCTCCAATTTCTGAATGTGTAGCTCCATATTCTTTTTTTATTTTATCATCATCTATTTCTGCATTGATGTTAAATAGTTTTAATAATTTTTCATAATCATGCTCAATATTTAATAAAATTACTTTTCCTATATCATGTAAAATTCCTGCAATATAGGCTTGCTCGGCTAATTCTTTTTCTTTTGTAAAGTGATAAATGATTTTGTGAGAAATATTGCTTACGAGTATACTATGATTCCATATTGTTTCTATTATTTCTTTAAGTTCTCTCTTTTTCTCTAAGTTTGTAAAAACTTTTGTGTAAACAATAATTGATTTTATAACATTTAGTCCTAGTATATTAATTGCCTGGAGTATATCTACAATTTTTGCAGAAATGCCAAAATATGCCGAGTTTGCAAGCTGTAAAATTTTTGTTGTTAATGATAGATCTTTTGATATCAAATTTGCAATTCTTTGAATTGAAACGTCAGGTAAATTAATTTCTTTTTCTACTTTATAATATATTTCTGGTAGCGTTGGAATCCCATCTTCACTATTCAATTTTGTAAGAGTCTTTTCATTTTGGATTAAACTCTTAAGTATAGTGGCGGGCTCGATTTTTTCTTTTAGTATTTGTTCTGTTAAAGGACTTTTATAGTGTTGATGAGCTAAATTGAATGTTCGAAGTGAAAAGTTTTTTTCTTGGTGGTCTGTAATTAATACTCTAATTATCTTTGGATAATTTTTTTTAATCCTCGAAAGTAAATCAAATCCGTTTAATGATATAAGATCGGCATTAATAATGCAGACGTCTATTTCATTATTTTTTAAAATCTTAAGTGCCGTTTGAAAATTGTCAGCAAAATGCAAAATATATTTGTTATTGGATTTTATGATAATTTCTTCTAAGTAATTTTTTCTATCAACAAATAATATCTCCATTTTCTGCCTCCTTAATATAAAACGAGTTTATATTGAAGTGAGCTTTAATTCTATTTGTATTATCGTGAATTGCGGAGAAAATTTAAATTATATTGATTGCAAACTTTAAAGATTTAGAACTCATTACTTGCAAAATATGTTTTACATTTAAAAGGCTATTACAATGAAAAAATACATTCTATTTGTTTTACTTTTGCTTTATAAGTTGATAAGTGGGCAGGGATTTAATGTAAATACCAAAGGGATTCAGACGTTTAATTTTTACGACAAAGAAGGCAGAAATCAGGTAGTTTTTTTTAGCAATGCTCCTTTTGAAGATATTACAGGAACAGCAAATGATATTAATGGTGTGGTTTCTTTTGATGTTTCAAATTTTGCACAAACATTAAGAGGTAAAATTATTGTTAAAGTGGAATCTATAAGTACTGGAATTGAACTTCGAAATCAACATTTAAGAAGTAAAAATTGGCTTGATGCAAAAAAATATCCTGATATTGTTTTTGAGATTAAATATGTAAGGGAACTTAAACAGTTAGCTAATAACAAGCTTGGTTTTAAGGTTGTAGGAGATTTTACGTTACATGGTGTAACAAAGGAGATTGTGGCTGATGTGGAAGCAACATATTTACCAGAAAGCAATGAAACAAAAAAACGTGCACCTGGGGATTTACTTGGTGTAAATGGGAAATTTAATATCAAGCTATCAGACTTTAATATAAAAAATCAAGTCATTGGTAGCAAAGTAGCTGAAAATATTGAGATATATGTTAATATTGTTGGAAATAATAAACATTGACATGATTATTATTTATACTTAACATTTTTTTTTCTTAGTAGAGCGTTTTTATTATATAAAAGGTAAATTTAGTCGTAAGATTCGAGTAATTAATTCAGTTCAGTTTAGAATTTTTAAGGTTTTCAATTATTTTTAGTTGTTTCTCCTTTTACCAAATATTGGATCGATTGATATATATTTTGCTAAGATGAAAGAAGGAATAGTTGAAATACATACCCATATAAAAAAGTATTTATAACCGATAGCTTCCTGAATCATTCCACTAAACATTCCAGGAACCATCATTCCTAAGGCCATAAAACCAGTTGCAATAGCAAAATGGGAAGCTTTATATTCACCTTGTGAAATGTAAATCATATACATCATGTAAGCTGTAAATCCAAATCCGTAGCCAAATTGTTCTATAATAACACATAAGTATATAATTAACATATTATCTGGCAGTGCGTAAGCTAAGTAAACATATAATACATCAGGAACATTTAAGGCAATAAGCATAGGCATAAGCATTAATTTAAGTCCATATTTTGAAATTAAATATCCACCAATTATTCCTCCAATTATTAAAGATATAATTCCGAGAGTTCCATAGATAAATCCAACATCAGATGTTGATAAGCCAAGCCCACCACTCTCACGCATGTCAAGCATAAATGGAGCAGCAAGTTTTACAAGTTGAGCTTCTCCTAAGCGATAAATTAGTAAAAAAGCAATTGATAAAAGGATTTTATCTTTTTCAAAAAATCTAATGAAAGCTCTAAAAAATTCATTAATTACAGAGCTTCTTTTTCCTTCAAGAACTGATTTATCGTTAATTGGCTTTGGCAATACTAGACTGTGGTATAAGAAAAATAAGAAATAAATAATTGCGACAAATAAAAAGGGTATAGTCCAAGCAAGTGGGATATTTTCTGACTGAATTTTAATTACTGCTTCGGTTTTGTTTTGTATTAAGGGGTCGATTTGTATTACAGCATAAGCTAATTTATTCCAATTTTTTGAATTAAAGGTTATATGTTTTCCAGCAAGTATTGAGAATCCTGAATTATTGGCATCAACTGTAACATTATAATTATTTTCTTCATCAGGTTTTTTAGAAAGGTGAAAAGAAAGTAAACATACATTTCCAGTTAATTCATATTGATTGGTTGTATCTTGTGAGTTTAATTTTTCTTTTGTAAACCCATTAATAATATTAAACTTTTTAGCAAAGTTTACGTAAAAGTTTACAGTTTCTTTATTTAATGGCTTTGTGCCTATTTCAATAAAGGATGGTTTAGCTATTATTCTCAAATTACCTGGAAGAGGCTGAATTTTAGAAGTATCAATTTTTATTATGTTTTCAGCATAATATTTGTTAGGAGAAGCAATTATTTTAACTTCTGCAGGGGCTACAGATAAATTTGCTTCGAGGTAGCCAACTAATATTACTAAGACCCCTTGACCAGTAATCATTGCAATCCTGTAAAATGTGCTTCTTATTCCTACAAAAAAGGATTGCTGACTTTCTGAGAGCGATAACATATAAAAGCCATCGACAGATATATCGTGAGTGGCAGAACTGAAAGCAATTAACCAAAAAAACATTAATGTAAATCGAAAAAAATCAGGGCCAGGAATTGTTAAGGCAACCCCAGCTAAACCAGCTCCAATAAAAAGTTGAGTAGTTAAAATCCAAAAGCGTTTTGTTTTAAATATATCTATGAAAGGACTCCAAAGTGGTTTAATTACCCAAGGCAAATAAAGCCAACTTGTATATAGGGCAATCTCCGAGTTTGAAATTCCTAGTCTTTTATACATTATTACAGAGACAGTAATTACAATTACATAGGGCAAGCCTTCAGCAAAGTAAAGTGTTGGTACCCATGACCAAGGACTTTTACTTTTAGACTTTTTTTCTTTTAGTGATTTTTTAGTAATCATAATTGCTTCGGAAATTGTGAGTATATTTTTTTTGATAGAATAGCAGCCCCAGTTTCAGGTGAATATTTCGGCTTTACTAATTTAATACCATTAAGATTTTCTTTTATTTTTTCTTTTATTAATCTAGAATAGTAATTTTCATTTGTAACTAAACTTCCTAATAGGCATAGATTAAAATTCTTTTTTAGAATTTTTTTTGCTGCTTCCAAGTGTAAGATTACTTCATTTGCAGCATCATTAAGAATTGAAATAGCATATTTGTCCTTCTTTTCAGCAGCTTTTAATACATATTTTGTAGCTTGAGAAATTTCTATTTTATTATTGTAAATGTAATCAATTAGTCTATCTCTGTTATTTATGGAAAATTTTTCTTTTAATGTATCTGTAAGCAAAGAACTTTTTAGTCTTCCGTCGAGAACTTTTGAAAGAATTTGCAAACTTTTCTTCCCAATTGAATAGCCACTACCTTCATCGCCTATTAATTTACCATATCCACCAATAATAAGTTTTTCTTTGTTTTTATTTTTATAAAACAAAATTGAACCAGTACCAATTATTAATATAACACCTTCTCTACCATTAAAAGCCGCTTCATGTGCAATTTCAATATCGCTAACAATTTCAAAATTAGGAAGAATAATTTTTTGTGATTTTGATTTTTGTATTAAAATTTTTTTTAGTTTCTGAATATTTTCATTTCTGCCACATCCTGCTATTCCCATTAAACAAAAAGATATTTTTCTTTTTTCTGTAAACTTCTGAATTAATTCAATTAAACGATCTGCAGCTTTAGTGTATCCTATAGCTAATGGATTTGATGCCCCACTTTCTATTGAAGAAATAACTTTAAAATTATCATTAATACAAACTGCTTTAGTTTTTGTCCCACCTCCGTCAATACCAAGAAAGTAATTCATTTATTTTTATAATTAGTTATTATCTAAGATATATAAAAATATAAAGAATAAAAAAGATATTAATTGGTTCTGAAATATTTAGTAGAAGATTTGGTTCATAACCTTGAAATAAATCATTGCAAACATGAATTATACTTACTAAATTGGGAAAGCATACACAATATATACTTAATTCCAGAACTTTAAGTTGTATTTGTTGAACGGATGTTGTTCTGTTTGTTTTAAGTTGGGTTAAAAAAATTTAAGAGGGGGGTAAAATGCCTGCAAAAAGATTAAAAGAATTTTTGGATCAGAATAATATCAAGTATGTAACAATTAGACATTCGCTTGCCTATACTTCTCAAGAAATTGCCGCATCAGCCCACATTAAGGGAAGAAATTTGGCAAAGACAGTTTTAATTAAAGTTAATGGAAAGATGGCAATGGTAGTTTTACCGGCAACTCATAAAGTAGATTTTGATTTGTTAAAAAAAGCAATTGGGAATGAAAATGTTCGGCTTGCAAATGAACAGGAATTTCTTGATAAGTTTCCTGAATGTGAAGTGGGCGCTATGCCACCTTTTGGGAATTTATATAATATGGAAGTGTATGTAGATGAATCATTAAGTGAAGACAAAGAAATTGCTTTCAATGCTGGTACTCATGTAGAATTAATTCAAATGAGCTACGAAGATTTTGAGAGACTCGTTCAGCCGAAAAAAATTAAATTTGCCTATATGTCAAAACTGTAGTTTAAATAAAAGGAGGTAAAATGAAAAAGAAAATTATTCTTACCAGTTTTATATTATTGCTTGTTTTTACATCCTGCGATAAAAAGGATGATAATCCAGTTAGCCCCGATGAGGACATTTTTGGTACATGGATTTTAACGAAAGTTATCCTTCCGGATTATGGTAATATGGAACTTGATCCGAGGGCTATGGGTTTAAGTGCTACTTTTAAAATGAAGAGCGATCATACTTTTGAAATGACTTTTGTGGACTCAGATGGTACTAGTACAGATACAGGTACCTGGAGTATATCAGATGGGAAAATTACTATGAAAAGCAGTTCAGGGGACGAAGTAGTTTTTAACTACGAATTAAGTGGCAATAAGATGAGAATAACGATGCAGATGAATGTCTCAGAGTTTGGTTTGCCGGGTAGTGGAGAAATGAGAGTAATTATGGAATTTACAAAACAATAAAATTTAGTTTTAACCGAATTCAGTTTTGAATTATATAAAATAAAAAATAACTTTTAGGGTGTAACTTTTTTTAGTTTATTATTTACTCCTCTCTTTTGAAGAAGGAGGGGAGTATATTGTATTTTAAAAAAAATAATAAAATAGACTATATGAAGAATTCTGTGAACATAATTCTTGATTTACTTCACAGTTTTGTATTATTAAAAGAGAAATCTATAGGGCTAAAACCGAAAGATAGGATTTACGTTTCAAATTTAGTTGGATCTTCTAAAAGCTTTTTGATAAAACTCTTAAGTGATAATGAAAACCAAATTATAGTTCTTTGTGAAAGTTTGAGAGAAATAGATGAAATGAAAGTAGAGCTAAGTATTCTTGGACTTTATGAGAAAATAATTTCTATAGAAGACTTCGAAATAGAAAATATACAAGAAAGGCTAACTAGTATTATCAATAAAGAAGATTTTATATTAATTTCAACTTATGAACTTCTTTCTAGAAAATTTCCATCATATAGTTCAATTAAAAATAGTATTACGAAAATTAATACTGGTGGAAATATTTCTTATAATGAATTAGTAGAATTTTTAAAATTGTTAAATTATACTCAGGATAAATTTGTTGACGAACAGGGCAAATTTGCTTTAAGAGGCTCGATAATAGATTTTTGGTCATACAGTGAAAAACTTCCCTGTAGATTAGAATTCGATGGTGATTTTATAGAATCTATTCGATACTTTGATGTAGACACACAACGTTCTACTTCCAAAATAACAACTGTAACGTTGTCGCCTTTGATTAATGAACATTCAATTTACAGTGATGATATTTTTTCTTACCTAAAAAAACCTCTAGTAATTGCAAATGAGTATGAGCTTAGAAAACTTGAGCAACCATATATTGAAGTGAGTGAAAATAATTTGAAAGACGAAGAACTTGATGAAGAGTTAAAAGAGGAACTTTTTGAAGGGTATATTTCTGTTAACAATAAAGCTAATGATTATTCTCAAAATTTTTTGAGTAACAATTTTCATGAAAACCTTTTTTGTAAAGATGCAAAATGGATTTTAGAGGATAGCTTAAATGTTGAAAGCAACAAGTTAGATTTAAAACTCTCAATTTTACCTCCAATTAATTCAAATATTGAATTGCTGTTTTCAATGATTAATTCATTTGTTGAAAAAGAATACAATATTTTTATTACAGCTGAAAATGATTTACAAAGGAATAGACTTATAGAATTGTTGTCAGAATTCAATAGTAATTTTTCGGAATTTATTGATGAAGGTAAGATTAAAATTATAACTTTACCAATTAAATCTGGCTTTATTTCGAAAAATGATAAATTTTTGTTATTAACTGATTATCAAATATTTAATAAACCTTATCGCACAAGAATAACAGTAACGAAAAGCAAAAAATCTAAAACAAAAGATTTTGCTTCTCTTAAGAAAGGTGATTTTGTAGTTCATGAGCTTTATGGGATTGGTCAATATGCTGGCTTAGAAACAATTAAAATTGGGGATCTTGAACAAGAATCAATAAAAATTTTATATGCTGATGGTGATGTAGTTTATGTAAATCTTAATTATTTGTCTTTAGTAAAAAAGTTTTCTTCGAGAGACAATGTACAACCTAAACTTACAAAACTAGGTAGCGGTGAATGGAATAAAACTAAGAAAAAAGTTAAGGCCAAAATAAAAGATGCAGCCAGAGAATTAATAACCCTTTATGCAAAGAGGAAGTTGTCCAAGGGATTTGCATTTAGTCCAGATACTATATGGCAAAAAGAACTTGAAGCCTCTTTCTTTTATGAAGATACTCCCGATCAAATAAAAGTTACTGAAGAAGTCAAAAAAGATATGGAAAGCGAAAATCCTATGGATCGACTTGTTTGTGGGGATGTTGGTTTTGGCAAAACAGAAATAGCTGTAAGAGCTGCATTTAAAGCTGTTAACGATAGCAAGCAGGTAGCAATACTTGTTCCTACAACTATCTTAGCAGAGCAACACTATAATACTTTTAGAGATCGCCTTTCACAATTTCCTGTAAAAATTGAAATGCTTTCAAGATTTCGTACAAGAAAAGAACAAAAGGAAATTATAGAAAAACTTAGTAGAGGAGAAATAGATATTATAATTGGTACTCATAGATTACTTTCTAGTGATGTTAGGTTTAAAGATTTAGGTTTACTTATAATTGATGAAGAGCATCGTTTCGGTGTAATGGCGAAAGAAAAGCTTCGAGCGCTTAAAACAAATGTCGATACTTTAACTTTAACTGCAACACCAATTCCGAGGACATTAAATCTTTCTCTTTTAGGAGCGAGAGATTTATCAATAATTGCAACACCACCCCCTAATCGTCAACCCATATATACTAAGATAGATACTTTTAATATTCATAAAATTAGAGAGTGGATTCTTTCTGAGGTTAATAGAGGGGGCCAAGTTTATTTTATACATGATAGAATTCAATCAATTGAGAAAATAGCTGCTTATTTGCAAAAGTATATTCCAGAAGTAAAGATTGGGATTGCTCATGGACAGATGAAAACTACACAGCTAGAAAAAGTAATTCATGATTTTTTAAACAAGCAGTACGATGTACTTGTATCTACAAAAATTATTGAGTCTGGGATAGATATTCCAAGTGTTAATACTATAATTATTAATCGTGCAGACAGATTTGGCCTTGCAGAGTTACATCAACTAAGAGGAAGAGTAGGAAGAAGTGATAAACAAGCTTATGCTTATTTACTTGTTCCTTCTGTGGATACCATTACAAAGAAAGCTGTCAAACGTCTTCAAGCAATAGAAGAATATACAGATTTAGGAGAAGGCTTCAATATTTCAATGAGAGATCTTGAAATTAGAGGAGCTGGTAATTTGTTAGGTACAGAACAAAGTGGATTTATAGATTCTGTTGGCTTTGACTTGTACCTTAAACTAGTAGATGAAGCTGTTGAAGAACTTCGACAAAGTGAATTTAAGGAAGTATTTAAAGATTTACCAAAACAAATTGAAAGATCTGAACCAACTATTGATGCTTTTTTTGAAATAGGAATTCCACAAAGCTATATGCCTGACCAATCAGACCGTCTCAGTTTTTATAGTGCTTTCTTTTCAATGGTAAAAATTGAAGAAACTGATGAATTAAAAGAAGAAATGTATGATAGATTTGGAAAAATTCCTCAAAAGGTTGAAAGATTAATTCTTGTAGCTAAATTACGTTATTATGCATCTTTTGCTTTACTAGAAAGAATTATAATTAAAAAGCAGAAAAGTATATTTATTTTACCGAAAGGTAACAAAGAAGATTTTTATCAAAATAAATTTGTCCCTTTACTTAATTATATTTATGAGAAGTATAAAAACGATGTAAAATTTGTTCAACAAAATGAGATATTGAAACTGGAGATTATAAATCATTCTGATGAACCAGAAATGATATTGAAATTCTTAATTGATTTTTGTAAAGACATTCAAGAATTTATATCTAAAGAACCCAAGTAATTTTTGAATTAGGAATTATCAAGTAATATTTTCATCATTGCAAATAACTAATATCTCTGGGAGAAAGAATGAGAATAATAATAAAAGTATTTATCTATATGGCAATACTTTTTTTCATTGCCATTCAGTTTATTAAAGTAGACAGAAGTAATCCACGTGTGACTGCAGATATAAACGCTTCTTCTGAATTAAAAAGTATTTTGAAAAATTCATGTTATGACTGCCACTCTAATGAAACAAAATGGCCTTGGTATAGTTACATTGCTCCTATTTCTTTTTTGATTGTAAACGATGTAAACGAAGGTAGAAAAGAACTTAATTTTTCAGAATGGGAAAATTATGATAGTTCAAGAAAACTTAAGTTGAAAAATGAAATATGGGAAGAAGTTGAAAAGGGTAGAATGCCTTTAAGATTTTATACATTCTTACATCCTAACTCCAATATAGATTATATGAAAAAGCAAGTTATAAAAAAATGGGTAAAAGGTTATTAAACTGATATGATATCGAAAGTATTCTTTTTTGCTTTGTTTACTTTTGTATTTATTATCCCAGGGAAAAACTATAGTGATAAGTATGAAAATAAAAATGTTATGAAGAAATTAAATGAATTAGATTCATTTTTAATTAATTATAACAAATCTAATCCAGTGACACATAGTTTAATAATTTACAAGGATAATGAACTTTTGTTTGAGAAGTATTATAACGGCTTTTATCATTCAAAGCTTGGTAATCTTAAATCTGTAACAAAAAGTATTGTTTCCCTGCTTATAGGAATTGCTATCGATAAAGGTTTTATTAAGAATGAAAATGAAAAGTTAATAAATATTTTTCCGGAATTATTTGAAAAAAATACAATTGATGAAAAAAAGAAGGAAATTAATCTAAAACATTTGTTAACAATGAGCGCAGGATTTGAATGGAATAACTTTGGAGGTAAATGGCGAAGTGGATGGGATAATTCAAAAAATCAAAATAAGTATTTAATTGAAAAAGTTCCTTTAAAAAATAATCCAGGTGAAGTTTGGAATTACAATAGTGGCTTATCTCACTTACTATCAGGTATTATTAAAAAAAGTTCTGGAATGAACACACTTGAATTTGCGAAAAAATATTTGTTTGGTCCACTTGGTATAAATTATGTAAAATGGGATAAATCTAATGATGGTAATGAAAAAGGAAATTCTGAATTATGGCTTAAACCTAAAGACCTTGCTAAAATAGGTTTAATGTTACTGAATGAAGGGAAATGGAATGGGAACCAAATAATTAGTAAAAATTGGATTGAAAAATTAAAAAAGAAATTTTTTGATGGATTTCCCCAGATAGGCGGTTATAGTTACCATTGGCATACAAGAAAATTTGGTAGGTATAATTCTTTTCTCGCAGCAGGATGGGGAGGACAATTTTTAATTATTATCCCAGCATTAAACATGGTTGTTGTCAATACCTCAAGATGGGATGTTGCAAAATCAACTTATGTTATTTTTGAAGTGATAGAAAAATACTTAATAATTAATTAAAGAAATGAGTTTCTTAGCTCTTAAAAGAATTTATTTTAATAAAGAAAAAAACTATCATCAATTTTTACTAGCGTTACTTTTTATTCTAATTCTATTTGCAATTTCTGTAGCTTTACAACATTATTTTATAATTGAAAAAAATTCAAAACAGCATTATAGTTTATTATGGCATGTTTCATTTAATCTTTTCTATTGGCTTTATTGGATTTTAATATTTCCATTAATTAGCAAAATAGTTAAAAAGTTTTATAGAGAAAAATTTGGTGATTATGTGGTTTTATATTTAGTAGCTCCTCTAATTTTTGTAAGTATTCATCAAGTAATTTCTGCAGTAGTTATCAATTTGGTACTTGATTATCTTGATATTAAAACATTAATCTATAGAAGAATATTGCGTAATCAATGGCTTTGGGTAGATATTGTTGTTTATTTTATAATTTCAACAGGTATTTATGTAGTAGAAAAACTTGAAGAAAACAAAAAGGAAGAAATTAAATTATCACGATTAAAGAATAGTATTACACAATCTCAGATAAAATTACTTCAAAGCCAAATTCATCCCCACTTTTTGTTTAATACTTTTAACACTCTTTCTACATTTATATTGAAGGAGGATAGAGAAAATTCAATAAAGTTAATAAAAAGTATTAAAGAATTTATTGCTAAATCTACTAAAGAATATAATACTCTTATACCTTTAGGAGAAGAGCTTTTTTTTGTTAAGAGTTATCTTGAAATTGAAAAATTAAGATATGGAGAAAAATTTTCTTATATAATTGATTGTACCGAAGATGCAAAAAATATTTTCATACCAAATTTTATTATACAACCTATAGTGGAAAATTCTATACGTCATGGTATATCAAAAAAAAGTAAAGATGGTTTTATAAGTATTAGTATTAATTGTGAGTATAATTATTTAATAATAAGAGTAGAAGATAACGGAGAAGGAATTAATGAGAATAATAAACATAATGGCTTAGGCTTAAAAATTATAAAAAGTCAGCTTGAATATTTTTTTGAAGACAAATATGAATTCTATTTATTAAAGTCCAACTTGGGCGGATTAAAAGTACATATTAAAATTCCTTGCTATAAGAAGGAAGAAGCATTCGCATATGCTAATTAAGTTAAAAAATGTAATAGATAGTAAACTATTCTTGCCACTGTTTATAGTGCTTTCTTTTGTAAGTTTAATTAATTCTCTTCAAACTTATTATGTCTATCGTAAAATCAGCAACTCGGTTGTACTATTACTTATAACAAAATTAATTTATAATTGGTACTTTATTCTAATTGCAATCGTTGTTATGATTCTGGTAAATAAAAGAAGCTTGAATTTCTTTAGTTTGGTAGGTAATACTGGTTTAGTTGTATTCTTAATTGTTTTCCATCAATTGCTCGCTTATAATACAGAAGAAATTTTTCTAGTTAGGAAAAGCTTTAAAAATTTTTCTCAATACTTATTTAATAATCCCTTAGTATGGCTTGATGTTGTGATGATTATATTCTTTTATATAAGTTTTTACCTTATAAAATATAGGGAACAATTAAAAGAAAACGAACTCAAAGCTAACCAACTAAAAGAAAAATTATCTTTAGTAAAACTCAAGGAATTAAAAAGTAAGATAGACCCTAATTTTTTAACAAAATCATTAAATAAAATTTCAGAATTAGTTGAAGAAGGTAAAACTTCGGAAGCGAATAATTTACTTACACTTTTGAGTGAATTTTTAAGAGAGATTCTTTATTACGATAAAGAAGTTCTAAAACTTGGTGATGAAATAAATTTAATAGAAAAATACTTGATGATTGAAAGAGTTTTAACCAATAGAAGATTAAATTTCACAATAAAAGGAGATATTGAAAAAGAAAATCTTGAAATTAGTACATTTTCCATTTTGCATGTAATTAAAAGTATTTCATATATAATTAATAGTGAGATTTCGTTCGAACTTCTATTAGAAGATGAAAATGTTGACTTTGTAATTCTCAACATATTTTTTAAAGATTTAGAGTTAGAAAAGAATGTTTTTGATAAAGTTTATTTACTTTTTGAAAATAATCAAAGTCTTAATTTAACTAGTAATAATAATTCTGTATCTATATCTATTAAATTAAAAGAAAAAGCATTACAAGTTGAAGGTGAATAATTGAAAGTAAAAACAATCATTATTGATGATGAGCCTCATGCCAGAGAAGGATTGATAATTCGTCTTAGAAATTACAATGTAATAGATGTTATTGCAGAATGTTCTTCGGGCAACGAAGCTATTGATAAGATTAATTCTTTAGCACCTGATTTAGTTTTTTTAGATATTCAGATGCCAGATATGAGTGGTTTTGAGGTTCTCAAGAATATAAAACAAGAAAAAGTGCCATTTGTAATTTTTGTAACAGCATATGATAAATATGCGTTGAAAGCTTTTGAATATCATGCAATAGATTATTTATTAAAACCGATTAATGAAGAAAGATTAAAAAGTGCAATTAACTACGCAATCAATGAAATCAAAGGTTATCGAATAGAGCATTATTCAGAGAAGATTAAATTAATAGCAAATGAATATTTAGAATTAATGAAAAATGATGAGGCATTTTTAAGAGAGAAAAAATTTGTTAACAGAATATCTGTAAAACACAAGAATGTTATTAAAATAATTTCTGTAAAAGATATTGATTGGCTCGAGGCTCAAGGAGATTATGTTTGTGTTCATACAGATAATGAAAAATACCTTATACATGATTCATTGAAATCATTGGAAAAAAAGTTAGATCCTGAACAATTTGTTAGAATTCATCGATCTGCAATTGTAAACATAGATAAGATTGAAATTATAAAGTCTAATTTGCAAGGTGATTATGATGTTTTTCTTAAAAATGGTACCAAAGTAAAAATGAGCAGGAATTATAAAAAAGATTTTCAAAGAATTATGGGAAATATGTTAAATTAACCTCTTTTAACCTCACAAAATAGCATCTCGTCGAATAATATTGCAGTTTGTGGAAATCCAATTAGAAGTATTGAATCAATCTGCTAAATTATAGTTAATATTTCTCTTGAGCTTAATGGAGGCGCCATGAAAAAGTATTTACTAGTTCTAATTTTTTTATTGTTTAATAATTTAATTTATACTCAAAATAAAGCATTTGTACAATGGAAATGTATTCCACCAGATAGTCAGAAGGTTTCTGTAGTCCAAGGTAATCTCGTAGGATTTCCACAAATAGGTAGCCCAGGTTTTGTTGTAAGAAGTTATACAGGAACTAACCCAGGTCCACTTGGCACAAATCAAAGATGGTGGCCTCATGATGGAACTAATCCTATTTCATGGGGAAATGAAACAGTTCAGGTTAGTACACGTTATGTTCAATTTTCTTTAATGCCTAAAAGTGGATATACATTTTACGCAGATTCAATTTCCCTTTGGCTGGGAGGTGGAGGAACAAGTTATATGAGGGCAAATATTTGGGTTTCATTAAAATCATCATTTATAAATGCAAAAAAATTAAATCCGAATCCTCTGATACTTGGTAATAATAATGATACTCTCTATATATTTAAGATAGGTGAACAAGTGAAAGATGGAGATACTTTGTTTGTTAGGGTATATCCATGGTATGAAGGTACGCCTTCAACTTCAAAATATCTTTATATACAAGATGTTAAAATTTGGGGTACTACAAAAGGCAAAACCTACTTGGCTACAGCAAAATGGCCTTTAACAAATCCTGCAGATGGTGGTACAGGATTTTCAGTAATTACAACAGGACAGGTAGTAGCAGAAGATGAGTTTTTCAAAAATACTGAAATTAATCAATATACAGGACCAAATAATAGTCAAAGAATAAGAATGGCTGGTACAAATAATACATGGCCAGCTGGATTGAAAGATCAAATAGACAGTGTATATGTACAATTCGCAGTTGGACCTAAGTCTGGTTACACATTTTATGTTAATAAAATTTCACTTGATATAGGGGCAAGAAGTTCTAGTACTTTTAAGGCAAATATTTGGATTTCAACAGATAAGCAGTTTAAGAATGCAATAAAATTAGATTATAAAACTAGTGATCCTTCTGGTAATAATTACTTGAATTCTAACTTACTTGAGCATTTTGAATTTACTCAAAATATAATTGTCAAATCAGGAGAAAAATTTTATTTGAGAATTTATCCATGGCATGAAAGTTCAACTGTTTCGACTGGCAAATATTTATGTTTACAAAATATTATTATTGAGGGTGAGGTAGAAGGTAGTCCTGTAGCTTCTAGTGTTTTATGGCCTTATGAGGAAGGAGAAGAGTTTGTAACAACAGGACCTGTATTAGGCGAAGCTGTTAAATATAGCCCTACTATGAAATTCTATGGAACTACACAATTACCAGATGTAAATGGAAAGAATTTAAAATGCGGTGCTATACAAACTGTCTCTAAAACATGGAATGCTGAACCTAACCCTACAGATACACTTTATTTTCAATATACAGCTAAACCTAAGTTTGGAGGCACTTTATATGTAGATTCTGTTTCTTTTTATATGGGGGGATGGTTTTCTAATAATTTAAGAGCAGCAGTTTATTATTCTAAGGATTCAACATTTACAAAAAAATTTTTACTAATTAAAGATACTTCACTCGTTGGAAATAAGTTAAGCAAATTTGGAGCTAAACTTGAAGAGATAGTTAATACAGGAGAAAAGTTTTATTTGAGAATTTATCCCCATAATACAAAAGCAGAAGGTTGGGCAAAGTTAATAGCAGTTGATAGTATGAAAATTATGGGGAGAGTCTTGGGTGTTACAGCAGATCCGCCTACGGTAACTACATTGCAAGTTGCGGATATTTCAACCACTTTTGCTACAAGTGGTGGAAATATACCTAATGATGGAGGTGCTATTGTAACTTCACGTGGAGTGTGTTGGAATACAAAAGGTAATCCAACTATTAATGACAATAAGACAAATGACGGTAGTGGTTCAGGCTCGTTTAAAAGTATTATGACGGGATTAACTCCGGGTACTAAGTATTTTGTTCGTGCTTATGCAATTAATAGTGCTGGAATTTCTTATGGTAATGTATTAGAGTTTACTACACTAGATTCTTTAACAGTTCCTGTTGTTAAAACTACAACTATTACAAATATATTAGCTAAAACTGCAAATGGAGGCGGTGAGGTATTAAATTGGGGTGGTGATTCAGTAATAGTAAGAGGAGTATGCTGGAATAAAACAGGAAATCCTACTATTAAGGATTCAAAAACAGAAAATGGAAAAGGAATTGGCAAATTTGTAAGTATATTATACCCATTAGAACCTAATACTAAATACTATGTTCGTGCTTATGCAACTAATAGTAAAGGTACTGGATATGGTGAAGAAATAACCTTTACGACCCAACAAATAGCTCCTCCTGTAACAAAAGTTGTAGCAAAAGATGGAACAGGTGATTATACTTCTGTGCAAGCTGCATTCAATGATATCCCAGATTATTATACCGGCACTTATACAATTTTTGTGAAAAAAGGTGTTTATTATGAAAAAATATTATTGCCTGCTTCGAAAACTAATGTTGTATTGAAGGGAGAAGATAGAGATAAAACTATCTTAACTTATGATGATTATGCAGGTAAAAATAATCTTGGGACCTCTGGTTCATATAGTGTAGCAATTGATGCAGATGATTTTACAGCAATGAATATAACTTTCCAAAACACTATCAAGAACGATGGCTCACGAGGAGGAAATGAACAAGCAGTTGCATTAAGAGTAAATGGAGATCGACAGCAATATTACAACTGCAAGTTGCTAGGTTATCAGGATACATACTATACATGGGGAGGAAGAGGAGTTGGCAGAATTTATATGAAAAACTGTTATATAGAAGGTTCTGTTGATTTTATATTTGGAAGAGATATTGTAGTTTTTGATTCATGTGAAATTCACATTAATAGAGAAGGAGGAACATTAACTGCTGCTAGCACAGATGCTGAATCTAAATTTGGTTATGTCTTTAGAGATTGTAAAATAACCGCCGATTCAATTGGGTTTGATGGCAGACGTATTACATCATTTGTTTTAGGTAGACCATGGCAGGCTAAACCAAGGACTGTTTTTATGAATTGCTATGAGCCAGCATCATTGAATCCAGCTGGTTGGTCAACTTGGAATGTAACACCAGCACTTTACGCTGAATATAAATGTTACGGTCCTGGTTCTGATATCTCAAAAAGGTTAACTTCTATTTCAAGGCAATTGACAGATGAAGAAGCAAAAGAGTATACACTTAAAAATATATTTTCAAAGAATTCAAATCCAAACTTAGGCTATGATTGGATGCCAGATATTGTAACATCAGTAGAAAATTCAGAGGCAAGAAATAATGAAATTCCTCTCAACTACTCTCTTTCACAAAATTATCCAAATCCATTTAATCCTACTACAACAATAAATTATACTTTACCAAAAAGTACTAAAGTAAAATTGGTAATATTTGATGTAATAGGACAGAAGATAACTACTCTTGTAGATGAACTGCAAAACCCTGGTTATTATAAAGTTCAATTTAATGCTACTAATCTTGCAAGTGGAATTTATTTTTATCAATTAATTACAGATGATTATTGTGTTACAAAGAAAATGATTTTACTAAAATAAGTATATGAAATCTAAGGGCTATTCATTTACTTTTGAATAGCCCTTTATTAACAATTGAGGTTAAAAATGAAAAAAGTTTTAATAATGTTTTTTTTGATGCTTAGTATTTGTTATTCTCAAGTTAAAGTTTTACGCGATACTTCTTTTACATTAAACTCTGCGTATCAAAAAGTTAAAAATGATTACCCTTCAGTAAAGTTAGCTAAAATAAATAGAAATGTTATCATTAAAAAAAATATAGTTTATTACAGAGAGAATAAAAGAAAACTTCATCTTGATTTATTTTTGCCAGCATCAAAAGAAAAAAAACTTCCGTGCGTGATAATAATTCATGGTGGTGGTTGGCGTTCAGGTCATAAAGAGATGGAATGGGCTTTGGCATCGAATTTGGCTTCAAAAAATTTTGTTACTGCAACAATAGAATATAGACTTTCAACAGAAGCTCTTTATCCTACATCTGTTTTTGATATTAAAAATGCAATTTTATTCTTTAAGCAAAATGCATTAAAGTATAATATTGATACTAATAAAATTATTTTGATGGGACAATCTGCGGGAGGACAATTAGCAGCACTTGCTGGTGTAACATATGGAATAAAAAAATTTGAGCCAAATCTAAAAAAATACTCAACCAAAGTATGTGCAATTATAGATATTGATGGTGTACTTGATATGACAACTCCTTCTGAAAGCGGAAAGGATACAATACCTACTAAGCCTTCTGCTGCTAAAATGTGGCTTGGATTTACTTACAGAGAAAAACCTGAGCTTTGGATAGAGGCTTCTCCATTAACTTATATCAACAAAAATACACCACCAATGTTATTTATAAATAGTTCAATACCTAGATTTCATGCAGGAAGAGACGAAGCAATTGAAATTATGAAAAAATATAATATTTATTATGAAGTTCATACACTAGAAAATACCCCTCATACATTTTGGTTATTTGAACCATGGCAAACCGAAGTTATTAATATTACTGTGAATTTTTTAAGTAAAGTATTACAAAATCTCTGAAATTTTTTTCCAATGTATGATATATATCATAAAGTTTAGTTAAAGTATTATTTCTGCTATTCGATAATCTGTAAAAAAGGTCTCAAAATGGAACCTATTAAGAATGAGCGATTTTTCTTAAGAGAAGTCTTTAATAACATTTATGACAAAAAAGATTTCTCAAAAGAAGAATCAAAATTGAAAGATTCTATAGAAATCTCAAATACTGCTAAGGCTTTTAACAAATTAGATAAATTTCTCAATTTAGGTAATACAAAAAGATTGGATATAGATGATTTGAATAAAGAGGAGAAAAAAGAATTTGTAAAGATGTTAGCACAGCTTCTTAAGCGTGGTGTAGTTGGTTATGAAATTCTTGAAGTTAATGGCAAACCAGAAAAGCATTTTATTGAAAATCAAATAGGCAATGAAAGAATATATGGAGCAAAACTTTATAAAAAGAAAGGATATTATAGTGATTAAGCAATTACGTTAACAAGTGTTCCAGGGTCTTTAGCAAATTTTATGTTGTAAATCTTATTAATTCTTTTTTGAATATAGCTTAATTCTTTTACCCCATTTCCCGGTTGGTAAAATACTCCATCAATAATAATGTAAAATCCCTTTTCATTGTTTGATTCTTTAACCTCAATAGATTCTTCTTCTTGGTAATTAAAACTATTAGAATATTTTTTATTACTTTTATTTGTAACTCTTTTAGTTTCATTAAAAAATTTTGAACTTTCAAGACTTTGGGCAATCGGTGTATTAGTTTGAAATCTTAATTCATCCTTATGAGAATTTTTGTCATCGGTTTTTTCAGATATAATTGTGAATTTCTTATCCGCAGAAAGATTCTTAATAAAAGAATAATAATCCTGCTCTTTTTGAGCTTCGTGTATATTTTTAATACTAAGTGTATTTATTTTAGAGTCAAAGTGTTGTATGATTTGCCTAATTATATTTTGTGTATTAATATTCATTGTCTCTTAAAATTTTGAGTTAATTATAAATGAAAAAGTAAACTCATTCAAGTATTTTTTTTGGAGATATGATATGTGTCAAATTATGTTAAAGGAAAAAATATGCATATTTAATGTTAAAATACTAAGATGAAATCAATAAATTATATTACAGCTATTTCTACTTCTGTTACTTTTTTTTCTTTATCGACCGAAAAACATTTAAGTTTACCTTCCGAGACTGAATAGATTAAGTATTTCATTGTTGTATCGTTTGCAAACTTAATATCCTCTTGTGACATACGTGCGGGTGTATTTGGGTGCGAGTGATAAACAGCAATTAAATTAGCACCTTTACTTCTTGCATATTTTAGAGCTTGAAATTGTTCTTTTGGATCAAATGTAAAATGCTCGTTTGATTTATCAACATTTGTCATTCTAATAATGTCTATTACAGTATCATCGTTACCAACAAGATAGCCACAAGCTTCAATGGGATAATCATTTTTGCTGTGTTCTATTATTTCAGAAAAAATATTTTCAGGAATTTTTATCATACTTAACCTCTTTCAATAATTACCATATGAATGTTGTCTTGCAGTTTTTTGATTTCAAGTACTTTGTTGCCTTGTTCAATAACAGTTTTGGGAACATTTTCAAGTGGTTCTCCTTCTTTTAAAATTACTTCAAGTATGTCCCCTTTTTCTAATTTTTCTAATTCAAGTTTAGTTTTGACAAAAGTCATTGGGCAGTGGTCTTTTGTTATGTCCAATCTTACAGTTTTCATATGAATATTATTTCACCTCCTTCTGAAAGGTTTAAGAATTTAGCTACTCCAAGAATTTCTTTAACCTCTGGAATAAAATCTTCTTTTTTCAAACCAAGAATATTAATAGACATTTCACAGGCATAAAGGTTAACATTTAATTGTATTGCAGCGTTTATTAATTCTTGTAAAGTTGCAACATTTCTTTTTTTCATCAAACCTGTTAGTAGTTTGGGACTTATTCCAGCAAAGTTTAATCTACTTAAAGGTAGATTTTTGAAACCGCCCATTAAAAAGTTAAAGGTTCGTGCAAGAAATCCTTTTCCAATTGCACTTCTACCTTTTGTTTTTTTTAAAACATTCAGTCCCCAAAAAGTGAAAAAGAGATTAACTTCATAATTTACGGCTGCTGCACCAGATGCTATAGTAAAGGCTGCTATAGCTTTATCGAAATCGCCACTAAATAATACTATTGATATTTTCTTTTTATTATTCATAACACAACTCCTTATAATTTTAGTTCACACACGGGCTGTTCATAATCTTGAAGTTCTTTAATTGTAGGATTTTTTCCACATACTAAACAATTATCGTTTTTCTTGAGTTTAATTTCTCTAAACTGAGTTGTTAAAGCATTAAATGTAAGTAGTCTATTGGTTAATAGTTCACCTTTTTTAAGTAAATATTTAAGAGCTTCTACTGCTTGTATTGTTCCTATAACACCAGCAACAGCTCCAAGAATACCTGCTTCGCTACAAGTCGGAACCACTCCTTTTGGAGGAGGTTCTTTAAAAATGCATCGATAACACATATTTCCTGGTGTATAAGTGAAGGTTTGACCTTCGAATCTTAAAATTCCAGCATGTGAAAAAGCTTTTCCAGTCATAACACAAGCATCGTTTACTAAAAATTTTGTTGGGAAGTTGTCTGTACCATCAATAATAAAATCGTATTCTTTGATTATTTCTAAAATGTTTTGGGAAGTTAATCTAGTATTGTATGTAATTACATTAACATCGGGATTAAGTTTTTCAATTTTTTCTTTTGCAGAATCTACTTTAGGTTTATTAACATCTGGAGTAAAGTGTATAATTTGGCGTTGAAGATTACTTAAGTCTACAATATCACTATCTATTATTCCTAATTTTCCAACGCCAGCTGCTGCAAGATATAATAAAATTGGAGAACCCAAGCCCCCTGCCCCAATAATTAATACTTTAGATTCAAGGAGCTTTTTTTGTCCTTCTCCACCAACTTCTTTTAGAATTATATTTCTGCTATATCTAAGGATTTGTTCTTCGGTGAAATTCATTTTTTCCCCTTTCAAATTTTTTGAAGAGATTGATTAAAATCGTCAATAATATCATTAACATTCTCTATGCCTACAGAAACTCTAACCATGTTTTCATTTACGCCTGCCAAATTTTTTTCTTCCTTAGTACAGTTAATATAAATAGTAGAATCTGGATGAATTACCAAGGTGCGTGTATCACCAATATTAGCTAAATTTTTAGCAAGCTTGAGATTGTTAATAAACTTAAAACATTTTTCTTTTGATTCAAGAAAAAATGTTAGTAAACCGCTAAATTTATTATTAAATTGTTTTTTTCCAATATCATAAAATTTGTTTTCTTTTAAGCCTGGGTAATTTACGTTAATTATTTTTTTATGATTTTGTAAGTATTCTGCTAATTGCAATGCATTATAGCAATGTTTTTCCATTCTTAGCGATAATGTTTCTAGCCCCAATATATGAAGAAATGCATTAAATGGTGATGGAGCAAATCCTATGTTTTGATAAACTTTAGAACGTGCTGTTATAATAAAGGCTAACCTTCCTACTTTCTGACTCATTTCTTTAATTTGATTGACACTGGATCTTTTCCAATCATAAATTCCAGTATCTATTAAGATTCCTCCTACAGCGCTTCCATTTCCACTAATATACTTCGTAGCTGAATGAATAATTATATCTGCTCCAAAATTTTTTGCTCTCCACAAATAAGGAGTAGAAACCGTGTTATCCACAACAACTGGTATATTATATTCTTTTGCAACCATAGAAATTAATTTAAGATTAGGAACTTCAAGCTTAGGATTACTGATTGATTCAAAAAAAATCAATCTAGTTTTATTGTTAATTAATTTTTTCCATTCGTCAACTTCATTAATATTTACATAATGAACTTTAACACCATATTTATTCATTACATCTTTGAAGAACAAATAGGTTCCAGCAAATAAACAGTCGGAAGATATTATTTCATCTTCGTATTGTGTCAATGTTAGCACTGTAGTTGCAATAGCTGCCATTCCAGACGAAGTAGCAATTGCACCTATACCTTCTTCAATAGCATTCATTCTAAGTTCAAATTCAGTTACTGTTGGATTAGAAATTCTTGAGTAAACGTAGCCAAATTTTTTACCTTCAAATACTTCTTGTAGTTCTTCTGCAGTTTGATAGCTATAAGCTGCGTTTTCGTATATTGGGATTATAGTTGCACCAAATTTATCCTCTTTTGCAAAACCTGAGTGAATAGTTTTAGTTTCAAATTCCATTGGTTCCGCCACCCATAAAGTATAAAAATTCAATTGTATCTGAGTCTTTTAATTCTATTTTATCATAATCAGAGCGCTCAATAATTTCTCCGTTTAATTCTACAGATACCATTTCTGGCATTTGAACGTTTTTTATCTTTAGTAGTTCACTTATAGTAATTTTTTCTTTTTCAATAGTTTCAGTTTTTCCATTAATAGTAAGTTGCATTATTCCTCCCTAATTTATGATGTAAAGAATGAGATAGATAAATATCTTTCACCTGTATCAGGAAATACAACTACAATTAATTTATCTTTATTTTCTTTTCTGTTAGCAACTTCTAAGGCTGCATACATTGCAGCACCGCTTGATATTCCTACAAGTATTCCTTCTTCTTTAATAATTCTTTTTGCCATACTAAGCGCATCTTCATTTTTTACTTTTATAATTTCATCTATGATATTTACATTTAGGACATCTGGAATAAAGCCTGCTCCTATACCTTGTATCATATGGGGACCAGGTTTTCCACCAGATAAAACTGGAGAACTAAAAGGTTCAACTGCAATTGTTTTTAACTCTGGTTTTCTCTTTTTTAAAACTTCAGATACACCCGTAATAGTTCCCCCAGTTCCTACTCCTGCAACAAATATATCAATTTTACCTTCTGTATCGTTCCATATTTCTTCTGCAGTGGTTTTTCTATGGATTTCAGGATTAGCTGGATTTTTGAATTGCTGTGGCATAAATGAGTTTTTTGTATTTTTTAAGATTTCCTCTGCTTTTTCTATAGAACCTTGCATTCCTTTTTCTGCAGGTGTTAAAATTACTTCGGCACCTAAAAGTTCAAGAAGTTTTCTTCTTTCAACGCTCATCGATTCTGGCATTGTGATTATTACTTTATAACCCTTAGCTGCAGCTGCAAATGCAAGTGCAACTCCTGTATTACCTGAAGTTGGTTCTACAATAACAGTATCTTTGTTAATTAAGCCTTTCCGTTCAGCGTCTTCAATCATAGCAACACCGATTCTATCCTTAACTGAAGCACAAGGGTTAAAAGATTCTAATTTTGCTACAACAGTTGCATAAGAGTCTTTTGTAATTCTGTTAATTCGCACAAGTGGTGTATTTCCAATTAGCTTTGTTATATTTTCAGCAATCTTCATAAAGTACCTTTTTTATTTTTTAACAAAAATTTTCCAAAATCGTTCATTAATCTTTTCTTGCAATAAAATTGAATGTCCATCTTGTTTTAGAGATAGTGGAACGTTTTTAATAGGCTCTCCGTCATCTAAAATTACTTCGAGTATTTGACCAGTTTGCATAGTTTCTAATTTTAATTTTGTTCTTACATAATTTATTGGGCAAGATACTCCTTGTAAATTAAGTGTATCGTCAGGTTTAATATCATTCATTGTAGTCCTCCGTAACTTTTGCGCACTCCATAATTTTAAGATTTGGTAGAATTCTCAAGAATGATTTATCTGAGTCTTTAACAAAGTTTCTTGTATATTCAAGTATTTCATTAGCTACATCTTTATTATCGTTAGAATATTTCCAAATAAAGTATTTTTCTTTAATATCAGACCAGTTATTGCATAGCCAATTTTTATTAACAATTCTGTTTACAAACTCTGTGAGAATTTCTTCTTCTGTTTGCGGTTCAATTCCTTCTAGATAAACATACATTTTTGAGCATAATAATAAAGATTGAAGGCATTTTGATTTTACCAAATTCCAATTGCCTGCTTTAATATCATCTTCAGCTTCATAAATGTTTCTTATTGAGTCGTAAAGATTAATTGCCATAATATCAAGTAAACTTCCTGCGCATTCACCACGTGACTCTGCTTCCATTTTAAATTCTTCTTCAATACCGGGTTCTCGAAAATATTCTATGTTATCTTTTTCCACTTTCGAATTTTTAATTAACAATTTTCTAAACTCGTCAATTCCAATTCTATCAACAAATTCGAAAAATTCTTCGCCTTCCAATTTTTTTTCTTTCCAAAGTTGAATAATATCTTTAACGAATAAGTGAGCATTTGCAGCTGGAATTTTACCAATTACTTGTCCAATTCTATCGCGTTGATAAAAAACATTTCCTCCTAAAAGAACTACATAATGAGGAGATAGTTTCCCATCAACTTTTAGTGAAGCACCAAAAAATCCTAAATCTCCTATGTGATGTTGTCCGCATGAATTTGGGCAGCCTGATATATGAATTCTTATCCCGTTAAGTTCATCCGTATTTTTACCTATGTATTCAGCAAAATTGTATGGATGCGTAACAGCTAAACGGCAAGAGAAAGCTCCTGGGCACGAAACAATTTCTCGCATTGCCTCAGTTTCTTTTCCAATAAAATTGTTGTACTTAAGAAATTGAAAAGCGTCTTTTAGAAATTTTTCTTCAATCCATGGAATTAATAGTTTTTGAGTAGGGGTTATTCTCATGTAACCTTCTGCGTGAGAATCTGCAAAGTCTGCTATAAGATTTATTTCTTCTGGTGTTAAATTTCCAAGTGGTGGTTTTATTAACAATGCGTAATAGTTAGGTTGTTTTTGTTTGATTATATATTTTTCTAAAAAAGTTTTCCAGAGTGGATCGTTTTCAACCTCAATGTCATCGTATAATGGATATTTTATTTTGTTTATATTTTTTGGGCCATCTTCTCTTCCATTTTTTGTAGGTGCAGCTATAGGGAAGTTTGAAATATATTCGTTTAATTCTTCATTTATGTTCCTGAAGTTTTTTAGGTAATTAAATTCTTCAGTAACAAGTTCTTTGAATTTTTCAAAACCTAAACGAGCAATTAAAAATTTCATTCTTGCTCTGTTTCTATTTTTTCTTTCTTCTGTCCCATGTTTGTGAAAAACTCTTAATATAGCTTCTACCAAAGGATAAAATTCTGTTACAGGAATGAAATCAAAGAGTAATTTTGAAGTTATTGGCACAGAACCTAATCCTCCTCCAACATATACTTTGAATCCGTATTCCTCTTTTCCATTTTTATTAATTTGAGCTATGCAACCAATATCATGTATTCTCGAGTAAGCTAAATCTTGTTCACTTTCTGAAAAGGCTATTTTAAATTTTCTTGGTAATGTAGATGAAAGTGGATGACGCAAAAAATATCTAGTACAAAAAACTGCATATGGTAGAACATCAAAACTTTCATTTGGATTTATTCCAGAAAGATATGAAGATGTTATATTTCTTACACTGTTGCCGCAAGCTTCTTTTGTTGTAATTCCTACGTCTGCAAGCATTCTTAAAACAGTAGGAATATCTTCAAGTTTTACAAAATGAAGTTGAATATCTTGACGGGTTGTTAAATGAGCATGCCCAGAACCAACATATTTTTCTATAATAGATGCAATTTGACGAATTTGTTCGGTTAAAATAAATCCACTTGGAATTTTAATTCTTTGCATGTGGATTCCTTCGCCATGATGTCTAACACCATATGTACCAAATGTTAGGCGATAACCTTTGAATCTTTCTGGATGAATTTCATTATTTTTTAATTTGTATATTATTTCTTCATATTCATTAATTTCATTATAAACGTTAATGCCGTGGTTAATGTCTATTTGCTCCCAAATTCTTACCTGTTCCATTTTTTAATCCTTTCATTTATTTATAAAATGATTATTTGTTACTTCATTATTTTCATATAAATTCAAATGAGGAAGAATGTAAGTGTAATTTACAACATCACCAAAAATTAACACTGCTGGAGAGTCTGCTTCTTTTGCAACAGAGATTAAATTTTTTAGTTCGGTAGTAAAAACTTTTTGATTTTTTCTACCCGCATTAGATACAATGGCTACAGGCAATTTTTCATCTACTCCATAATTTAGAGCATAATTAACAATATTCTCTGCTTGAGTTAATCCCATAAGGACAATAGTAGTATGATTTTTTCTTTTTAATAACTCTATCCACGAGTCATCAAATATACCTCCTGTTAAATGTCCTGTAACAATTGATACAGAAGATGAGCAGACTCTATGTGTTGGAGGTATTCCTGCAGAAAGTGGAGCAGCTAGTGCAGAAGATATGCCAGGAATAATTTCTACTTCTATGTTATTTTTTAATAAAAATTCTGCTTCTTCAGCACCGCGACCAAAGATAAAGGGATCCCCATTTTTCAATCTACCTACTCTAAGGCCTTTTACTGCAAATTCAAGTAATAAGTTGTTAATTTCATCTTGAGATAATGAATGCTTTCCTTTGCACTTACCTACGTAAATTTTTTTTGCATTTTTTGGAATTAAATTTATTATTTCTTCATCAATTAAGTGATCATAAAAAGCTATATCTATGTTTTGAAGTGCTTGGTATGCTCGCAATGTCAAAAAATCGACAGCTCCAATACCGCAACCAATAATATAAACTTTGCCAAAGAGTTTTAGTGTTTCTTCTTTAGTTTTTTCAATATTTATTTTAGAGTTAATTCTTTCATAAAGTTTTCTTTCTGCTAATTCGCCTAATTTTGATGGAAGAAATTGTTTAATTTTATCTCTTACTATTTGGGTAATAGTTGGACTAGCACCATCACTAGATACTGCAATTTTCAAATTTTTGTATATCAATAAGGAAGAAAAGTAAAAATCGCATTCTTCTGGAACATCAACAGTATTTACAAGAACAAATCTTTCCTTTTTAATTTCCTTAATTATTTCCGAAACATCTTTGTTCCCAGTTGCGTTGATAATAATATTGAAATTATCTGCATCTTTTTTTTCAAATTTTTTTTGTTTATATGGTACTTGATAGTTTTTTAATTCATCAGAAATTTTTTCAGCTACTATTGAAAAGTCAATATTATTTTCTAAAAGCACTTTAGCTTTTTGCAATGCAACACTACCACCTCCAATAAGCAGAATTTTGGGATTTCTTAATAGCACTGGCAATGAGTTTATTTTATATTTAACTTCATTATTCATTATTAGCTCTTTTGAACTATTTAGTAAATAGGTTTAATTTCCCAATGTGGAAAATATTTTTTAACTAGATTATATAATTCTTTCTCAAATTCTGAATAGTCGGGGGCTGTAATTGTTTCTTTTTCTTCAAGAGCTTCAACAATAATCCCACCGCCTGCAATATCATATTCATCAACAATTACAAATCTTCCTGTAGTTTTTATATTGTTAAACAAATCGAAACTGATATTTTTATCTGTTTTGAAAATTATTTGAGCAACTTCGTGTCGATGAACTTCTTCTCTGTTAGTGATTCTTTCGAGTGTAGAAGCATCTAAAACTGATTCAATAGTTTCTATGTTTAGACCAACTTTATTGGTTCCAATTTTTAATTTGTATTTCTTACGTATATTTAAGTTATTTTTTCCCATCCAGAAAATATTTGCTCGGAATCTATTTGTAGTATATGGTAGTTGTTGGTCGGTTCTGCACATTAAGTCGCCGGCTTTTACATAAATTTGTGTAGTAAGAGTTAGTCCAATTGCTTGCTCTGCCACTGCAAATAAAGGGGATTCTTTTCCGAATATTTCAATTGTTTTTACAGTAGATTTTTTACCTGATGGGAGAAAAATTACTTCGTCGCCTACGTTTATCGTTCCAGAATTTACTGTTCCTGCAATAATTCTTCTATCGTCACCTCCTTCCGTAAATTTATAAACCCCTTGAACAAACATTCTAAAGTTTTTTTCTTCATCTTCTTTTTCTTTTTCAAATGAGTCAATTAATTCAAGTATTGTTTTTCCTTTATACCACGACATTTCAGGTGCATGTTCAATTAAGTTAAGACCATTAAAAGCAGAAACAGGAACAAATTCTATAGGGTTTATACCTATGGTTTTTAAGAATTCTAAGTATTCATTTTTTATCTGATAGAATTTATTTTCATCGTAGTTTACAAGGTCCATTTTGTTTATAGCTACAACAATTTGTTTAATACCAAGCAACGAGAGCATATAAGCATGTCTTTTAGAATTTTCAGCTATTCCTTCGTTAGCATCAATAAGCAGGATAGCAGCTTCTGCACGTGCAGCACCGCTTATCATATTTTTTAGAAATTCTATATGTCCAGGTGCATCTATTATTATGTATTCTCTTTTCTTAGTTTTGAAAAAAATTCTAGCTGTATCTATAGTAATGCCTTGAGTTTGCTCGTCAACTAACGCATCGAGTAGAAAAGCGTACTCAAATGGTTTAGCGTTTAATTCACAGGTTCTTTTAACTTGTTCTAATTTACCTTTAGGAAGCGAATCAGTATCGGCTAATAATCTACCTATTAAAGTGCTTTTTCCGTGATCTACATGACCAACAACAACTATATTCATTCTTTCTTTCATTGAGTAATCCTTTATTTTGTTTTTGGATGACAATAACATACTATTCAATAGTTATTAATTACATATATCCCTCTCTTCGTAACTCTTCTAATGTTCCACCACCATCTATATCTTGTGCACGTCCAGACCTTTCAGCAATGTTTTTAAGTTTTCCGCTTTTTAATTCTTCAATAATCTCTTTAACATTTTTAGCAGTAGATTCTATTGGAAAAGTGCATGGCCAGCAACCTAATGATCTATATCTTTTACCTGTCCCATTATCAAAGTATAAAGAAACAACAGGTATATTTTCTCTATCGATATATTCCCAAATGTTTAATTCAGTCCAATCAAGTAAAGGATGAATTCTTACATGGGTTTTAGGAGCAAATTCTGTTTTAAATTGATTCCACAGTTCAGGAGGCTGATCACCAATATCCCAGTCGCTATTTTTATCTCTTGGAGAAAAATATCTTTCTTTTGAGCGACTTCCTTCTTCATCTGCTCTTACACCAACTATTACTCCTGTATAAGCTTCTTTATTTGGATCTTCCACTAATACTCCTAGTTCATGGTCATATTTGTATCGAGTAAATTGGCCAGAGAGAGTGTTTTTAAGTGCTTCGGTTTTTAAAAGTTTGCAGCAAGTTATTCTATCTACATTCCCATCTGGGAAAGTTTGTTTTGTTCTTAGAGCTTCTCTGTTTTGCCCAACTATTAAATTAAGTTTAAGCTCTTTGGCGAGTTTATTTCTATATTCTATCATTTCAGGAATTTTAAATGAGGTATCAATATGAATAAGTGGAAAAGGCACATGACCAAAGAATGCTTTTCTTGCTAAATGTAGAAGTACTGTGCTATCTTTTCCAATAGACCATAACATAGCTAAATGTTTAAATTCACGATAAGCCTCGCGAAATATGTATATGCTGTGAGCTTCTAATTTATCTAGGTAATCCATATTCTATCCCTCCTATTGTTTAATGTGTAGACCACATTCTTTTGTTTCTGGATGTTCCCACCACCATCTACCTGCTCTAATATCTTCTCCAGGTTGAATTGCTCTTGTGCAAGGGGCACATCCAATACTTGTATAATTTTTGTCGTAAAGACTATTATAAGGTATATTGTTTTTTCTAATGTAATCCCAAACCTCGTTTTCACTCCAATTAAATAAAGGGTTTATTTTGATTATATTGTAATTCTTATCAAACTCTACTAATTCAATATTTTCTCTTGTAATTGATTGTTCTCTTCTTAGCCCAGTAATCCATACATCTTTGTGTCTTAAAGCTCTTTTTAATGGCTCAATTTTTCTTATTTTGCAACACAATTTTCTTTCTTCGACACTATTATAGAAAAGATTAACTCCATGTTTGTTAACCATCCTTTCTACTGAGCGCCAGTTAGGGAAGTAAATTTGAATTTTAATACCATACTTTTCCTTAGTCTTTTCAATTAAGCTGTAGGTTTCATTTGGTAATCTGCCAGTGTCAAGAGTAAATATTTTTATTTTCGAGTTTAATAGATATAACATGTGAAGAATAACTTGGTCTTCAATACTTAGACTTGTAGCAAATGCAGCTTTGTTTTTATATGAATCAGAAATAGTTTTTAATACTTCAAATGAATCTTTTCCTTTTAACTTTTCTTTTAATTTTTCAATTGATTTCATATTCTTCCTCATATATGATATTCTGGTTCTGATTTTTTTTCTTTGCCAAAATTTATTTTATTCCACAACCTTTCATGAAAATAATAAATGAAAATTTTACTAAAGACTTCAATGCCTCCTATTGATAGTGATATTTTTAAGTCTTGTGTAAATAAATATGTTAGTAATGTTGTATATAAACTGCTAGTTATGCGATAAGATATAGATTTTATTAAACTTCTATAAGATTTTTCGTGCATAATTCCCTTCTGTTTTTGGTAATAGAATAAACGGTTTCGACAAGAGAATTTTAAGAAAACAAAGATTAAATGAAAAAATGTAGGTAGAGTTCGTTGTTTAACAACAACAACACATTTGGAAGGAACAAATGCAGAAATTTGAAAGGTTGTAATTATAAGATTTATTGTGAATAAAAATTTTACTGTAGTTTGATATTACTATTTTCTTTTTTTTGTGTAAAGTTTTCATTTTGTCCCCCGTTTTTTTAATAATAAAAAAGCCCTTCGTTCTGTGAAGGGCTTTTTATTCGAAAATCTAAAACTTTATTAAAGCTCCTTCACAGAGCGAATTCTAAGTGTTAAACACATACAACAATCTACTAAAAATACTTTTTTCATTTTTTTATTGCTTAAGTTTATATGCAAACTTATATAATTTAGGATATTCTGTCAAGTATTTTTAAATTGTAGTGAGAAATTTTTTATTTTGTCATTGAAAAATGAAGTTTTAATATAATTAATTCATTATGGAAAAAAAGAAAAAGATTGCTTTTGTGTCAATGTTAGCTGCGATATTTCTTACCGCTTTTAAATTGGTAGTTGGACTAACAACAGGTAGCCTTGGTATATTGTCTGAGGCCCTTCATTCAGGTTTAGATTTATTGGCTACAGGAATAACTTTCTTGGCTGTTAAGTATTCTGATAAGCCTGCTGACGAAGGACATAATTATGGACATGGTAAAATTGAAAATTATTCTGCATTAGTGGAAACATTATTATTATTTTTAACATGCATATGGATAATTTACGAGGCAATTAGAAGATTAGTTACTGGGAATGTAGAAATAGAAGTTTCTTTTTGGTCATATTTAGTAGTAATTATTGCAATCATTGTTGACTTTAATCGTTCAAAAGTTTTATATAAAACCGCGAAGGAGTATAATAGTCAAGCGTTGGAAGCTGATGCTTTACATTTTTCTACAGATATATGGAGTTCAATTGTTGTATTAATAGGTTTAATTTGCTCTTCATTTAAATTTTATTATGCAGATGCAGTTGCAGGTTTAATTGTATCTTTAATAGTTTTGGGTATTAGTTACAAATTAGGTAAAAAATCGTTTGATGCATTAATTGATAAAGCACCAGAAGGATTAAAAGACGAAATAGAATTGATTGTAAAAGAGATTCCAGAAGTAATTGTTTATCATGATATAAAGGTAAGAGAATCAGGTCCATATAAATTTGTTGATTTAAATATTCATGTTAATAAGTCTATAACCATAGAAGAGGCACATGAAATTTCACATAAAGTTGAAGAAGCAATTACTAGTAGAATTAAAAATGTTAAAGTAATGGTTCATACAGAACCAGATACGGATTAAAAAGGTAGTATACCTTTAAAAAAATTTCTTGAACTAATAATATTAATATCATGTTAAAATCGTGAATGTGAATTAAAATCAAAAGTAAAAATGGGAGTTAAAAAATGAAAAATAACTTTAACAATGCCACAAGCATTGATGAGATAGAATTAAGAGAATGGCTAGAATCACTAGAATATGTTTTACAAACAGAAGGACCAGAAAAAGTCAAGGAATTATTACATAATCTTGACACTTACGCTCATGAGAGGGGAGTTGAAATTCCCTTTACAGCAAACACACCTCATATAAATACTATTCCAAAAGAAAAACAACCACCTTTCCCAGGTAGTAGAGAAATTGAACGAAGAATTAAAAGTCTTGTTAGATGGAATGCAATGGCAATGGTTGTAAGAGCTAATAAGGTTGAACCTGGAATAGGTGGACATATTTCAACTTATGCTTCATTAGCAACTTTGTATGAGATTGGATTCAATCATTTCTTTAGAGGAAAAGATGGCAACCACGAAGGAGATATAATTTATTTTCAAGGTCATGCGGCTCCCGGAGTTTATGCAAGGGCTTTTCTTGAAGGAAGATTAACGAAAGAACAACTTGAAAACTTTAGAAGGGAATTACAACCTGGTGGAGGATTATCTTCTTATCCGCATCCATGGTTAATGCCAGATTTCTGGGAATTCCCAACTGTTTCAATGGGACTTGGGCCTATCCAAGCAATATACCGAGCAAGATTTATTCGTTACTTAGAGGATAGAGGATTAAAAAAACCTAGTGACCAAAAGGTTTGGGCATTTATTGGTGATGGTGAAACAGACGAACCAGAAACTCTTGGAGCTATAACTCTAGCTGCACGCGAAAAGCTTGATAATTTAATATTTGTTATTAATTGTAATCTTCAAAGGTTAGATGGTCCTGTAAGAGGTAATGGTAATATTATTCAAGAACTCGAAGCTATATTTAGAGGAGCAGGCTGGAATGTTATTAAAGTGGTTTGGGGAAGCGATTGGGATCCTCTTTTAGAAGCAGATAAAACAGGACTACTTGTAAAAAGAATGAATGAATCTATTGACGGAGAATCACAAAATTATGTGACTAGGGGTGGAAAATATGTAAGAGAGCATTTCTTTGGGAAATACCCTGAACTTCTAAAACTTGTCGAACATTATACTGATGAACAATTAGCAAAAATGAAACGTGGTGGTCATGATCCAGAGAAAGTTTATGCAGCTTATAAAGCCGCTGTTGAACATAAGGGGTCGCCAACTGTAATATTAGCTAAAACTGTTAAAGGTTATGGATTGGGTGAGGCAGGTGAAGGAAAAAACATTACACACCAACAAAAGAAATTAAATGAAGAAGAACTTAGAGAATTTAGAACTCGTTTTTCGATTCCTATTAGTGACGAAGAAGTAGCAAATGCTCCATTTTATCGACCACCTGAAGATTCACCTGAAATTTTGTATCTCAAAGAAAGAAGAAAAGCATTGGGAGGTTATATCCCAAAGAGAATTGTAAAAGCTCCCCCACTAAAAACTCCTTCTGAAGAATTATTTGAAGAATTTTATAAAGGTACAGAAGGACACGATGTTTCAACAACAATGGTTTATGTTCGCATTCTTGCTAAGCTGTTAAAAGATAAAGAAATTGGTCATTTAATAGTTCCTATTGTTCCAGACGAAGCAAGAACATTTGGAATGGAAGCTTTATTTAGACAAGTTGGTATTTATTCACATGTAGGTCAATTATATGAACCGGTTGATAAAGACAGTCTATTATATTATAAAGAAGCAAAGAATGGACAGATATTAGAAGAAGGAATAACAGAAGCTGGTGCAATGTCTTCATTCATAGCAGCTGGTACAGCATACTCAGTACATGGAATTAATACTATTCCTTTCTTTTCATTTTACTCAATGTTTGGTTTTCAAAGAGTTGGAGATTTGATTTGGGCTGCAGGCGATATGAGATGTAAAGGATTTTTATTTGGTGCAACTGCAGGTAGAACTACATTAGCTGGTGAAGGACTTCAGCATCAAGATGGCCATAGTCATCTTCTTGCTTATCCAGTTCCAAATTTAATGGCTTATGACCCTGCTTTTGCTTATGAATTGGCAGTTATTATTCGTGATGGCATTTATCGAATGTATGAAAAACAAGAAGATATTTTTTATTACATAACAATTATGAACGAAAATTATCCACAGCCACCAATGCCTCCTAATGTGAAAGAAGGAATTTTGAAAGGTATGTATAAGTTCAAAGCAAGCCAAATGAGTGAACAAAAATTAAAAGCTCATTTACTAGGAAGCGGGACTATATTAAATGAAGTAATTAAAGCTGCTGAAATATTAGAGAATGAATATAAAGTATCAACAGATGTATGGAGTGTTACAAGTTATAAAAATCTTCACCTTGATGCTCAGGAAATTGAAAGATGGAATATGTTTCATCCTGATGAGCCTAAGCTTCCTTACATTTCAGAAATAACAAAAGATGAAACTGGTGTGTTTGTTGCAGCTTCAGATTATGTTCAAATCTTAAAAGATGCATTAGCAAAATGGCTCCCAGGTCCACTACATTCTTTAGGAACGTATGGTTATGGTAGGAGTGATAGCAGAGCTGCTTTAAGAGATTTCTTTGAAGTAGACGCAAAGCATATTGTATATGCAACTCTTTATTCATTATACAAAGAAAAGAAAATTAAATTAGATACTCTTAAGAAAGCTCAAAAAGAATTGGGAATTAATCCAAATAAACCAAATCCAGCTAAATCGTAAAAATATTTCTAACAAAATTGGAAATAAAAATGATAGTAGACTTTAATCTTCCGCATTTAGGAGAAAATATACAAACAGCAGATATAATTAAAGTACTTGTCAAAGAAGGAGACAAAGTTGAAGTAGATCAAATTATAATCGAAATAGAAACAGATAAGGCAACTATTGAAGTGCCATCAGAAATTAGTGGCGTAGTAAAGAAGGTTCATGTTAAAGAAGGTACAAAAGCCAAAGTAGGTGACCCTATAATTTCTGTTGAAGTTGATGCTAAAGTTGAAGAGGGAAAAAATAAAGAGTTAGAGGTAGATAAAACTTCCGAAGAAAATAAAGTTCCAGCAATAGAAATAAAACAGGATGTAACAGATTATCAACAACCTGTTGTTAATCACCAAACTCCTGTTGTTAAGGAACATACTCATATGCCGCAGGTGATTGATATTCCGAGAGATATTGTTAAAACCATTGTTCCTGCGTCTCCGTCTGTGAGAAGATTTGCTAGAGAAATTGGTGTTGATATAACTAAGGTAAAGGGAAGTGGTCCCAAAGGAAGAATTTTGATAGACGATGTTAAAGCTTATGCAAAATCATTAAACGAACAAATTCAAAAAGGTGTTGCCCCAGGAATTTCTTTTGGATTTAAGGAACCTCTACCTGATTTTACTAAATGGGGTGAAATAGAAAAACAACCAATGACTAACGTTAGGCGCAAGACAGCAGAACATTTGTCGTATGCATGGAATGTTGCTCCTCATGTTACTCAGTTTGATAAAGCAGATATTACTGAGTTAGAAAAATTTAGAAAACAGTATGCAAGTAAAGTAGAAGCTGATGGTGGTAAACTGACTATTACAGCTATTTTACTTAAAATTGTTGCTTCTGCGTTAAAAGTATTCCCTCAGTTTAATACTAGTGTTGATATGGAAAGAAATGAGATTATTTACAAAAAATATTATAACATAGGTATTGCTGTAGATACTGAAAGAGGGTTGCTTGTACCTGTAATTAGGGATGTTGATAAAAAAAATATAACTCAATTAAGCATCGAACTTACTGAAATTTCTAAAAAGGCTCGTGAGAAAAAATTAACCCCTGATGATATGCAAGGTGGATGTTTTACAATTTCTAATCTTGGTGGAATTGGTGGCACTTACTTTACGCCAATTGTGAACTCGCCAGAAGTTGCAATTCTTGGTGTTTCTAGGTCTACTATTGAACCAGTATACATTGATGGAGAATTTAAACCAAGATTAATGCTACCTCTTTCATTATCGTATGATCACAGAATAATTGATGGAGCAGATGGAATTAGATTTTTAAGATGGATTGTAAATGCGCTCGAAAATCCTTTCTTAATTGCATTGGAAGGCTAATTTGAATAAGTTCTGCGATTTTTTTCTATTTTATTATCAACTTTGTGCTTTAGTGTTTTTTATATTTGTAACATTCAAAAACAAAATTCATAGGTGTAAATGTCAACTAAAACACAATTAGCAGTTATAGGTGCCGGACCAGGCGGCTATGCCGCAGCTTTTTTAGCAGCAGATTTAGGAATGCAGGTTACATTAATTGATATGGAAAAAAATCCTGGTGGTGTTTGCCTCTATCGAGGATGCATTCCTTCTAAAGCTTTACTTCATATCGCAAAGCTTATCAACGAAGCAGAAGAAGCATATAAATTTGGTGTTGAGTTTGGAAAACCTAAAATTGATATAAATAAGATTAGAGATTTTAAGAATAATGTTGTTAATAAACTTACAGGAGGATTAGGACAACTATCTAAACAGAGAAAGGTAAATTATATAAATGGCAAAGCAACTTTTCTTAATTCAAATACATTGTCGATTTCTAAAATTGATGGAACTTTAGAAGAATTAATTTTTGATAAAGCTATTATTGCAACTGGCTCGGTGCCTGCAAAAATTCCTGGATTATCTATTGATTCACCAAAAGTTATGGATTCTACTGCTGCATTAGAAATAAATGATATACCTGAAAAAATGCTTGTTATAGGAGGTGGGTATATTGGATTAGAATTAAGTACTGTTTATTCTGCACTGGGTAGTAAAGTTACAGTAGTTGAAATGATGCCAGGATTATTACCGGGGGCAGATAGAGACTTGGTCGCTATACTAGAAAAAAGATTGAAATCTAAATTGGCATCTATATATGTTGAAACAAAAGTAGTAGAATTACAAGAAATTGATAATGGTATTAAGGTTAAATTAGAAGGGAAAAACATAGCAGAACCTGAATTGGTATTCGATAAAGTTTTAATCTCAGTAGGTCGAAAACCTGTTACTGACGGACTTGGATTAGAAAATACAAAAGTGAAAGTGAACGAAAAAGGTTTTATATCAGTAGATAAACAACTAAGAACAGATGATCCAAATATTTATGCTATTGGAGATGTTGTTGGGAATCCAATGCTTGCACATAAAGCTGCAGCAGAAGGTCGAGTAGCAGTCGAAGCAATTCTTGGGTATAAGGTTGTTTTTGAGCCAAATGCAATTCCAGCGGTTGTTTTTACTGACCCAGAAATTGCATGGACAGGAATTACAGAAACCGAAGCACAATCAAAAGGAATAAAATACGAAGTTGCAAAATTTCCTTGGGGTGCAAGTGGAAGAGCTACAACGTTGGATAGAAACGATGGACTTACAAAATTAATAATTGAGCCAGAAACCGAAAGAATTATTGGAGTAGGAATTGTTGGCGTTGGAGCAGGAGATATGATTGCAGAAGGTACTCTTGCAATTGAAATGGGGGCTACTGTTAAAGACCTTGAATTAACAATTCATCCTCATCCAACATTGTCTGAAACCTTAATGTTCGCTGCTGAATTATTTTATGGTCATGCTACTGATTTATATAGACCAAAAAGAAAATAATTTAGAACTTACTTTGTAATGGATTGTTTAATTTCTTAAAGTTTTGCTGGATAAATATGAAAGTAAAGTTATGTTTATTTGTCTTTTTATCTTCAATTGCACTTGCACAAAATTATAATTGGGTTCGTCACGATTCGCTTGTTAAAGCAGGTATTAATCAGATTTATGGAATAGAATTCGATAAAGCAGAAAAAACTTTTGATATTGTTATTAAAGAATATCCAACTCACCCTTCAGGTAAGTTTTTTAAAGCAATGATTACATGGTGGCGTATTCTCCTTGATTTGGAAGATGAAAGTATGGACAAAAAATTTTATGACCAGCTACAAGAGGTTATAGATATGTGTGATAAAATCCTTGAAAAAAATGAGAAAAATATAGATGCAATCTTTTTTAAAGGAGGTTCAATTGGCTTTAGAGGAAGATTGCTTGGTATTAGAGAAAGTTGGTTGAAATCTGCTCTTGATGGCAAAGAAGGACTTGAATTAGTTTATAGAGCTTATAAAGCAGATCCTAAAAATGTTGACGTTCAACTTGGTTTTGGAATTTATCATTACTATGCAGAAGTTATCCCTCAGAAATATCCAGCTGTAAAACCCTTTATGATTTTTTTCCCTAAAGGTGATAAGAAAAAAGGATTGAGCGAACTAGAATATGTAGCATGGAATGGAAGATATGCTAGAATTGAATCAAGATATTTTTTAATGACTCTTAACTTTCAATTTGAAAATGATATGGACGAAGCGCGTAAATGGGGAAAATTATTATTGGCAGAATTCCCGAATAATCCAAATTTTCAAAAATATTATGGATTAACTTATGTTAAAGAAAACAATTATAAAGAAGCTGCTAAAATTTTTAGAGATATTTATAGAAAATGTTTAAAAGGATTACCTGGTTACAATAAAAGATATAAAAGAGAAGCAAGCTATTATATTGGAATGGATTATAAGTTAAGAGATAAAGTTGATTCTGCTGCTTATTACTTTGAAATAAGTGAAAAACTTTCAAGAGAGTTGGATAAAAAAACAGAATCTGGTTTTCTAATAAATACAGTACTCTATTTAGGAATGTTGTATGACCAAATGGGTCAAAGAGAAAAGGCTATTAGATATTATAATGAAGTATTGAAAATGAGAGATAGAAATAATTCACATGAGCTTGCAAGATTATACTTGAAAAATCCTTATAGAAAGTAACTTTTATAAATTAGTGGAAATACCAAATCTATGAAGAGCTCCAATCGAACCCATTGATGAATAAGCGTAATCAATAACATAACTTGCGGCATTAAAACCAAATCCTATATTGAATCCTGCTAATCCTGCTGTGGTACCAATTTTAAGTTCTTTTCGCTTTTGACTATCATAACCAATCCTAAGTTTAAAACTTTGTCCTAATTTGATTTCACTTCCAAAGGTTAGATGCTTAAATCTTGCAAAGAAGTTACTATGATTTTCATTTAGATTATTAAATGAAAAATAAAATCTAATAGGAACTCTCTCTAGTTGCTTCGATAAACCTAATCGAATATCTAGTGGCAAGTCTTCTTTTGTAGAAATGTATGAATTTATTTGTTTACCCAAATTTAAAACTGAAAAACCAAAATTCCATAGTTTGTCAGGGATTTCATAGTGTAATCCAAGGTCAAAAGCATATGCTGTTGATGAATAACTTTCAATTCCTGAGTAAATGAATTTTACATTAATTCCATAATAAAAATTTTCTCCTAATATGTTACCATAACCTAAGGAAAATGCAATATCACTAGCACTAAAATGGCCAATTTTTAGACCAAGTGGATCTGCTTTTGTAAAATCTCCGTAGTTAATATACTTAATAGCAGTAGAGAATTTTCCTATATTTTTTATTTCCTTTACAAAAGCTAACGAAGCCGAATTAATATCTAATAAATGTTTTAAAAAAGAGATTGAAATTTGATTATTTTGATTAAAATTTATACCGGCAGGATTATAGAAAATTACATTAGGATCGTCATTGTTGGAAACAAAGCTTCCTGCAAGAGCAGCTGCACGTGGACTTATATCCAATTCTAAAAATTTATAAACAGTCTGTGAAAATATGATATTAGTTGTTATAAGAAAGATAAATATTATTTTTGCTTTTGACATAATATGTATTTTTTATTGTACGATTTTAAAGATAATCTACCTTAAAGGCAAGGAAACAGGCTTTTTGCTTTGGAACATTTCTTAATCTTTTCATGTTAGAATTCGCAAACTTGATTATATTTAACTACTAAAAAAATAAATGGGAGATAAAAATGAACGGCATAAAAACTGTAATATTAATGACCGCCATGATGGTATTGTTTATATTGGTTGGTAATTTATTAGGTGGTCAATCAGGAATGACGATTGCATTTATAATTTCTCTTGCACTAAATTTTGGCTCTTATTGGTTTTCAGATAAAATTGTTTTAGCCATGTATGGAGCAAAAGAAGTTACTCGTAATGAATTTCCTGAATTGTTTAATATAGTGGAAAAACTTTCGTTAAAAGCAAACTTGCCTATGCCAAAAGTTTATGTTATTGATAGTCCTACTCCTAATGCTTTTGCAACAGGTAGAAATCCTCAAAATGGAGCTGTAGCAGTTACTACGGGTATAATGAGAATTCTAAATAATGATGAGTTAGAAGGAGTTATTGCACATGAATTAGCACATATTAAAAATCGTGATATTCTTGTAAGTACAATTGCTGCAACTCTTGTAGGAACAATTACTTTTATTGCAAGAATGGCTGGTTGGGCAGCTATGTTTGGCGGAAGTAACAGAGACGATAGAAATAATAGTAATATTTTTTATGAGTTAGCTTTAATAATTATTGCTCCAATTGCAGCTATGTTAATTCAACTAGCTATTTCCCGCTCAAGAGAATTTATGGCAGATGAAGGTGGTGCATTAATTTCCGGCAAGCCCTTAGGATTAGCTTCTGCATTGGATAAACTTGCAAAAGCAAATGAAATGATTCCAATGCCTAATGCAGGAGCTTCGTCTGCTCATATGTTTATTGTTAATCCTTTAAGTGGAAAATCATTGATTAAATTATTTTCTACTCATCCCCCAATTGAAGATAGAATAGCAAGATTAAAAGAAATAGCAAGTGGTAGAAGATAGTTAATAAAAAATCTTTACTTAAATGAAAAAAATATTCTTACTTATCTTTTTAGTATTTTCTTTTGTTGAGTCTTTTTCACAAACAAATTTAGATATTTGTATAAATTTAATAAATAAATCAATATTAAAAGTTGATACGTTATTACATGAGAAAGAAGTAAATCTAGTTGTCATTTCTCCTTTAAAATTAGAGCAAATTAAGCCTTTCATTATAAATTCTTTTTCTAATAATGGTTATAAAATAATAAATGAGAATAAAAATATTATCGTTTATATTATTACTGATATTAAAGTAGATTATAATAATGTTTTTAACGATAACTTTTTTGATGAAAGTAAAATAGAAAGAAAAATTTTATATAAAGGAGCAATATTAAATTATAGCATATCCAATTTAAAAGTACGAGATTTTTTAATAGAGCATGTTGATACTATAAAATATAATGAAATAAGTAGTTTAGAAGATAAATCATTTGAGTTTCTAAAAGGAGAAATACCAGAGCCACCTTTATTAAAAAGTATATTTCAACCAATATTGGTTGTAGGAATATTAATTACAACAGTAATTTTATTTTTTAATGTAAGAAGCAAATAATTTTTACAGCACAAACCTTTTGACTATTTTTGTGATTAAAATTTAGGAGAAATTTTGTTTAAAAAAATATTTTCAAATTCTGCTTTTATAGTAATATTAGCTTGTTCTGGGACAATAGATACCACTAAATTTACACCAGATGAATATTTTAATTATGCATTGGGGCTTTATAATAAGAATGACTATGAACAAGCTATAATTGAGTTCCAAAATATACTATTGCAATTTCCTGGGAGCACTGTTAATGATGATGCACAATATTATCTTGGAATGACATACTTTAAAAGAGGAGAGTATCTTCTTGCAGCTTATGAATTTAGCAAGTTAGTGCAGAACTATGCAACAAGTCCATATGTACCTGATGCTCAATTTATGTTAGCAGAATCTTATTATAAATTATCACCACCTTATCAATTAGATCAGTCATATACAAAGAAAGCTATAGAAGAATTTCAAGCTTTTATAGACATTTTCCCTTCTAATCCAAAAGTAGAAGAGGCAGAAAGAAAGATAAAGGAGTTAAATAATAAATTAGCTCAAAAAGACTATCAGAGTGCTTTGATATATGAGAAAATGGAATATGACAGAGCTGCAATGCAATATTACGAGCAGGTAGTCGAAACTTATCATGATACTAAATATGCTCCTTTGGCATTGTATAATAAAATTAAAATTGAAGTTAGGAAGGGAATGATAAATGAAGCATTAGCCGATATAAGTTTGTTTTTGAGTCGATATCCGGAAGATTCTAATGCAATTGAAATAAAAAAAATAGAAGATGAATTAATAAGAAAAAGCAATGAGCTCTCCACAGAGAAAAAGTAAGACTGTTAAGGAATCAATTGTAACAATGACAGAGTTAGTATTGCCTAATCATACGAATCAATTAGGCAATTTACTTGGTGGACAACTTATGCAATGGATTGATATATGTGCAGCACTCTCTGCGTCAAAGCATTCTCAAAGAGTTTGTGTAACTGCTTCTGTTGATAGAATAGATTTTCATCATCCAATTAAAGTTGGTAATGTTGTTACAATTATTGCTAAAGTAAATCGTGCTTTTAGAACTTCAATGGAAGTAGGAGTAGAAGTATATGCAGAATCACATACAGAGGGCACAAGAATTCATACAAACACTGCTTATCTAACTTTTGTAAGTGTTGATGAAAATGGTAAACCAGTTGAAACTTTCGAAATTGTACCAGAGACTGAAGATGAGAAAAAGAGATTTGAAGAGGCACTTCAAAGAAGGCAAAAGAGACTTAATGAAGGTTAAACTTTTTTTGTTTATTTCATTCTTAACCTCTACTTTACTAGCTCAGGTACCAATTAATGGCTTTTGTAAATTTCGTCAGTTCCCTACAAAAGAGAATTACTTCAAAATTTTTGCTGCAGACATTAATAATAATGGCTGGCGAGATGTTATTTTAACTCGAAGTGATCAGAAGGGCTATTTAATTCAATTTTGGCTGGAAAATAAATTTACTTCAACATTGGAACGCAAAATAAATTTTTCAATTACAGATTTAAAATTAGAATCAACGCTGTCAAAAGGTATCAAAAAATATGTTTTGCTTTCAAGAAGTGATAGAATACTAAGTACAGGTACTTTTTCATCGAATGGAGTTTTTCAACCATTTTCGAAGGTAAAACTCAGTGGTTATGCATCTAATTTTGATATTGATGATGTTGATAACGATAGGAAAAATGAGATTTTAATTTATGGTAGTAATTATAATGGATTATCAATTTTTAGTGAAAGTAAAGGGAAACTATATGAATCTTTGACTCTTGAACCTAAAAAGCTTTTTTCTTATGCCAATTTTATAGATTTAGACTACGATGGATTTAAAGATATTGCTGCAGTTGATTTTTTAAAGAATTCTATTTTGTTTTTTTATAATAATCGTGCTGGAGATTTTAGAGAAATTAGAGCAATTAATATTAATGAAGAAATTAAACAGTTTAAAACAGTAGATGTAAATTCAGATGGATTTGCTGATTTAATTTATGTAAGTAACAATAAGTTTATTGTTTTTAAGGGAGATTCAGTCTCTTCTTTTGTTAAAAAAATTGAAATTGAGTGCCCATATATACCTGACAAATATGAAATTTTTGATTTTAATGGTGATGGATTCAATGATATAGCGTTTGTTAATGTTGCAACAGGAAGTCTGTATATTATTTATGCAAAGAATTCTGAATACTTTTATGAACCAATTCTTTACTTGAAAAGGAAAGGCATAGTAGATTTTCAAGCATTTGTCGACAGAGGAGGAAGAAAAATTTTAATGATTGATACAAATGGTAAATTATACTTGATAGATAAAGTTCTCACTATTACTGATAATCTTGCTATATCTATACAATCGAAGCCTTCTCATATAGGGAATTTTAGTTACATGTTTAATAAAATGAATGGAATTTATTTTATAGACGAAGATGATTTGTCATTAAATATTTTTATTGGTACTAAAGGAAATTATTTTGAACAATATTATAAAGTACCAATTTCATTAGCATACAACAAAACTATAGTAGAAGAAGTGCAATCAGAAGAAGTTATTTTTTATTGCTATAAAACAGGTAGACACGAAATAGAAATTATTAAAGTGAATTTTGAAATTAATTCTATTAATAGGAGAATTTTATATACTAAAGGTAAAATTGTAGAGTTAAAAATAGTTAGCGATAAGTCTAAAGAACAACAGACAATTTTTGCACTAATAAAAATGAATAATATTTTGTACTTAGAATCATTTGAATTCAGAAATTTTAGATATGTCAATTCTGTATTCTACGAAATATCAAAAAATGCTGAAGCGGCTTCTTTCTCATTAAATGTTTCTAAAGAAATTTACTTTTATACAAAATCTAACAATGTTGTTTATCTGAACAAAATTGTCTATGACAATAAACTCAATCCACCAATTAATATATCAACATATATTTTATCTGATCCAATGAATTATTTTATTGAGATAAAAAGTTTTAGTAACCAATATGATATCGATAGACCAATAGTAGGAATTATCAAAGATGCAATAGAAACAAAAATAATTTTAATAAAAAGTGGAAACTTTAGAACAGTTCAAATTTCTAATTTCTTTCCAGAAAAGGATTTTTTGTTTTATGAAAAATTTAACGATACAGAAAATGTGTATATGTATGATAGGACAAAAGGAATAATAAAAATTATTTCATTAGGGAAAAATTTTCACTTAAGTAAAATGAATGACTTTTTTGTTTCCACTACGATCAATAATTATATTTCAATTTCAGTAACCGATAAAATTCTAATTGCTTACACCGATTATTCAGATAATCTTATAAAATTCAGTTATTTGCGATGAAAAAATTTTTTTGCAAAGTTGTATTTTTTATATTATTAGTTATTCCTTTATATGCACAAAATCTTGATTCGCTCTTTACAGAATATCTTCGCATAAAAGGAAGAATTGTAAATGAAGAGAAACTTGTGTCATCTGACACTCAGTATATTAAATGTGGTTTTGGAATAGTTAATCAGGTAAGAATAAACTATGGAAGATTTAATCCTAAACAAAAAATAATTCTTTCTAAATTAATTTCACGTCCTAAAACAGACACTAGTATTGTAACAAATTCAGGTAAATTTAGAATACATTTTAACAAATTAGGTATACATGCTCCACAATATGATTTAAATGAACTGACAAAGGCTATAGACTCTGCGTATAATTATGAGGTAAATATATTAATGTATCCACCCCCTCCAAGTGATTTTGGGGAAGGCGGAGATGATAAATATGATATATATATTCAGAATTTAACGGGGGGTATGTATGGATATACAGAAACAGAAAATTCAATAGGAAAGGATATATATACAAGTTACATAGTTATTGATAATGATTTTTCCGATACATATACAAAAGGTATTGATGGTGCTAAAGTTGCTGTTGCTCATGAACTTCATCATGCAATTCAAGTTGGAAATTATGTTTTTAGAAATTCAGACCAATTTTATCATGAGCTTACTTCTACCTCTATGGAAGAATTTGTATTTGATAGCATTAATGATTACTACTCATATTTACCTTCTTTTTTTAGAAATCCGCAAAAGACTTTTTCCTACAATGATGGTTACAACCTTGCAATATGGAATATTTTTTTGAAGGATAGATTTGGTTATGATATAATAAAGAGAAGCTGGGAACTAATGAGAAATGAAAGAGCATTAAATGCAATTGCAAATGCTATTACTGAATATGGCTCTTCTTTTAAACATGAATTTGCAATTTTTGCTCAATGGATTTTTTTTACAAATTATAGAGCTATACCAAATAAGTATTTTAAAGAAGCAGAAAATTATCCATTGATAAAGCCTACCATGACTTTAGACTTTGTTCCCCCATCAACTTCTATGCAAATCAGTACAGAACCAGTATCTTCGAACTATTTGGTGTTCGTTAATAATACAAAGTCGGTTCCCGATACATTTATTACAATAATTTCTAACTCTGATATAGCTCAAGGAATAGATAGCCCAAATAGCAAACTTAATTTGAAGTATATTTTGTCAATTCAAAGCAGTGTAGGATTTAAACGGATTATAGATAACTATTATTCTAAAATTGAATGTGATAATTCTTTTTTAATATCTGAATCTAATATTTTGAATAATAATTTGATTAATGAAGGTCAAATCTCTACTGCCGAAATTACTTATGCTTTCCCTCAACCTTTCAGATATTCAACAAATGATTTTATTTACTTCCCTGCTCAAAGGACTAGGTCTGGGTTTGCTGACCTTTACATTTATTCTGTAAATATGGATTTAATTTATTCGGGAGAACATAAAGTTTACACATCTGATAAAACTGTAATAAAATGGAAAGTACTTAGTAATGATATGAAAAAATTAGCTACAGGTGTTTATTTTTACATAATAAAAGCTGGAGAGAATATTATTAAGGGAAAATTTGTGGTTTATAATGATTGATTATACTATAACAACTGAAAATCTTGTAAAATATTTTGGTAGAAGACTTGTTTTTAACAATATTAACATGATTTTTTCTTCTACGAATATTTATGGTATTGCTGGACCAAATGGTTCTGGAAAATCTACTTTTGTAAAAGTTCTTGCAAATTTAATCTCACCTACAAAAGGGAAAGTTATTCATAGAGTAAATGGGAGCGAAGTTATTAGTGACAAGATTCATAATTACATAGGCTTTGTATCTCCATATCTAGTTTTGTATGATGAATTTACTGCCGAAGAAAATATGATGCACTTCTCCAATATAAGGGGATATAATTTTGAAAGGGAGTATGCGGATTATTTGTTTTCTTTTTTTAATTTGTTTGATAGAAAAAAAGACTTAGTAAAAAATTATTCTTCGGGTATGAAACAAAGACTTAAATTTATTTTTGCATTATTGCATAAACCACCATTGATCATACTTGATGAACCCACCTCTAATTTAGATAATTTTGGTAAAGATAAAGTTTATGAAATTATAAAGAGTGAAGGGGAAAAAAATCTTGTAGTTGTTGCTTCAAATGAAGATTCTGACCTTAAATTGTGTGATTATATAATAAATCTCGAAGATTATAAAAAATAATATAAGCACAGATAATGCAGGTTTAACCAAAGTAAAGCAATATTGAATGAAAATTCTACATTATCTGTGCTATACAAACAAATTAAATATTTTCTTCAACCCTAACTTTTACGACGACTTTCTTTATTGGTGTAGATAAATTTACAGCAATACCTGGCATATGTACATCTGTAGGGAAAAAAACAGCAAAATGTCCTGCCTCTGCAATTAAAAAGTTACCATCCCCTTTCAAAAACATTACATCCTTTTCTTCGTTATACTCTTCAGTAACGATCATTTTTGTTGGGTTAGAATAACCCATTTTTTCTTTACCTGAAACAATGTATTGAATATCAATATATTTTTTATGTGCTTCCCATTTCCCTGCTGTAATTGGTTTAGTATCATAATTTTGAATAACAGCGTAAATATTTTCTCCGTCAATTTCATACTTGCCTGCTTCAAGTGTTTCAAAATTAGTATTTAGTAAGTATTCAAATGCGGTTTGAATTCTTTTACTTAATGGGAAATAAAGATTGGCATTTTTAAGTTGATCGAAAATCATAATTTCTCCTATTAATGATTTTCAATTTACTATAATTTATGAAATTATAACTCAAATAAAATACCTGCGGTGATAACATAAAAGTTATTTTTAAGTTCTTTTAGTCCGGGAAGTTTGTCCAATTTTAAGTCAAGAAAAACATAGCGAACGTCGCCTGTCAGAATTAAGTTACCTAAACCAAGTTCTGCTCCAATTCCAAAATGATAACCAAATTTACTTTTTGTTTCATCTTTTAATCCCATTGAATTTAGCAAACTTGAATAATCTATTTTTGTATTATACCATCCTGCACCAACTGTTCCGTAAAATAATGGGAAGAAATATAATAAGCCACTAACCATAACAGGATACATTTTAGTTTTTATAGTTCCATTTTCATAGTCTTCACTTCTGTAATTAATAGAAGCTTCTAGTGCTAAACTTCTTGCTAAATAAATTCGTCCTGTTGCTCCAAGTAACAAAGAACCTTCTGCATCTTCTGATTTGTGATAGCCTAATTGTGGTCCAATTGCTATTGATTGTGCATATAATGATGTGAATAAAAATATTCCCAAAAGGAAACCAGAAGATTTTATCGACATACATCCTCCAGATAATTTTTTAGTGATTTATAATACTAAATTTGATTGAAGAGGGGTAGTCTTTAGAAAAATAAACACGATGATAAGCTTTTTGAAAGTCTTCTTCTTTTGCCGAGTAAATGTCAATAAACTTTTGAGGATTACGATCAAAGAAAGGGAAGAAACTACTTTGTATTTGAATCATAATTTTATGACCTTTAAAGAAAGTATGGTCAATATCATTTAGCTTGACTTTAATATTTGTAATTTTATTTGGAATAAATGGTTCAGGTTTCTCAAAACTATTTCTAAATTTACCCCTTAAAATTTCATAGCGTATTAATCTTTGATAACCACCATATTCTACATTATTTGGATTGGGTTCAGGATTTTCTTCTCCATCGGGATAGACATCAATAATTTTTACAATCCAATCAGCATCTGTTCCTGTAGTTGAAACATATAAGTTAACATAAATTGGTCCAACTATTGTTATATCATTTTCAAGAGGATCGGTTTCATAAACTAAAACATCTGGCCGAGAAGCAGCAAATCTTTGATCTTCGCTCATGTATGCTCTCCAATATAATTGTTTTGAGTCATGAAATTTTGCTGTATAGGGGACAGGTTTATTTGGGTCACTTAGATATTCGTCGTATAGTTTCTTTTTATTAGGAGGTTTTTGCCAACTTAATTTTCCATTTGGAGCTAAGTATAAAAACTTCGTCTCTACGCTATCTGGAGGCCACTTTTTGTAGTTTTTCCATTTATTAGTTCCTGTTCTATATGTAGTTATTTTTGGTAAATTTAATTCTCCCTCGTCTTTAAGATAATGTTTAAAAAAGGGTATTAAAATGTTTTTGTTGTAGTAATCACTTGTATTTTCTGGGAATACAAAGTCACCGAAAATATTGCCGCTACTTCTTGCCCAGCCGCCGTGACCCCAAGGTCCAATTACCAAATATGTTTTGTTGTTTGTGTTATTTTCTCGAATCGATTTGTATATATTTAGTGGACCATATAAATCTTCTGAGTCGTACCACCCTGCTACAATTAAAACAGCTGGCTTTACATTTTTGAAGTAAGATAAATTACTTCTAGCTTTCCAAAATTTATCATAAGTACCATGTGTTATAATTGAATCCCAAAATGGAAGTTTGTTGTGAAAGAATTTTTCATTGATGTTTTTTATTGGTCCGAGTTTAAGAAAAAAATTGTACATATCCGGAGATTCATAAGGTTCAATTGTTTTCCATTTTGTGGTTAAGCTTTCTCTTGGTTGGTCAAAAGTTTTAAAAAAGTTAAATGACATTGATAACGTTAAAGCTCCATTATGATGCATATCGTCGCCAATAAACCAATCTGCAATGGGAGCCTGTGGTGATACAGCCTTTAAAGAAGGATGAGAATCAATAAGACTCATAGCAGCATAAAAACCAGGGTATGAGATTCCCCATATACCAACTTTACCATTATTGTATTTTACATTTTTTATTAACCAATCAATTGTATCGTATGTATCAGTGGTTTCATCTATATCTTGGCTACTGTTTTTGTTAGGTATGTATGGGCGCATGTTTTCGAATTTACCTTCGCTCATGAATTTCCCACGAACATCTTGGTAGACAAAAATATAACCATCTTTTGCTAAGTCTTCGTTTGGTCCTAATGTTTGTGGATAATTATTTTCTCCATAAGGTGAAATCGAATATGGAGTTCTTAGCATTAAGATTGGATAATTTTTTGTAGTATCTTTTGGTGTGTAAACGGCAGTAAAAAGTTTTATTCCATCGCGCATCTCAATTCTATACTCTTTCTTTGTGTAATTTTCTTTTATCCACTCTGTGCCTTGAGCAAAAGCAAGAAAATTAAGAACTAGGAAAATTATGAGAAAATTTTTTTTCATTTTAGTTCCTCAAAATCATTTGATGTAATTAAAAATTTCTCTGCTAATGTTAAATTTTCTTTTTTACCCAAGTCAAAAAAAATGCTGTTACTATGTTCATAATATGTAATTCTTTCTTTAGAAGCTACTGTAAGATAAAAATCGACAATTGAAAAAACATCTTTTTCAGGGAAGTATTTGAAAATTTTTGGACTTACTATATGAATGCCGCTAAAAGCATATTCTAGTATTTTCCCTAATGGTTTACGAACAAGTATTATCTTACCCGTTTTACAGTTTTTCCATCCACATAAGTTATTGTCTTCATCAAATAAAAAATATCTTGAAGAATTTCTTTTTTGAACTGCTAAAGTAGCTATTGCATTTTTATTTTCATGATACTCATATAAATCTAATAAATTAATGTTTGTAAGTACATCAACATTATGGATTAAAAAAGGTTTTTTATCATCAAAAAAATAGGATGCTTTTTTTAATCCACCGCCCGTATCAAGTAATAAATCTTTTTCATATGAAAATTCTATTTTTGCATTAAAAAAGTTTTTCCTTTCAAGAAAATTTATTATTTGTTCTGCATAATGGTGTAGATTTATTATTATATCATTAAAGCCAAACTTAAGTAATTTTTTAATTGTAATCTCAAGTAGTGGAATACCATTTAATTCAATTAGGGCTTTGGGTTTGTAATCTGTAAGTGGTTTTAATCTAGTTCCTAAACCTGCAGCAAGTATAAAAGCTTTCATTAATTTATTAATTATTTCTATTTAATTGTGTATGAGTTATTTTTATATTTACATCGTAATTTGATTTTAAGTACTCAGCTAATTTTTCTGCAAAATAGACAGAGCGATGCTGACCTCCTGTGCAACCAAAATTTACCATTAAATCGGTCCATCCTCTAGAAATATAATTTTCGACTGATTGAGAAATAATTTTAATTACGTTTGATAAAAATTTTTGGGCATCTGGTAAATTATCAAGAAAACTTTGTACAGCTTTATCTTTTCCTGTAAGATTTTTGAACATATCTAACTTTCCAGGATTAGAAATAACGCGACAATCAAAAATATAACCGCCACCGTTTCCAGAAATGTCTAAAGGAATTTTTTCATTATATGAAAAGCTATTAATTCTTATTGTTAATTTATTCGGTTTTTTCCATTCATAATTTTTAATTTCTTCTAGTTCTACTAATTGTTTTAATACAGAAATTAATTCTGGGATTTTTATTTTAATTTTATTGAGTAGCTCTTTAATATTGTTTATAGCATAAGGAATGCTTTGCATAAAGTGAGCTTTACCTTCGTAAAGTCCTCTGAAGCCATAAGCACCTAACATCTGTAAAAGACGAATTAGAACAAATCCATCATAATATTTGAAAAATTCTTTATTGTTAATTTTTTTTATTTTATTAACAGATTTTAAGTAATGCTCAAGTAAATCTTCCCTTAATTTTTGTGGTAAGTTTGCTTTTGAATCATAAAGTAAAGAAGCAATGTCATATTGAAGTGCTCCTTTTCTACCACCTTGATAATCAATGAAATAAAGAATCCCATTTTTAATCATAATATTTCGTGAGTTAAAATCTCTGTACATGAAATAATTAGAGTCAGCTTCTAAAAGGAAATTGGTAAGCAAGTGAAAATCATTTTCAAGTTTTTGTTCGTCAAAATTGATGTTGAATAGTTTTGCAAAGTAATATTTGAAATAATTTAAGTCCCACATAATAGATTGTCTATCAAAAGCAGGTCTTGGGTAGCAAATTGAAAAATCCAGATTAATCCGACCTTTAATTTGAAATACAGGTAGTTCTTCTATTGCTTTTTTATAGAAAGGAATTATTTCTTTAGGGAATTCATAGTTTTTTCTTTTTGAGACTAGTTGAGAAAATAAAGTTTCGTCTCCTAAGTCTTCTTGCAAATAAATGCCTTTTGAAAGATTCGATTTATAAATTTTAGGAACATTTAACTTATGTTTAATAAAATGTTTTGTTAAGTATATAAAAGCTTTATTTTCCTTTTTATTTTCATTTGTAACACCTATTGCAGATTTACTTTCGCTTTTAATTCTAAAATATTTTCTATTTGAACCAGAGCCTATAATTTGAGTAATTGATATAGCTTTTTGATTTGCCCATCTTTCAAACAATTTTATTAGTTCGTCTTTTGAAGCCATTATTTTTCCTCATTATTAATCATCAGTTTCATTGTAGTTAAGAATATGTCTTAACCATTTTTCAGCCTCTTTAATGCTAATTCCTTTTCTTTTATGGTAGTCTTGTATCTGGTCTTTTCCGATTTTTCCAACATTGAAATATTTTGCTTCTGGATGTGCTATATATAAACCGCAAACCGAGGCAGCAGGATGCATTGCTAAGTTTTCAGTTAACTTGATTTGTATATTTTCTTCAATATTAAGGATTTTCCAGATAGTAATTTTTTCTGTATGGTCAGGCTGAGCAGGATAACCTGGTGCAGGACGTATTCCTTGGTATTTTTCTTCTATTAATTCTTCGTTAGAAAATTTTTCCTCTGGAGAGTAACCCCATAATTCTTTTCTAACTTTTTCATGAAGTAATTCAGCAAATGCTTCGGCTAACCTATCCGCTAATGCTTTTACCATTATGATATTGTACTCGTCGTTTTCATCTTTAAATCTTTGAATTAAATTTTCGATACCAATTCCAGCAGTAACAGCAAAAGCTCCAATGTAATCTTTAACATTACTTTCTTTAGGTGCTATGAAGTCAGCAAGTGCGAGATTTGGTAAGCCTTGAGATTTTATAGTTTGTTGTCTTAACGTATGTAGAATTCCTAATATACCTGTTCTAGAATCGTCAGTATATATTTCAATATCATCTTCAATTGAATTAGCCGGAAATAATCCTACTATACCATTTGCTATTAATAATTTTTCTTCGATTATTTTATCAAGTAATTTATTTGCATCATAAAAAATTTTTTTTGCTTCATTGCCATAGTATTGATTTTCAAAAATTTTTGGGTAACGACCTTTTAGTTCCCATACTTGAAAGAAAGGTGTCCAATCAATGTATTTTTTTATTTCTTCAAGTGGATAATTTTTGAAAATTGTTACTCCTAGTTTGTTTGGCTTTTTTGGTCTATAGTTTTCCCAATTTAAAACTAACTTATTTTTTCTAGCTTGTTCGAGAGTTAAAAAATCTTTTTCTATTTGTTTTTGCTTATGTATTATTCTTAATCTTTCGTATTCATTTTTTATTTCTTCGATGAATTTATCTCGAGTTTCTTTGTTTAAAAGATTACTTACCACGCCAACGCTTCGAGAAGCATCGAGGACATGAATAGTTGCAGAAGAATAATTTGGAGCTATCTTTACGGCTGTGTGAATTCGTGAAGTAGTTGCACCACCTATAAGCAGTGGTATTTTTAATCCTAATCTTTCCATTTCTTTTGCAACATGGACCATCTCATCTAGTGATGGGGTAATTAATCCACTTAAGCCAATAATATCTACGTTCTTTTCGATTGCAGTCGATAAAATTTTATCAGAAGGAACCATTACGCCAAGATCTATTACATTATAGTTATTGCAGCTTAGTACAACTGCAACAATATTTTTTCCAATATCATGAACATCCCCTTTAACGGTTGCTAAAAGAATTGTACCTGCCTGTGTTTTTTGATCAGAAGATTTTTGACTTTGTTCTATATAAGGGATTAAATATGCAACCGCTTTTTTCATTACTCTAGCACTTTTCACTACTTGTGGTAAAAACATTTTACCAGAACCAAATAAGTCTCCTACTACATTCATTCCATCCATTAATGGTCCTTCTATAATTTGAAGAGGATTTGAATATTTTTGTCTTGCTTCTTCAATATCTTGTTCAATAAAATCAATAATGCCTTTTATAATTGAATGTTTTAATCTTTCTTCTACTGATGTATTTCTCCATGAAAGATCTTCTACTTCTTTTTTTGATTCTTTGTTTATTGAATTAGCATATTCTATTAATCTTTCTGTTGCATCTGGTCTTCTATTAAATAAGACATCTTCAACTCTCTCTAGTAAATCTTTTGGTATTTCTTCATATACAGCTAATTGTCCTGCATTTACTATGCCCATGTCCATGCCAGCTTCTATGGCATGATAAAGGAAAGCAGAATGGATTGCTTCTCTAATTATATCATTCCCCCTGAATGAAAAGGAGATATTGCTAACTCCTCCACTTACTTTACATAATGGGAGATTCTTTTTAATCCATCTTGTAGCTTCTATAAAGTTGATAGCATATTGATTGTGTTCTTCGATTCCAGTAGCTATTGCAAAGATGTTTGGATCGAAAATTATATCTTGTGGTGGAAAGTTAACTTCTTCTGTTAAAATTTTATAAGCTCTTTTGCAAATATTTATTTTTCTTTCAAACGTATCTGCTTGTCCTTCTTCATCAAACGCCATAACTACTACTGCTGCTCCGTACATTAATATTTTTTTTGCTCTTTCTTTGAATACATCTTCGCCCTCTTTTAATGAGATAGAATTAACTACTCCTTTTCCCTGAAGGCATTTTAGACCTTCTTCTATTACACTCCACTTAGATGAATCGATCATGATTGGGACTTTCGCAATGTCTGGTTCAGAAGCTATGTACTTTAAAAATTTTGTCATAGCTTCCTCAGAATTAATCATAGCTTCATCCATATTAACATCAAGCATTTGAGCCCCATTTTCAACCTGCTCTCTTGCAACTGATAGAGCTTCTTCGTATTTATTTTCTTTTATTAGTCTAGCAAATTTTCTTGAACCAGTTACGTTAGTTCTCTCTCCAATGTTTACAAAATTAGTATCTGGTCGAAACACTAATGGTTCTAATCCACTCAGTCTTAAGTAAGGTTCTATTTTAGGAATTTTTCTTGGAGGATATTTTTTTGCTATTTCAGCAAAAGCTTTTATGTGTTCGGGTGTTGTTCCGCAACAACCTCCTAAGATGTTAAAGAATCCTTCTTTAGCAAATTCTTCGAGAACTTTTGCCATTAATTCGGGAGATTCATCATATTCTCCAAATTCATTAGGTAATCCTGCATTTGGATATATACTTACAAATACATTTGCAATTCTTGATAGTTCTGAAATAAAAGGTCTCATTTGTGAGGGACCTAATGAGCAATTTAAGCCAACGCTCAATAAATTTTTTGTATGAGAAATTGAAATCCAAAAAGCTTCTATTGTTTGACCTGATAAAGTTCTTCCGCTCATATCTACAATAGTTCCAGAAATCATAATTGGAAGTTGAATATTCAACTCATCAAATAACTCCATTATGCCAAATATTGCAGCTTTTGCATTTAATGTATCAAATATTGTTTCAAGTAAAAGTATATCTACACCACCATCAATTAATCCTTTTACCTGTTCTTTGTAAGCATTTTTTACCTCGTCAAATGTTACTGCACGATAAGCTGGATTGTTTACATCTGGAGAAATTGAAAGTGTTTTATTAGTAGGGCCAAGTGCTCCAGCTACAAATCTAGGTTTATCAGGGTTTTTAGTTGTAAATTCGTTTGCAACTTCCTTCGCTATTTTTGCTGCTTCAAAATTTATTTCATATATAAGGCTTTCTGTTTTATAATCAGCTTGAGAAATTGCTGTTGAATTAAAAGTGTTAGTTTCTATTATATCAGCTCCAGCTTCTAGATAAGCTTTATGAATTTCTTTTATTATTTCAGGCTTAGCTAAAACAAGAATATCATTATTCCCTTTTAGTTCGACGGGATGGTCATTAAATCTATTGCCTCTAAAATCATTTTCATTTAATCTATAACTTTGAATCATAGTTCCCATTGCGCCATCAAGTACTAAAATTCTTTCGTTTAGTATTTTTGTTAGCAAATCGAATTTATTCATTTGAATCCTTTCTTTTAGAAAATTCATAAAAATATAAATAAACAATAATATTTTTATTAATCAACGAATATGATTAATTTTCGTTCAAATATAATAAATAAAAGAGAAGTTTTATGATAGTAGTTACTGGTGGCGCTGGTTTTATAGGAAGCGCAGTAGTCTGGAAATTAAACAAAATGGGAATTGATAAAATTATTATTGTAGATGAATTGGGTATGGATGAAAAGTGGAAAAATTTGAATGGACTATTGTATGAAGATTTTTTACATAAAAACACCTTTTTAGGATACGTTCAGAACGAAGTTGTTCCTTTTAAAATTGAAGCGATTATCCATCTAGGGGCATGTTCATCAACAACTGAGAGAAATGCTGACTATTTGATGGAAAATAATTTTCAATATTCTAAGAGTCTTGCTATTTATGCTATTAAGAATAATATTAGATTTATATATGCATCTTCGGCAGCAACATATGGTGATGGTACTAATGGATATGATGATGACGAATCAACTTTGGAAAAACTTAGACCATTGAATATGTATGGATACTCAAAACACATTTTTGATTTGTGGATTAAGAAAAACGGTTTACTGAATAAAGTGGTGGGTCTGAAATACTTTAATGTGTATGGACCAAATGAATATCACAAAGGTGAGATGAGAAGTGTTGTTCACAAAGCATTTGAACAGATAAGAGATACAGGAAAAGTAAAATTGTTTAAATCCTACAAACAAGATTATAAAGATGGAGAACAAAAACGCGATTTTATTTATGTAAAAGATGCTGTTGACATGACATTATTTTTTCTTGAATATAGAGATAAAAATGGAATTTACAATGTTGGCACAGGCAGAGCGCAAACTTGGATTGAACTTGTTACAGCCTTATTTAATTCATTAAATAAACCGGTTAACATAGAATTTGTTGATATGCCTACAGAAATTAGAAATAAGTATCAATATTTTACACAAGCAAACTTAAAAAAGTTAAGAGATGCTGGTTATAACAAACCGATTATGAATGTGCAACAGGGAGTAGATGATTATGTTAAAAATTATCTTTTAAAAAATTCTTATCTAGCAATGAGTTCAGATTAAATAACATGTAGGGAATAAAGATTTGTCGAAAGAATTTTCAAAAGGAGAATTTAGAAAACGACTTTACTTTTTTACACTAAAATTAATTGAATTTATTGATCAGCTTCCGAAGGATAATGTTTCACAAAGGATTGGTGATGAACTTTTTAGTAGTGGCACAAGTGTTATTAGTAATTATATAGAAGCAACAGCTGCAACAACAAAGAAGGATTTAAATAATTATACAATTGCATCGCTCAAATTTGCTAATGAGTGTAAATTATGGTTAGCTTTAGTAAGAGATAGTAAGCGCGCAAATCCAGATAAAGTTAAGTGGTTTCTTGATGAGCTTGATGAAATTTCTTCAATATTAGCTGAGATGATTTCATAATATGAAAAATTTGCTACAGTTAGAATATTGAAAGGTAAAAATATGCAACTTGCAACTTTATGTTATATTATTCATAACGATAAAACTTTGATGCTTCATAGAATTAAAAAAAAGAATGATATTCACGAAGGCAAATGGAATGGCTTAGGTGGAAAATTTCAACCTGGAGAAACACCAGAAGAATGTGTAATCCGTGAAGTTAAAGAGGAATCGGGCTTATTAATTAAAAATCCAAAATTACATGGCTTTATTACTTTCCCATTGTTCGATGGTAAAAAAGATTGGTATGTTTTTCTTTTTACTGCTAATGAATATGAAGGAAAATTAATTGATTCTAAAGAAGGAAATCTTCAATGGATTCCAAATGAAAAACTTCTTGAACTAAATTTGTGGGAAGGTGATAAAATTTTTATTCCCTGGCTTTTCCAAAATAAATTTTTTAGTGCAAAGTTTGTTTATGAAAATGGAATTTTTAAAGGTTATGAAGTAAAATTCTATTAGTTAATTTTTTTCTCATAATATCAAGCCTAGATTAATTTTATAATCCAAATTATTATTTGTGTTTATACCACTAAATAATAGTTTCTATAATTTTCTTTTTAAGAAACCTTTTATCAAGTCGTTTACAGCATTGGGATTTTCAATTGGGGACATATGTCCTGCTTGAGGAATAATTGCAAATTCTGAATTGGGAATTTTTTCTGACATTGTTCTCATAACTTGTGGAGGGGTTAATTTATCGAATGAACCGCATAAAATAAGTGTAGGAATTTTAATTTGAGGTAAGAATGCAGTTGTATCTGTACGACTCATAATAGCAATTATCGCACCTTTTACACCAATAGGATTTTGTTTATAACATTTAGTTAAAATAGAATTAAACAAATCTTTTTGTTCTTCAATAGTTTCATCAGCAAAACAATTTGGAACAAAAACATCTACAAATTTTTTTATCCCTTCTGTATTAATGATATTTATATTTTCTGAACGTTTTAATTTACCTACGTTATCGTCGGCTTCCGATTTTGTGTCGCATAGTATTAGAGCAGAGAAAGCTTCTTGTTCTCTTTCTATAGCTCTTAAAGCAATATAGCCCCCCATTGATAATCCACATAATGTAGGCTTTTGTAATTTTAATTCTTTTATTATAGAAAATAAATCATCAACATAGAATTCCATGGTGTATTGACCATCACCTACATAACTTTCTCCTAATCCACGGACATCGTATGCTAAGCAATAATATTCGTCGCTTAAGACATTAATTTGATTTTGCCACATTGTATGATCAAATGGGAAACCATGAATAAAAACTATAGGCTTATTTTCTGGCTTACCAAATATATTTACAGATAAACCATTGATATTAATTTTCATAGCAAACCTTTTGAATTATTTTTTGTAAATTAAGTTAAATTACATATGAAAAGTTATGTTGAACTTAAGAAAGTTTCAAATAGTCTATTTAACTTCTAATTTTCTCCAAAATAAAAATCTTATTAGAACTTTAGCAATTATTGTAGGTTTGATTATAGTTATAGTACTTAAACCACTAGCTTACGAGGTTAATTATAATATAGAAAATTTTTTTAGAATTATAGGAGGTGAAAAAAAACCCGATAGTTCAATTATAATAATACACATTGATAGCAACGACATAGAAAAACTGGGGGGCTGGCCGCTAAGGAGAAGTTATTATGCATTACTGATAAATAAGTTATCTCAATACAAGGTAAAAAGAATTGGTCTAGAAGTTTTTCTTTCGAGTAATATTGCTTTTCAAACTATTTACAATGATTTGTTAAAAGAAGAATTGATAAAATCAAAAAGAGTTGTTTTATCTTCAATTGTCACAAATAAAAATAAACTGGGAGAATCTTATGAACATGATACACTTTTATACTCTCAGCCTAAAAATGACTTAATAGAATTAGAGTCTGGACATCTTAACTATATTGTAAAGGACGGGATATATATTCCAACGGTAATTTATGTTAATAATAAACAAGAAAATGCATTTTCTATAAAGTTAGCAGGTGAAAAATTTTTTAATAAAAGAGATTTATTGAAAATTAATTTTTATACATCATGGGAAAAGTTTAATAAATACTCTTTAATAGAGTTTTTTCGTGAATCAGAAAACGATAGTAGTTTTTCAAAAAAATTTTTTAATAAAATTGTAATTGTTGGAGTAAGCGAGTCATCAATAGCAAAGACAATCTCAACATTTTATGATGATGAACTACCGGGCGTAGGTCTTCATGCATTTGCTCTTGATAATATTTTAACTAATAGATATCTAAAATATCAATCAAGTGTTTTCATTTCTGTTCTTTTTTTGTTGATGTTAATTATTTCTTCCCAAATAAAAATTGGAATATCGAACATCAAATTAATGTGTATAATCTGTTTTGTTTATGTAGCTTTTTCTTTTATACTTTTTATAAATTATTCAACAGAAAATAACTATTCTGTGGTTCTAATACCTGCCTTTCTAATATATCTTTCTGAAGGGATAATATATTTAATGAAGAATAAAATAATGCTAAATGAAACTTCAAAGGAAGTTAATGCATTAAAAGTTGCTTTAACAAACAAGGAACAATTGCTTTTACAGTTGCTTAAGGAAAAAAATAAAAATGAAGAATTAATAAAAAAGATAGAAATACTAAAAGATGAAATTCAACAGTTAAAAAAATATAAAGATGACGAGACTATTAACTATAATAAAGAAGAAATAAAGGTATTTGAAGGAATGGTTTATAAAAGTGAAGAAATGCATAAAATTGTTGAATTAATTAAGAAAATATCGCCAACAGATGTAAATGTTTTAATACTTGGTGAAAGTGGAAGTGGAAAAGAATTGGTTGCAAGAGCAATTCACAATTTGAGTAAAAGAAAAGATAAAAAATTTGTTGCAGTAAATTGTGCTGCTTTACCGGAAACTCTTCTCGAAAGTGAATTATTCGGTTATGTGAAAGGAGCATTTACTAATGCTTATTCAGATAAAAAAGGACGCTTTGAAATTGCCAATGGTGGAACAATATTCCTAGACGAAATTGCAGAAACCTCAGAGAACTTTCAGGCTAAGCTTTTAAGAGTAATACAATTTGGTGACTTTGAAAAAGTAGGCTCTTCCGAAACTATTCACACAGATGTAAGAGTAATTGCTGCAACAAATAAAAATTTAGACGAATTGGTTAGACAAAAGAAATTTAGAGAAGACCTTTTTTACAGATTAAATGTTATTAGGATTGAAATTCCTCCGCTAAGAAAGAGAAAAAGTGATATAGAGGCATTAGTAAATTATTTCCTTCAAAAAGAAGATAATTCAATTTACATTTCAAAAGCTGTAATGGAAAATTTATTACGTTATGAATGGAAAGGCAATGTAAGAGAACTTGAATCATTAATAAAAAGAATGATAATATTTGCAAAATCTGAAAATAGAACAGTTATAACTTTAAGAGACTTGCCTGAAGAATATCATAGTATTGATAAAGAAGATTTTGAAAAAGTACTTCTAAACATGCTAAGAGAAAAGAAATTTTCTCATTCATCAATCAATCAAATAGCACAAGAATTAAATTTAAGTAGAACTATTGTTTCTGAGAATTTTAGGGGAATATTTTTTAAAACTTTTGTGAATTCGAAATTTAATATGACTCAGACAGTTAAGGAAATTTCTCAAACAGACGAAAGTGAAGTACTTAAAAAAGTAACATCTAAAGTAAAAATATATTTAGAGAATATTAGAAAAGATTTATTAAAAGCTAATAGTATGGATTTTGACATGGTAAAAGAAAAGTTTAGTTCTAAGTATAAAAATTTACCTGTTCGTTACCATCAATATCTAGATGAGGTGATAAAATATTTTCTATTTAATAAAAATGACTGAAAAACTTTTCTCCATGCAAATTGATATATTTTCCCAGGCATTTTAATTAAGTTAAAGTCTCTTTTTAATTACAAAATAGATAATTTTATAAATACTAGTATTGGCACAAAAAATGATTAATCTTCCTTGATATTATATCATCAAAGGAGGAACTATGAGGCGTTTAATTTTTTTAGTTCAAGCTGTCCTTTTATCATTATTAATTAATGCATGCGAAGATAAAAGTATTGTTACGGGCCCAGAAGATGGAGCTTCTATAAAATATGCGTTGGAAAAAATTACATATTCAGATGAAATCCTAAATTCATTTATACCAAATTATAACGAAGAACAAGCACTAAGTATTATAAGTAATCAACTAGGAAAAACAATTTATCCTATTAAAATAGGACAGGTTGTTAAATTAGTTGATCGAAATCTAGAAATTAATTACGGGGCAGATACTGCACTAGGCCAATTAACACTTAAGTTTGAAGGTGAGCTAATTATTATTGGCTCGTTTACTAATAATACAAGAGCAATTCCGGATACAGTAATTAAGAAACCATTTACTTCAGTTATTACAAGAAAAATTAAATATGCTAAAATTGATAGTACAGGAGATAATCTAGTTGATTGGAAAATTGTAGGTTCATCTCTTCCAGCAGGTGGAACTGAAACTACTAACATCGAAATTACAAAAGTAACTTTAACTACTTTAGATGGGAAATCAATCACTATAACATCTCCTAATGAGTTTTTCCTTGATTTTGGGAGAGGATATACTTTGGGAGTAGATAGTTCAAACTCAAGGCAACAAAATAAAGATAACAAAAAAGGACAAAAATTAAGAATGAATGAATTGATGCCATTTTTTGGAAAAAAACAACCTGTTAAAGTAACAGTTGAAGTAAAAAGTGTTTACGAAAAACCAGATTTACTTACCTTAACTCATGGTGCATTGATAAATACAGGAATGTATAGAGCTAAAGAAAAATTTGAGCTTAAGGATACACAATTTGATGGAACTTATTATACTAGAACTTATGAAAAAACATGGTTAACAAATTTGCAGCCTGGCTTTATGCATGCCGTCATTAATTTACTGCCAGATAATTCAGTAAGTGATACTAAATCATCTGTAGAAGAAAAAACATGGGGAATACCATACGCAATTAAATAGGAAAAAGGGCAGTTTAATGCTGCCCTTTGTTTTTAGAGTTATGAATAAAAATTTATTTAAAATTATTCTCTTGTTGATTGTTATAGTTAGCTGTAAGGAACCAGCTCCGGTAGAGTTAACAAATAACTTTTCAGAAAAGGGCTGGCAAGTTAATCCTATTTCAAATGATGTGGATGCTAATTTGAATGTTAGTGGTTTTGATTCCACAGGAATTACAAATCCATTTATAAACAAAAGTACTGTTATAACAATTACAGGTGTTCGAAATACTAATTTTGGTAATGTACAAAGTGAAGGTTATTATTATGCAACATTTAATGACAAATCAAAGCCAGTTAAAGTAAAAAATGGTAAGTTAATTGGATTTAAAACAAAATCTTATTTATCGGTAAAGTTTAATAATTATGAAGCTATTCGAGTGCCTAATATAGTAAAATATATGGATAAAGGTGTAATTAAGGATACAGTTCTTGGAATTAAATATTTTGCTAAGCAAAGGATGATGGGACATTTAGGTCAAATGCAGGGCTTTCCATTTTCTTCTAAGGTAAGTTTAATAGTATCTGAAAGTAAAAATTCATATGTTCAGCTTGAAATAGCTACGCCTGCTGAAATAGTAGGGAAGATTAGTTTTGAAGAAAATAGTAAAAAGAACTTTACTTTAATTCTAGACTGGAATGCTCAAAAAGATGATAATGTTGAAATAATTTTGTCGAAAAGTAGGGAATTATCTGATAGTATTGAACCATTAATAAAAATAAGTGGGAATGAAAAAGGTAAAGTAAAAATCCCATTAAGTATTATAGAAGATATTTTAAGAGGTCCAAGAAAAATTATTGTGATAAGTTTTATCAGAAAAATAGTTAAAGAAATTAACAATAACTTACTTAATGATACCTACATTGTTGCCCAAAGCATTCACAATATTAGAGTTGAAATACCATAAATTAATTTTGATATTCATATCGATATGGATTGTAAATTCTTATAGTCAAGTTTCACTTGATTATTTTGGTAATGTTAGTTCACCATTAAATTATAATTTTAGATTGAATAGTATAGAAAGTAATGTTGCTAATTTTAGTTTGATAAAAGATGTTGAATTATCAACAACATTTTTTGCAATGAATGATAAAAAAATATATGGAAGCATTTATGCATTAGCATTGATGAAAAGAATTGGTAATCATAATTTCTATTTAAGATACACCCCAGGAATAAATCAACAATTTATTGTTAAAAGTGGTGTTAAAGTACAACTTCCTGATTCTATTGCTCAATTAAAGACCGAAATTGATTTCCAAGAAAAATTTGCCTTTGGATATTCGTTCAAGTTTTTGTCGAATTTTTTTACCGGAATTTCTTTTAGATATTTTACACAACAATTTACCGAAGAAAAACCAATTTTATATTATACAGATTCTATCTATTATATTAACATAAGAAATGATATAGCCCAAAATAATTTTTGGAGAGGTGATATAGGATTTACATATTTATTAAAAAATAAATTTCTTTTATCAATTTCTTCTTACAACCTTCTTTTAGCAGAAGAGATAAATCAAAGTGAGTTAAATGAATTGTATTCAATAAAAAAAGATAAAGGGATTGCTGCACAAATTGTATTTTATCCATCTGAAAGAATAACTATGTTTACAAGTTATGAATCTAGTGGTTCATTTTATTTTGGAGTTAATACAACAAATAAACTTTTTGACGGGTACATTACGATAGGAGGTACTTTATTTCATGATAAATATCAAAATCCTTACTTTGCTGGTATTCAGCCTTCGATTAACTATTCGACAAATTTGTTTAGTATTACTTTAAGTGGAATTAAATACTTTTCAAATAGACCTTTGCTAAGTTCACTCGAAGGAATGACAAAGTATGGCATTCATAGTATAATTAACAATATTTATAGCAAAGATAGATTATTTTTGACTTTTAATTTTGCTTTAAGCTTTATCAGAGAAAAAAGTGTTAAGTTTATTGATGTGAATATTAAAAACGAAATATATCCAACTCTTTCAGATCTTTATTTACAAAAACCTTTTGCATATGGAAAGGTAGTCAACTTAACAAAAAATTTAATTGAGGTAAGACCTTCCTGTTTAATAAAAGAAATTAATGATGATATAATTTATTCTCCTTCGGTTCACATTAATCCTTTGGATACAGTTGAAGTTCCTTTTTTCACAGTTGTAAATAAAAATGTTGATCGAAGAAAAATCTCAATTGCAGAATTTTATTTATCTATTGGAGATGAAAAACCTGACGATAAAATTCAAAAGCCAATTTTAGTTAATGATAAAAATAGCTGGGATGGTAATGTTTCCAATCTAATATACTTTGTAAGGTATGATTTTGATTTTTCAAGTAAGTACGCGAAAAATATTTTGCAATCTTATAAAAAATTTCTTGATACAGTGGATTTCAAATTAAATACTTTTTATAAGATAAAAATACTTTTTGAAAATTTTATAAAACAAATGAATTATGTTGCCGATCCACGTTCAAGTGTAGAATATGTGCAATTCCCAAGTGAAACAATTAAAGTAAAGGGAGGTGATTGCGACGACCTAAGTGTATGCTTAGCATCAATCTTTGAAAGTATTGGTATACAGACTGCCTTTGTTGATTATAGAAACGATAATGGCATAAGCCATGTTAATTTGATTGTAAATACTGGTCTTAAACCTACTGAAATGAATTTGATAACAAAAAATGACTCAAAAGTTTTCATAAGGCAAAACGAAAATGGAATCGATGAGCTTTGGATACCTCTTGAAGTGACATCTTTTAAGGATTTTGAAAATGCATGGAAAATTGGAGCAGAAAAATTTATTAGAGAAGCGGTTGAAAATTATGGTTTATCTACTGGTAATGTTAAGATTATTGACATTTATTAATGAGGTGAACTATGAAAAAGTTTATTTTAATTTTTTTAATATTTTCAAGAGCTTTGACTGCTCAGATTTTTATTGTAGAAAAAGTACACGGTGATGTTCAAGCATTAATGGGAATGAATGAAACATGGATTAAAGTAAAATCTGGAAATAAATTAACGCCCAGTGATTTGTTATCAACTGGGGTAAATTCTTTTGTTAAATTGAAAGGGGAAAAGGAACAATTTATACTACAAAGTAATTCTGCTCTCGAAATAAAATATTTAAAAAAGCTTACACTTAATGAGTTACTTTTAGCTTTAGCTATGGAGGAAATAAGAAATGTTCCTAAATCACAAGAGAAAAGCTCGAAAAAAAATACTGCTGTTTACGGTGAGAAAATAGAAAGTGAGAATTTATCAAAGAATTATTTTAATAGTTTGGGGCTTAAAAAAATAAATGGAGCAAAACAACTAATTAATAGTGGCTACAGAGAATCTGGAATTTTACTTGCAAAAGAGACATTTCGAAAATATCCAGATACAAAGCTAAGAATTGATGATAGATTATTATTTGTGGATGCAATGATTGAAATAGGACTTTTGAATGAGGCTACTACAGAGCTTAATGATATTAAAAAAATATGTTCAAATGAGCAACAAATTGAAAAAATAGAAGAGCGTTTGCATCGTATAAAAGAAAAACTTGCAAAGAAATAAATTAATTCTGGTTTTAATAATCTTAGTAATTTAAAAACTGATTCTATTGAAAAATGTTCTAATAGGTATATCTACATAAGGTAATTTTAAGCTATTATTGTGAAAAATTAGATTGTTGTTTTGTATTTTTTAATTATAAATTTAAGGATAAATAATAAGATATTTTCCTTCCTCTTAGTTTCAAGGAATCTTCGTTAAGCAAAAGACAATTTTTCGAAGAAACAATTTGAAAATTATTAAGATTGATTCTTAGCATGTCAGATTTTATAATGGGGAGTAAATTAACTTGATAGAGTAGGATTTATTATATCTGTTATCTTTAAGAAGCTTTATAACAAAAAAGTAAAGTATTAGATTAGAGGCGGCGGTCGGATTCGAACCGACGAATAAAGGTTTTGCAGACCTTCGCCTTAGACCACTTGGCTACACCGCCTTGCTAATTTCCCCAAAAATTCAAAGAAGATTTAAGCTAAATAAGCTTAAACTTTTAATTAAAACTTATTCACATAAAAAAGAAATCCCGATTTTATCGGGATTACTTAGAGCGGGAAACGGGACTCGAACCCGCGACATCAACCTTGGCAAGGTTGCGCTCTACCAACTGAGCTATTCCCGCGTATTCAATGATTTATAAGAACATGTTTTTTTCAATAGTAAATATAATATTATGTTCTATTCATAGCAATATATTTTTTGTTACACTTTGGGGCCATGAATATATCCTCTGTATGGTCTAGAATGTTGAACAGTTATAAATGCTCTTTTGTCGATAGATTCTACTATTTTTAATAGTTCTTCTAAGCGTCTTCTTTGAACGATAACAATTATTATTGATACTCCCCCAAAACTTCCTTCTCCTGGTAAAATTGTAACTCCAAAGTTTGACTGACGTAATTTATTTGCAATTTCATCAGTATGATGTAGCGAGACAATGTTTACTTGTGAAAAACCTATTGCAACTCTTTGTTCTAAGGTTACTCCTAGAATATTTCCTATTGCAAAACCTAATGCATAGCCTATTAAGTTAACTGTATTATCTAAATGTTGGACTATATAACTCATTGCGGAAATCCAAATTAGTACTTCAAAAAATCCTGCAACCGCTGCATGATATTTTTTTGCTTGGACAACAAGCATAGTGCGAAATGTTCCTAATGTTACATCTGCTATGCGCATAAACATTATTATTAGTGCGCCAACGATGTTTTCTAAGATCATTAAATTATCCCAATAAGTTTGATAATTAAATTTTATTTTAGTGTATCAAAATTAATAATTTATTTTACAAATGTTTGAACAAGAACGATTAGAATTAGTAAATAATTTGAGAAAAAAGGGAATTACTGATGAACGTGTTCTTGAAGCCATGCTTAAAGTAGAACGACATCGCTTTGTTCCCGAAATAGTTCAACATCATGCATATAAAGATATTGCTCTCCCAATTGGATATGGGCAAACAATTTCTCAACCTTATACTGTTGCTATTATGACTCAATCGTTGAAAGTGCAGCCTGGAGATAAAGTTCTAGAAATTGGTACTGGCTCTGGTTATCAAGCTGCTATTTTATATGAACTAGGAGCAAAAGTTTTCACCATTGAAAGAAATATGGAACTTTATAACAAGGCACTGAAACTATTTGATGAACTTAATCTTAAAATAGCGGCTCGCTGTGGAGATGGAACAATTGGTTGGGAAGAATTTTCGCCCTATGACGGAATTATTGTAACCGCAGGAAGTCCTTCTATACCAAGACCATTAAAAAAGCAATTAGCTATTGGTGGAAGATTAGTGATACCAGTAGGTGATCGTAAAACTCAGGTTTTGAAAATTCTAACTAAAATTTCAGAAGATGAGTTTAAAGTCGATGAAATACCTTACTTTGCTTTTGTTCCACTCGTTGGAAAAGAAGGATGGAATGGAAAGTAATAGTTATTGTTGGTCCTACTTGTTCTGGTAAAACAAAAGTAGCAATTAATCTAGCGGAAAAATTAGAAACTGAAATTATATCAGCTGATAGTCGTCAAATATATAAATATCTAACAATTGGAACGGCAAAACCATCACAAGAAGAATTGGCAAGGATTAGACACCATTTTATAGACCAATTAGATCCCGATGAAGAGTATAATGTAAGCAGATTTGAAGAAGAAGCTTTAAGAATTATTAATAAATTAGCAGTTGAAAATAAAATTCCTGTAGTTGTAGGTGGGTCGGGATTATATATAAAAGCATTGATTGATGGAATTTTTAATGAAGTTTCTGTAGATGAAGAATTTAGGAGAGAATTAAAAGAAAAAAGAGAAAAGTATGGTAATCAATTTCTTTATGACGAGTTAAAAAAAGTTGATCCAATAAGTGCTTCCAAAATGCTCCCTCAGAACTGGAAGAGGGTAATGAGAGCATTGGAGGTATATCATCTGACAGGTAAACCAATATGGCAATTTCATCAAACTTATAAAAGGGAGGTTAATTTTCAGTTTTATCAATTTGGATTATTATGGGAAAGACAAATATTGTATAGAAGAATTGAACAAAGAGTTGATAAGATGGTCGAAGCAGGACTTGTAGAAGAAGTTAGAAATATTTTGGCAATGGGTTATTCTAAAAGTATTAATTCATTGAACACTGTAGGCTACAAGGAAATAATTTCTTTTCTTGAAAATGAAATAACTTTAGAAAGAGCTATTGAATTAATAAAAAGAAACACCAGAAGATTTGCAAAAAGACAAATGACTTGGTTTAGAAAAGATAAAAGAATAAAATGGATTCCCGTCCTTACTGAAAGTGAATTATCATATGTTAGCAATTTTATTTTAAGTGAGATTAATCAGCTAAAGTAGGTTTATTAACTTTATCTGTTATAATAAGTAAAATAAAATGTAAATTTGTACCTAAAAATTTTTAACTTATTCTCAATTAAGAAAGAAAGGAGATAATATGTTTGAAGAACAATTGAGAAGATTAAATGAGTTAGGTGAAAAAATTAAGAACTTAAGAGGTTATCTTTAAGTTAGAGGAGAAAGAAAAACAAATTTTAGAAATACGAAAAAAATCAGAATCTCCTGATTTCTGGAATGACCAAAAAACTGCTCAAGCCCTATTGCAAAAATCGAAATCTTTGCAAGAGTGGATTGATTCTTGGAACGAGTTAGATAGAAAAGAAAAACATTTACGTGAGTTTATTGAACTTGCTGAATCTGAAAATGATGAATCTCTTGCTGCTGAAATAGAAAAAGAAATCTCAGAAATTCAAGATACATATTCTAGACTAGAATTAAAAAGTATGTTAAGCGGTAAAGATGATGATAAAAATTGTATTCTTACAATTCACTCTGGTGCAGGGGGAACTGAAGCTCAAGACTGGGCGGAAATGCTTATGCGTATGTATTTGAGATGGGGTGAACAAAATGGCTATAAAATGACTTTGATTGACTACCTTGAAGGTGAAGGAGCAGGTATAAAAAGTGCAACAATAGAAGTTGAAGGACCTTTTGCTTATGGATATCTTAAAGCCGAAAATGGTGTACATAGACTTGTTAGGATTTCTCCCTTTGACGCAAATAAAAGAAGACATACATCTTTTGCATCTGTTTTTGTTATGCCAGAAGTAGACGATACGATTGAAATTGAAATTAATCCAGCCGATTTGAAAATTGATACTTTTCGTTCAGGTGGTAAGGGTGGTCAAAATGTAAATAAAGTTGAAACTGCTGTAAGAATTACACATATTCCAACTGGAATTGTTGCTGCCTGTCAATCTGAACGTTCTCAATTACAAAACAAAAATAACGCAATGAAATTGTTAAAAGCAAAGCTTTATCAACTTGAATTAGAAAAGCAGCAAGCTCAACTAAGTGAATTAGAAAAAAGTAAAATGAAAATTGAATGGGGAAGCCAAATTCGCTCTTATGTATTTCATCCTTACAATTTAGTTAAAGACCATAGAACAGGCTATGAAACATCAGACATTCAAGGTGTAATGGATGGAGATATAAATAATTTTATAAGAGAATACCTATTGAAATTTTCACAAAATTAATGAGGGTTTTTTATGGCTAAGCTAAGAAAATTTATGAAAGGTGAAATGATAGCAAATGAAGGAGAAAAAGCAACTAAATTTTTTGTACTTGTAGATGGTAAAGTTGGTATTTTTAAAAACGGTGTAAAAATAAGTGAGTTTGATAAAGAAGGAACAATACTTGGTGAAATGAGTCTTATCTTAAAGAAGCCACGTACTGCATCAATACTTGCTATTACAAATGCAGAATTACTTGAAGTTGAAGGAGAAATTGAAGATATAATTAAACAATATCCCGACATTTCACGTAAAATTATTTATTCTCTTGCAGAAAGGCTTGCAAAATTAACAGAAGAATTTACTAATTAAAAATCAGGGTTAATTATGAAAAGTTATACTGAATACTTATGGTTCAATACAGCAAAAAAAAGAGAGTACATTAATATTACACAAGATGTAGAAAAAGCATTAAAGAAAAGTGGCATAAAAGAAGGAATGGTTTTGGTTTCGGCAATGCATATTACAGCAGGAGTTTATGTTAACGATGCAGAAAGCGGTTTAATACAAGATATAGATGAATGGCTCGAAAAACTCGCTCCATATAATCCACATTATCGTCATCATCGCACAGGAGAAGATAATGGTGATGCCCATCTAAAAAGCTTGTTGGTTCATCATGAAGTGATAATTCCTGTTACAGATGGTAAGCTTGACTTTGGACCATGGCAGCAAGTTTATTATGCTGAGTTTGATGGCCAAAGAAGAAAAAGAGTAATTATTAAAATAATTGGTGAATAGCAATTGAATAATAATAGAAAAAAAATTTCAGTTTTGATAATTGCATATAACGAAGAAAAAAATATACGTGAATGTCTTGAAAGTGTAAAATGGGCAGATGAAATTATTTTAGTAGACGCTGAAAGTAAAGATTCTACTGTAGATATAGCAAAAAATTATACTGATAAAATCTACATTCGCAAGTGGCAAGGATATTTTCAACAAAGAATGTTTTCTTTACAACAAGCTACAAATGAATGGATATTAAGTTTGGATGCAGATGAAAGAGTTTCAAATGAGCTTAGATATGAAATTGAAAGCATTTTGTCAAATGAAGTTGATGTTAATGGTTTTTATATTCCAAGAAGAAATCACTTTTTAGGTAAAGTAATTAAGTCTTGTTTTTGGTATCCTGATTATCAATTAAAATTATTTAGAAAACAATTTGCTACCGTAACTAACAGAAAAGTTCACGAAGCATTTGAGGTTTTTGGCAAGAAAAGTTACTTGAGAAATGATATAATCCATTTAACTCACCAAAATTTGAAAGATACTTTTAGGAAAATAAACGAGTATTCAACTCTTCAAGCCGAGGAAAAAATAAAAGAAAAAAAAGTAAAACCTTATGATTTAATTCTTCATCCAATTTCAGCTTTTTTAAACCATTTTATTTCACGCAAAGGCTATAAAGATGGAATTTATGGTTTAATGGTTTCTTTAGTTCATATGATTACAAATATGATGACCTACATGAAAATATGGGAATTACAAAATGCCGAATACAAAGAAAACTAAGAAAGATTTTTTTGATAAAGTTTATGAAATTGTAGCAAAGATTCCTAAGGGGAAAGTTACAACATATGGTGCTATTGCAGAAACGTGTGGAATTCGTTCTGCTGCTAGAACTGTTGGATGGGCATTAAATAGTGCTAAAAATACCAATCTTCCATGTCATAGAGTTGTTAACCGTATTGGTGCTCTAACCGGGAAGAATCATTTCGGAAATCCTATGTTAATGGAAGAATTACTACGTGCTGAAGGCATTGAATTTACTAAAGATAATTTTGTTAATATGTCAAAACATTTTTGGCATCCTAAAAGAGTTAATAAGTGAAAATTTTTATAGATGACACTCCACCATTTAAGCGAATTAAGATTTTTTTCTTAGCCTGCGCAAAATTTTCAGTTTCGTAGAAGTTTGCATTTTTCTTCTTCATAACATCAAAATTTATTAACACAGGAAACATATTATTTTGAAGCTGACAACCAGAGTCTTTTGGTATATAAATTTCTAATTTTGCAGCACCTAAATTTATATCAACATTAGTTGAATCAAATTTATCTCCTAATTTTATTACAATACTAGAGGCTCCTGTATTCATTTCTAAATTTCTTATTTTATAGTAAGATAAATCAAATTTAGACTTAACAGCACCAAAGTTTAATTCTAAATCCCAAATTGGATTTTCATTTAAGTTAATATTTATACGGCTTTTAATTTTACCTACTGAGAAATGAAAGGTGCTCTTCTGAGGACCAAAATTTACTGAATATATACTATTTTTTTTACTTACATTTAATTCGTAATCTGTTAAACTACCAAAATTTTCTATATTTATTAATTTATCTGTAGGTGGTCCAATTTCAAGGCGACCAGCACCAGCTTTCAGATTAAGTTTTGCAAGTTTTATAGTGGAATCATATTCTTTAAAATAGTTTTGCTGCAAGTCATTTAATTTGTTTTCTGACCAATCAAAATTTGAAAAAAGATTTACTGTAATTCCAAAAATCATTACAGCTAAAAAAATTCCCATAAATGCACTTAATATAAGTTTTGCTAAATGGTTTTTGAAGATTATTATTATTCCCCAAAATATTAATATTAGAGGCCATATATTCCAAACAAAAGAAAAATCAGTTTTGATAATACTGTGCTTTGTTAATAAAAAAAGAATCCCTGCTGTAATTAGAAAAAAACCCCAGGATAATTGTTTGGTTTTCATTTCACGCCTCGCTCTTTATTTGCTAATAGAGTTCCAGATTAAAATTATTCCAATTATGATTAGTATAATAGGAAGTAAATCTACAAAACAAAATGAAGGAATGAATCTTTCAGCTAAAAATAGTAATCCTGTTGCAATCAAGATTATGCCAATTAAAACTCTACCTTTTCCATTTCTTTTTTTCCTAAATTTTTCTGAGGGTTCTTGAATATTCTGGTCCTCTGTTGATTCATTTTTGATATTATAAGCCAGCTCTAATGGCTCTTCTGGGACTATAATCCATAGTATAATATAGAGAAGAACTCCAATGCCATTAATAAGAGTAATTAGAACAAAAATTATTCTCATTAAAATTGGGTCTAATCCGAGGTACTCAGCTAGTCCTCCTGCAACACCGCCAAGTATTCGAAATTTCCTCGAGCGATATAATTTCTTTTCCATTTTTGCCTCCTTAAGAAAGTAGTCAATTAATAAGACGATTCAATTATAGAAAGGTTTGAATTGATTTCTATACTTACTATTTTTTCTTTTAATAAAAAAGAAATTTTTGTATGAAAATTGCAATTTGTCAATATAATCCAATAATTGGTGATATTAACGGAAACAAAGAAAAAATTTTGAAGGGTTATAATAAAGGTATTAATGATGGTGCAGATTTAGTAGTTTTTCCAGAGCTATTTCTGTGTGGTTATCCTCCGCTTGATTTAGTTGAGAAAAAAGAATTTAGAGATGCTGTTATAAATGCTACAGAAGATATTGCAAAACAAACTACGAGTGTTGGATTAATTTTTGGGACCATTACAGAAGATTATGAAGAATTAGTGGGAACAGGTGTATACAATTCTGCAGCACTTTGTTACGATGGAAATGTGCAATTTGTTCAAAGTAAATCATTAATACCAAATTATGATGTTTTTGATGAGGTTCGTTACTTTGAACCAGCTAAAGAAGTAAAAGTACATTACTTTAAAAATGAAAAACTTGGTATTTCAATATGCGAAGATATTTGGAATGATGAAGATTATTGGAAAAAACGACGTTATCCAATTGACCCAGTGCAAAAACAAGTTGAACTTGGAGCAACAATTTTAATTAATATATCTGCAAGTCCTTATGCGTATGGGAAACGTAAACTACGCCATCAAATGTTAAGTTTTCTTACAAAAACCGATAAATTACCTTTAATATATGCCTGCTGCGTAGGAGCTCAAACGGAATTAATATTCGATGGTGCAAGTATGTGTTTCGATTCTAATGGAAGATTATGCATGCTAGGAAAAGCTTTTCAGGAAGATTATTTCATATTTGATACAACAAAAAAATACGATGAAATTTTAGATGTAGAAGCATCTTTTGAAGAAGAGGCTCTTAATGCATTAATTATGGGATTAAAAGATTATGCTGTAAAGACGGGTTTCAAAAAAGCGCTTGTTGGTTTAAGTGGGGGCATTGATTCTGCCCTTGTAACTTATATTGCTGTTCAAGCTTTAGGAAAGGAAAATGTTCATGTTGTTATGATGCCTTCAAAGTATTCAAGCGAGGGAAGTATTAAAGATTCTGAGAAACTAATTAAGAATTTGGGCATCTCATCAGATAAAATTTCTATTCAGCCTGTTTTTGAAAAAGTAATTGATATGCTAAAAGATGCATTTAAAAATAAACCAGAAGATATAACAGAAGAAAACATACAAGCAAGAATTAGAGGACTTTATTTAATGGCTCTCTCGAATAAACACGGATATTTACTGTGTGCTACGGGTAATAAATCGGAAATGGCAACAGGTTATGCTACCTTATATGGAGATATGTGCGGAGCTTTGGCTGTCATTGGTGATGTTTATAAAACCCAGGTTTATAAAATAGTGAATTACATAAATAGAAATGGAGAAATTATACCATCTGAAATCGTAAATAAAGCTCCATCTGCCGAATTAAAATTAAATCAAAAAGACCAAGATACTCTTCCTCCATATGAATTACTTGATAGAATTCTTAAAATGTATCTTGAAGAGCAAAAAGAGTATAATGAAATATGTAACGTGATTGGTGATTCTGAAACAGTAAAAAAAGTTCTACGCATGGTTGATATAAATGAATTTAAGAGAAAACAATCTGCCCCAGTACTAAGAATCTCTACTAAAGCTTTTGGTTATGGAAGAAGATTTCCTATTGTGCAGGGCTGGAGGAAATAATTCACTTTTAGATAATAAACTGAGGATGAAATGTTGAAAAAGCTATTATTTATTTTTTTGTTTTTATTTACAAATATAATTTTTTCTCAATCGGATTTTAATAATATTTTAAAAATAGAATTAATAAAAGGCCAAGATAAGGCACATCCTAATTCCAATTTTAAATTTGCTGTTAAAGTAAAGATTAATAATTCTTGGCACATTAATTCAAATAAACCTAATGATGATTTTTTAATACCTACTCAATTAATCCCTCTTGATAACAAATTTCAATTTGCACATGTAGTTTTTCCTAAAGCTAAAGAGTTAAGGTTTAGTTTTTCTGATAAACCAGTTTCTGTTTATGATGGGGAGTTTTTAATTGGCTGTTTGTTAAGAATTGATAGTGAAATTCAAATAGGGCAATATAAAGTTCCCATTCAATTAAGATATCAAGCTTGCAATAATGAGAGCTGTTTACCTCCTAAATCGATAGTTGATACATTAAATCTAGAAGTTGTAGAAAATACAACAAAGATTAAAGAAATAAATCAGGAATTATTTAGTGAGATTAACTTTGAAGAAATTGCTTTATCAAGTAAAGATTCTATTGTAAATGAGCTTCAATCAAGTAGTTTATTGATAAGTTTAATTATTGTATTTTTAGGAGGCTTGGCATTAAACTTAACTCCATGTGTATATCCACTTATTCCAATCACTATTGGATATTTTGGTGGGCAAAGTGAAGGAAGAACAGATAGACTATTTTTCCTGGGCTTGCTTTATGTTTTAGGTATGGCTATAACATATTCGATAATTGGAGTAATTACTTCGTTGAGTGGAGCTATGTTTGGAGCTTTATTACAAAATCCAATAGTGATAATTGGGGTTTCTTTATTATTTGTTATTCTTTCTTTAAGTCAGTTTGGTGTTTATGAATTTAAATTACCAGACTCAATAGTTACAAAAGTTGGTGGTGCAAAGTCTGGTATGCTTGGAGCTATCTTTATGGGATTGACAATGGGTATTGTAGCAGCACCATGTATAGGGCCATTTGTTTTGGGATTAGTTACTTATGTAGCAGCAAAAGGAGATCCTTATTATGGATTCATAATGTTTTTTGTCTTAGCACTTGGTTTAGGATTACCATACTTGTTGCTTGCTCTTTTTTCTGGCAAAATTAAAAGATTACCACGCTCAGGCGAGTGGATGGAAGGTGTTAAACATATTTTTGGATTGCTTTTACTTGGGATGGCAATTTACTTTATAAAGACTTTATTCCCCCAAAGTGTTAATGTTTATTTTTTACCAGTCTTTGGAATTATCTCTGGTATATTCCTTTTGTTCTTTGACAAAATTGGGAATAGAGTTTTTTTGTTTAAGATTTTCAAGATAATTTTTTCAATAGCTGTAATTGGGATTTCAGTATATTCAATTTATCCTAAGGAAAAATTATCACCAAATTGGAAAATTTTTAGTGAAGAAGAATTCAATATAGCTCTTTCGAATAATAAAAAAGTTATAATTGATTTTTATGCTGATTGGTGTATACCATGTAAAGAATTAGATGCATTAACATTTTCAGACAGAGAAGTAATAGCCGAGATGAAAAATTTTGTTACTTTTAAGGTGGATATGACTCAAACCTTTTCTGAAAAAAATGAAAAAATTAGAAATAAGTTTAATATTGTAGGTATACCAACAATAATAATAATAGATTCTAAAGGAAACGAAGTAGAAAGACTTACTGGTTTTGTTGATGCAAAGGAATTTCTTAAAAAACTTAGAAATGTAAGATGATTTTTATCTATTTGAATTTGGAATTTATTTTATATTTTTAAGCAGATAAAAAGAAAAATTTAATTATTTAAGAGAAAGAAAAATGGCAAAAATAACACGAATAATAGAAGATGTAACTGTAAGATTTGCTGGTGATTCTGGTGATGGAATGCAACTCACTGGATCACAATTTACAGATACAACAGCAATCGTTGGTAATGACTTAAGTACATTACCAGACTTCCCTGCCGAAATTCGTGCTCCTGCAGGGTCGCTTTTTGGCGTAAGTGGTTTTCAACTACACTTTAGTAGTAAAGATATTCAGACACCTGGAGATACTCCTGATGTGCTAGTTGCAATGAATCCAGCTGCATTAAAAGTTAATCTTAAAGATTTGAAACCAAATGCTACAATTATAATAAATTCTAGTGCATTTGATGCAAAAAACTTAAAGTTAGCAAATTACGAAACAAATCCGCTTGAAGATGGAACACTTGCGGGCTATAATGTTATTGCTGTTCCATTAACTCAATTAACTATGGCAGCATTAGAGGATATAAATTTATCAACAAAAGAAAAAGAAAGATGCAAAAATTTTTTTGCTCTTGGATTAATGTATTGGATGTTTAATCGACCTCTTGATGTTACAATAAAGTGGATTGAAACAAAGTTTAAAAGTAGACCTGAACTTGTTGAAGCTAATAAACGAGCTCTTCAAGCTGGTTATAATTATGGGGATACTACAGAAATATTTACAACAAGGTATGAAGTAAAAGCTGCAGAATTACCAAAAGGAATTTATAGAAATATTTCTGGTAATGAAGCAACAGCACTTGGTTTCATAACTGCGTCTTTAAGAAGTGGATTAAAGCTATTTTTGGGTTCATATCCTATTACGCCGGCTTCAGAAATTTTACAGGAATTAAGTAAATATAAAGAATATGATGTAATTACTTTTCAGGCAGAAGATGAAATTTCAGGTATATCGGCTGCAATAGGAGCAGCTTTTGCTGGTGCTCTTGCTATTACAACAACTTCTGGCCCAGGATTTTCACTAAAAACAGAAGCACTCGGACTTGCTGTTATGACTGAATTACCTCTTGTAGTTGTAGATGTTCAAAGAAGTGGTCCAAGTACAGGAATGCCTACTAAAACTGAGCAAGCAGATTTACTTCAAGCAATGTTTGGACGACATGGAGAAGCCCCGGTTGTAATTCTTGCTGCTCAAAGTCCTGCAGATTGTTTTTATATGGCCATAGAAGCATCTAAAATTGCTATTGAATATATGACTCCTGTTATTCTTTTAACAGATGGCTACTTGGCTTTTGGTTCAGAACCATTAAGAATTCCTCAGTTTGATGAACTACCTGAAATTAATGTCAAATTTAGAACAGAACCCGAAGGATTTTATCCGTATCTTCGTGATGAAAATCTTGTCCGTCCTTGGGCAATACCTGGAACACCAGGACTTGAACATAGAATTGGAGGATTAGAAAAAAGTAACATTTATGGAAGCGTAAGTTACGATCCAGAAAATCATGAAGAGATGGTAAAAATAAGAAAACAAAAAGTTGATAATGTTCAAAAGATTATACCTGACTTACAAGTAGAAGGAGAACAAGAAGGAGAACTTCTTGTTTTAGGATGGGGAAGTACTTATGGAGCAATAAAAGAAGCAATTTATAATGTTAGACAGAAAGGATTTACTGTTTCTCAGGCACATTTACGTTATATAAATCCTTTCCCTCGAAATCTTGGTGATGTACTTAATAGATTCAAAAAAGTACTAATTCCGGAACTTAATCTTGGACATTTAGCGTTTCTTATTAAAGGAAAATATTTGAAGGATGTAATTCAGTTAAATAAAGTTCAGGGACGTCCTTTTAAGGTATCGGAAATTGAAAATAAAATAATGGAAGTACTTGGAGGAAAAAATGGAAACTAAGATAGATGAGGTAAAACCTCAGGTAAAGTATACAGCAAAAGATTTTATTCCAGATGTTGAAGTAAGATGGTGCCCAGGTTGTGGAGATTATTCTATACTTGCTCAAACACAAAGAGTTTCTCCAGATTTTGGTGAACTAAAAGAGAATATAGTTTGGGTTTCGGGAATTGGTTGCTCAAGTAGATTTCCTTATTATATGGCAACTTATGGTTTCCATGGAATTCATGGACGAGCTGCTGCAATAGCAACGGGTATTAAATTAGCTAATCCTAAACTTCAAGTTTGGATTGCTACTGGTGATGGAGATATGCTGAGTATTGGAGGTAATCATTTTATTCACGCATGTAGAAAGAATGTTAATCTAAAGATAGTTTTGTTTAACAACAAAATTTATGGGTTAACTAAAGGTCAATACTCACCAACTTCAGAAAAAGGTAAAGTTACTAAATCTTCTCCTTATGGTACTGTTGAATTTCCTTTTAATGCTATAAAGTTGGCAGATGCCGCTGGTGCAACTTTTATTGCAAGAACTACTGATAGAGAAACTAAACACATGCAAGAAATACTTTTAAGAGCTGCTAAACATAATGGCCTTGCATTTATAGAAATTTATCAGAACTGTGTAATATTTAATGATGGTGCTTTCTCTAATTTAACTGATAAGGAAACTAAAGCAGATAACATCTTATTACTTGAACACAATAAACCTCTTGTTTTCGGAGCAAATAGAGATAAAGGAATAAAACTTGACGGATTAAATCCTGTAGTAATTAATTTGAATGATGGAATTCATTCTATTAATGATTGCTGGGTGCATGATGAGTTTGATGATAATCCAACTAGAGGTTTTATACTATCAAGATTTACTGACATTCCTGGAATGCCCACTCCAATTGGTGTATTCCGCCAATTTAACAAACCAACCTTTGATGGTGATTACGTTAATCAAATTGAAGAAGTTAAAGCCAAGAAAGGTAAAGGAACTTACGAAAAATTGATGTTTAGCGGTAACCTTTGGGAAGTCAATTAAATTATTATTTCCTACATTAAAAAAGGCGAAGTTATGCTTCGCCTTTTTTTATTTTTCTACGTATATCTTTATCTTTATAATTCTAAATTATGGGGATATTTATGAGTAATCTAAATCTACTAAAAGAATTGTTACTTAATAATTTTTCATTTATTCTTACAACTCATGTTAATCCAGATGCAGACGCAATTGGTTCAGAACTTGCACTTTATTACATATTAAAAAAACTTGGCAAGAAAGTTTTGGTAATTAACCATAGTGCTACACCCTACAATCTAGAGTTTCTTGATGATGAAAATGTAATACAAAAATTTGACGTTGAAGTTCATCAAAAAAATTTTGATGAGACAGAAGTTATAATTTTTGTAGATTTGAATCGTATAAATAGAGTAATAAAAGTGGCTGAATGTGTTAAAAACTTTAAAGGTATTAAAATTTGTATTGATCATCATCAAGATCCTGAAAATTCATTTGATTATATATTTGGTGACACAAAATATTCTGCTACAGGAGAAATTATTTATGACTTTATAGAAGAAACAAATATTGTAGAGATTGATTACAAAATAGCTAGCCTACTTTATGCAGCAATAATGACAGATACTGGTTCTTTTCGGTATGAACGTACTACACCTAGATTACATAGAATAGTTGCAGAACTTCTTGAAACTGGAGTCAATCCAACAGAAATTTATGATAAAATTTATAATCAATTTAATTTTAGTAGAATTAAATTATTAGGAAAAGCTCTAAGCACTATCGAGTTGGATTCTACAGGTAAAATAGCTTATATGGTAGTTACACAGTATGACCAATCGACTTATGAAACTACTGAAGATGATATTGATGGATTTGTTTCATATTGCCTTTCAATAAAGGGAGTTGAAATTGGTATTTTATTTTATGAGCTAAAAGATGGTCTTAAAATAAGTTTTAGGTCCAAAGGGAAAATTGATGTTAATAAACTTGCTGAAGAATATGGTGGCGGTGGGCATTTGAATGCTTCTGGAACAAGAATGTTTAATGTTAAAATTGATGATATAAAAGAAAAAGTTATTTCAACGGCACAAAAGTATATCGAGGTGAAAAATGTTGTTTAATCTAAAATTTATAGCAGAGAATGATCTACTAAAATTTGAAAAAAATTCTGCACTTGTAAAATTTTTTATAGATACTAATAAACTTGAAAGGCAACTTATTAATTTTTTTGATTCACTAAATTTGAAAATAAGTGATTTTCAAAAGCAAAGCTTTCTTGATAAAAAAAATGACGAATTAGTTTATCATAATTCTTCTGGTGAACCATCGATTATTTTTATTAAAAAATTGAAGATTGATAAGGAATTCAATTGTGATTTTTTTAGAAACTTTTTTGCAGGATTGATAAAATCCTTGTCGAATAAAAATTTGAATAGTATCAATATTGTTACTCCTATTTATGAACCTTTTAGAAATTATTTTGATAGTATTGCATATTTAATTCAAACTATTATTGAAGGTATATTTTTAGGCAACTACACTTTTGACAAGTATAAATCAGATAAAAGTAATTCCAAAAATCTATCTGTGAAAATTCATTATACAGATAAAATAATTGTTAAAAAAATTATTGATGAAACTGAAAAAATAATGTCCTCTGTTTATTTCGCTCGAGACTTGGTTAACGAGCCTCCTATTACTTTAACACCAATAGAATTAGCAAAAAGGGCTAAAGAAGAATTAAAAAAACATGGGATTACAGTTAGAATATTTGATAAAAATGAGTTAAAAAAAAGAAAGATGAATGCTATTCTAGCTGTGGGAAATGGTAGTAATAATCCTCCTTGTATGATAGTCTGTAACTATAAACCGAATAAACCTAAGAAAAAAATTGCATTAGTAGGGAAAGGGGTTACATATGATTCTGGTGGATTGTCAATTAAACCTTCGAGTGGTATGTCTGATATGAAAGCTGATATGTCTGGTGGTGCTGTGGTTTTAGCTGCAATAAAACTAGCTGCTATGCTTAAATTGCCTATCGAATTAATTGCTATAGTACCAGCAGTAGAAAATATGCCTGGAGGAAATTCTTATAAACCAGGTGATGTAATTGTAACGTCTTCAGGTAAAAGTATAGAAGTGAAGGATACAGATGCAGAAGGAAGGATAATATTAGCAGATGCATTATATTATGCATCTTTACAAAAGCCTGATCAAATAATTGATTTTGCAACCTTAACAGGTTCATGCGTTGTAGCTCTTGGTGAAATAGCAGCAGGTCTTTTTACTTCTAACGATGATTTAGCTGAAAAATTATATAAAGCAGGGATGAAAACATTTGAAAGAGTATGGCGGTTACCTTTCTGGAATGATTATAAGTTGATGATTAAAAGTGAAATTGCAGATGTTGCAAACTTAGGTCCTCGCTGGGGAGGCGCTATTACTGCAGCAAAATTTTTAGAACACTTTGTGGATGAAAAAATACCATGGGCACATATCGATATTGCGGGACCTGCCATTAAGCATAAATCAAATAACTATACTGAAAGGTATGATACTGGATTTGGTGTAAGACTAATAATTGAATATTTGAAAAATATTTAAAGTAATTATCTTATTAATAATTTTTTATCATAATAATAACATTTATCTATTTCATTTTTAAGTAAGACTTGTTTTTAATCAGATTTCATTTTTGGCATTTAACTTGAGCTAAGTTTTGATAAAAAAGGTGCTGTAATGAAACTAATAAGAAATTTATTTCTTATTATATTTTTAATTTTTTCATTTGTTTACCCCCAGAATAATAGAATCAGATACAATAATCAGAACTTATTTTTGAGTGGTACAAACTTAGCTTGGTTGAATTTTGCGCAAGATGTTGGTGTAGGAAAAACTAATTTTGATGCATTTGCAGAAATTCTGTTAACAATTCATGATAATGGTGGAAATGCTTTGCGGTGGTGGTTACATACAGATGGAACCACTACACCTGAATTTGATAATTCTGGTCGTGTAATTGGACCTGGTAAAACTACAATATCTGATATAAAAAAAGTTTTAGACTTGGCATGGGAGAGAGAGGTTGGAGTTATTCTCTGTCTTTGGTCTTTTGATATGTTACGCTCAAATAAAGGGAGTGTAGTTTTAGATAGAAATAAAAAATTGCTACTCGATACAAATTATACAAGAGCTTATATAAATAATTGCTTAATCCCTATGGTTGATTCTCTTAAAGGCCATCCTGCAATAATCGCTTGGGAAATTTTTAATGAACCAGAAGGAATGAGCAGTGAATATGGCTGGCAAGAAATTCAGCGAGTGCCAATGTCAGCAATTCAGCGGTTTGTTAACCTGTGTGCTGGTGCTATTCATAGGACAGACCCTACTGCTAAGGTAACTAATGGTTCATGGCATATTATTGTTTTAACAGATATAACACCGCCCCCGCTTGCAAAGCTAAGTGCAGAGTACTCTATGATGAGTCTACAAGAAAAAAAAGAATTGGAAATAAGGTTCAATAAAAAATATGGGTTTAACTTATCAGTAGATGAAATAATCAAACACTTTGAAAAAATATCAAGTACACAGAATTATAACTTTTATTCAGATGAAAGATTAATTGCTGCCGGAGGCGATAAAGATGGTAAATTAGACTTTTATACTGTTCATTATTATGATTGGGCTGGGAAAACATATTCACCATTTCATAGACCTGCAACTTTGTGGGCACTTGATAAACCTCTTGTTATAGGTGAATTTCACATTAAAAATACTTTTGATATTCCTAAAGATTATCTTTATGCCTCTCTTTACAATAATGGTTATGCAGGTGCATTAGCTTGGTCTTGGACTGATAATCAAGTTACAAGCGTTAATGATATACTAAAGAGTCTAAAATTTATGTGGGATAATTACAAAAATGATATCGACTTAATTGGAATAGGTGGAGATTGGCCTATAGTTTCTATTGTAAATCCAACTAATAATGCTGAATTTCCTGAAAATGCATCAATAAATATTGAGGCAAATGCGTATGATAATGATGGTAATATTGTTTTAGTAGAATTTTTTGTTAATGATACTTTGAAAATAGGAGAGGTTGTTAATCCACCGTATTTTATAGTTTGGTCTAATGTTAAATCTGGTTTATATAATTTAACAGCTGTTGCAACAGATAACCAGGGACATAGAAGAATTTCAAGCAAAGTTCAAATTAAAGTTGGTGTACCACCTTTTACTAGACTTGAAGCTGAGGGAGCTGTTAAACAAGGTAGTGGTATCACAGTAAAATCGGATAAGAATGCAAGTAGAGGTGCATATGTTGATGCTGCAACGCAAAGTGGAACTATAACATGGACTATTCCAAGTGTTCCAGTTGCAGGTAAGTATGAAATTGCTTTTGGATATAGGCTCGCTTATGATACACCGAAAAATCAATATATTAATGTTAATGGGGTAAGAGTAGCTGAATTGAGGTTTGATGGCCCCACAAACGTGTGGTTAGAAAAAAGTCTTACTGTTGACCTAGTTCAAGGCAAGAATACAATTCAAATGGAACTATTTTGGGGATGGATGCACATAGATTATTTAGCAGTGCCAACTATTTTGCTTACTTCGACTGAAACATTTGCAAATATACCTAATTCTTATACCTTAAGTCAAAACTATCCTAACCCGTTCAATCCATACACTTTTATTGAATATCAGTTGCCTTCTGCTGAAAAAGTTGAACTTAAGGTTTATGATTTACTTGGTAGGCTGGTTACTACTATTGTTGATGAATTTCAAAACGCTGGTTCTTATAAAGTAATCTTTGATGGTTCTAATCTATCAAGTGGAGTTTATTTTTATAGATTACGTACAAATAATTATTGTGAAACTAAATGTATGGTACTTTTAAAATAAATTGTATGAATTAAAACACATTATTTTATTAACCGCATTATTAAGAGGGTCTATAACTATTATATTTATAATTTTTAGCAGAATTTACAAAATTGATATCATGACAATGTATATCTTATGTTAAAGATATTTTATATATTGTTTTTAGTTTTTCATTTTATAAATAACATAAAAAAAATATGAATAATAAAAGGAACCAATTTATTGTTGTACTCATAATTTTTTGTTTAACAGGATTTTTGTTAATCACTAAAACTTTTTACGTAACTCAGTTTGATTATAAAAATTACTTGACTGATTATGTCTTTTTTGTCGCGATTAATATTTTATTTTGGTATTCTATATCTTATCTCTTAAATAAGTTGATAGATTATTTTTTGTGGAATAAGGTTTTTGGAATAACTGTTGGGAAATTTGGAAAAGAATGGATAAAAGAAATTTTTTCTTCTTTAATTTATACAATTTCTACAGCTTTAATTTTGAAAAATGCTTTTTGGATAAAGCTGAATATTTTCTGGATTCTAGTTTTAATATTGCTTTTTCTTGTCTTACTTGTTATTAGACCAAAGATTCTATCACTTTTTTCGAGAGAAGCTTTTTCTTACGTTAAACCTTTCAACTTAGGAGATTGGATATCAATTAGAAATAATGATGGTAATATAATAATTTTAGGAAAGGTCCATGCAATTTCAAGAGGTTTGGTTTTAATTAAGAACGAAAGCAATAACCTTGTTTTTGTTCCAATTAGCTTTCTGTCTAATAAAATAATAGAAAATTATACAACTGAGAATGATTACTCAAAATTTAGTACTAAGATTTGTATAGACCATAATGTTCAGATAGAAAGGGTGAAACGAATTTTACTTGCATCTGCTCAAGAGGTTTATCAATACAAAAAAATATATGGAGCCCCAGAGCCTATTGTTCTTGTAAATGAAATTAATGAAAACGGTATAGTATATGAACTTGTCTATTGGATAAAGCAATGGACAGAAGTAAATCCCAAGGAATTTAATGATATTATTTTAACAACAGCAATTAAAAATCTAAGTTATTCTGGAATTTATCCTGCATATCAAAAGCATGATGTATTTATGGGTAACTATCAAAAAAAATTATTTGATATTAGTGAAATTGAAGATCGAAAGAATATTTTAAAAAATGTAGAAATATTTAATTTTCTTAATGAAGATGAACTTAAAATTATTGCCGAAAATGTTAATATGAAAGTTTTTCATAAAAATGAATTTGTGATAAAAGAAGGTGAAGAAGGGAAATCTATGTTTATACTTGTAGAAGGATTATTAAATGTATTTGTTAAAAATCAAGAGGGAATTGAGGTCCATGTAGGAAATATTAGAGCAGGTGATTTTTTTGGAGAAATGTCTTTGTTTACAGGTGAAAGGCGTTCTGCCACAGTTGTTGCAAAAACAGATTCTTTAATATTTGAGATAAACAAAGAGATTATTTCACCAATAATACATAGTCGAAAAAATTTAGCTGAAGAATTCGGGAAAATAATTGCTCAAAGACAAGCAATAAACATAGATAGAATAGCAGAATCACAAGTTCATGAAAAGTCATTGTTGAAAGTAATAATCGAAAGAATTAAAAATTTCTTTAACTTATAATTTTTACACTCGATATCATTCCATCTTTTATTTCATAAACATAATCGCCTAAGCTTATTAATTGTGGATTGTGAGTAACAATTAAAAAGGTTACACCTAAATTTCTATTTAATTCAATAAATAAGTTATGAATTGCATCACTATTTTTTGAATCTAAGTTTCCTGTTGGTTCATCAGCAAAAATGATTGATGGCTTATTAGCTAATGCTCTTGCAATAGCAACTCTTTGTTGTTCGCCCCCTGAAAGCTCAGAAGGTTTATGATGTATTCTATCTTTTAGCCCTACCAACTCGAGAAGTTCTTCGGCTCTGTTTTGTGCCTCTTTTAATGTAGCTCCATTTATCATTATTGGTATTGCAACATTTTCTAATGCGTCAAATTCAGGTAACAAATGATGAAATTGAAAAACAAAACCAATATTTTTATTCCTGAAACTTGATAGGTTGTCGTCGTTCATTTTTAAAATATCAGTCCCCTTAATTTTAACTTCACCGCTATCTGGTAAATCTAATCCACTTAAGATGTGCAATAAGGTACTTTTACCTGCCCCAGATGCTCCAACTATTAATGTAATTTTGCCTTCTTCAATATTTAGTGTAATGCCTTTTAATACTTCTATTTTTATTTCTTTTGTTTTATAGAAAGATTTTTTTACTTCTATTGCTTCTATTATGTAATTGTTCATCATATCACTCATATTTTATTGAGTCGATTATTATTGTTTTTACAGCTCTTTTTGCTGGATAAAGAGAAGCCAAAAACGTAAGTAACATAGACATAAGTCCTACAGCAATTATGTCACTCAATTGAATTTTAACTGGCATTGCATCTATAATATATTTTGTAGGATCTAACGGATAAAAATTATATTTAATTTGCAGGTAACAAACTAGTAAACCAATTATAATGCCTATAACTGTACCTATTACTCCCACTAAAACCCCTTCGAATATAAAAATTTTTAAGATAGACTTTTTCCCAAGTCCTAACGAACGAAGTATTCCAATATCTTTTTTCTTTTCAAGGACTGTCATTGTTAAAGATGCAAAAATATTAAATGTGGCAACAGCTATTATTAAGCTTAATAAAATATAAGCAGACCATCTTTCGATTGTCATTACACTGTATAAGTCTTTATGAAGATCATACCATGTATTTATGGAAAATAATTCGCCAGATATTTTTTTTTGAAGTTCCTTTTTAATATTTACTGAATTTTCTATTTTGTTTAATCTTAACTCGTAACCTGTAAAGCTGTTTTTTAAACCAAATAATTTCTGAGCAGACTCCAATGAAATAAATCCATAGGAAATATCATAATCACGATTATTTGTTTCAAATAATCCTGATATTACAAATTTCTTTGTTGTCGGAAAAGATAAAGAGGTTATTGTTTTTTCAATATTGTAAGCCGAGGTAACATATATTGTATCTCCAATGCGGGCAGAAAGTCTTAGAGCAAGAGGTAGACTTAAAATTATTTTTTCAGAATTTTTGTCTTTTCTGAGGTCAAATTTACCACTTATAATTTTTGTTGCTATTCCCCAATCCTCGTCTTTTAATGAAATTGGAATTCCTTTAATTGTTATTATTTCATAGCTTCTTTTGTTTACTAAAATAGATTTCCCCTCTGCATAAGGATAAAAAGTTTTTAACTCAGGAATTTTTTTTAATAATGTTTCTAACTCGTTAATTTTTGAAAATCCTCTATCGTCAATAATAGAGATTCGAATGTGCGGGTCAAAGCTTATTAGTATAGATGTTACTAAGGAGCTAAAACCATTAAAAACAGAAAGAACTATTATTAATGCAGCAACACCAATTGCAATACCAATAGTAGAAAGGAAAGAAATGATTGTAATTAAATTTAACTTATGTTTAGCTCTTAAATATCTTTTTGCAATAAATAGCTCTATCATGTTTAGTCAAATCTAATTGCTGTAACTGGTTGTAATTTTGAAGCTATGTAAGCGGGTATAAGTGATGCAAGTAAAGATATTAAAGCAGTGATAGCTGAGACTATCAAATAATTCTCAAATGAAACATAGAGAGGTACTTTAGTAACAAAATATATTTTTTCAGGTAAAGAGATAATATTGAATTTTTCCTGAATTATAGTTAGTAGATAAGCAAATATATTACCACAAATTAATCCCATTAAAGTCAGGTATATACCGTGTAATAAGAAAATACTAAGAATTGACTTTCTGTTTGCTCCAAGTGCACGTAGTACACCAATATCTTCCGTTCTTTCAAGTATTATAATTAATAAGGTACCTATAATATTAAAAACAGCAACAAAAATAATTAGACCTAAAATAATTGGGATTGGCTCTTTTTGTAATTCGAGCCATGTAAAAATGTTTTGGTGAATATTAAAAACCGTTTGAACATAATAAGGGTAGCCAAGTAAATTCTGCAAATTATCTGCTACGGAATTTATACTTAAAATATTCTTAAGTTTAATGTTATATCCAGAGATTTCGTTTTCCATTCCAAAAAGATTTTGTGCAGTATTAAAATCAATATATGCAATCATGTCATCATAATCTGCCATGCCACTTTCAAATATTCCTTTTACAACGAATTGATCTATTGAAGGAGGATTTTCTGGGGATGGAATTTCATCGTGTTTTAATGAAAATATGGTAATTTTATCTCCACATTTTACAAACATTTTTTCAGCTAATTTTTTCCCTAAAATAATTTCATTTGAGTTTTTATTGAGTTTAATATTTCCGCTGATAATATATTTTTTTAATGTTGTGTTTAAAGATTCCTGGTTTAGTCCATTTAGTGTTATTCCTTCGGTCAACTTTTTTGATTTAATTATAGCAAGTTTAGATATATAAGGTTCTATTTTTTGTATCTCAGGAAATTTTTGTTTTATTAACTTATACGTTTCTGGGAGATCTGGTAGATTTCTTTTTCCAAAAGAAGAAACTTTTATATGGTAGTTTAGATTAATTATTTTTTCCGTTACAATTTTTTGGAAGCCATCAAGAACAGTTAATGCAATTATAACAACACATACACCAATAGCAATACCTAAAATCGTAATTAAAGAAATTGTTGAAATAAATTGTGAGTTCCTTTTTGATTTAATGTATCTTTTAGAAAGGAATATGGCTATTGACATATTAATAAATAATTTTTATACCAAAAATAGAGATATTTACTAATATAATCTTGCCAGTTTACTTAAATAGTTAGAAATTTGTATTAAGTTTTATTTTACTTTTAACTAAAATTGACATTTCCTTTATAAAGCTATATTTTTGAAAGCCAAATTGTAAGATTCTTTGAATTAATGAAAGCGGGGAGTAGCTCAGCCCGGCTAGAGCGCTTGGTTTGGGACCAAGAAGTCGCAGGTTCGAATCCTGTCTCCCCGACAAACTTAGTTCTTTGGATATTGGTAAGCTGGGTGCTCATAGCATCAATAATTTAAAAATGCGCCAGTAGCTCAATTGGATAGAGCATCAGCCTTCTAAGCTGAGGGTTAGTGGTTCGAGTCCACTCTGGCGTACAAATTAGCGTTCAGATAAAAAGTTTGTGAATCTTTAAACGGTGAGCATAGCTCAGTTGGTTAGAGCATCTGGTTGTGGCCCAGAAGGTCATGGGTTCAAGTCCCATTGCTCACCCCAAAAATTTTGGCCCCATCGTCTAACGGTTAGGACATCACTCTTTCAAGGTGAAAATACGGGTTCGATTCCCGTTGGGGTCACAAATTTTTCATTATTAATTTAAATTTTTTATTTCTTTTCTATTGTTATGCGCTTTTAAACCCATTCAAATCCTTCCTTTACGAATTCAATTTATAATTTTGATTTTAAACAATTAATAAAACCTTAGACTTTTTTTGTTCAAAATCATTCTTCGTTCTAAGTTCTAATAGAAATTGGTAAAAAATGGCTCTTTAACCAAATTATAAACAAAAAGGTAATTAAAAGTTTAACCTATAATTCTCTCGAAAATGGATTTTATATTTTACTAATCATTTGATACCAGTGTGTTTGAATAGATTATTCCGTTAGCTAATTTTGTTGTAAATAATTTACAATATTTATGCAAGAAATAATTGCTAGCAAAAATGAATATTTCACTTCGAATAATTCTGCCAAAAGAATTTTCCCATCACTTTATTTTTATTTTAGATGTATGATTCCTATTGTTTATAAATGTAACCGGCTTGCAGTTAAAGGACTTTATGATGATGAAAAGTGGATATCAACTTCTCTTGAAATGCTAAGATGCTTAGAAAATGTTGGAATAAAATTTCATATAACAGGACTAAACAATTTGAGTAAGGTTGATGGTCCTGTAGTATTTGTTTCAAATCATATGAGTGTTTTAGAAACTTTTATATTTCCGTGTATTATTCACCCGGTAAAAAAAATTGTTTTTGTTATGAAAGAAGAATTAGTAAGAGTTCCTTTTTTTGGACCAATTTCTGCGACAAGAGATCCCATATTAGTTTCAAGAAAAAATCCCCGCGAAGATTTAATGAAAGTGATGATACAAGGAAGCGAAAGATTATCTAGGAATAAATCAGTGGTTATTTTCCCTCAAAGGACAAGAACATTATTTCTAAATCCTTCTTCCTTTAATACTTTAGGAATAAAATTAGCCAAGAGGAATAAAGTTCCAGTAATTCCTATTGCTATTTTAACAGATGCTTGGGGTAACGGTAGGTACATTAAAGATTTTGGGAAAATTGATCCAACTAAAGAAGTAAAAATTTGCTTTGGCGAGCCAGTAGAAATTTTAGGAAGTGGTAATGAGGAACATCAAAAAGTAATTGAATTTATAAAAAATAAGTTTATCGAATGGAATAAGGGCTATTTAATTAGAGAATAATTATTTTATTAATAAACAAAAACAATATACCTACCTAAAATTGTATCTATATAAAATTTAATACTCCTTAGTAGAATCCCACAAACTTAACATTTACTTAACATTCACTTAACCGTTAGTTAACATTAAAAATCTATGTTTGGGTAACAAATTTGAAAAAGAAAGGAGAGGAGATAATGCTTTACCCAAACAACTTAAAAATAGTAATGAAGTTATTTAAGAGCATCATACTTTTACTTTTACTTTTTAATATTAATGTTTATTCACAAAGTAAAAGTAACAAAGGTTCAATAGGTGGAAAAGTTATTGATGAAACAACAGGTGAACCTATAATTGGAGCAAATATAATACTACTTAATACAAATTATGGGGCAGCAAGTGATATAGATGGAAATTATTTAATTACAAATTTAGAACCTGGAGAATATGAATTGCTTATTAGTTATATCTCTTACGCTAAGACTAGAATTACTAATGTGAAAGTAGTAGCAGGTCAAAAGACTATAATAAATGTTGCACTTAAGCCAGAGGCAATTAAAGTTGATGAGATTACAATAACAGGTAAATTAGAATTGTCATATGAAGCAGCATTGCTAAATAAGCAAAAAAATTCAATATCAATTAGTGATGGTATTAGCGCTGAACAAATTAAAAAATCTCCAGATGCAACTTCTAGTGATGCATTAAGAAGGATTACAGGTGTTTCTATTGTAGATAACAAATTCGTGTTTGTTAGAGGGACAAGTGAAAGATATAGTAATGCTATGTTAAATAGTGCTTCACTTTCTAGTACAGAACCTGATAAAAAATCATTTGCTTTTGATATCATTCCTGCAAACCTCCTTGACAATACAATAATAGAAAAAACTTATACTCCTGACAAACCCGGTAATTTTGCAGGAGGATTAGTAAACTTAAATACAATTGATTTTCCTGATAATTTGAAGTTCAATGTTTCACTTACTGGTTCTTATAATAATGTTACATTTTCTGACTTCAAAACTTATAAAGGGGGCAAACTTGATTTCTTAGGTATTGATGATGGTACTAGAGCTCTTCCATCAGTTATTCCATCGGACTTAAGTAAGGGAAATTATTCTCAAAGTCAAATACTTGAATTTGCTAAATCTTTGCCAAATAATTGGGCAATTAAAGAAAGTAAAGCACCTTTAAACGGTGGCTTTATGGTTTCACTTGGTGATGGAATAAGTGTTTTCGGCCCGCGCTTTGGTTTCATTACTGCTTTAACGTATCGAAATAGTTTTAATAAAACATTTTTAGAAAGAAATGAATATGAATTTAGTGGTGAACCAAGATTTAGTTACACTGGCGATCAATTTACTTATACTACTTTGTGGGGAGGTTTATTAAATCTTAGTTATAAAATTTCGGACTATCATAAATTCAGTTTAAAAAATACATATAGCCATTCTTCTGATGATGAAGTTTCACAGCTAAGAGGTGCACAATATTCAGATGCTGGTAACGAGCAAATACTTACATCTTTTAGATTTACATCTCGCCAAGTTTACATGGGACAACTTACAGGCGAGCATTTCTTTTCTTCGCTAAATAATTTGCAAATAGGATGGAAAGCTTTTAATTCAATTTCAAAAAGAAATGAACCAGACTATAGAAGAGTTATTTATTTCCGCGAATTAGGTAGTACTAATCAATTTACAGCTTTGCTTGGACCGCAGGTAAATCTTAAAAATGGAGGAAGATTTTATTCCAATCTAGACGAAGTTACAAGAGGTTTTAATATTGATTTTTCTTTGCCAATAGTATCTGCTAAATTAAAATTTGGAACAAGTTTAGAACATAAAAATAGAGATTTTAACTCACGACTAATTGGTACAATAATAAATGCTCCTGGAAATGGTTTTACAGATTTTAATTTGTTGTACCTTCCTATTGATAAAATCTTTTCACCAGAAAATTTTAGAAAAAATGGTTTTTCGATTCAAGAGTACTTAAATGGAACAAATAATTACAAGGCAGAGCAAGATTATCTTGCTTCTTATTTAATGATTGAAGAAAGTTTATCTCTACTTAATAAAGAGTTGAAAATAATTTTAGGAGCAAGAATTGAAAACTCTTCTCAAAGAATTAAATCGAGGGATATTTCTGATCAGCAGGATTTATTTATTGAACTTAAGAAAACTGATTTGCTACCATCAATTAATCTAATCTATAAAGTTTCAGAAGCAACTAATATTCGATTATCTGCTAACCAAACTGTAAATAGACCTGAACTACGTGAATTGGCTCCTTTTGCATATTATGATTTTTACACTCAAACATCTCTAAGAGGGAATCCTGATTTAAGAAGAGCATTGATAAGAAATTATGATTTAAGATTTGAAAGTTACCCAGGTGTTGGTGAATTATTTTCTTTAGGATTCTTTTACAAAGATATAAAAGATGCAATTGAACAAGTAGTAGTTACAGGAAGCGCATTAGGTTCTGAAAGGACTTTTATGAATGCAGATATTGCAAAGGTTTATGGAATCGAATTTGAAAATAGAGTTAATCTATCAAGATTAAGTAATCTTTTATCTAACTTTTCTATCAATTCTAATTTAACATTAATTAAGTCTTCTGTAACTGTAAAAGGTACTGAATCGACTATTGCAAGAGAAGGAAGACCACTTCAGGGGCAATCTCCATATGTAATAAATGTTGGTATAACATATAATGCACAAAATACTGGAACGACATTTAGCATCCTCTATAACCGAATAGGAGAAAGGATTGTTGAAGTAGCAACAACCTATGAAGATGATATTGTAGAAAAACCTCGCGATGTAATTGATATAGTAATAAATCATCAATTAACAAAAAATATAGAACTCAAATTAACTGCAAAAGACATTCTGGGTCAAGATAAAGTTTTTATGCAGGGTAATAAAAGAGCAAGATTAGATAGCACTAATTCATCAGTTTCATTAAACATATCATATAAATTATAAAGGAGGTAAAAATGTCTAAACATTTAAAATTGCTTTTACCATTGTTATTGACAATAGTCGTAAACACAGTTTTTGCACAGCTTGCACCTTATGATGAAGTATTAGAAGGAAATATTAATTCAAATAAAGTTTTGAGTGCAAATAAAAGATATTTACTAAGAGGTTTTGTGAATGTAAATGAACCCGCTACCCTTACAATACCACCAGGGACAATCATTTACGGAGAAAAGTCTTCTAAAGGTACTCTTATAATAAATCGAGGCGCAAAAATAATTGCAAATGGAACAAAAGAGAAACCTATTATTTTTACAAGTCAACAACCAGTAGGACAACGAGCAGCAGGTGATTGGGGAGGAATTATAATTGCCGGCAGAGCTAGAATCAATGTACCAGGAGGTACTGCAGTAATTGAAGGTGGAACAGGTACAGTTTATGGAGGTGGGGATAATCCAAATGATGACGATAGTAGTGGTGTATTAAGATATGTCAGAATCGAATTCCCTGGAATAGCTTATTTACCAGATAATGAAATTAATGGATTGACATTAGCAGGAGTTGGTAGGAAAACAGTTATAGAATATGTTCAGGTAAGTTACAGCGGAGATGATTCTTTTGAATGGTTTGGAGGAACAGTTAATGCAAAATATTTAGTTGCATATAAAGGTATTGATGATGATTTTGATACAGATTTTGGTTACAGAGGCAAATGTCAGTTTTTGTTTGGGTTTAGAGACCCTAATATTGCAGATATAAGTGGTAGCAATGGATTTGAATCAGATAATGATGGAACTGGTACTCTTAATGAACCAAGAACCCAACCAATTTATTCAAATGTTACTTTAATTGGACCACTACCTACTCCAGATTTTACACAGTTTAATGCAAACTTTAGACGTGGAGCTCATTTAAGAAGGTCTACACTCACATCAATTTATAATTCAATAATAATGGGTTACCCTGTCGGCTTGTTGATTGATGGACAAAATACTGTAGATGCTGCAGTTGCAGGCAACTTACAGATAAGAAATACAATAGTAGCTGGTTCACAAACAGGTAAAAATATAACCAGCAATATTCAAGCTTTTGATGTAGCAACTTGGTTCAATACTCAGACCTTTAGTAATAAGGTCTATGACAATTCTACACAAGTAGGTTTGGTAGATCCTTTTAATCTGAGCAAACCAAATCCAGTACCAACTTCAAATTCTGTCGCAGTTAACGCTGCAAGTTTTCAAAATGAGAGATTGCAAGACAAATTTTTCACAAGAGTTTCATATATAGGAGCCTTCGATCCTAATGGACCAAGATGGGATGAGGGCTGGACTAATTATGATCCTCAAAACACAAATTATAATGTGACAAGTGATCTGAAAGAAAATACAGTTGTGCCTGTAGACTTTGTTTTATATCAGAACTATCCAAATCCATTTAATCCATCTACTACAATATCATTTACAATAAACAAACCTGCTTATGTAAAACTTTCTGTTTATAATTCACTTGGTCAAGAAGTTGATAACTTAGTAAATGAATATAAAACACAAGGTACTTATAATATTACTTGGCAACCAAAAGATTTAACTTCAGGAATTTATTATTATACATTATATACAGAAGGCAAAGCAATTTCTAAAAAGATGATGCTCTTAAAATAACTCTCTCTCCTCTCTCTTTCCTCTGGCACCCTGCCTAACCCAGCAGGGTGCTTTTTTATGCTGTAAGATTTAACATTTTCTTAACACAAAAATTCTTAAAATAAAATCAATTTTTGTTTATTATTGCGTATTCTTAATATTACTTTAAAGAGGAGAGAGAGAACTAAATGAAAATTTTTTTTCATTCTATTACTACGTTCTTTTTAATAGGAGCTTCTGTATTTTCCCAAAACCTTCCAAAATTTAGTGGATTGATGTTTGGGGATTACTTTTACAATTTATCTTATCATAATTCCTCTGATGAAGGTATGAATGGATTTCAATTTAGAAGAATTTTTATAACAGCAGATTATACTATTGCTGAAAACTTTAATTCAAGATTTCGACTTGAAGCTGATAATATTTCGAACCGTAATTCAACAAGTAACAAAATGAATGTTTGGGTAAAAGATGCTTACTTGGAATGGGTCAATGTCTTTACTGGCTCAAATTTGTATATAGGTCTTTCACCTACTCCAGCTTTCGAAACCTCTACTAAAATATGGAATCACCGTTTTATTGAGAAAACTATTCTTGATTATAATAGTATTGTTTCAGCTAGAGATATGGGAATTGACCTTAGAGGAAATTTAATTAATGGAGGTAAAATTAAATATTGGTTTAAAGTTGGAAATAATATGAGTGGAGGTCCAGAGAATAATAAATATAAAAGATTTTATGCTTCATTTGAGTTTTATTTATTGAAGAATTTTATATTTATCACTTATGGCGACTTCACAACTTATTCTTCTATTTATGATGAAGTGAATAAAACGACATTAAAAACAAACAGTAATGTTTTATCGTTGTTCTTAAATTATAAGTACAAAAAATTTTCATTTGGTATTGAATCTTTTTTAAGGAATATTAAAAATGGATTTAAAAATCAAAATGTAATTCAAGACTTAAATTCATATGGCATTTCGCTATGGGCTTATCATTCTATTGGGGATAAATTTACTTTTATAGGTAGATATGATTTTTTTGATGGAAATGCTAAAGTTAATAAAGATGGCTATTCATTATTTATTTTTGCATTCGACTATAAACCAACTCAAAAAGTTCATATTGCTCCTAATTTTGAATTAACAAAGTATGAAAATGGAAATAAAGATGATTTTGTACCAAGACTAACATTTTTCTGGGAATTTTAAAATAAACTGGAGTAATAAATGAGAAATAAGATAATGCTGTTGTTTTTATTAATTGTAGGTGCAACTAAATTTAGTATTGCACAAGTACAGTTAAATGCTGCTGGAGCTACTTTTCCATATGTTATTTATTCAAAATGGTTTGATGAATTTAAAAAGATTACTGGAATTCAAATTAATTACCAATCGATTGGAAGTGGGGGTGGTATTAAACAGGTAATAGAAGGTACAGTAGATTTTGGAGCAAGTGATGGACCTATGAGTGATGAACAACTTAATGAAGCAAGGCAAAAACGAGGTACAGATATAGTCCATATTCCAACTGTGTTAGGAGCTGTTGTTCTTAGTTATAATCTTAGAGAAGTTAATAAACCAATTAAACTCGATGGAAAAACTATTGCTGATATTTTCTTAGGTAAAATTAATATGTGGAATGATAAGAGAATTTCAGAGTTAAATCCAGACGTTAAACTTCCAAATAAAAGCATAATAGTTGTACATCGTTCTGATGGTAGTGGTACTACTTATATTTTTACTCATTACCTTTCAAAAGTAAGTGAAGAATGGGCAAAGAGAGTAGGTTATAATACGTCAGTTAATTGGCCTATAGGCCTTGGAGGAAAAGGGAACGAAGGGGTTACAGGTGTAATTAAACAAACTGATGGTGCAATAGGGTATATTGAATTAGCTTATGCTGTAAAGAATAAATTACCTTATGCATTAATTAAAAATAAATCAGGAAATTTTGTAGAAGCAAATTTTAAATCCGTAACAGCTGCTGCTGCAGGTGCTATTAAAGATATACCGGAAGATTTAAGAGCAATGATAACAAATGCAGATGGAAAAGATTCTTATCCAATATCTGGATTTACATGGCTTTTAGTTTATAGAGATATGAAGGATAAATCTAAAGCAGAGGCACTTGTTAAATTTTTAAAGTGGGCAATGGAAAAAGGACAAGCTTTTGCAGAGGAATTATATTATGCTCCTCTTCCTAAAGCTATTGTTAAGTTAAATGAAAAGAAAATAAACTCACTTACTGTTAATGGTAAACCTATTAAAGTGAAATAATAATGAAAGAATTATTAGTAGAAAAATCTTATTCCTCAGTTTATGATAAGTTAAAAAGGAATAGTTTAAAACAAGCTAATAATATTAGAAAAATTAACTGGGGAGATTTTATTTATGAAAAGCTAACTCTTTTTTTTGCAATTATTGTTTTTCTTCTTGTTGTTGTTATGGGCTATGAAATGTATGTTAATTCTAAATTGTCTATAGATAAATTTGGCTGGAAGTTTTTATCTGAAAAAACTTGGGACCCTGTAACTGAAATATATGGTGCTCTTCCGTCAATTGTTGGTACGCTTGTTTCTTCTTTTCTAGCATTGCTGATTGCTTTCCCTTTAAGTATAGGTGTGGCTATTTATTTATCAGAATTAGCCCCCAGTTGGCTTGAAAAACCTTTATCTTTTCTAGTTGAATTATTAGCTGGCATTCCAAGTATAGTTTATGGTTTATGGGGAATTTTTGTATTAGTACCATGGCTTCGTACAGAAGTGCAACCTTTTTTATATGAGCACCTTGGTTTTCTACCTTTCTTTAGAGGACCAATGTATGGCTTTAGTATATTAGCAGCTTCCTTAATTTTATCTGTTATGGTTCTTCCTATTATTAGTTCAATATCAAGGGATATAATGAGATCTGTTCCTTCTGTTCAAAAAGAAGCTGCATTAGCCTTGGGTGCAACAAAATGGGAAGCTACAAAAATAGTGCTCGCAAATTCTAAAACAGGAATTTTAGGAGCAACAATGCTTGGTCTAGGAAGAGCTATTGGTGAAACTATGGCAGTTACAATGGTAATAGGTAATAGACCAATAATTTCTCTTTCTCTTTTTGATCCTGGTTATACAATGGCAAGTATAATAGCTAATGAATTTACTGAAGCAACTTCGGAACTTTATATTAGTGCTTTAATTGAATTAGCATTAATTCTTTTTATAATTACTATTGTAATTAATGCAGCTGCAAGATTTTTAGTTTGGAGTTTGGAAAGAAAATGGAAGAAAATATAAAAAAGTATAAAAGAAAATTAATCTTTCGTAAGCTAAAAAGCTTTTTTATAATGAATTTGTCTTTTATTTCAGCATTGATTGCAATAGTGCCTCTTGCATTTATTTTCTATTATACTGTTTCGAAGGGTATTTCACATTTAAATATTGACTTCTTTATAGCTATGCCAAAACCTGTGGGAGAATCAGGTGGAGGTATGGCAAATGCAATTGTAGGAACTTTGATTTTAGTTGGATTAGGGGGTTTAATAGGTTTACCAATAGGTATTATGGCAGGAATCTATTTGGCAGAATTTGGTAATAATAAGTTTGCTTTTCTTTTAAGATTTATGACAGATGTATTAAGTGGGGTTCCTTCAATTGTTGTTGGAGTAGTTGCTTATACTTTAGTTGTTATTCCAATGAAGCATTTTTCGGCACTTGCTGGTGGTGTGGCATTGGCTATTCTTATGATACCAACAGTTACAAGAACTACAGAGGAAATGATAAGGTTAGTACCACATAGCTATCGAGAAGCAGGCCTAGGATTAGGAATTCCAAAATGGAAAACATCTTTTTTTATAGTTTTAAGAACTGCATGGAAAGGAATTGCTACAGGAATTCTCCTAGCTTTATCTCGCGCAGCTGGTGAAACTGCTCCACTACTTTTTACTGCTTTAGGTAATAGATTCTGGTCGACTGATATTTTTCAACCTATAGCTTCTTTGACTGTTTATATTTATGATTATGCGCGTGCTCCATTTGAAGACTGGAATCAACAGGCATGGACAGCTGCTTTAGTCTTAATTTTGTTTATTTCATTGTTTAGCATTGCATTTAGAATAATCACTAAATCTAAATATAAAACCAATCAATAAATTATGATAGAACAAGATTTAATTTCAAAAGTTGTTTCACTTGAAGATTATTCTCAAAAAAAATTTGATACAATTATTAAAGTTGAAAATCTATTTGCATATTTTGGTGAATTAAAAGCACTCGATAATATATCTTTATCAATTCCTAAAAATAGTGTTACTGCTATAATTGGACCTTCTGGTTGTGGAAAATCAACTTTTTTGAGATGTTTGAATAAAATGCATCAAGAAATAGGGGGTACAACTGAAGGTAAAATATATTATAACGGAATTGATATTGAAAATATAGACCCAGTGATTTTAAGAAGAAATATTGGGATGGTTTTTCAAAAACCAAATCCTTTTCCTACTATGTCGATTATAAATAATGTTGTTGCTGGATTAAAGTATAATGGGGTAAGGGATAAAAAATTGTTAAACGAAATTGCAGAAATATGTTTGAAAAAAGTAGGTTTGTGGGAAGAGGTAAAAGATAATCTTAATCGTTCAGGTGCAAGTCTTTCAGGCGGGCAGCAACAAAGATTATGTATAGCTAGAACACTAACAGTAAATCCAGAAGTAATCTTAATGGATGAACCAACAAGTGCACTTGATCCAATTGCAACAACGAAAATTGAAGACTTAATTTACGAACTAAAAAAAGATTATACTATCATTATTGTTACTCACAATATGCAACAAGCAGCTCGAGTAAGCGACTATACAGCTTTCTTTTATATGGGGAGATTAATAGAATTTTCTGACACAAAAAAGATTTTTACTAATCCTTCTAATAAACAAACTGAAGAGTATATATCGGGAAGATTTGGATGATTATGGAAAGTAATTATAAAATTAAAGTTAAAAATCTTAGTTTGTATTACGGTAAGCTAAAAGCTTTGAATAACATTTCAATGGATATTAGAGAAAAAAAAGTAACTGCTTTAATTGGACCATCTGGTTGTGGCAAATCAACTTTTTTAAGATGTTTGAATAGAATGAATGATTTAATAGATAATGTCAAAATTGAAGGGGATGTATTAGTAGATGGTAAAAATATTTATAAAGATAGAATTGATGTAGTTGAACTTCGTAAAAGAATAGGTATGATATTTCAAAAATCAAATCCTTTCCCTATGTCAATTTATGATAATGTTGCATATGGACCAAGAATAAATGGTATTCGTAATAAAGCAGAATTGGATGAGATAGTAGAAAGGAGTTTAAGAAAAGCAGCATTGTGGGATGAGGTAAAAGATAATCTTAAAAAAAGTGGAATGTCATTAAGTGGTGGGCAACAACAAAGACTTTGTATAGCAAGAGCAATTGCTGTAGAACCAGAAATTCTTTTAATGGATGAACCAGCAAGTGCATTAGACCCAATCTCTACAACAAAAATAGAGGATCTTATTTTTGAATTGAAAAATAATTATACAATTGTTATAGTTACGCACAATATGCAGCAAGCATCAAGAGTGAGTGATTATACTGCGTTTTTTTATATGGGTAATCTAGTTGAGTATGCAGAAACAGTAAAAATTTTTACATCACCAGATGTTAAACAAACAGAAGATTATATTCGAGGAAAATTTGGATAATATTAAAGAAGGAATTAAATATGCAAATTCATTTTACAAATGAAATTGAAAATCTAAAAACTAATTTAATTAAAATGGCATCTCTTGTTGACGAACAAGTAGAAAAAGCAATTGTTTCATTAGAAACTGGTAATGTAGATTTGTGTAAAGGGATAAAAGCAAAAGATTTGGAAATAGATGCATACGATAATCTTATTCAAACTCAATGTGAAAATATATTAGCTCTATTTCAACCTGTTGCAGCTGATTTGAGATTTATAATTTCAACAATGATGATAAATAACCAGCTTGAAAGATGTGGAGATATAGCAGTAAATATTGCACAAAGAGTTAAAAAGACTAAAGAATACAACTCTTTAGTAGTAGAATCACAAATAAGTGAAATGGGTAAACAAGCTCGTCAAATGCTTAAGCTTGCAATTGATTCTTTTATCTACGGAGATAGTCAATTAGCAGAAAATGTAATTAAGAACGATGAGATTGTCGATAATCTTAATAAACAAGCATTTCACTTTTTAGTGTCAAAAATGCAAAGTAATCCTACCTTAATTGAGCCTGCTGCACATTTAATAGTTTTAACAAGACACATCGAACGGTTGGCCGACCACGCAACTAATATAGCGGAGGATTTAGTCTTTTATGTAGAAGCAAAAATTATATCTCATAAGAAAAAACTTCAAAAACTATCCAATAAAGGTGAAGAAGATAATTAACTTTTTATAATTAAATTAATCATTTGATATAGTTATTCCCTTCCAAATTAAACAATTTTATAATTATTTTTTAAAAAAAACAAATAACTATAATTATTAAAATTTTTATTAATTTATAAAAAACTCTTTGCTTTAGAATTTACTTTTTTTATATTTAACATCAAGCTCAATAACAATTTATTAATGGGCATTGTAAAACCAGAGAAATTAAAAACTGGTGATGTTATAGGGGTAATTTCTCCTGCTTCATCGCCTGACGATTTGTCAACAATTGACAGAGGGGTTAGTTACTTAGAAAAATTGGGCTACCGTGTAGAAGTTGGTAAAAATGTTGGTAAACAAGTAGGTTATTTGGCTGGTACTGATGAAGAGAGATTATCTGACCTACATGACATGTTTAGAAATAAAAACGTAAAAGCAATTTTTACGTTGAGAGGTGGCTACGGTTCGTCGCGTTTATTAGATAAAATTGATTACAAATTAATTAGTAATAATCCGAAGATTTTTGTTGGGCATAGTGACATAAATGCCCTACAATTTGCAATTTATGCTAAATGTAACTTAGTAACTTTTTCTGGCCCAATGATTTCAGTTGATTTTCAAGATGAAGTTAGCCAATTTACAGAAGAATTATTCTGGAGAATTTTAACTTCAAATAAAAAAATTGGTAAAATTAAAAATCCTAATGCCGAAAAGTTTTTTGTATTAGTTAAGGGGAAAACTCAGGGGAGAATTTTAGGTGGTAATTTAACCATACTTACTTCATTGATGGGAACCGAGTATTTCCCTCAATTAAAGGGTTCAATTTTACTTTTAGAAGATATTAATGAAGCTCCTTATAGAATAGATAGAATGTTAAATCAATTGAGACTTGCTAAAGTTTTTAATCAAATAAAAGGTGTAATTTTAGGGGATTTTATTAATTGTTTTGAAAATGACCCTGATAAAAAATCTTTTACCCTAAATGAGGTAATTTTAGACTATTTTAAAAAATTAAAAATTCCAGTAATCTATAATGTTCGTTATGGACACGTTAAAGATAAAATAACTTTTCCGCTTGGAGTTAAGTGTTTAATAAACTCTTCTAATAGTTCGATTGAGCTCCTCGAAAATGCTGTAAAATAAAGCCCTCTCATTTTAGTTACTTAAAACTTAGAATGATTCTGAAAATTCTTTCTCTTTTTTAAGAAAAATCAACTTTTCTAGCAAATTTTTTAGCATTTTTCTGATTATTTGCTACTGGTATATTTATTGTTTCAAGGTATCATAAAATTAAAAATTATGGTGGGGCTATGGAATTTATAAATGAAGAATATATTTATTCCTTACTTAAAGATGAAACTCTTAATGATATACAACTCCAAAGAGAAACAATCGAAAAAGCTAGGGAAGCTAAAGGACTTACCTTAAGAGAAAGTGCTGCACTATTGAATATAACAGATAAAGAACTTCTTGAAGAATTGTTTCATGCTGCAGGGGAAGTTAAAGATAAAATTTATGGGAATCGACTAGTTCTTTTTGCCCCACTTTATATTACAAATGTATGTGTTAACAATTGTTTATACTGTGCATTTAGAAGAGATAATAAAGAACTGAAAAGAAGAACTTTAACATTAGAAGAAATAAAAGAGGAGACAGAATTTTTAGTTAAACAGGGTCATAAACGAATTTTACTCGTCGCAGGTGAACATCCTAAAGATTCTGCACTCGAGTTTGTAGGAAAAGCCATTGAATTAATGTATGGCGTTCATATTAATGGTGGAAATATTAGAAGAATAAATGTTAATACAGCACCATTATCATTAGAAGGATTTAAAATCTTAAAGAGTTTTGGTATAGGTACGTATCAATGTTTTCAAGAAACATATCATTATGAGACTTATGTAAAAATGCACCCATCAGGACCTAAAAAAGATTTTGCATGGCGACTTTATGCAATGGATAGAGCTTTGCAAGCAGGGATTGATGATGTTGGAATTGGAGCTCTTTTTGGTTTAACTGATTATAAATTCGAAACTCTTGCAATGCTTATGCACGCCTTTAATCTCGATGAAAAATATGGCATTGGTCCCCATACGATATCTGTACCTCGTTTAGAGCCAGCACAAAATGCGCCTATATCTCATAATCCTCCTTTTGCTGTAGATGATTTATCTTTCAAAAAGATTGTTGCTGTATTAAGATTGGCAGTCCCTTACACAGGTATAATTTTATCAACAAGAGAAAGGCCAGCATTAAGAAGAGAATTGTTCAAGATAGGAGTTTCACAAATAAGTGCTGGTAGTAGAACAGCACCAGGTGCATATAAGGAATCGAAAGAGAGTTTGAAGGAATATGAAATGCAGCAATTTCAGCTTGGCGACCATCGCTCTTTAGACGAAGTAGTTAGGGATTGCTGTGAATTAGGATTTTTACCAAGCTTTTGTACAGCTTGTTATCGTTCTGAAAGAACAGGCGATAGATTTATGGAGTTTGCTAAATCAGGTACCATTCACTTTATGTGTTCTCCGAATGCTTTGTCAACATTTAAAGAATATATTATAGATTACGCTTCGGAAGAAACTAAGAGAGTTGCTCTCGATTTTATAAAAAATGAAATTGAGAAGCTCGAAGGCCCAACTAAAACAAAAGCTCTTAAAATGATTGAAAGAGTGGATAAAGGCGAACGTGATGTTTATTTCTAAAATAATTTTATCTGTTAAATGAATCTGAGAGAAATACTTTACAAGCCAGAATTAACAAAAGAAGAAATAGTTTATCTTCTTAGTCTAACTGATGAGGAAGATATTAATAAACTTTATGAACGCGCAGACGAAGTAAGAAAAGAGTACTGCGGGGATGAGGTGCATCTAAGAGGACTAATAGATTTTTCTAACTACTGTGAGCAAAATTGTTTGTATTGTGGTTTAAGATTGGACAATAAAAATTTGTCACGCTATAGAATGACCCCCGATGAAATTATAGAAACTGCAAAGCATATTATTAATTCTGGAATTTTCACTATAGTTCTTCAATCGGGAGAGGATAGTTACTATGATACTGATGTGATTGCATATATTATTTATTCAATTAAACAAATTGCTGATGTTGCAATTACTTTATGTTTGGGAGAAAGAGGATTTAATGAATATCAAACATGGAAAATTGCAGGAGCCGATAGGTACCTATTAAAACACGAAACTGCAAATCCTAAACTTTATTCAATTTATCATTTGCATCAGCAATTAAATGAGAGACTAGCTCACATCAGATATCTTAAAAAAATAGGTTACCAAGTAGGCTCAGGTAATATTATTGGTTTACCAATGCAAACAATTGAAGATATTGCCGATGATATTTTATTGTGTAAGGAATTAGACTTGGATATGGCTGCATTTGGACCTTTTATTCCTTCTCCATATACCCCTTATCGTAATAAAAAAGCTGCTAGTGTGGATTTAACACTAAAAACCATGGCTGTAGCTAGAATAGTATTAAAAGCTGTACACATACCTGCAACTACAGCATTAGCTACAATTGATGAAAACGGAAGAATAAAAGGACTAAAAGCTGGAGCTAATGTTGTAATGCCTGATTTCACTCCATCCCCTTATAGAGAAAAATACGAAATATATGCAAATCGAAGATGCGTAGGAGATGACCCAAGATCCTGCCGTAGTTGTCTTCAACTTCAAATTGAATCTATTGGTAGAAAAATTTCTACTTCTCGAGGCGATTCTTTAAAAATGAAAATTGATAGTTAATTGTACTTACCTTCTAATATATTTTTTTTCAATTAATTTTGATTGTATATTTCAATAATAAATTGTAAAAGTATCCTGGTGTTTTATTATGAAATACTTTAAAGTATTTATTGTAATTTTTTTGATTACATTTATCTTTTCAAAGTGCAATTCAAAAACTAGCAAAGAATATTTCGATGACGCCATACAAAAATTAAAAAATAAAAAGTATGAGGAAGCACTTAAGGAATTTGATTGGTTAGTTAAAAAATTTCCCGATGATAGTATAGCAGCAAAATCAATTTTTGAAATAGCAAAACTTTATCATGCAAAATTAATACCTAATTTATCGAAAGAAGAATCATTAAAAGAAGCAATTAAAAATTATAAAAAAGTTTTTTATAACTATAGAAATATGCCAGAAGCAGAGCACGGATTATTTCTTGCAGGCTTCATTTTTGCAAATGAATTAAATAATATTGATTCAGCAAAATATAATTATGAATTATTTCTCAAAAACTATCCAAATAGTACTTTAATACAATCAGTAAAGCTTGAACTAGAAAACCTTGGTATTCCACCAGATGAAATTATCAATAAAAAAATTCATGGTTTAGATGCTACTAAAAACTAAAGATGTAAGGACTTACTTAAACCCTGAAATTATTTCTAAGATTGAAAATCTTGAATTAAGAGCGCGAACTATAGTCGAAGGTTTTATGATTGGCTACCATAGAAGTCCATATCATGGTTTTAGCGTTGAATTTAGTGAACATCGCCCTTATATGCAGGGGGATTCATTAAGAAATATCGATTGGAAAGTGTATGCAAAAAGAGAAAAATATTTTGTTAAACAATTCGAAGAAGAGACAAATTTAATTTGCCATATTTTTCTGGACGCAAGTAACTCGATGAATTTTAAATATTCTTCTAACATTACAAAACTTGAATATGCTGTTACTCTTGCTGCCGTATTAAGTTATATTATGATTAATCAACAAGATTCTGTTGGACTTGCTGTATATTCAGACCATATTCACGATTATCTTAATCCAAAATCTAACAATGTGTATCTTAAAAACATTCTTACAGTTTTAAGCAATATTAAACCACAAGGTGCAACAAATACTAATAAATGCATCGATCAAATAGTAAATAAAATTAGTAAGCGAGGTTTAACAATTATTATTTCTGATTTTTTTGATGATATTAATCTTATAATAAACACTTTGAAGCATATTCATTTCAAAAAGAATGAAGTGATTGCATTTCAGATTTTAGACCCTGCAGAAAAAAATTTTGGATTTGAAACAGATTCTATATTCGTAGACCTTGAAACTAAGGAGCAAATTACAACTCAACCATATCACATAAAAAAAGCATATCAAAATGCTATGAATGATTTCTTAGGCCGCTTAAAATCAGAATGTCTTAACTATGGCATTGAGTATAATTTAATTGATACATCAAACACTTTCGATAAAGCATTATTAAGTTATTTTTCTAAGAGAGAAAAAATGTATTAAGAGTTATTTGTAAATCTTAAAAACGTGTAGTAGAAATTGAATTATCAACACATAAGTTGGCATTTTATAATAAAATCAAGTAATTTTTTTCAAGATAAAAGATGTTTCTCTTTTGCATTTTCTATATCTTTGAATGAATAATTAAGAGGAATTAATGGCAACAAAAGCAGGTTTTGTGTCGATAATTGGTAAACCGAATGTAGGTAAGTCTACTTTAATGAATGCTTTAATAGGAGAAAAATTATCTATAACTACACCTAAACCACAAACAACAAGAAAAAAAATTATAGGTATTTTAACAACAGATAATTACCAAATAATTTTCCAGGATACACCGGGAATTTTAAATCCAGAATACTTGCTTCATGAGAGAATGCTTGAGTATGTTGTAGCTGCCGCCAAAGAAGCAGATTTAATTTTATTCATGATTGATATAGCAAACGACCCAACTGGCGAAAAAACCTTATCCGACGAAAAAGTTTTTGAAATACTTAAAGATAAAAAGGTAAAAAAAATTCTTTTAATAAATAAAGTAGATTTGGTTAGTCAACAAGTAGTAGAAAACTTGATTAATTCATTAAGCAACAAAAAATTCTTTGAAAAGATTATTCCAATTTCCGCAACGGAAGGATATAATCTTCAAACTGTTATTGATACAATTGTTGAGTATTTACCAGAACACCCCAAATACTATCCCGATGACCAATTAAGTGATGAAAACGAAAGATTTTTTGTGTCTGAAATTATACGTGAAAAAATTTTTGAAATGTATCACGAGGAAGTGCCATATAGTACAGAAGTAGTAATTGAGGAATTCAAAGAAAGAGAAAAGGGGAAAGATTACATAAGAGCTATTATAGTAGTAGAAAAAGAATCGCAAAAACCAATAATTATTGGTAAAAACGGAGAGTTAATAAAAAAATTAGGAAAGCACGCCAGGGAATCAATTGAAAGGTTCTTGGGTAGGGAAGTTTATTTAGAATTATTTGTAAAAGTAAGAGAAAAATGGCGTTCAAAACCAAATTTACTTAAAGCATTTGGATATATCCCACCAGAAGAATAAACATATCATAAGTTAATCCATTATAGATTATGAATAATCATGCAGAAAAAAAATTTTCGTACTTTTTAGGGGAAAGTGCTCTTTTATTTATGACACTAATTTGGGGAGGAACATTTGTTGTTGTTAAAGAATCCCTTAGTGATATTTCCTCAATGTTATTTATTACAATACGATTTATAATTGCTTCAATAGTTATAGTTTTTGTTTTAATTGTTAAAAACCATAAAATTAATAAACAAGATTTTTTTGCAGGAATATTATTAGGTATTTTTCTATTTCTTGGCTTTATATTTCAAACTGCAGGACTTAAATATACAACGGCATCAAAATCCGGTTTTATAACAGGCTCGCTTGTTGTTATAGTCCCTTTTCTACAATTTTTCATAGAAAAGAAAGTTCCTACTAAGGGAGCAGTTATTGGAACAATTTTAGTTTTTATTGGAATAGTTTTTTTATCTAGTAGTGGAACTTCTATAAGTGATTTTATAAAAGAATTGGGCTCCAATTTTAATTTTGGGGATACATTAACATTAATTTGTGCTTTATTTTTTGCTTTGCATGTTGTTTATATGGATATAATTTCTCCAAAACATGATTTCTGGGTTTTATTTGTAAGTCAGTTAATAAGTGTTGCAATTCTGTCATTCTTTGTATCGATATTCTTTCATATTTTATCTATCGAAACGGTTAAAATCAAGTTTACTAATAATTTGCTAATTGGAATACTTTATACTTCATTACTGGCAACCTGTGTAAATTTCGGATTACAAACTAAGTTTCAAAAATTAGTAAGTCCTACAAAAGCAGCAATAATATATTCCTTTGAACCAATATTTGCTGCAATTTTTGCTTTCTTTATACTAAAAGAAAAATTCAGTAATTTTGGTTTACTAGGTAGTTTTTTAATTTTTACTGGACTAATTATTTCAGAAATTTTCGATTCTTTTAGTTCGAAATTTCTTAAAAGCTAAAATGGATAACATTAAAAGAGCAGAAATTATTGTAAGCGGACTTGTTCAAGGAGTTGGCTTTAGATATTTTATTTATCGTCACGCTCAAAGTTTAGGATTAAAGGGTTACACCAAAAATCTTTATAGTGGAGAAGTTTATACTGTAGTTGAAGGTGAGCCACATTTAATTGAAGAACTTTTTAATAAGATTAGAATAGGACCTATATCTGCAGACGTAAAAGATGCTACTATAAAATGGAGTGAACCTAAAAACGAATTTAAAACATTTGAGATAAGATTTTGAACCAGCAATTTAGAATAGGGTTTGGTTATGATGTCCATCCCTTTTCAAGGGATAGGATACTTGTTTTAGGTGGAATTGTTATTCCATACGAAACAGGATTAGAAGGGCATTCTGATGCAGATGTATTATTACACTCAATTTGTGATGCAATGCTTGGTGCACTTGCTCTAGGAGATATTGGTAAGCATTTCCCAAATACAAGCGAAGAGTTTCGGAATATCGATAGTAAAATTTTACTCGAGCGGACTTATGACATAGTTCAAAAACATGGCTATGTATTATGTAATATTGATGCTACTCTTGTAATTGAAAAACCTAAAGTCGCACCATTTATTGGTCTTATGAAAAAAGAAATTGCCTCTGTATTGAAAGTAGATGAAAATCAAGTTTCAATTAAAGCAACTACATCTGAAAAACTTGGGTTTATTGGACGTCAAGAAGGTGCGGCAGCTTACGCTATAGTTCTACTTACAAAAAAAGAAAATTAATGCTCGAAAATATAATCTCATACATAGATTCTCTTGATCCAACACTTATTTATTTTGTCCTTTTTTTCTTTGGATTCATTGAAAATATTTTTCCACCATCACCAAGTGATGTTGTTGTTGTTTTAAGTTCTACTTTAATTGCTAATTCAACCTTAGGATTTTTACCCATTCTTTTAATTACAAGTTTTGGAAGCGGTTTAGGATTTATTGTGATGTATTTTATTGGTAAGAATCTGGGAGAAAAATTGATAAGAAACGGGAAGTTAAAATTCATTAAAAAAGAAGCTCTGAACAAAGCAGATATGTGGTTTCATAAATATGGCTATAAATTAATTTTAATAAATAGATTCTTGCCAGGCACAAGAGCGGTAGTGAGTTTTTTTTCTGGTTTTCATAGATTAAAAAAATCTAAAACTTTCTTTTATGCAGTTATAAGTTCATTTTTATGGAATACTTTACTTATTGCTTTAGGAGTTTTTTTAGGGCAAAACCTTGAATTAATTGATAAGTATTTAACTACTTATTCAGATATAGTATTGACTTTTACTGCAATTGTAATATTATTTTTTGTAGTTAGATTTTTTATGAAAAAGAAAAGAGAGAATGAAAATAAGTAATTATTTTTTTTCGGAAGAGAAAAGCGAAAAGAAAAAAGAATTGGTTTTGTGCTTTTTGAGTGGAGTATTGCTTGGAATATCTTTTCCGCCTTTTCCATTTCCAGTATTAATTTTTTTTTCATTAATTCCCTATTTGATTGTAATAGAAAAAAAAGATAACCTAAGTTCAATTAGTAGATTTACATATTTCACAATTTTCTTCTTTACAATAATTACTCTCTATTGGGTAGGTAGCTGGACAAAAGAGGCCGATCCATTTTTAATGATATCTGGAGCTCTTTTAATGTTTGTCAATCCTGCAATTTTTTTGATACCATCAACATTATATTATTTTTGTAAAAGAATCTTTAATAAGAACATTGCTTTATTCCTATTGCCCTTTTTTTGGGTTGCATTTGAGTATGCTTATAGTTTAACAGATTTAAGATTTCCTTGGCTTACTTTGGCAAATTCTCTTTCATACTTTAATTGGTATATTCAAATAGCAGATATTATTGGTGCTTATGGTATTTCGCTATTAATTTTATACATCAATATTTTTCTTTATAAATTCCTTAGCGAGTATTATAGAGGGCAAAAAAAACTAGTTTATCTTTTAGTTGCAGTATTGCTTTTTATTTTTCCAGTAATATATGGGATATATAAAACGTTTACATACGAACATTCTCAAAAAAGAATTAAAGTAGGATTAGTTCAACCTAATTTGAATCCATGGGATAAGTGGGAAGCAAAAAATTTAGATGAGTTATTAAATGTTTACTTGGAACTTTCTCAGAATGCTGTTAATGATAGAGCTAAATTAATTGTTTGGCCAGAATCTGCATTACCAGTTTACTTGTTATCTGGTAATTATGATGGTGAAGTTGATAGAATACATAAATTTGTTGATTCGAACAATGTTTTTTTGATGACTGGTATGCCTGATGCTACTTTTTATTTCGATTTATCACAAGTTCCACCTGATGCAAAGAAAATAAAAAATAGTGATGTTGCATATACATCTTATAATTCTATATTACTTTTCAGCCCTTTTTCAAATCGAGTACAAAAATATGCTAAAATAAAATTAGTTCCCTTTGGTGAAAAAGTTCCTTTTGTCGAACAGCTTCCATTTCTTGGGGATTTAATTAAATGGCAAGTTGGAATCTCAAGTTGGAATGTAGGAAAAGAACAGATACTTTTTGATTTACTAAATTTCAAAGCTGCAGGTGTAATTTGTTTTGAATCAATTTACCCTGATTTTGTAGCAAATTTTGTTAAAAATGGAGCTCAACTTTTGGTTGTTGTTACTAATGATAGTTGGTATGGATATTCAAGCGGACCTTTTCAACATAAGGAATTTGCAGCATTGCGTGCTGTTGAGAACAGAAGAACAATTGTTAGAGCAGCAAATGGTGGAATAAGTTGCATTATCGATCCTTTAGGAAGAACTATTATTCAAACAAATCTTTTTACCAAAAATGTTTTGGTAGGCTATGCAGAATTAAGAAATGAAATAACATTTTTTTCAAAATATCCATTAATAGTTCCTATATTGACTTCTTTTGTTTCATTAATGGTTTTAATTCTTTATCCTTATAAAAACTTATTAAAACGTAGGATATAAAATGAAGAAATTTATTGATCTAAGGAGTGATACTGTTACAAAGCCATCGGAAGGTATGAGAAAAGCAATGTATGAAGCCGAAGTAGGAGATGATGTTTACAAAGAAGACCCCACAGCAAATGAATTGGAAGAATATGCTGCAGAATTACTTGGCAAAGAAGCTGCTCTTTTTGTCCCAAGTGGTGTAATGGGAAATCAAATTTGTTTGAATGTTCTAACAAGTCCTGGAGATGAAGTTATTTGTGAAAAAGATGCTCATATTTTTCAGTACGAATCAGGTTCTCCTGCAATGCTTAGTGGATTGCAATTAAGTTTGGTTGAGGGGGACAAAAAAGGAATTTTTACGGCAACTCAAATAGAACCACTTATAAGACCATCAAGTGCTTATTATATGGCTCGAACAAGAGTAATTGAGATTGAAAACACTCATAACAGAGCAGGAGGAACTATTAATCCTGTAGAAAATATTCAGGAAATTTTTAGACTAGCAAAAAAATATAATTTATTTATGCATCTTGATGGCGCAAGAATATGGAATGCATACGTAGAAACAGGAATTTCACCAGCAAAGTATGCTTCTTATTTTGATTCGGTATCTTGTTGTCTTTCAAAAGGTTTGGGTGCTCCGATTGGTTCTATTATAGCAGGTTCAAAAGAGTTTATAAAAGAAGCATATCGTGTTAGAAAAGCTTGGGGTGGTGGAATGCGTCAAGTGGGAATAATTGCAGCTGCTGGTCTTTATGCTCTCAAGAATAATATTGAGCGACTTAAAGAAGATCATCAAAAAGCAAAATTATTAGCTTATAATTTATCTCAATTAAAAACTGTTAATATTGACTTAGAACTAGTTCAAACTAATATTGTAATGTTTTCTTTAGTAAATATGAAAGCTGAAGATTTTATCTTAAAATGTAAAGATAGAGGATTGCTTTTAGGAACTGGTAAGGTTGGAGTAATAAGAGCTGTAACTCATATGGATGTTACTATGCAAGAAATTGAAAAAGCGTGTAAGATTATTGAAGATATATTAACAGAATAAATTCAGTCTAATAGTTATAAAATGTAATAGCTCAAATATTTGATGTTCAACTTATTAGTATATAAAAAATATTATTGTAGTAACTGTAACAAATGTGAATACTAATTTTGAAATTAAATTAGGATATTTTACTTTTAGGTAACCCCAAGCTTTAGCAGTTATTATCATTAAGATGGCTAATAAAATAGTTGTTAAAAGACATTCTAAAAGATTTAGTTTAGAACCGTATAAACTAACTAAACTATTTCCTTCCCAAATTCTAAGATATAGTAATTTTATATGTAGCCAATAAACAAGTAATGATTCTCTGCTAATGTCAATAATAAATGTTTGATAATTTTTTAGGTTAGATAAATACATCCAGCTTAATCCTAGTAGCACAAAAATTATTCCAAGTCTTTGTGTAAAGAAAAAATAATTTGGTTTTACGTTTACCCACGACTGAGGGAATAAAAAATTTAAGAATAAAACACTAATAACAAAAAAAATTATTCCCATTATTATTAAGTTTTTTATGAAAATTTTTTCTTCGTTTTTGTTTTTATATTCTATATAATATTTTCCTATTAGTGCACCACTAAAAATAAAAGCAAGCCATGGGAAAAGTGGGAACAACGAGCCATGCATTCTGTTGAAATAATTTGCAATTCCAAGTGGGAAAATTTTAGTGTAATCTGTTTCCCAAGCAATCGGGGAATATGCTAGTACAAAAAAATCGAGAATTAAAATTGTTGAATAATAAATTTTGTTTGACTTAATTGATATTCTTAATAATAGCAATAACAATAGACCAACGGCAATGCATTGTAATATATCAACGCGTAGAAATTCTTTAATCATGTGTGGATAATCTGGATTAGAAATTTTTTTTAGCGAAAGGTAACTTGCATGTAAAGAGTATCCTGCTAAAAATATTAAAGTAATTCTACCGATTTTTTTCCAGAATTTTTTCCCAAATTTTCTAAGTTCATCTAAACCTTTTTGCAAAGAAAGGATAAAAACCATGCCTGATGTGAAAGTAAATGTAGGAGCAACAAGACCATTTATGTAATTTAATATCTCGAACCATTTTTGAGATTTAATTGAAGGTAGTAAGAAAGAATTTACAACATGCACTTCAATCATCACAAGTAGTGCTAATCCTTTTAAAAGATCTATAAAAAGTGCTCGATTTGTGTTTTTCAAACCAATACTCAAATTATTTCGTATTTAATTTTAGAAATTTTTATTCAATATAAAAATTTTTATGTTCAATAAATTTTTTGTTTATATATAAGAAAAATTTTTTTAGATTAACTAAAACCTAAGGGGGGAACTATGGGACTAGTATTCGATATTGAGACAATAGGCTATGAATTTGAGACTCTCTCTGAATCACAACAAGAATTTCTTCTTCGATATGCTGAACAGGAGAAAGATGAAGTAAAAAAGGTAGAAAAAATAGAAGATGTAAAACGTTATTTAAGTCTTTATCCTTTTACTGCTAAGATAATAGCAATTGGATTATTGAATACTGAAACTGAAAATACTGTGGTATTATTTGAAAGTAGTGAAAGTGATGAATGGGTTTCTGATGAGAAAAAGACTAAATACAAGCCATTGCCAGAAGTAGAAATGATAAAATTTTTTTGGGATTGTGTAAGTAAAGTTGACACTGTTATTACTTTTAACGGAAGAAATTTTGATATACCATTTATTATGTTGCGTTCTGCTTTATTAAAAATAAGACCAACAAAAAATTTACTTAAAAATAGATATGACTCAACATCTCATATCGATTTGTTAGAACAATTTACCTTCTACGGTATTACAAAAAAATTTAACCTTGACTTTTACTGTCATGCTTTTGGTATAGAATCTCCTAAATCAAAAGGAATTACTGGTATGGAAGTTAAAGAATTATATAAGGCTGGAAGGATTAAAGATATTGCTATATACTGCGGTGATGATGTGAGAGCTACTTATGAATTATACAAAATTTGGAAAGAGTATCTAAATTTATCTTGAATTGAATACTTATGAATTATAAAAGAGAAAAACAATTTTATAAAAGAAATATCAAAATAAGCTTTTCTATTAGCTTATTACTTATTATAATTTTCTTTCTTTTTATCCCAAAATTAAATATAAAGAATAAGCAATTAGTTTATTTTGAAGAACCTGTTATTACTTTGATAGATATACCTGCAACTAAATTTTCAAATTCATTACTTCCTAAAGTCGATACTAAATTAGTTACTGAAAATCTAAATATTGACGAGCCTGTTATTTTACCGGATGTTTTATTAAATGAAAATTATGTTGGCTTGAATTCTGAACAAATATCTACTAATACTGTTAATGAGAATTCAAATAAGCTTGAGAATTCTGGTTTTTATTACTTACCTCAGCAAATAGTAGAAGTAATCCCAGTAAATAAAAATAAAATCAAAGGTCAAATTACTTTAGAATTAATAATTGATTCTAATGGCAAAGTAAAGAAATACAAAATATTGAAAAGTGACATAGATAGTAATGAAATTTCTTATCTAATAGAACAAATAAAAAAGTCTGAATGGGAAAATGTATTGAATACAAATGCTGAATTTAGAATTGTAAAAACTTATTCTTTTCAGTAATTACCATTACACAAAAATGTAATTAAATATTAATTGGCAAAGATTATTTTCCTCACATACTTCTTATATAATAATTGAAAAGTAAAAATATTAGAAAATATGTATGTAAAGATTGATAATTGCTTTTGTAGTTGTTTATTTTTTTGAATTAACAAATTTGTTGATTTATAATGTTATTTTAGTTTCCACTTATCAAAGGAAAAAGATTACAAGAGCTTTTAGAACTATTGAATAGTTGTAAAGTAAAATGTGAATTGCTTGAGTAGTTGATATTATTAGGTCATTTTTCTTTGTCTTTATTTTTATCGAAGCCTACGAAAGCAAAGGTTGGTGAGGATTTGAGGTAAAGATATAAAATTTACATTGGTATATTTATTTTGTATCCATCTGCGTATTATCAGTATATCATTTATCCATAGCCTTATTACCTTACTTTTTAATGGTTTATATATGGTTTTTACAATCTATTATTTTAGGAATTATTGTTACTTTAATTTATAAAAAGAAAAATCAATATGATGAGATTTCAGCAGCTTAAATTTTATTAAGATTTGTGTCACAACTTAGAATAACCTTATTTTCGATGCAAATTATTTTATTTTGTATTGGGAGTTAGCTGTTTATGTATTCAATAGCATGTGTAATATTGCCTGGTACAAAACTTGAAAATTTGGATACTGATAAATCATTATTGAAGTTTGATAATAAAACATTAATAGAAATTATTTATGAGCGTGTTAACTGTATTTTTGATAATATTATAATTTGCACTGAAACACCAGAAAACTATGATTTTTTACCTATACAAAAAATAAAAAGTTTTTATCCAGGGTTTGGTACCTTATCTGCTATTCATGCAACATTAAAAAATTTTTCAATAGATAAGATTTTTACTATTTCATGTGACACTCCTTTTGTAACTTGCAGTTTAATAAATCATTTGCTAAACATTAAAACAGATGAGTTAATTATAGTTCCAAAAGCAAGAGGAATTATTCATTTTACCATTGGAATTTATTCTAAAAATATTTTGCCTATTACTGAAGAAGTATTAAATGCAAATTTCATTGCAAAGAAGATTTATGAAAAGAAAAAGCCTTTTTGTTTTAACATAGAAAATTTTTTAGAAAGAGTTGGTGCGGAAATAGTTGATGTGGAGAAGGAAAAATTTTATTTCAATGATTTATTTTTTAATATAAATACACTAGATGACTATCAATACGTTAAAGAAAAATTGGTATAAAAATTCTAATCTTTTTGATTTAAGTATTCGGATAGATTTATAAATCTTAGTTCTATTATTTAATTAGATACAAACTCCTCTAATTCCTATCAATAATACACCAATTAATTTTTTTCTTGAATTTGAAAATCTTTCCTTTTTTATGACTTTTTTTAGTTTATAAAGAAGATTTATCTATGGCAAAAAAGTTGATATTTATAAATATCAACAATTATTGCATAAATAAATGTTAGAAAATATTGACAATAAAGAACCATTATTTCCGATTAGCACTGCAGCCAAGTTGTTGAATATTTCGGTTCATACTTTAAGAATGTATGAAAGAGAAGGATTAATTATTCCTTTTAAAAAGGAATCAAATCAAAGACTATATTCCAAAGCTGACCTTGAAAGAATTGAATGTATAAGAAAAGCAATTAATGAATCAAAAATAAGTATTAATGGGATTAAGACAATTTATTCTTTGATCCCTTGCTGGAGCGTAATGAATTGTTCGCATAAAGATCGAAAAAATTGTAAAGCTTATAATGAACATACTGGACCATGTTGGAATTATGAACACCCTAAAACAATATGCGAAAAGAGAAATTGTCGTGATTGTGATGTTTATCAGAAATATACTCAGTGTAATGAAATTAAAGAATTAATAAAGTCCATTTCGAGGTAAAAATGAATTCGATATCAAGAAGAAAATTTTTGAAGATAACTGGGTTTACAGTTGGAGCAGCAACTGCTTCAACTGCATTAGGACCAATTGTAAAAGGGGCTAAAAAGCTTGAAGAGAAAAGTATTAAAGGCATTAAAAAAATTCCTACATATTGTGATATATGTTTTTGGAAATGTGGTGCAATTGCCTATGTAAAAGATGGAATATTGTGGAAAATAGAGGGAAATCCTGATGACCCATTGAGTAGGGGGAGATTATGCCCGAGAGGTACAGGTGGAATAGGTGCTCATTTTGACCCCGATAGATTAAGAGCTCCTTTAATAAGAACTCGTAAAAGAGGTGAAGAAGTTTGGAGGGAAGTAACTTGGGATGAAGCACTTGACTTTATTGCAAACAAAATGAAAAAAATTAAAGAGATTTATGGTCCAGAATCTGTAGCATCATTTTCTCATGGAATAGGAGGAAATTTTATTAAACATATGCTAAAAGCCTATGGAGCTGTGAATTTTGCTGCTCCTTCATTTGCACAATGTAGAGGTCCAAGAGATGTTGGATTTGAATTAACCTTTGGAGAAAATGTTGGTTCGCCTGAAAGAACAGATATAGAAAACACTAAGTGTCTTGTATTGATTGGATCGCACCTGGGTGAGAATATGCATAATTCACAAGTCCAAGAATTTGCACATGCAATCGAAAATGATGCTACAATTATAGTAGTTGATCCACGTTTTTCAATTGCTGCTTCAAAAGCTAAGTATTATTTACCTATTAAACCGGGTACAGATATTGCTCTACTACTTGCCTGGATGAATGTTATTGTATCTGAAAAACTTTACGACGAAAACTATGTTAGAAAATATGGTTTTGGTTTTGAACAATTTTCTGTCGAAATTTCTCAATATACTCCAGAATGGGCATATCCTGAAACTGGAATTAAACCTGACTTGATACGAATTACTGCCAGAGAAATGGCAAAAAACAAGCCAGCCACTATAATTCATCCTGGAAGGCATGCAACATGGTATGGCGATGATACCCAAAGAAGTCGTGCAATAGCATTACTAAACGCATTATTGGGGAGCTGGGGACGTAAAGGTGGGTTTTTCTTCCCTGTAAGTTATTCTTTGCCTCCTTATCCATATCCACCTTATCCAACACCAACAAAAGAAAAATTAGATAATCCAAACAATAAATATCCTTTTGCTTCGGAAGAAATTACAAATGGCATTAGAGAAGCAACAATTACTGGTAAACCTTATCCAATTAAAGGTTGGTTTGTATATGCAACAAATTTAATTCATGCTTTGCCGAATGAGGAGGAAACCATAAAGGCTATTCAGAATTTAGATTTGCTTGTGGTAATTGATGTTATCCCAAGTGAAATTGCTGGCTGGGCCGATGTTGTTTTGCCTGAAACTGTTTATCTTGAAAGATACGATGAACTTCATACATCTGCTTTTAAGGAGCCTTTCGTTGGGATTAGGCAACCTGTTGTAGATCCTCCTGCTGACCAGAAGCCAAATTGGTGGATTGCAAAAAAGTTAGCTGAAAAGTTAGGACTTGGGCAATATTTTCCATGGAATCATATTGAAGAATACCTTGATTATAGATTAAAAGCCGCTGGTTTAAGCTTAGAAGAACTCAAACAAAAAGGAATAATTAAAGGCCAAAAACAACCTATTTATATTGAAGAAGGAATAGAGCCAGAATTTGCAACTCCCTCTGGAAAAATTGAATTTTATTCAACCCAACTTTTACAAGCAGGGTTTGATCCAGTACCGAGGTATAAAAGACCTCAAGAACCACCAGCAGGATATTATAGGTTACTCTTTGGTAGAGCACCTGTTCACTCGTTTTCCAGGACACAATCAAATCCTATTCTTATGGATATGATGGATGAAAATGAAGTATGGATAAATTACGATATTGCTCAAAAGTGGGGAATAAAGACAGGTCAGTATATTCGTCTAAAAAATCAAGATGGAATAGTAAGTAATAAAATAAAGGTAAAAGCAACGGAAAGAATTCGTCCTGATTGTGTTTATCTTGTTCATGGCTTTGGTCATAATTCAAAAATGCTTAAAAGAGCTTATCAAAAAGGAGCAAGCGATTCTCAATTAATTACTAAGTATGAAATTGATCCAATAATGGGGGGCACAGGTATGAATGTAAATTTTGTAACATTTGAACTTGAGGTGTAATATGGCAAGATATGGAATGGTAATAGATACAAAAAAATGTGTAGGATGCATGGATTGTGTAGTAGCATGCAAAACAGAAAATAATGTTCCAGAAGGTTATAACCGTGATTGGATTGTTCAGGTAGCAAATGGAAAATTTCCCTATATAAATTTAGAGATTCAATCTCAAAGATGTAATCATTGTGATAATACACCTTGTGTTTCATGTTGTCCAACTGGTGCAAGTCATGTGCATGAAATAGGAAAGGTAGTTCTGGTTGATCACGAAGTCTGTATTGGATGTAAAGCTTGTATTGCTGCGTGCCCGTATGATGCACGATTTATTCATCCAGACGGATACGCAGATAAGTGTACTTTTTGTATTCATAGAGTTGAGAAGGGTGAATTACCAGCTTGTGTTTCAGTATGCCCAACACATTGTATGTATTTTGGTGACTTGGATGACCCTAATAGTGAAGTTAGTAAGTTGCTTGCTTCGAGAAAATATCATGTTCTTTTACCTGAAGCTGGAACTTCACCAAGAATATTTTATTTAATATAAAATTTTGTGAGGACGAAATGCTGCAAGAAATAACAACAACAAGGCATAATCCGCATATAGATCCTTTTGTTCATGTGTGGGGGTGGGAAATCCCAATTTATCTATTCCTTGGTGGAATGGTAGCGGGAATGATGATTATATCGGGATATTTTTTGTTTAGTAAGAGATATAAAGATACTACATGTTCATGTTTTACTATTCCTTTAATTGGTGTAGCATTTCTAAGTATTGGAATGTTTGCATTATTCCTCGACCTCGAGCATAAATTTTACTTTTGGCGTCTTTATACTACTTTTAGAATTTCTTCACCAATGTCATGGGGCGCATGGATTTTAGTTTTAGTCTATCCAGTAATTATTGTAAATTTTTTAATTAATCCTCCAGAGATTATTGTGAGAAGATTTCCTAAATTAAATTTGATTACTTCATATATCAACGAACATCCAAAATTAATTCAAAATATTGGAATTACTAATATGCTTATAGGAAGTGCACTTGGGATTTACACTGGTATTTTATTAAGTACAATGGGGGCTCGTCCGTTGTGGAATAGTTCTATGCTAGCAGTTTTATTTTTAGTATCAGGCTTATCTACTGCTGCTGCATTTGTTCATATGATTTCTAAAAGTCAGTATGAAAAAGAACTTCTTGCCAAAGCTGATAATGGTTTTCTTGTCATAGAACTTTTTGTAATTATGCTTTTTTTGATAGGATTGTCTACCTCCTCTGCTGTTCATATGAATGCTGCGAGACTTTTAATTACTGGAGAATATGCACCTCAGTTTTGGACTTTTGTAATAGGTACTGGAATAATTTTGCCATTAATAATTCAACTTTTAGCAGTTAACAAAAAGATTAAACATAATCCTATTGCTCCAATATTAGTAATTATAGGAGGACTGATTTTAAGATTTATAATTGTTTATGCAGGCCAATATAGTCATTACATTAATGCTCATTTTAAATAATGTTTAATATTTGGGAGAAGTTATTATGACTACTTTAACTGGAATATTTTCAAAGAAAGAAACCATCGTTGAAGAAAAAACTTTTCAACCGAAACCATATTCTAATCCTTATCTTGTAGGATTAGGACTTGGTTTAGTTTTACTAGCTGCTTTTGTTATAATGGGCAGGGGCTTAGGAGCTTCAGGGGCAGCATCTACAATTGTAGCAGTTACAGTTTCTAAGGTGGCACCTGAACATGCGGCAAAAAATAATTTTTATAAAGAATATTTTTCTGATGGTACAACAAGCCCATTGAAAGACTGGCTTGTCTTTGAAGTTATAGGAGTTGCAGTAGGTGGGTTTTTGTCTGGGACATTAGCTCACCGTACTAAAAGAACTATTGAAAAAGGTCCAAATATTTCAAGCAAAATGAGATTGATATATGCATTTGTTGGAGGTGCAATAATGGGATTTGGAGCAAAATTAGCAAGAGGATGTACAAGCGGGCAGGCTTTAACAGGAGGTGCTTTGCTTAGTTTAGGTAGTTGGGCCTTTATGTTTGCTGTTTTTGCCGGTGGTTATTTAACTGCTTACTTTTTAAGGAGGCAATGGTTATGATGCCATATTATAAATTTGATTACTTTTCCTTCGATTTTAGTTTAGTTGTTGCGTTCATAATAGGAATTGCATTCGGCTTTGCTTTGGAACGCGGTGGTTTTGGAAACGCAAGAATTCTTGCAGCACAATTTTATTTCTATAATATGCGGGTTTTGAAAGTTATGTTTACTGCTATTGTAACAGCTATGATTGGTCTTTTTTATTTCTCGTGGTTTGGTTGGCTTGATTTATCATTAGTTTATGTATCCGATACTTATTTAATACCTCAAATTCTGGGAGGTCTAATTTTAGGCATTGGCTTTGTTATTGGTGGTTATTGTCCTGGAACTTCTATTGTTTCGGCTTCAACGGGTAGATATGATGGAATGGTCTATTTAGCCGGTATGTTTTTTGGAGTATTTGTTTTTGGAGAAATGTTTCCTTTAATAGAAAACTTTTATAATTCTTCACATTTAGGGAAAGTTACATTACCCAAATTTTTAGGGTTATCTCACGGTATGGTAGTGTTTTTAGTGGTACTAATGGCTCTTGGAGCTTTTGCTTTGGCAGAATGGGGAGAAAAAGTTATGACAAAAAAATTACAAGGAGATAAACAATGAAATGTCCCATTGAAAAATTATCAATTAATAAAAGATTAGCTTTATTTGCTTTAGTTCTTGGAATAATTGCTTTGTTTATTGGTAATACTAGCAGTTATAAAATTAATGTTAATGCTAAGGAATTAGCATTATCTACTGTAAGAAATCAAGATAAAATTTCAGTTATACAATTAGCAGAATGGATAATTGAAGGGAAAGCTGATTATGTACTTGTAGACTTACGTGATGAAAAATCTTTTAATGAATATTCAATACCAAATGCAATAAATATTAAGCTTGAAAATATTCTTGATTCTGGTTTAATGAGAAATGAAAAGATAATTTTATTTGGGCTCGATGATATTACTTCTGCACAAGCGTGGTTTATACTTAAAAGTGCAAATTATAAATATGTTTATATTTTGAAAGGTGGAATTAATGAATGGAAAGAAAAAATTTTATTTCCAAGGTTAGTAGAAAATGCATCTCAAAAAGAAAAAGAAGAATTTGAGAAGATAAAGCAGATTAGTTTTTATTTTGGAGGTATACCACAAGTTGTTTCTGGAGCCTCTTCATCTGAAATTTATAAAATTCAGTCCCCAACAGTGCCTAAAGTTTCACCACCACCAGCAGGTAGTATCAAATCAATACCTAAGAAAAAAAGAGAAGGTTGCTAATAAATATATAGCTGTCTTAAAAATTAAGACAGCTTTTTCTAAGTTTTCAGTTTTTAAGTATATACAAAATGGCATTAAATACATTTTCGACACTAATTCCATCTTCCCCTTCAAATGTACATGTTTTTGGATTCCCACTACATAATTTGCTACAATATGATTCTTTAGGGAGTAAAATAGAATTTATATTTCCTAACGGTCCCCAAAGTTTGGGTGAACAAGCAGTCAAAGGACAAAACATCGAAACAGTTTTTATTTTTAATGCAGCACAAATGTGCATTGGGCCTGTACTTGCAGAGAATAAAACATCTAGAGTTGCAAAATTAATAATTGATTGTCTTAAGGTTTTACCTATGTTAGGATATATTACTTTTTCTATATTTAGTAATTCTCTTGGAGGATGATTATCTGTTAATAAAATCTGTAAATCGTATTCCTGTATTAATTTTTCGATAAGTTTTTTATAACTTGATGATGACCAATTAGGAGCAGAATTTCCGCTAGTTGAATTAATTCCCACTAAGAATTTTTTCTCTCTTAAATAATCCTTTCTCAATTCTACTACAATTTTCTTTTCTTCTTCAGATAAAAAGATTTCTGGAGTAATATTATTACTGTTTACACCAATTTTTCTTGCTAAGTCCATGCAATAATCTGCTTCGTGTCTTAATGGTTTGTATTTGTTCCGTGATACATAGCGTGTGAGTGTAATGAATTGAAAAAGTTTGTGACCAACACCAACTCTATACGGAATACCTGCAAAAAACAACATGTAGTTTATTCTTTCGTTAGGGAGAAGCATTAAAGCATGAGTAAATTTATAACTTCTTATTTCATCAACTTTTTTCCAGAAAGCTTCTATTGAGCCATCATCGTAATCGTCAATAAGAAGAATTTTATCAACAAAAGGATTGTTGTAATAGATATCGCTTGTATATTTCTTTAGCATTACTGCTACAAAAGAATTAGGAAAAGTAACTTTAATTTCTCGAGGGATAGGTGTTGATAAAACTACGTCGCCAATTCTATCGGGTCTTACAATTAATATTCTTTTTTGCTTTCTCATTTAATTTAATAATTTACTTTTTACTCTTTTGTATTCTTCTTGCCAGTTTAACTCTTTGGCTGCAGATAGACAATTTTTTTTGTAAAAATTTAAGAGTTCTTTGTTATTTTGCCATTTTTTAATTACAGGGACAATTGATTCTCCTTTTTCAATATCTACTACTTCTCCAACTTTGTAAAATTCTACTATTTCTTTCATTTGAGGTAAATTACTTACAATTACAGGGAGTCCTGCCATTATATATTCAAAAAGTTTATTAGGTAGGGCATGATAGTAACTAATACTAATATTTTCTATTAAAGCTAATCCAATATCTGCTCCGGCTGTGTAATTTATTAATTCTGTATGTTCATATGCTCCTGCAAAAATTACTCTTTCTTCCACCGCTATTTCTTCGACTAATTTTTCAAAATTTCTTTTTTGTTCTCCTTCGCCAATAATAATTAAGTAAGCTTGTTCAATTTCTTTTAGGGACTTAATTATAAGTGAAATTCCTCGCCCCTCAAGTAATACTCCTTGATATAAAAGTATAAGTGAATTTTGAGGTAGATTGTATTTTTTTCTAAAATCAACTTTTTCTTTGGGAGATTGATATAGTGGAATGTTTCTAATAACAAGTGTGTTATTAATCTTATAATAAGATTCTAAAAATTTTGAATCCATTTTTCCTGTAGTTAAGACTAAATCAACTTTTTTAATAAAAAATTTTTCAATTGTTCTTATTATTGCTTGCAATATGGGTCTATTACGTAATCCACCTAAATAGGCATAAAGTTCTCTGCTGTTATAATATACTTTAGCTTTTTTTAATTTTGCTATTGTAGTTACAAATGGAAGAGTATAAAAATCTTCTGCAAAGAAAATATCAGATTTTTGTTTTAAAAGATCTCTAATTAAAATTATTGCGAAACGAAGATAAAAAAAGAATGAAAATTTACTTTTGTTTAGTTTGTAAACTTTTACTTCATTATTAATAATATTTTGTTTTTTTATAAACCAATCAAAAGAGATTACAGAAACTTGGCATCCGTCTTCTTTTAAAGATTTTGTTAGATTTGTAATTCTGGAATCATTAAGGGCATTTCCAAGAAAAGCAATACAGATTTTTTTGTTTGTTTGCATGTAGATTAAAGTTTAATATAAAGTGTATTCCTCATTATAGTTTTTGCGTCAAATTTTTCCTTAAATTCAATTAAACTCATGCTTGGGGTCATTGGATTTTCTGCTTTAGTATCTTGAGAAACACCAATATCTACATAGCGAAAACCTCTTTCGGTAGAGTCTTTTACTACTTCATACATAACACGTTGTATAGGTTTATATTGTGCATACTCATATAGAAGCATATTATAAAAGCAAAGAGCAACATATTTATTCGGGTAAAACATTAAAGAACCTGCGATTGGTGTATCATTATAGTATACCATGAATAGTTTTAACCTATCTGGCAATAATTCTTTCAGGCGTAGTAAATCTTCGTATGAGTGAGTTGGTTTTACATTATGACGAGCTTTGTTTTTAAGAAGAATTGGATAAAATTCATCATAACGCTCATTTACTTCAACGCGTAGCTTAAAATCTCTAAATGTTTTCCTAATATTTCTTCTTACAGTAGGAGAAAATCTTTCTAAAATATCCCTGTCTTTGTCTAGTTTAATTGCACTTGAAATATAATGAATTTTGTACTTGAATCCTTGCCATAGCATAGCAAAGTCGAGGCTTTGGTTTGGATATTGTTCATATATCATTGGAGCAGCTGTTAACATAAATTCTTTAATTCCATTTTTTCTACCATAATCAAGTAGAGTGGAAACAATCTCCATTGCTTTAGCAAAAGTAATGTCTTTTGTTACTATAGAGCCATAGCTTGCACCAACGGGTGATTCAAATAATCCATCTTCGTTAAGCGAGCCTGGTAATACTGCTACTATATTTCCTTTTTCAAGAAATATGAGGTGGTTAAATTTAAATTTGCCTGGTGTATGATAATCTAGAAATCTTTGAAGATGAAACATTGTACCATTATTTGATTCAAGAACAAATTTGTCCCACTTTTCTTTCCACTCTTCAGTATACTTTATTATTTCCATGTTAATTTGAGTTATTAATTAAATGTGTATGTGAAAGTTAGAATATGTGAATCTCCTAAAGAAAATTTATAGGGGACATAAGCATAATCTAAATTAATTCCTTTGTAAACAACTCCAAAACCTGCTGTAATATTTTTTGAATCATAACCAGTAATATATCCACCTCTTAAAGCAAATAAATTGTAAAAGTAAACTTCTAGTCCAAAGTGAAAATGTGAAGATTTGTCATCTATATAGTTTTGAAAGCCTGCTAGTGTGTTTATATTTAATTTGTATTTATCAATCTTGTAATTATAATTTACTCCCGCTCTAAAGTCTTTAGGCATTTTTGTGGGTTCGCTTCGCAATTGTTTCATAGAACCAATGTTTCTTAAAGAAATTCCTGCATTTAAGTTCTTAATAATATTTTTATAACTAACTCCAAAGTCAAAGCCAAATCCAGTAGCATCATCGGAAAAGAGATTTTCATAAATATACTTTATTGAAGCACCTGCTGATAAATTATTAAATATTTCGTACGCAGTAGAAACATATCCATAAAAGTAATGAGCGTCGAACTTGGATTCAGCTTTGCCTGGTTTTGTTCTTATTTCAATGTTTGTGATTGTTGTAGTATTGATTCCTATTAAAAAAGGAATGTTGAATAGTTTAATACTGCCTGCTAATAGCTCTGAGTTTAAATCATAGAATAAATTGTTATGGGTAAATGATAATTGTGTTTTTGGATTAAATGCTATTACAGATGGATTATAAAATCCGTTGTTTAAATCATCTGATGAAATAATTCCAAAATCTCCTGTAGAAATATTTCTCGCACCTGCACCAAGTTTCAAGAAAGATAATCCAGTTCTGATATTTTGTGCATTAGCGACTAAGCAGGTAAATAAAGCTAAGAAAAATATTTTTTTCATATTGGCTAAAAGTTAATGTTTAATCCAATTATATGCTGATTGTTAATAGAGTAAGGTTCTATTACAAAAGCATAGTCAATACCAACTTTGCTAGAATTTATTTTATAAAAATAAGAAAAACCAAAAGAAGGTCGTATAGGTGTTTCTGTATCAGATAAATTAAATCTGTCTAAGCCACAACGTATAAATAAATTCTGATAAATATTATATTCTATTCCGCTTCTTAAATAATTAGTTTTAGCATTGCTGCTTTCAAGTTCAATAGCAGTAATTATATTTGGATTGGTTAATTTGTAAGCAAGCCCTATTTTTTTTAGAAGTGGAAATTTATTAGTAGTAGTATTCCCATTTTGTCCATATATACTTCCAGTATCCCATTTATAGGCACTATTTAAATCAACTATTACAAAAGAGAGATTAAAATTTTTATTAAATGAATACAGAACTCCAATATCTATACCTAAGCTTGTTGTTGTAATTTCTTTGTATAACTTGTAATAATAAAATTTAAATGCAATACCTAAGGCAAATTTTTCTGAAAATCGGTTTGAAAGTGATATAAAAAATTGGGATTCCATTGTGGAAATGTTATCAAAAATCTCTCCTTCATTATCACGTAAATCAATATTTGACACCCCTGCTAAAATTAGTCCAGTACTTATGCCAGCAATCGATGCTTTTTGTTTTTCATAAGATTCTCTCTTGAACTCAAATTTCCTAGTGTAATTAATAAAACTTAGAGTTCTATCTAAGGATAAAAATGAATAGGAAGTATGGAATAAATTGTTTTCTTGGAAAGCTGAAAGAGCAGGATTATAATATGAAACAAGATTTCCATCACTAACAGCTGAGATAGCATTCCCCATCCCTATACCTCTTGCACCAAAGCCCATTCTGCTAAACGAGCCAGGCATGCTATTAATTGGGGAAAAATTTGTTTGTGAAATAATAGGAGACGTAAATAATAACGATATTAGAATTAATTTTTTCAAAATGATTCCGTATTTGTTTTACATTAAAACAATTATTTTGCCAAACATAGGTTCGTTTGAGTCTATATCGATTCTATAAAAGTATACTCCATTAGGAACTATTTTCCCATTTTCATCTCTTCCATCCCAGAATTCTATTTGCTCGCCAGCTATATTTCTGTTTGCATTTTGAATGATGGTTCTCACTAAGTTCATTCCAAAATCAAAAATTCTAATAGTAACACTGGAGCTCTTTTCAATTTTATATTTTATTCTTACAACCTCGTTGTCTGGTGAAAATGGATTAGGGAACGCATATGATTCATTAGTATTATTTAATCTTTTTGAAGAAAGAAAAACTTTCCACCTTCCATCCCAATTATTGTTGATGTCGGAAAATTTTACTAAGCCATCAAGTGTTCCAATCCATATATCAGTAGAGTCATTTCTTTGTTTGACTTTAATAGCTCTGTATCTTTGTGTTTTTATATTTATTGAGATGTTTGTTTTGCTATCAACAATTTCTTGAGTAGCAATCCACGTTTTTCCATAATTATTTGAGCGGAATAAACCGCCTTCACCCGCAGCGAAGATATCTGAATGTGTATAATTCCCATTTTCACCATAGTACTTGAAATCTATGTCAAGTATTTTTTCGTTTACAAGATAGGTCTTCCATGATTTTCCACCATCATTAGTGGAACTTAATGCATAATATTCAGTATTGCCTTCTGCTTTCCAAGTAGCTGCCCATATTGAGTTATCGAACTTGTTGTGTGCTAAAGAAAGAATAAAGTTACCACTGATAGGATTTAATTGATTTGTATGATTAAACTTAGTCCAACTTAAGCCACCATCTGTACTTTTGTTGATACCTCCAGCGGTTCCTACATAAATAGTTGAGTCACCTATTGTTAATAACGAAAATGCTCGATGGTTTAAGTGAGATTCTTTTCCAAATTTTCCTGCTACAGGTTGAAGAGAAAATTTTAATGTATCTGTTGGTTTAATTGAATCAAGATTATCTGGTGGAAGAACAACGCGTTGCCAGGTTTTTCCCATATCTGTAGATTTTCTTAGTCCTCCTGCAAAACAAACAATCCAAATTGTATTTTTTGTGAAAGCAATATCATAAACAAAATTTTGTTGTGGAACAGTAACAGGTAGCGCGCGAATTTTATTAATTCCATAAATAATTATTGAATCTCCAGGGTCATCGACTGGCTGTTTAATATTTGTCCATGTTTTCCCAAAATCAGTAGAATAATGTAATCCTGTTCCTGTTGGTATGTCTGTTCCAGCAATATTTTGCATTTTCCATGTAGCTGCCCAAATAGTTCCATTGTTATACCCTATTGCAGAAATTCCATCTTCACCAAAATCTTTATGTTTATAGAAATTTATCCATGTTTTTCCATAGTCAGTTGACTTACTTAAACCTTTTGATGTTGCAATCCAAATAGTGTCTTCAACAAATAATATTTTTTCTATTGAATTACTTGCAGGTAATTCATCAGTAGTTCCTTTATTCTGGAATAAAAAACTTTTTGGAAGATTTTGTGATAAAATATTTAACGATATAAAGAAAAAATAAAATATCAATAATAAATTTTTCATTAAGAATATTTTAACCCTATTTTAATGTTAAATAATGAACTGCTTTTTCGCTAATTAATCCACCTTTGTCTTTCGCATAAAATTCAAATCTCCATTCACCAGAAGGTTGACCATATGGGAAAGTAAGATAGACTGAATAAATTCCATCATTAGCTGTTTCGTCGCCATTAGAAGTTTTATTCCCATCATCAAAAAGTGGAAATTGGGAAATTCCCTGACTATTTTCTGCTTTAGTACCATCGGGTTTGTATAATTCATAATAAACAGAAGAGATGTCATTTAATCCGTTGGCATCGTTTACTTTTATCATTAATGTTATTCTTTGTCCATATGTAGCAAATGATGGAACAATTACTTCAGTTATTAAAGGAGGAAAATTAACTTGTGAATTAAAATAATCGAAAGAATGTGTTGCGTATTTTAATAGCACAAAGGAAGATGATATTTTTTTTTGGACATAATATTCAATTGTATATTTCCCACTTGGAAATTTTTTACTCATTGAAACTTTAGCAGAAAATATATTGTCATCTTTTACCTTATCACCTGTAAAATAAAAATCTCCTTTATCTGACATAAAGATTTTTTGATGAGCAGTTAAAGAACCATCATAAAAAATTACATTTATCCATACACTCTCAATTTGATTTTTATTAACTAACTTAATAGATGTTATAAAGGTTGAATCAGAGTTAGAGTAATAAAACTTATCTGGGGCTTCAATTATTTCTACATTTTCGTTGACTAACTTTTGTTCTATTACATTGTTTGGAATTTCTTCGCATGCTGTTGAGGTTATAAATATGATTGTAATTATTAGTAGAATTTTAAGAAAATTTATTTTGTTGAATAAAAGGTCGGTTTTTATAGAATAAAAAAATAAAGGAAAAATCATAGAAAATTTGCCTTTAACTTTTGTTTTTTTCATTAGTTTTTCTGTAGTAGCAATCTTTTCTATAATTTTTCCTTTATTTCTTAAAACAAATTTAGACAAAGCATTATAACATTGTCAAGTTAACTAAAATGAAATTACGAATGGAGTAGGAGAAAATGATAATATGAATATTCCTATAGCAATGTAGCCAAGTATCATCCTTTTTTTATCAAGTTTTTCAAAATAAGGAACTGGTGGGTGCTTTATTTTAATAATAAGATATAAAATTAGAGCCCAAAACAACCATCCACTCCAACCAAATTCTAATTTTAATCCAAAAGAGCTACTTATAATTCCCGCTGCTCCAAGAATCATTAAGATTATCATTGATATAGAAGCTATAGCTTCATGAACTTTTTCTCCAAACATTGAGTAGATTATATGACCACCGTCAAGTTGTCCTACTGGTATAAGATTCATTGCAGTGACGAATAAACCGAACCAACCAACACATAGATATGGGTAGTGATATATTTCTGACATAGGGGGAACAAAATCGTTTGGATTTGTAAATAAATATTTTAATAACTCATAAATAAGTGTACTCCCAAATTCTAGGTTAATAGAGTCTTTTCCATATTCTGGAGAAAAATAATCTGGGTGGATTGAAAGAATGTAATCAACAGGAGGAAGATTAGTAAAGCCATACACTAAAACAATTATACATGCAATAAAGCCCGCGATAGGCCCGGCAACGCCAATGTCAAACATTGCTTTATTATTAGGTGTAATTGATTTTGTTTTAATAACGGCACCCATTGTTCCAAAATTGAAAAATCCCGGTATAGGCGGAAAAGGGATAAAGTATGGAAGAGTAGCTTTTACCTTATGGTACTTTGCTGCAAAGTAATGTCCAAACTCATGGCATGATAATACAAAAATAATTGAAATTGAGTAAGGCAATCCCATAATTAGGTCTTTTACTTCGTAGGGCCCAACTCTACCAGTAGTCCATTCTAAACCAGCAATTAATGTTGTAAAAAAAGTAATTATCAGTAGTGCTATGTGAACTAAGTAAGACTGTTTTTTTTCAGTGGGTTGATAATAGTCTTTTATTTCCTCTGCGTAATAATCTTCCATTTTATAAATCCAAGTTTATTCCAATTGCAAAATAGTTTTTATTTATATCAAAATATTCTCCATGAATATTTTTACCAGAATAATAATTTAAATAAATACTCAAACCTTTACTCTGAGGTTTTCCACCAAATTTTAATCCTGTAGAAAAAGAATGATTAGCAATGTATTTATTTATGTGAATAATTTTTAGGTCATAAGCTATGAAAGGTGTTATATTTTTGCCAAAATACTTAGTTAAGAAATAATCGAAACCTAATTGGTAGTTATCTTTTTTTATAGATGAAGGGTCTACATGAAATATATATGTAATTCCTCCATATACTCGTAATGAATTAATGGAATAAAAAGGCATTAGTTCAATGAATTCTCTACTATAAACTCTTGGATTTAAGTTATCTCTCCATTGATTTTTACTTACATCGAAATGACCATCTGCAAAGTGCGCACTTATATGACTTATTCTAGCTCTTAAGCCAATTTGGTTTTGTCCAATATTTTTTTTGTATCCAAGATTAATTCCAAATAAATAATCAACTGCATCAACAGGGAAGTGGAAATTTTTTTCGCTTCTTAAAAGAGTATATGTAAACAAATCTGCACCAAATGAATAAATTTCTTTATCGTTAGAATATTTCAAAATATCTAAGGAATTACCTATATCTAATCTCAATTCATTTTTAGAAATATGAAACAAAAACCCAAGTTTAGGTTCAAGTATATTTGCTGTAAAAGGTTGTATATTTAAGTTGTCTGGAAAAAACTCAATTTTTTTTTGTGAGAATAACTGAATAGGTACGATTATAATAAATAGAAATAATCCTTTAAGCTTCATAATATATACTCTTAATGGTTAGAAAAATTAAAATTCTCTTCCTTTCCATACAACTTTTCTGTTTGGTAAGACTATAAAAGGAAGAATAATAACATAAATTATGAAATATATTTCAAAAGCTAAAAAGTGCTTAATCTTTAATTTTAGATTTAGTTTTTTGAAAACAGGATATACAAAGAAGTAATCAATAAATATTTTAAAAAAGCACAAATAAAGTGAAGTATAAGAAAAAAGAAAAGGCGTTAGCAACATGCAAAAATGAGTGATGTAACCCCATAACATTATAAGATAACCAATAATTTCACTTTCAATACCTCCCACTCCCCATCTCTTTTTTTGCCAGTAAAGAGTTTTAAAATCTGGACATGGTTTAGAAACTACGAGAGAACCAGCATCCAAAGGATAAAGTATTTTGTATTTTTTTAGTCTATGTATTGCCATCAACAAATTGAAATCTTCAGTAACTGAAAAAGGAAGGCTTTCATATCCACCAACTTCTTCGTAAGCACTTTTGCGATATGACATGTTATTTCCAATACAGCTCAATGGTTTCCCAAGATTTAATGCACCAGAAGCAACAGTTAACAAAAAAACAAAATCTATTGCTTGCATTCCAGCAAATGTGTTATAATCTTGTTGAGTTGTAAATCCTCCAACAAAGCCAACATCTTTTTGATAATACGAAACAAGTGTTTTAGCCCAAGTTGGTGATACAATGCAGTCTGCATCAGTAGTTAAGATTATTTCGCCTTTTGCTAATTTTATTGCATTGGCAAGTGCATTTGTTTTTCCTTTAAGCGAACCTATTTGTTGAGTTGGTATAATAGATTTAAACTTTGGCTTGTCCTTTATAAAACTGTCAATTAATTCACCGGTTTTATCTGTAGAATGGTCATTTACTACAATAATTTCTATTTTATCTTCAGGATAAATAAGTTCATCAAGGGATTTAAGGCAATCTAAGATGTTATTCTCCTCGTTTCGAGCAGCTACTATAACTGTAATTTTAGGTAAAATTTCGTCCTTAATTTTAGGAAATTTTTTACTAGCACCTATTGAAAATATAATTAATTGAATAAAGTAAAGAGAAAGTGCCGATAAAAAAATTATTTCGAACATATAAATTTTGTTTACATTGGTGCTCAAATATAATTAATTATCCATCATGAATTAAATAATTTATTGTAAAATTATGGAAAGCAAGATAAAGCCACTTAAAAGGTATGGTCAAAATTACCTGATAGATAAAAATATAATCCAAAAAATTATAGAGGAATTTAATCCTTCAGAAAATGACATTATTTTGGAAATAGGCCCAGGTAGAGGTGCATTGACTTCTTATTTAGTTAATAAAGCAAAGAAACTTATTACTGTTGAAATTGATAAACGTGTAGTTGAATATCTCAAAGAGAATTTTCCAACTGTTGAAGTTATAAATAAGGATTTTTTGGAAGTAGATTTGAAAGATTTTTGTGATAAAATTAACAAATTGCGGATAATTGGTAACATTCCTTATAATATTACATCACCAATATTGTTTAAGTTAATAGAGCAAAGAAGTTATATTGAAGATGCTTTACTAATGGTTCAATATGAAGTAGCAAAAAGAATAACGGCTAAAGAAAAAACCAAAGAATACGGAATATTAAGTGTATTACTTAACTTTTTTGCTGAAACAAAGTTTTGCTTCAGAATCTCGCCAAATGTATTCTATCCTAAACCAAAGGTTTTTTCCGCAATTGTTAAACTTGAATTTAGAAACAATATTGAGAAGGACTTTGATGACAAATTGTTTATTAATATTGTAAAAGCAGCTTTTGGTAACAGAAGAAAAATTTTAAAAAATTCATTTAGTAATAGTATATTTCGAAGCTTGAATTTTGATTCTTTATCTTATCTTCTCTCCAAAAGAGCAGAAGATTTATCAATTCAAAATTTTTTGGAAATATATAGTGTTATTAAACGCCAATTATAAATTTTTTGTGCCTTTTAATGGAAAAAAGAAAAAGAATATTTTTCAACTTTAACCCAGTTGATTTTATTGTCATTATATTCAGTTTGTTTTTAACAATATTGAATTTAGTTTTTTTTAAAAAAATTGAACATTGGCAAACTAATATTATTGTTAATGGATTGATAATAAGTTTTGTTTTATTTATTGCTTACAAAGATGTTAATAACAATTTATTCTGGAAATATTTACATTACATTTATTTAGTTCCATTAATTTTGATTTTTTTCAAAGAGATATATTATATAGTCGATCCTATAAGAGGTGTTATTTATGATGACGTTTTAATTAAAATAGACAGGATGATTTTTAAGACAGACCCCACACATGAGCTTTATAAAATTGCTAATCCTTTTCTTACAGAGCTTTTACAGATAGTATATGCTACATTTTTTTTTCTACCTATTATTCTTGGAGTTGATTTAATTTTACAAAATAAGTATAAGGAACTTGATTATTCAGCCTTCATTATAGTTTATGGTTTTTTACTTTCTTATATAGGTTATATTCTTGTTCCTGCAATAGGTCCTCGATTTACACTTCACAATTTTGAATTAAATGATGCTGAACTTCCTGGCTTATTTTTAACTAATTTTTTAAGAGAAGTTGTAAATACAGGCGAATCTATACCTAAAGGGACAATTAATCCTGCTGCTGTAGTTCAAAGAGATGCTTTCCCAAGCGGACACACTCAAATGACCTTGCTAGTTATGATTTTGGCTGTAAAATTTAGAAGTAGATTAAAATATTTTTTTATAATAGATGGTATACTTTTAATATTTGCTACTGTTTATTTACGATATCATTATGTTGTTGATTTAATTGGGGGCTTTATATTTATGCTTTTTACATTGTGGAGTGGGAAATATATATATAATTTTTGCAAAGAAATGCGAACTGTCGAACAAGTAATTTTTAATTGCAGAGTTATTCTTAATGAAAAAAGCTTTGAACAAGAAAAATAAAGTTAAAGAGCTTTTCGATTCTATATCTTATAGATATGATTTTTTAAATCATCTTTTAAGTTTTGGAGTGGATTTTTATTGGCGCAAGAAAGCAATAGAACTTTCCAAATTAAATTCAAACTCAATTTTACTTGATGTAGCGTGTGGTACAGGAGATTTCTCGATTGTTGCAAAAGAGATAGGAGTAAATAAAATTTTTGGTTTAGATTTATCATTTAAGATGTTGAAGATTTTTTCTAAAAAAGCACTTTGGAGTATTGGTAATATAGTGCAGTCAACAGCTGAAGATCTTCCTTTTAAGGATAATTCTTTTACAAATATCATCGTTGCTTTTGGGGTAAGAAATTTTTACGATATTCAAAAAAGCTTTCAGTCTTTCTACAGAGTATTAAAAAGTAATGGGAAAGTTACTATACTCGAATTTGGATTACCAGAGAAGAAAGTATTTAGAGAAGTTTACCTTTTTTATTTTAATAAGTTGTTGCCTTTTATAGGGAAATTAATATCAAAAAATTATGAAGCATATAAATATTTACCCGAATCAGTGAATGAGTTTGATAAAAATATTAACTTGCCATCATTACTTACAAACAGTGGCTTTAGAAAAATAGAAAAACACCTTTTAACTTTTGGATTGGTTCAGGTAGTAATTGCAGTTAAATAAATTTTTGTGTTATTCTTTCACTCTCTCAACATATTCACCTGTACGTGTATCGATTTTTATTTTATCACCTTCGTTGATAAATAAAGGGACATTTATAGTTGCCCCAGTTTCTACGACTGCTGGCTTAAGTACGTTAGAAACAGTATCCCCCTTTACTCCAGGTTCAGTTTGAGTAACTTCTAAGACAACAAATATTGGAAGTTCTACTGCAACAATTTGTGTGTCGTCAAATAGGATATCTATTACAGTTCCTTCTTTTATGTACCTTTGTCCTTCTCCAATTATTTCTGGCGAAACATTAATTTGTTCAAAAGTTTCATTATCCATGAATACATAATCCTCACCATCTCTGTATAAGTATTGATATTGTCTTCTTTCAACTCTTACCTCGTCAATAGATTCACCTGCTCTGAATCTATTTTCAAGTACACGTCCTGTTTTCATGTTTTTTAATTTTGCTCTAACGAATGCTCGCCAGTTTCCAGGATTTACATGTTGAAATTCTACAATAGTCCATAGTTCGTTATTCCATCTAATAACCATTCCTGGTCTAAAATCTGAAGTTGTTGCCATTAATTTTCTCCTTTTATTAAAAAATTTGCGGCGTAAAAATAGTCAAATTAAAATTTATTTTCATTGCTATGAAAAAACTCAAAAATTAAATTTTAGTAGTAAAACCTAAGTTTTCAATAATTCCTTTTGCTTTATCGGCAGCTTCTTTGCTATCGAAAGAGATTCTAAAAGTTCCACCTGTACCTTCTCTTATTTTTAGTAATTCGATGTCTTTAATGTTAAGTCCTGAATGAAATAGTGCGGTAGTTATTTTACTTAGAACGCCAGGCTCATCTTTTACAAAAACAAAAATATCAAAAAGTGGGGATAAGAAGCCTTTTGTATTTTTGGGTATTTCGTCTCTTTTACTGCGAGCACTTTCAAATTTTTTTTCTAATTTTTTAAAATCATTTTTTAAGATAGATTTTTTAGTTTCCTCGAGGTCAAAAATAAAATTGTCTATTGCTTGTAAAATATTTTTGCTATTTAATTTTATTATTGATTCCCACATGTTAAAGTCGCTTGCGGCAATTCTTGTCATATCCCTGAATCCTCCTGCAGCATAATCCAAGAAATTAATATCACTATCTTTTAAAACTGCTGAATTAATAAGTGAAACAGACACTAATTGTGGTAAATGGCTTACAGCAGCAACGATTATATCGTGAACCTTAGGGTTTAAAAATGTTATTCTAGCACCAATTTGATGAATTAAATCTGTGAATTTTTGTATAAGCGGTAATTCTTTTGCAGTATCATTTAAAATGTAAACACAATTTTCAAAAAGTGTTGATTCAGAATTTTCGTAGCCACTTTTTTCTTTACCTGCCATCGGATGACCACCTATATAATATCCGGCTTTATGGTTTTCATTCCATAAATGCTGAAATATTTCTTTAACACTACATACGTCAGAAATAATTTGATTTTCTTTCAAATATGGAACTAGCTTTTTGAAAGTTTCGATAGAAGTTTCGACAGGAAAACACAGAAAAATTAAATCTGATTTAAGAGAATCTTCAATGTTATTTAGCTTTTCATCAATAACTTTATCATCTAACGCAAGATTTAATATTTCTTGGCGGTCGTAAGCAGAAATAAAAAAGTTATTGTTTACTCTCTTAAAAGCTTTAGCTAAAGAACCGCCTATTAAACCTAAACCTAATATTGATATTTTTTTAATTTCCAAATTATAAATCCCTGCCAATTGCTTGTGCAATTAATTTTAATTCTTTCATAAGATTTTTGAAGGTTTCGGGATACAAAGCTTGTGGACCATCTGAAAGTGCATTTTCAGGGTCATCATGTATTTCAATCATTAGACCATCTGCTCCTGCTGCTACAGCTGCTCTTGCCATTGGAGGCACTTGATCTCTTATTCCTGTTGCATGTGATGGATCAGCAATTACAGGTAAGTGACTTTTTTTATGTACAACTGGTATTGCTGATAAATCAAATGTGTTTCTGGTATAAGTTTCAAACGTTCTTATACCTCTTTCACATAATATTACATTGGGATTTCCACCGCTTAAAATATACTCTGCAGACATTAACCATTCTTCTATTGTTGCAGCAATACCTCGTTTTAACATTACAGGCTTTTTAACATTGCCAAGTTCTTTAAGAAGAGGAAAATTTTGCATGTTGCGAGCACCTACTTGAAAGATATCTGTATACGGTTCTATTAATTCTATATGATTTATTTGCATAACTTCTGTTATTACAAGAAGATTATATTCGTCGGCAGCTGCACGCATAAGTTTTAATCCTTCTTCTCCTAAACCTTGGAAAGAATAAGGAGATGTTCTTGGCTTAAAAGCACCACCTCTTAAAATTTGAGCTCCTGCTTCTGCAACAACCTTTGCAAGTCTAAAGATTTGGTCTTCACTTTCTACAGAACAAGGTCCCGCCATCATAACTACTTTTTTACCACCTATCTCAACATCTTTTATTTTTATTACAGTGTTTTCTTCTTTAAAACTTCTGCTAGCTAATTTATATGGAGTAGTAACTCTATAAACTTCTTCTACTCCATCAAGTATGCTAATTTTTCTTATATCAAAATCTGGTTTAACACCAATTGCACCAAGAATAATTTTTTCGGCCCCAACAGATTTATGGACCTGAAAACCATATCCTTCAAGATGTTTAATAACATTATCTATTTGTTCTTCTGTTGCGTGTTTGTCTAAAATTACTACCACTTTTTTTCTCCTTTTTAATTATGAAATTTTTTTTCTCCCGCTTTTATTTCAATTGGTATAAAATCTTCTTTTGTTGGTATTGCACATGAATATTCAGAATTATATGCGCAATATGGATTATAAGCTAAATTAAAATCAATGGTATAAATATAATTTGGATTACTTTGTTTTTCAAAATCAAGATACCTTCCTACACCGTAAGTTTCTTTGTTTGTAGTTTTGTCTGTAAACCAAATTGTGTAGTATTTTTCACCATTATTTTTACTTTCGTAAACATTTACTTTATAATTTTTATTTTGGTAATTAATTATTAAATAGCCATATCTAACTGTTTTTCTTGGCTCGCCTTTGGTTCCAAAGATTATTATTGTATCTTTCGGATTATACTCATAAAGCTTACTTTTAAAAACAAAAGATGGATCAACATCATAGTAGTTTAATTTATGAAAAGCTAATTTTCTTTTATAATTAAATGGTGAATATGGATTATTTTTCATAAAGTTATTTTTTTCTTCTCTTATGGCTTCTATTTTTTTAATGTAACTAAGTTCTTCGTCTGTAAATTTCTTTGAACATGAATAGATAGAAATTATAATGCTAAAAGTTAATATTGATTTGAGAATTATATTAATCTTTTTTTTCATCAATCTTCTTTTTTAATTCATTAAGTTTATTAAGTGCTTCAAGTGGAGTTATATTTTCTATTGAGATATCTAATATTTCTTTTCTAAGTTCATCGTCCTTAAATTCAAATAGGTTAATTTGATAACTATCTTCATACTTCATTTTTGCAAGTTTGGCTTTTTTTATTTCATAAGGTGTTAGTTCTTTGCTTTCGAGATTTTCAAGAATTTGTTTTGCTTTTTTAGTTACAAATTCTGGTAACCCCGCCATTTGAGCTACTTGAATTCCGTAACTATGGTCAGCACTTCCCGGAGAAACTTTATGGAGAAAAATTACTTTATCGCCATATTCACGTACTTCAACTTTGTAATTTTTTATCCTGGGAAACAATTGTGCCATTTCATTAAGCTCGTGATAATGAGTAGCAAATAGTGTTTTAGTTCTAAGGTTTGGATTGTCGTGTATATATTCTGTTATAGCCCAGGCAATAGAAATTCCATCAAAAGTACTAGTGCCTCTTCCTATTTCATCAAGCAAAATTAGACTTTTACTAGTAGCATTGTTTAAGATATTGGCAGCTTCTTGCATTTCTACAAGGAATGTACTTTCGCCAGAAGTAATATTATCACTTGCGCCTACTCTAGTAAAGATTCTATCTACAAGTCCAATACGTGCTTCTTTAGCAGGTACAAACGAACCAATTTGTGCCATTAGAACAATTAGTCCAATTTGACGGAGATAGACAGACTTACCAGCCATATTAGGACCGGTTAAGATAATAATTTGATTTTCAGAAGATGAAAGTTTACAATCGTTGGGTGTAAATTTTTCGCCAGGAGGTAATATCCTTTCAACTACTGGATGTCTTCCTTCTTTTATTTCGATTATGTCTGATTCGTCAAGAATAGGTTTTACGTAGTTATAATCTTCGGCACAATCTGCAAATGATTGAAAACAATCAAGCATTGCAATCAATTGGGCATTTTCTTGTATTGTTTCTACAGCAGAGGCTGCTGCATTTCTTATCTGTTCAAATAATTCGTATTCTAGTTTTGCAATATTTTCTTGAGCATTTAGAATTTTTTCTTCGTATTCTTTTAGTTCAGGAGTAATGTATCTTTCACAGTTGACTAATGTCTGTTTTCTAATATAATTAGCAGGGACTTTATCTTTATTAGCGTGACTAATTTCTATGTAATATCCAAATACTTTATTGTAGCTAACTTTTAATGATGAAATTTTAGTTCTTTCTCTTTCTATCTTTTGTAAGTTTGATATCCAGTCCTTAGCATTTGCAGAAAGTTCTCTTAATTCATCTAGTTCTGGATTGTAGCCGTTTCTAATTACTCCACCCTCAGAAATAGTTAGCGGAGGATCATCAACTATAGCTTTTTCTATTTTTTCTACTAACCAATCAAGACTGTCAAGTTTATCATGGATAATTCTTAATGTTTCAGCAGATGTCTGATCTAATAATTGTTTTATTAATGGAATCTTTTTTAATGAAGTTTTAAGATTAACCATTTCGCGAGGATTTATTCTACCTGTACATACTTTAGAAATTAATCTCTCTAAATCACCTATCTCTTTTAGCTCGTTCTGTAAGTTTTTTCTTAAAGTTTTGTTATTAAAAAATTCTTCTACACATTCTTGTCGTTTTAATATTGGCTCAAGTTTTTTAAGTGGGGCGGTAATCCATTTTTTTAATAACCTTCCTCCCATAGCAGTTTGTGTTCTATCAAGTATAGAAATTAAAGAACCTTCTCTTTCTCCTTCTTGCATAGTAAACAAAATTTCGAGATTACGTTTTGTTGAATAATCAAGAATCATGTAATCGGAAGGATTATATCTTTTGATATTTTTTATGTGTGGTAAATTAGCTTTTTGAGTTTCTCTTAAGTAATTGAGAGCTGCTCCCGATGCACAAATTGCTATATTTAAGTTTTCAATCCCAAATCCTTTTAGTGTTTTTACATTAAAATGATTCATTAAAAGTTCAGAACAAAATTCATAATCAAAAATCCAATCGTCAATTCTTGTAATTCTTGTGTTTGGCAGAAATTTTTGAATTGTTGGTTCAAGTTCGTTTTTTAATTTCTTTGGAATTAAAATTTCTGAGGGATTTATTAAACCAAATTGGTTGCTTAAATCTTCTTTTTTTATTTCGTATGTTTGAAATTCTCCGGTAGAAATATCGCAAAAAGCAAGTCCAGCGATATCATTTTGAATAAATATTGAAAGCAGATAGTTATTTTTTTTATGATCAAGAAGTTTATCTGAAAAAGCAACACCAGGTGTTACAACTTCTATCACTTCTCTTTTAACAATTCCTTTTGCAAACTTAGGATCTTCCATTTGTTCACAAATTGCCACACGGTAACCTGCTCTCACAAGCTTTGGAAGATAAGTATCTAATGCATGGTGTGGAAAGCCAGCAAGTGGTACATCTTCGGCTGCTCCATTAGAACGCTTTGTAAGTGTAATTCCAAGTACTTTTGAAGCAATTTTTGCGTCTTCTTCAAAAGTTTCAAAAAAATCTCCTACTCGAAAAAGTAATATTGTATCTGGATAATTCTCTTTTATTCTTGCATATTGAGCCATTAATGGCGTAATTGACATAATAAATTCTAAATTTTTTATGGAAAAATATACTATTATACAAAACTAATCACAATTTGAGTTGCAGTTAATACTTAGTGAGCTTTTTAAATAGGACTTAATTCAATTATTTTTTAATGATACCGATAATAAATTATAGAACATAAAGATTATTAAAGAAGACCTTCTTTAATGAGACATATTAATTAATTATATTGTGAATGGAAATGGTAAATAATATAGAATGAGCAAATTATTTTTTGAAATAAGGTCAAAGATTTTTACGGATGAAATTTTTTACTCAGGATTAAAATTTCCAAAGTATGAATTTCACATTGCAAGAGAGATAAGAAAAAAGTATGATTTTTCTGATGAGTTGTTTTCAATTACAGGTAATGTTGTATTTGCTGATTTTAGAGCAGTAAGAGAATTCGTTCATAAGATTAATTCAAAAAGAAATATTAAGGACTATGTTCACGCAGGCAAAGTAAATGCCTTTGCTTTGATAGACGAAATATATCATTACCTTTGCAGACAGTATGAAATTCAAATTAATCCAGATGTGTATGAACGTGCTTTAGATTTTCTAAAGAAAACATTTGGTGATGATAAGATAAGAAAAATTCTATTTGAATTTGTTGAATTGTTCCCACCAATTGATGTTTATAAAGGTAAAATAAGTTTATTCGATTACTTAAATTCATATTTAGAAAATAAATCTGCAGAAGAAATAACTTTAGAAGAATTAATACTTTTGTATTTTGCAAATTTTAATCCAGCCAATAAAGACATAGTTGAGCTTTTTGATCATAATTATTTTTCAGACAAACAACTTTATAATGGAGTTATAGAATCACTAGAAAAATTTTTTGCAGATGAGAAAAAGATTGGTCTTGATAATCAGGATTTATTCACTTTCTTCAAAACTCCATTCATTGTAGCTCCCGATAATTTAGAAGCACAGCTTGATTTTATTAGAGAAAGATGGGGTATTTTACTTGATGAAAGGTTTATAAGAAAAATTTTAAGTAGCAAAGATTTTTTGAAAGAAGAGTACAAACCTGTTGAGGGCGGGGGACCACCTCCTGCTATAGTACCACAATATAAAGGTGAAGTTAGTCAATCAGATTTGTTAATTCTTGGAATGTCTGGTTATAAATATGCTTATGATATTTCGAAAGTTTATGAAGAGCCTGAAAGATTTACTGAGGATATTGATTGGATGCCTAATGTAATTTTAATTGCAAAAAATACTTTTGTATGGTTAGACCAGTTATCAAAAAAATATCAACGTGAGATTAGAAAACTAGATCAAATCCCTGATGAAGAATTAGAATTACTCTCGAGATGGGGATTTAATGCGCTCTGGCTTATTGGAATTTGGGAAAGAAGCAGTGCTTCAAAAAAAATAAAAAATTTAATGGGAAATGTTGATGTAGCTGCTTCAGCTTATTCAATTTATGATTATCAAATAGCAGAAGACTTAGGGGGCGAACCTGCGTTTCAAAATCTTAATGATCGTGCAAAGAAATACGGAATTCGTTTAGCTTGTGATATGGTAGCAAACCATACTGGAATTTATTCTAAGTGGGTTGTTGAGCATCCTGAATATTTTATCCAAACAAAGCATCCTCCTTTCCCAAACTATACTTTTTCAGGGCCCAACTTATCTGATGACCCTTCAATTCAAATTCGAATTGAAGATGGTTATTGGACACGAACTGATGCTGCTGTTGTATTTGAGAGAATTGATAACAGAACTGGCGAACGTATTTATATCTATCATGGTAATGATGGTACAAAAATGCCTTGGAATGACACAGCTCAATTAAATATGTTATTGCCTGAAGTAAGAGAAGCAGTTATTCAAAAAATATTTGAAGTGGCAAAAAAGTTTTCGATTATTCGTTTTGATGCAGCAATGACCTTAACTAAAATGCATTTTCAAAGATTATGGTATCCGGAACCGGGTTTAGGAGGTGCTATTCCATCAAGAATTGACTATTCAATGACTAAAGAAGATTTTGATAAACTTTTCCCAGTTGAATTTTGGCGCGAAGTAGTTGATAGAATTAACTCTGAAATGCCAAATACACTTTTGCTTGCAGAAGCTTTTTGGTTATTAGAAGGTTATTTTGTAAGGTCACTTGGAATGCATCGTGTCTATAATTCAGCTTTTATGAATATGCTAATGAGAGAAGAAAATGAGAAATACAGAGACTTAATAACAAATACACTCGAATTCGAACCTGAAATTCTTAAAAGATATGTCAATTTTATGAGTAACCCCGATGAAGAAACAGCAATTAAACAATTTGGCTCTGATGATAAATATTTTGGTGTTTGTACCATGATGGTTACATTACCGGGTTTGCCTTTGTTTGCACATGGGCAAATCGAAGGATATATTGAAAAATATGGGATGGAATATCAAAGAGCTTATTATCACGAAACTCCTAATCAATATTTAATTGAAAGACATCAAAGAGAAATATTTCCATTACTAAGAAAACGTTATTTGTTTAGTGGTATAGAGAATTTTTGGTTCTATGATTTTATTGATGATTATGGTCATGTTAACGAAAATGTGTTTGCTTATTCAAATTATATTAATGGTGAAAGAGTAATTGTTTTTTATAACAATAAATTTGAAAATGCTTATGGTAGAATTTATAGAACTACGCCAAAATTAATCCCGGTAAATGATAAAAAAGAAATACACACAAAAACTATAGCTTCTGCTCTTAATCTAAAGCGTTCAAAAGAATATTATTACATATTTAGAGATCACGTTACAAATCTTGAATATCTTCGTTCAGGTTATGATTTTGAAATCGAAGGTCTTTATGTTGAACTTGGAGCATTCAAATATGCTGTGTTTTTAGATTTTAGGGAAATCTATGATGAGTTTGGAGATTGGGAAAAACTTTATAGAAAGTTAAAGGGGAAGGGAGTCCCAAATGTTGCAAGAGAATTAGTAGAATTGCAACTAGAGCCAATACACTTGGAATTTGAACATATGTTTGATGATGATATCCTAAATAACTTTATTAAAGCTTGTGTGTACGATAAAGATGACAATAGAGAAGTTAAAATTAAATTCATAGATGAAAAATATTATGGGTTACTAAATACAATTAACTTGCACCTCAACTTAAACAGAGATACCAAACCTATACTTGTAAATTTTGATAGGCAAGTTACTGCAATTAGAAAACTCAATAATGTCCTTGATACTTTTTTCTCTGAAGAGGAAGATTTAAGTAATACAATTTTTCACAAAGCAGTTGTTACAAACAAATCAAGAAATTATAAGCAGGATTCAATTCTTTTTATAATGTGGTTAGTTGTTTCAAATATTAGCTTGATGTTCGAAGATGAAGGTGATATTAATAAGCGGAATTATATAAATAAAATATTACTTGATACACCAATAAGGAATATTTTGAAAAAACTTGGAAGAGGAGACTATGATATTTACCGATTTATGCTTTTAATTAATATTTTGCAAGAGATTAGTACAGGCTTAATAGAAATGTTTTGTGTGAGAGAAAGTTCTTCTACAGAAAAATTTTATGGGACTGTAGATTTAAACTGTGCAGTAAAGTTATTAGAAAATCAAAACGTAAGGTTGTTTATCGGAGTCAACGAGTTTGAAAATGTTACATACTACAGCAAAGAAAATTTAGAAGAGCTTTTAGATTGGTTACTCACACTTTCACTACTTGAAAACCTTATCTTAATGATACTTGAAAAGAATCCTAAGGATGATAAAGAATTAGAAAAACTAAATCCTGATATTGTTAAATTAATAGAAATAACTTTTGAGAAGTATAAAAAAATAAAAGAGTTATCTGATGAATCAGGTTATCAACTATATAATTTTATTAATGCCTTAAAGCAATTTCAAGTAAATGACTCTTATTTATAATTTTATTTTTGTTTTTCTTCAAAAAAATCTTCTGTTATTATACAAAGTGAATTTTTATTTGACTTACAAGTTATTCGTTCAGTATTTCTTGTTTTATTCTATCTGGGGGTAACTTAAATAATTATTTCTAATAAACTTATAGGCTCAAATTTACTTTTTTATCCAACAAAAATAACTATCAATTAATTTTAACTAAGTTATTTTATAATTATTTTTACTTTGTAATTCTAATGGTGCAACATGGTTTTCTTTGACCCAGTAACACAGGATCCTCTTTATACCAATAAGGAATTTCCCTCATCAATGACACCTGTTGTGTTTAATAGTAATGGATTTAAAGTTTTAGGGACAATGCTCACAGCAGCAGGCGAAAAACTTCACCCTATGATAATTTTACTTCATGGTTTCCCTGGTAATGAACTAAATTTGGATTTAGCTCATGTATTCAGACGCCAAGGATTTAATGTGTTAATATTCCATTACAGGGGATGCTGGGGTAGCGAAGGAACTTTTTATTGGAAAAATTTAATAGATGATTTAGACTCTGCAATAAGTTTTATTAAGTGCGAAGAATCAATAAAAAAATTTAGAATTGATACAAAAAAAATTATTTTAGTTGGTCACAGCATGGGCGGATTTGCTTCGATGTATTATTCAGCAATGCATGATGATATAAAGAATGTTGTTTCAATTGCAGGATTTAATTCAGGGGCTTTTGCTGAGCTTATTGAGCTAGATAAAGATATTTATAATTATAGTCTTGAAAAAATAAGAAGCGCTTTACCATTTGTTAAAAATACAAATGAAGAGATATTATTAAATGAACTTCTTCAATACAAAGAACAATGGAATCTTTTAAATTATGTAAGCAAATTGTCTCAAAAGAATCTTCTTTTAATAGCAGCAAAGTATGATTCTACTGCACCTATTGAAATTCATCATATACCTTTAGTTGTTGCTCTTAATATGATTAATTCAACAAATTTTGAACAGTATATACTTGAATGTGGACACTCGTTTATTGATAAACGAATTGAACTTGCAAAAATAATTTCCAACTGGCTATCTAAAATTGAGTATTAATATGGAAAAGAAAAATTTATGTGATATGCCCTCGAATGAGTTTCAAGACAGTGGTCATAAACTTATTGATTGGTCAACAAATTATTTAAAAAATGTTGAAAAATACAAAGTCCTTCCTGATGTTAAGCCAGGCGATATTATATCTAAACTGCCACCCGTGCCACCAGAAGAAGCTGAACCCTTTGATAATATTATACAGGATATTGACAAAATAATTTTGCCAGGTATTACACACTGGCAGCACCCAAATTTTATGGCATATTTTGCTTCTACTGCTAGTGGACCAGGAATTTTAGCTGATATTGTAAGTTCTACTTTGAATTCTAATGGAATGGTTTGGAAAACCTCACCTGCTCTGACAGAACTTGAGTTTGTTGTTCTTAATTGGTATAAAAAAATGTTGAATTTACCTGAAGAGTTTAAAGGGATAATTTATGATACAGCCTCAATAAGTTCATTGCACGCTATTGCTTCTGCTCGTGAAAATATTAATCTCGATATAAAGAATAGAGGATTGTATCAAATTCCTAAACTTAGACTTTATTGTTCAGAGCAAGCACATTCATCAATAGAGAAGGCTGCTATAACATTAGGAATAGGACTCAACGGAGTGAAAAAAATTCCTGTCGATTCAGAATATAAAATGATTACTTCAGAACTTGAAAACTCAATTATTGAAGATATCAACAATGGAATAATTCCATTTTGTGTTGTTGCTACAATTGGAACTACATCAACAACAAGCGTAGACCCTGTTGATAAAATTTCTGAAATATGTAAGAAATATAATTTATGGTTGCATGTGGATGCAGCTTATGCTGGAGTTACAGCAATGTTGCCAGAAATGAGGCAATATTTTCAAGGAATTGAGAATGCAGATTCAATTGTTACAAATCCTCATAAATGGCTCTTTGTACCAATTGATTTAAGTGTGCTTTATATTAAAAAACCTGATGTCCTTAAGCAGGCTTTTTCACTAGTACCAGAGTACCTTAAAACAAATGAAGATACATTAGTAGATAACTTAATGGATTATGGAATTCAACTTGGTAGAAGATTTCGCGCATTGAAATTGTGGTTTGTAATTCGTTATTTTGGAGTTGAGGGACTTAAAAAAAGGATAAGAGAACATATACGACTCGCAAAACTTTTTGCTAATTGGATTGATGAACATCCAAATTTTGAAAGGTTAGCTCCAGTTCCTTTTAGCACAGTTTGTTTTAGAGCAAAGTTTCCACATTTGAACGAAGAGGCACTAAATATATTCAATGAAAAGTTAATTAATAAAATAAATTCTACAGGGAAATTGTTTCTTACTCATACTAAATTAAATAATAAGTTTACTTTGAGACTTGTTATCTCTGGAATAAGACAAGAAGAAAAACATGTAGTAGATGCTTGGGAATTAATTAAAAATATTGCGTTATCTTTGCAAGAAGAGTTCTAAAAATATAAATATAAGTAAGAAAGAGGGCATTAAATGAATTTTATTTTTATTAATTGTTTTGCAATAACTATTTTAATTGCTCAAATAAATCTTGATTCTCTTATTAAATCCAATTCATCTCTTTCTAAAACTGAGCAAATTGAAATATTGTTAAATTACTGCTGGGCCTACCGCAGTAGGGATCCACAATTTTCAATTCAATGTGCTAAGGAAGCAATTAAAAGGGCAGAGTCAATTCAGAATAAAAAGCTTAAAGCTAAAGCATTAAATCTATTGGGAGTTGTTTATAGAAACCTTGGTTATCATGAAAAAGCTCTGAGTTTATATAACGAGGCTTTGAGTTTATCTATCGAATCTAATGATTCAATCCAAATAGCTTTTTCATTTAATAATATTGGAGGAATATATAGGCTTCAAGGGAATAATCCATTAGCATTAGAATATGTCTTAAAGGCATTAAGAATTTTTGAAAAATTTAATTTTATAGAAGGTATAGCTTTTTGTACTATTAATATTGGTTTAATTTATAAAAATCAAGAAGACTACGATAATTCGCTTTCATATTTAGAAAGAACATTAGAACTAAGAAAGCAACTTGATGATAAGCAAGGTATTGCTTTGACTTTAAATTTAATGGGAGAAGTTTTTTATTCAAAAAGAGATATTGAAAATGCTATGAAATATTATAAGCTCTCAGAAGCAATTTATAAAAATCTTAAAGACAAAAGAGGTTTAGCTTCCGTTTGGGGAGGAATGGGAAATGTTTATGAAGCTAAAAATGATATTAAAAATGCATTAAATTATCACAAACGAGCGCTTGAATATTCGAAAAGAACTTCTTACATGGAAGGACAAATAATGAATTATAATAAACTTGCAATCTTATACGCAAAAAAAAATGATTTTTCTAAAGCAGAAGAATATCTCAAAGATGCACAAAAATTAGCAGAGAAAACAAAAACAGCTTATTTGTTACTTGAGTGTTATAAACATTGGATTAATTACAATGAAATTATAAAAAATTATGAAAAAGCTTTCGAGTTTAGTCAAAAGTATATAACATTGAAAGATTCATTGATGAACGAAAGAAACATTATGGCAGTAAAATCAATGGAAGCTTTTTATAAAGCTGAAAAGGCAGCAAAAGAAAATACTCTTCTTATGAAGGATATTCAAATGACCGAAAAACAACGAGATTATTTTATTGTAATTACTCTTTTGATACTCTTAATTTCGGTAATCACTTATAGTAGGTACATTACTAAAAAAGTAGCTAACGAGAAGTTGAAAGAACTCAATTCTATGAAAGATACTCTTTTTAGAATAATTGCTCACGATTTAAGAATACCATTTAATACAATATTTGGTTACTTAGGTTTGTTGAGAGATAATTTTAATTCATTGGATGACGATGAAAAACTGAGTTATATAGTTAATATGGAGAAAGCTGCAAAACAAAATTTACATTTACTCGAAAATCTTCTACTTTGGTCTCGTTCTCAAACAGGGAGACTTGAAATTGAACTAAAGCCCTTAGATTTACAAGAAATAGTAATGGAAAATTTTTCTATGTTAAGTTCAATTGCCAATAATAAAAATATTACACTACAAACGAACATTGTAGATGGAGTTAAAGTATTGGCAGATGAAAATATGCTTAATACAATATTAAGAAATCTTATTCAAAATAGTATAAAATTTACAAACATAGGAGGGAAAGTTACTGTAGATTCTCTCGAAGAAGATGAATTTGTAAAAGTAATTGTTGAGGATAACGGTATAGGAATTGACAAAGAAATTATGGATAAAATATTTCAATTAGATGGAAATAAAAGTCGAACTGGTACAATAGGAGAAAGTGGTACAGGTCTTGGCTTGATTTTGTGTAAAGAATTTGTAGAAAAACTAGGGGGCAAAATTCAAGTTGAAAGTGAAGTAAATAAAGGCAGTAAATTTATATTTACATTACCTTCCGCTTAAAATTATTCTTTCAATTTTATTTAACCTTCTTTTTAATCTTCTTATAGGTTTTCTTATATTTGCTGTAAAAAAATTTTGGAGGTGTAAAATCGGAAAGGGGCAAAACGAAATTGTAGATAAAATTGTGTCGCTTGCTAAGCGACGTGGATTTGTATTTCAATCAAGTGAAATTTATGGTGGACTTAATGGCTGCTGGGATTATGGACCGCTAGGTGTCGAACTTCTTAGAAATATTAAAGAAGAATGGTGGAAAGCAATGACTTACCGCGAGGATATAGAAGGAATAGATGCAGCCATTCTTATGCACCCACGCGTTTGGGAAGCAAGTGGCCACGTAGAAAATTTTACAGACCCAATGGTCGATTGTAAACAATGTAAAGCGAGATTTAGACTTGATACTCTAAGTGAATTAATATCAGATAAGAATAAAGAAAAAGCAATTAGAGAGTTTGATATTAATTTATTAGAACAAGATGGCACTTTAGAAGATAAGTTTATGTCTTTACTTGAAAGCTCTGAGTTGGCTCCAAAATTTATTAGCTTTTTAAATTGTCCTCAATGTGGTAATAAAGGCACTTTCACTCAACCAAGAAAATTTAATTTGATGTTCAAAACATTTTTGGGACCCGTCGAAGATGAAAGCAATATAATTTATTTAAGACCAGAAACTGCTCAAGGTATTTATGTTAATTTCTTAAATGTAGCAAATTCAAGTAGACAAAAATTACCCTTTGGAATTGCTCAAATTGGAAAAGCTTTTAGGAATGAAATTAATACAAAGAACTTTCTCTTTAGAACTCGTGAATTCGAACAAATGGAAATGCAATATTTTGTAAAGCCTGGAACCGATAAAAAATATTTTGATGAATGGAAAGAAATTAGAATCCAATGGTATAAAGATTTAGGAATGACTCCATCTAAACTTAGATTTCATGACCATCCAAAAGAAAAATTAGCTCATTATGCAAAAGAAGCGACAGATATTGAATATGAATTCCCATTTGGTTGGGGAGAAATAGAAGGAATTCATAACAGAACCGATTATGATTTAAGTCGTCATCAAGAATACTCTGGTAAGTCTCAACTTTATTTTGATGATGAAACAAAAGAAAAGTACATTCCATACATAATTGAAACTTCTGCAGGTGCAAGTCGTTCTTTTATGGCATTTTTAATTGATGCTTATTATGAAGAAGAAGTTAATGGAGAATTAAGAAGTGTTTTAAGATTTCATCCTAAATTAGCTCCAATTAAGGCTGCTGTATTTCCACTTGTTAATAAAGACGGAATGCCAGAAGTTGCAATGAAAATTGAGAAACAGCTTAGACCTCATTTAAAAATATTTTATGACGATAAAGGTGCAATTGGAAGACGATATAGAAGAATGGACGAAGCAGGTACACCTTTCTGTGTCACAGTTGATACTCAAACCTTACAAGACGAAACAGTAACAGTGCGAGAAAGAGATTCGATGAACCAGGTCAGAGTTTCTATAAGTAATTTGTTGAGCTATTTACAGGAAAAATTAAGATAAGTATTAAAAAAACACGGATTAGTTACAAACTAATCCGTGTTTTTAATCCTCAGGGCAATAAATCTTCTTCATAAATCAGGAACAAATTCTTACTTTTACACAACTAAATGTTTGTAAAAAATAAGGGAGTAAGCTTAATGAAAAATAAGGTTTTCTTATTGTTTCTACTGGTTACTTTTACAATTACTTCAGCTCAGGTAAGAAAAATTGAATTTGTCCAGTATAAATTGGATAATGGGCTGAATGTTATTTTACATCAGGATAATTCAACGCCAATAGTTGCTATTGTTGTTTTGTATCATGTTGGAAGTAAAAATGAAGATCCAGAAAGAACAGGCTTTGCTCATTTTTTTGAACATCTTATGTTTGAAGGCTCGCCAAATATTCCACGCGGAGAATATTTTAAAATTATTGAAGCTGCAGGCGGTGAATTAAATGCAAATACATCTTTTGATAGAACTCTATATTATGAAATTCTTCCCTCAAATCAATTGGAACTTGGTTTGTACATGGAATCTGAACGAATGCTTCATCTTAAAATTGATAGCATTGGCGTAGAAACTCAAAGAAAAGTTGTTAAAGAAGAAAGAAAACAACGTTACGAAAACCAACCTTATGGTTCTTTGATCGAAAAGATATTTAGTAATGCTTATAAAGTGCATCCTTATAGATGGACTCCAATTGGTCAAGTTCAATATATAGATCAAGCAAAACTTGATGAATTTATTGCTTTTTATAAAAAATACTATGTTCCACAAAATGCAACATTGTGTATTGCTGGTGATATAGACATTAAGAAAACAAAAGAACTAGTACAAAAATATTTTGGAGAAATTCCTCCAGGCAAAGAAGAAATAGTTAGGCCAAATATTGCTGAACCAGAACAAACAAAAGAGATAAGAGAAGTTATCTATGATAATGTACAGTTACCTATGGTTGCTTTTGCTTATCATATGCCAGCACAAGGAACCCCTGATTATTATGCGTTGAGCGTTTTAACTACTTTATTATCTGGCGGCGAGAGTTCACGCTTGCAAAAAGAGATTAAAGACAAACAACAAAAGGCACTTGCTGTTGGTTCTATACCAATACCAATGGAAGATCCGGGGTTGTTTATAGTATATGGGCTTGCAAATGTTGGTGTAAAAGCGGAAGAATTAGAAGAAGCTATTCAAAATGAAATTGAAAAAGTTAAGAAAGAATTGATTAGTGAATATGAGTTCAAAAAAATAAGAAATCAAATTGAAAGTGATTTCGTAAAGGAGAATTCTACTATGTTAGGAATAGCTGAAAACCTCGCAAATTATTTTGTCTATTATGGCGACGCTAACTTAATTAATACTGAAATTCAAAGATATATGAAAGTTACAAGAGAAGATATTAAACGAGTAGCTAATAAATATTTGAGAAACGAAAATAGAGTAGTCCTTTATTATTTACCAAAATCTATGGAAAAAAGTGAAAAATGATTTTTGGTATAAAAATGAACTAAAAAGGGGTTTCAAAAATGATTAAAAAAATTTTTTTCTTAATAATAACGCTTATTGCATTTGTATCATCATTTGCTCAACTTGATAGAACAAAACTTCCACAACCAGGACCCGCTCCAGAAGTAAAAATAGGTGAATATCATTCCTTTGAACTTCCAAATGGATTAAAGGTATTTGTTGTAGAAAATCATAAACTTCCACGTGTTACATTTAATTTATACATCGATATCGATCCTATACTTGAAGGTAAAAATATTGGTTATGTAACTGCAACAGGCGAGTTATTAAGAACAGGTACTAAGACAAGAACTAAAGATAAAATAGATGAAGAAATTGATTTTATTGGTGCAGAGTTGTCTACTTCTTCAAGAGGAATTACAGCATCTGGACTTGAAAAACATAAAGAAAAGATTTTAGAGATAATGTCAGACATTACACTAAATGCAAACTTCAAACAAGAAGAACTCGATAAAATTAAAAAGCAAATGATTTCTGCTTTAGCTGTTTCTAAAGATGAACCAAATGCAATTGCAAGTAGAGTAAGGTCAGTTTTAATGTATGGTAAAAATCACCCATATGGAGAAACCGAAACAGAGGAATCTATTAATTCAATAACTCTTGAAATGTGTAAAAGATATTACGATACATACTTTTGCCCTAATAAAGCTTATCTTGCTATTGTTGGTGATATTACTTTATCAAAAGCAAAATCTCTTGTACAAAAGTACTTTGGTAAATGGCAAAGAAAAGAAATTCCACAAAGTTTTTATGAAACACCTAAGCCGCCTTCAATAAATAAAATTTGTCTTGTAGACAGGCCTAATTCAGTACAATCAGTAATTTCAATTTGTTACCCTGTAGAATTGAAAATTGGAAGTGAAGACGAAATTAAAGCCTCTGTAATGAATTTAATACTTGGAGGTAGTGCAACTGGAAGATTGTTTATGAATTTAAGAGAATCAAAAGGATATACTTATGGTTCTTACTCAAATTTAAAGTCCGATCCATTAGTCGGTAGTTTTCTTGCTTATACACAAGTACGTAATAATGTTACAGATAGCGCAATTACAGAAATAATTAAAGAAATGAAAAGAATACGAAACGAAAAAGTTTCTGAGGAAGAACTTCAAAAAGCAAAGAATTATTTAGCTGGCGAGTTTATAAGAAGTTTAGAAAATCCTGCAACAATAGCACAATTTGCAATTAATATTGCAAGATTTAATTTGCCAAAAGATTATTATAAAAATTACCTTAAAAATCTTGCAGCAGTTACTACAGATGATATTTTGGAAATGGCTAAAAAATATATTAAGCCAAATAATGCATATATTCTTGTTGTAGGAAATGGTCAGGAAATTTCAGAAAATTTATTGAACCTTAGTATAACGGGAAGGATAGAATATTACGATGTTTTTGGGAATCAATATGATCCTTCATTAAAAAAATTACCTGCAGGATTAACAGTTGAACAGGTATTAAGCAAATACATTGATGCAATAGGAGGCAGAGAAAAAATTGCTAATGTAAAAGATAGAGTTATAAAATTATCGGGCTCAACTCAAGGGTTAAATATTAGTGTTACACTTTCACAAAAGTATCCAAATAAATTGATGCAATTTATTGATGCAGGAATATTTCAACAAAAAACAATATTCAATGGTGAAAAAGGAATAGTTGAATCAATGGGACAAACTCAAGAGATTACAGGCGAACAATTAAGTGCTCTGAAAAGTCAAGCCATAGATGCAATACTTGATTATTCTAAATATGGTATAAAACCAGAATTAATTGGTATTGAAAATATAAATGGCAAAGATGCTTATAAAGTAATTTTGACATCAACAGAAGGACATAAAGCTACAAACTACTATGATGTAGAAACAGGTTTGCTTATTAGAACAGTAAGTAATGTAACAACGCCTCAAGGAAGTTTTTCACAAACAATGGATATGAGCGATTATAGAGAAGTTCAGGGAATAAAGTATCCATTCAAATATATTCAGAGCTTTGGTCCCCAATCTATTGAATTAACTGTTACTTCAATTGAAGTTAATACTGGTTTACCAGATTCCCTTTTTGAACTAAAGTGATTTTTATGAGGTCATTTCAAGTTGTAAAAATTTTTTTACTATCAATTTGAAATGACCTCTTTTTTTATTTTTGTAGTAAAAAAGTGGATTATTTAAAAATGCAAAAGTACTCTGTAATAGTTTTTGATTTAGGTAATGTATTAATCCCTTTTGATTATTCGAGAGTGATAGATAAATTAAATTCTATAAATGATGGATTAGGCAATAAGTTTTCGAAACTTTATATGGAAAATTATGAATATCATAGAAATTTTGAGAAAGGATTAATTAACAAAACTGATTTTTTGAATACTATGCTGAATTGGTTAGAACATAAAATTTCAGTAGAAGAATTTTGTAAAATTTACTCTGATATTTTTACATTGAATGAAAAGGTAATCTCTTTGATTCCATCTTTAAAAAAGAATTACAAAGTATTTTTGCTATCAAATACAAATGAGATTCATGAACAGTATGGTTATAGTCATTACGATTTTTTGAGGTATTTCGATAAAATATTTCTTTCCCATAAAATAGGAGCAGTAAAACCAGAAGAAAAAGTTTATAGAGTAGTAGAATCACATTCACAAAAACCTTCTTCTGAACATTTGTTTATAGATGATGTTATAGAATATGTTGAAGGTGCAAAAAAATGTGGATGGGATGGTATACAATTTAAAAGTTATGAACAACTATTGACTGAATTGAAATTTAGAAATATTATTCTTGATGGGATTGTTTGAGCCAATTTTTCCATATTTCAGGTTGATAACCGAGAGTGACTTCTTTATTATTTCGAACGATTGGTGTTTTAAGCAACAAAGGATCACTTAATAATTGTTCTTCTATGTCAAAAACCATGAATTGTAAGTTTCTTTTTTTGTATTGCTTTCCTTCTTTGTCAATTAAATCTTCAAGTGGAATTTTAGCTTTAATATTTTCGAGTTCTCCTTTAGTTAATCCTTTTTCGTTTAAGTCTCTGAAATGATATGAAATTTTTCTTTCCTTAAAAAATCGCTCCGCCTTACGTGTTTCTGAGCAGTTTTTCGTTCCAATTATTTGAATATTTATTTGATTCATTATTTCCTCACTAAAATTGTAATCCTAAATTCATTATTATATTTTTGATGTCTTAAATAAAAAAATAATTTTAGAGGCTTACATGAAATTTATTAAAAAATTTTTTTGTGCAACAATTATAGGGATTATTTTTATGAGCTGCACTAAAGATGAAGTAATAAAAGATGATTTTAAATATGTAACTGAACAGTTTGCAGATTTAAGAATTCAAAGATACAAAGTAGATAACTTTGAAAATCTTACATTGCAACAGAAAAAATTAGTTTACTATTTGTATCAAGCTGCATTATATGGACGAGATATAATATGGGACCAAAATTATAAACACAATCTTTTAATTAGAAAAACACTTGAAGGAATTGTTAAGGCATACAATGGAGATAGAAAAACTCAAGAGTTTGAAAAGTTTATGGAATATACAAAAAGAGTCTGGTTCTCTAATGGAATTCATCATCATTACTCAAATAAAAAAATTTTACCTGAATTTACAAAGGAATATTTTGCTCATCTTATAAATAACACCGATTCAAAAGAACTTCCTCTTAGAGAAAATGATACAAAAGATGATTTAATTAAGAAATTGACACCAATATTGTTTGACCCAAATATAGATGCGATAAAAGTAAATCAAGACCCAAAATTTGATTTAATAAAAACTTCAGCAGTAAACTTTTATGAAAATTTAACTCAAAAGGAAGTGGAAGATTTTTATAAAAGAATTATTAATCCTAATGATTTAGAACCTATTTCTTATGGATTGAATTCAAAACTAATAAAAGAGAATGGTAAGATTTATGAACGTGTTTGGAAATTAAATGGAATGTATCATGATGCAATACAAAAAATTGTTTATTGGTTAAAGAAAGCAGTAGAAGTTGCGGAAAATGAACAACAGAAAAAAGTATTAAAATTATTGATTGAATATTATGAAACAGGGGATTTAAGAAAATGGGATGAATATAATATCGAATGGGTAAAAGATACTTCTTCTGTTATTGATGTTATTAATGGATTTATAGAAACTTATAATGACCCACTTGGATTTAAGGGTACGTTTGAATCTGTAGTATCATTTAAAGATTTTGAAGCTACAAAAAGAATTAAAGCGATAAGTGATAATGCACAATGGTTTGAAGATAATTCACCAATAATGCCTGAACATAAAAAGAAAAATGTAAAAGGTATATCTGCAAAAGTTATTACTGTAGTTGTTGAATCAGGAGATGCTTCTCCTTCGACTCCTATTGGTATAAATTTACCAAATGCAGAGTGGATTAGGAAGGAACATGGCTCAAAATCTGTTAATCTTGGAAATATAGTTCATTCTTATAACAAGGCAATGGAAAATAGCGGTGTAATTGAAGAATTTGCATATTCACAAGAAGAAATAGAAAGAGCAAAAAAATACGGAGCACTTGCAAGCGATTTACATACGGATATGCATGAAGTAATCGGTCATGCATCAGGTCAATTAAATCCAGGTGTTGGACAGCCAAATGAAACATTAAAAAGTTATGCCTCTACACTAGAAGAAGCTCGTGCCGATTTAGTTGCTCTATATTTTATTATGGATAAAAAATTAGTCGAAATTGGCGTAATGCCTTCGCTTGAAGTAGGTAAAGCAGAGTATGATTCTTACATAAGGAATGGATTAATGGTTCAGCTGGCGCGTATTAAACCTGGAGAAAATCTTGAGGAAGCTCATATGAGAAATAGACAATTAGTAGCGAAATGGGTTTATGAAAAGGGCTTGTCAGAAAATGTAATTGAAAAGAAAATTAAAAATGGAAAAACTTATTTTGTTATCAATGATTACGAAAAACTTAGAAATCTTTTTGGTCAACTTCTAAGGGAAATACAAAGGATAAAGTCCGAAGGTGATTACGAAGCTGGAAAAAATCTTGTTGAAAATTACGGAGTAAGAGTCGAAAAAGAATTGCATAGAGAGGTTTTGGAAAGGTATAATAAATTAAATATTGCTCCCTACGCTGGGTTCATTAATCCTAAACTAATTCCTATTGAAAAAAATGGAGAGATAATTGATGTAAAAGTTGAATACCCAGAAGATTTTACAGAACAAATGATTTATTATTCAAAAGAATATAGTGTTTTACCAATTTATAATTAAAAGATTAAACACAGATTATTATTACTAATTGCACTAAGTAATATATTCTTAAATTTGTTTAATCAAGTATTTTGTATTTAATTTTTATGAGATGAAACTTGTTAATAAAAAAAATTTTTACAGGTTGTTGTGGGTTCCCAGTTTCTCATAAGAAGTATTTTGAATTGTTTAATTGTATTGAAGTAAATATAACATTTTATCAAATACCAGAAGTAAAAATTGGAATTAAGTGGAAAGAAGAAGCTGAAAGTTATAATAAAAATTTTGAGTTTATAATTAAAGCTTGGCAATTAATAACACACCCAGCATCAAGTTTTACATACAGAAGATTGAAAGAAAAAATCCCAGATAATAGAAAAAAATATTATGGGTACTTTCAACCAACAGATGAAGTATTTAATGCATGGGAAAGAACAAAAGAATTTGCAATAAACTTAAATTGTAATAAAATTTTATTTCAAACGCCTTCTACATTTAAGGCAGATGATACTAATACAAATAATCTGTTAAATTTTTTTGATTATGCTAAAAAAAGCAGTAATAATAGATTTTATTTTATATGGGAAGTTAGAGGTAATTGGGATTATGAAAAAATTAAAGAGATTTGTGAACAAAGAAAGATAGTACACTGTGTAGACCCACTTTCACCTCTTATAAATAAATCTGTCTATGGAGAATTTAATTATTATAGAATTCACGGAAGCTATGAAGGTAAAAGAATTAATTACAATTATTGTGTTACAGAAGACGATTTAAATAAAATCTTTACCTCTTGTAATAAAAAAGTTAATTACGTTATGTTTAATAATTCAAATATGTTTGAAGATGCTAATAAATTTAAAAATAAATTTGAATTAGTTATTTAAGTTGCACATTCCTGATGAACAAAAATCGCTGCCTTTATTACTCATATTAGCTTCACAACAACAAGAAAAATTTTCTGATGATGATGATGAACTCCCAACTGAATTAAATGTTGAGAATAATTTTTCTACATTTCCCGAATAGCATTTAGGACAGTTGATTTCATCTAATGAATTTAGAGACTTAAAAAAAACTTCAAATTTTCTTCCGCACTCTTTGCATTTGTACTCAAATATTGGCATAATAATCTCCTTAATTATTCAACAATATATGTTTCTAAGCTACCAACATTTTCAATTTCTGCAAATATTTTATCTCCAGGTATTACTCTTCCAACTCCTTCGGGAGTCCCTGTGAAAATTAAGTCTCCTTTTTCTAAAGTCATTTTTTCAGAAATGTACATTACAAGCTTAGTAGGAGAAAAAAGCATATTTTTTAACGTGGAATTTTGGCGTGTGTTCCCGTTGACAGAAAGAAAAATTTTTTCATTACCTTTAAGCTGATATTCGTCTCTTAAAATGAAATCTGATAACACAGCAGAAGTATCGAAATTTTTAGACAATGTCCAAGGATCACCTTTTTTCATTAAATCAAATTGTAAGTCACGTAAAGTCATATCAAGCCCAACAGCATAACCATAAATGGCTTTTTCAGCTTCTTCTTCTGTAGCATTTTTTACAGTGTGACCAATGTAAAGAACAAGCTCAACTTCATGATGCAAATTTTTCGAATACTTTGGATGAATTACTGCTTCGCCAGAATAAATAACATTAGAAGCAGCTTTTAAAAAAATTACTGGGAACTCCGGTACTTCATTCCCCAGTTCTTTTGCATGTTCAGCATAATTTCTTCCAACACATACTATTTTCCCAATTGGGACTTGCTCTCTTTTGTTCTTGAATTTTATGTATTTCATTGTATTTTGAAAATTTATGGGTTATTAAAAGTTATGAATAAAATTAAACTGATTTTACAATAAATGGTTATACATATATAGCTTTGATTTACTATAGAAAAGGAATTATTTCATTAAAATCATTTTTTTGGTTTGAATGAAATTACCAGCAATGATTTTGTAGAAATAAACACCACTTGTAACTTTATTTCCAGTGTTATCAGAACCATCCCATAGTACTGAATATTTACCGGCAGGTTTAACTTCGTCTATTAATTTTTTTATTTCTCTTCCAAGAGCATCGTAAATAATTAATTTTACATTACTTAACTCTGCAATCTGAAAGGAGATAGTAGTTGATGGATTAAAAGGATTTGGATAGTTTTGCTCGAGTGAGAACGAATTAGGTAAAAGTTCGATAGTTTCTTTATTGTCTGTTACTTTATAACTTACATAAGCACGGATTAAATAAAGTGAAATTATGCTGCCATCGCCAATGTAATACCAACCAGGTTCTTTTCCATCAGAAGGAGCGTTTAAATAAGTATAGCTATGATAGGGGCTTGAGCCTGGAATATTAGTGTGCATTACCCTATTTGTTGGTGAACTTGAATTTTCATAAACACCATCGATTACAAAAGCTATTGCGAAATTTGAACCTGTATCAATGTTGTAAGATCTCATATCAACTGTTACCCAATTTTGATATGGCTGGGCATAAGGATAAGTCCCATTTGGATTAATTACTTCTGGAACTGTTTTACCTTGAACTGTAACAGAAGCTAATTTTTTCGCTAAAATTTTTTGGCTTGTAGATGTCCAAATACCGCCCTTCATTGGAACCTTGTTTCTTAGAGCTACACGGAATGAATCTAATCTTGTTCCAGATATTCCATCAAATACAACAGCAACTGTATCTCCAATTGAAAGTTTATAAACACCAACGGGTTCAGTATAATCATATGCAATTTCAATAGGTCTATTTACAAATATTCCCGTTGCTTCATAAGAAAAATTAAATGGTCCTTTACTAGTAGCACTTTGATCAACCATATAAACTGCAAAAGTAATTTCATTATAAGTTGAACCAAATTGAGAATAGTAATAATTAGTATTAAAACTTATATCTTCAACTTTTGCAATATTATTTCCTACCATTATGACTTTTGCTTTTAAATTATTTCCTTGATTATTTAGCTTAATGTTTAAATCTCTGCCGTTAATGAAAGTAATATATTGAACTGCATACTTATAAACACTACTTGTTGCTGTAACATTAGGATTGATATTTAGTACCGATTTCATTTTTGGTAAATCGGGATAATCGTAGCCCCAAGCTGAATTAACATTTTTATTGTTAAGATAATTTGCAATGAACCAGTCTTCGAGTACATCAGTAAATTTTTTGTTATATCCCAATTGTGATAGAGCAATTTCTAAACCATTTGCAGCTTTGATTTTGTTTTCTAAGTATTTCTTAAAAATAGCAGTTCCAAATTTTTCTTTTAAATAAAGGGCAAATCTGGCGGCTCTTGAATAATCATTTAATACTGAATTAGCATCATCTCTTCTCCAATCAAATAAATAACGATTAGGTTCATTAGCAAAATTATTTTGACTATAAAGTGGATACCCGTTTATAACTTCTGCAATTAAAGACCAAGCTTCATCGAAAAATGTTTCATCTTCTTTTATGTAATTCCAGTGAATCATATGTTGAAATTCATGTGCAGTTGTGCTTAATGCTGTTTCAAGTCCACTGTTTGTATCTAATTTGTTTTGGACTCCATCAAGAAAGTAAATTTCTGCTTTATTACTATACGGATACTGAGAGGTTGTATATTGATGGTAAGAGTAAAAATAACCAGCAATGTAACCCCCACTACCAGAATAACCATCCTTTATATCAAGAATTAAAATTATAATTTTAGAATCTCCATCGATATTAGGGGGATTACCAAAAGTTTCAATATTAGTCTGATATATTCCTTTATTTGGATTAGCTGGGGTTTTCTTTTCAAAAGCATCTAAGATAGCTTGTACAGCATCTGCATCAACATTCTTATCCCATATTGCATCTTCTACAAATATGTAACAATAATTTCCCACAGCTTTACATGTTGAAGATACTGAATAAAAATTATTAGTGTTAAAATCCGAAGCATTCCATGTTTTTTTATCCCCTACTTTGAAATTCCATGCTGTTGTTTTTTGTAAAGCATTTGTTTCAGCTGGTTGGGATAAATCTATGCCATTAATTTTACTAAATCTTTCTAAAAATGGTCTAGGATCTATTGGATAACTTTTAGAAGAATTTTCATTTACGATTTTATTAACTTGAATTTGCTGAGGCAAAATAACTGTGGTACAAAATAGTATTAATATTAAAGTCAGTCTTTTCATTTACTATGTTCCTTTTTTCTTATTGGAATTGCATTAATAACTTTTATTACAGGCATATCCATTACTGTTTTAGTCTCACTAAATTGGATATAGAAGTAATTACCTTGTTGTTTATAAAGTTCTTTTTCTAACTCATTATCGCATTCTAAAATAAATAGTTTATCGTTATCTGTTTTGATTGCAAGCTTTGCAAAAGGTTCGTTACCTACAACTGTAATATATCCCTTTATAAAATTTTCTTCTAAACCAATTTTTTTGCACGAGCAGCAAGAAGAAAAGATTACGGGGATAAATATTATAAAGATGCCTAATAAAATTTTTTTAATTTGCATAATTTCCCTTCTTAATTTAAAAACAGAAAAATTTTATTGTTTGTTCACAAGTTTTTAATATTTTATTCTTAATATACAGAATTTTCATTTATAAGTAAGTGGTTTAATTTCCATTTTTGATGTGATATTTGTTATATCACAAATAGTATTAATATTTTAATTAGCAATAGCATTTCTTATCTTTGTAGTTAAATTTTTTAATTAAGAGACCAAAATATGAGATTTAGTAAGTCATTTATACCTACATTAAAAGAAACACCTGCAGAAGCAGTTATTCCAAGCCATATATTAATGATAAGAGCAGGATTAGTTCGACAACTTTCGGCTGGTATTTATACTTGGTTACCTATTGGTTATAAAGTGCTTAGGAAAATAATGGATATAATTCGAGAAGAGATGAATGCAATTGGCGGGCAAGAGTTTCATTATCCTGCATTAAATCCTAAGGAGATATGGGAGCAAACAGGAAGAGTAGAGGCTTTTGGTGATATTATGTTTCAAGTTAAAAATCGTGATTATGTTTTAGCTCCTACGCATGAAGAAATAGTAGCTTGGCATGCTAAAGGAAATGTTACTTCTTATAAAGATTTACCACAAATCTGGTATCAAATTCAAACTAAATTTCGAAACGAGCCTCGTCCTCGTAGCGGTGTTATTAGAGGAAGACAATTTATTATGAAAGATTCTTATTCTCTCGATAGGACTTTTGAAGATTTAGATAAATCATACGAGCTTCATGATAAAGCTTACAGAAAAATATTTGAGAGATGTAAATTGAAATTTTTTGTAGTAGGTGCATCAAGTGGAGCAATGGGAGGTAGTAAATCAGAAGAATTTATGGTAAGAAGTGACGCTGGCGAAGATACAGTAGCATATTGTGAAAACTGTGGATATGCTGCTAATGTAGAAGTAGCTCAATCAATTGCAGAGCCAGCAAAAAGACATACTGAAAGTAAACAACTTTATGAAATACATACACCAAATGTAAAATCTATTGACGAATTATGCGCATTCTTAAATATTGATGAGCATGAAACAGCAAAGTCGAGAGTATATATCCATAATAACAATCCTGTTTTAGTTCTAATGCTTGGTAATGATGAAGTAAATGAAACTAAACTTCAATCTGTGCTAGGGGGAAATGTTCGACCGGCTCACCCCGACGAATTGAAAGAAATTGCAGGAGCAGATGCTGGTTCAATTGGACCTATAGGATTTAAGTACAGGATAATAGCAGATAATTTGTTAAAAGATGCCAATAATCTTTACAGTGGGGCAAATAAAAATGATTACCACATTGGTGGAATTGATTTAATGCGTGATGTTCCAAATATCGAATATTACGATTTAAGAGTTGTTGAAAACGGTGAAAAATGTATTCGTTGCAATTCAAATCTAGAGGTCTTCAGGGCAATAGAGCTTGGACATATTTTTAAACTTGGAACAAAATATTCAGAAGCTCTTGGTGTTAACTATCTTGATGAAAATGGTAAAGAACATCCAATTGTAATGGGAAGTTATGGAATTGGTGTTGAAAGAATTCTTGCTTGCTATTTAGAACAAAATTATGACGAAAAAGGAATAATATGGCAAAAGCCTCTTGCACCTTTCGATATCCATTTGATTGGATTAAATATGAAGAATTCTGAAATAAAGGATACATGTGAAAAATTATATGATGAACTTCAAAAAAATGGTTTTGAAGTAATTTATGACGATAGATACGAAGTAAGTGCAGGATTTAAGTTTAATGATGCAGATTTACTTGGAGTGCCAGTTCAAATAATTGTGGGCGAAAAAAACTTGAAAAATAATTCAGTGGAAATTAAAATAAGAAGAACAGGCGAAAAATTTGTTGTTCCACTTGATGAATTAAACCAAAAGCTTCAGTTTATTTTGAAAGAAAATTAGTATAAAGATATTCTGCTGAAATAAAAAGATAACAAAAGTTACAGATATTATTATTTTCTATGTTTAAAAACATAGGATTACTTAAAGTAAATTTAATAATGTTTATCTTTCCTTTCTGTACTGCTCAAAATTACTATAGAAAATTGAGTATATAGAAGAAAAATCTTTTACATTTTATTTATGAATCCAACCTTATATATTGTTTCAACCCCTATAGGAAATTATGAAGATATTACATTGCGGGCTTTGAAAGTTTTAAAAGAAGTTGATTTCATAATATGCGAAGAGTTTAAGGAAGCAAAAAGATTACTTTCGCATTATAATATTAACAAAGAACTTTTTGCTTTAAATGAACATAATGAAAAGGATGTTTCAGTAGAATTATTACAAAAAATAAAAGAAGGCAAAAAAGTAGCCTTAATTTCTGATTGTGGAACACCACTTTTTTCTGACCCGGGTTATTTACTTGTACAACTTTGCATCGAGTCGAAAATTGAAATTATTCCAGTACCAGGGGCAAATTCATTGCTGCCTGCTCTTGTTGGTTCTGGATTTAAATTAAATAAATTCTATTATGCTGGATGGCTTTCGCAAAAGAAAGAGTTGAGAAAAAAAGAATTATATCAATTAAAATCGATAAAAGAATTAATCGTATTAATGGAAACTCCTTATCGATTAAAATTAATTTTGAATGATATTGTTAATGTTTTTGGAGAAAAAATAAAAATAGCCTTGGCTTTTAATTTAACATTGCCTACAGAAAAGTTTTTTAGAGGTAATGCTTCTGATATATTAAAAGTAGTGGAAAAAGAAAATCTTAAAGGAGAATTTGTAATAATTATTGATAACAGGAATTAATAACTTGAAATACTTATTAATTTTTGATAAGATTGCATTAAAATCTTGAACCTTTAGAGTTGTTTTTTAGTTATTTAGATAAAAAGGGATTTAGCCATGTTAATAGTAGAAGATGTAGATTTAACTCCGAACCCTCAAGCCTTAAAATTTATATTGAATGAAAAATTATTAAAAAGAGAAGCTCGAAATTTTAAAAGTAAAGAAGAAGCTCAAAACGACCCATTAGCAAAAGGAATATTCGAAATTCCAGGTGTAGTTTCTGTTTTTTATATGGATAAGTTTATAACTATTGAAAAAGAACCGTCTGTTCAATGGGGTCAAATTCAACGACCTTTTGTAGAGTTTATAAAAAAATTTGATAAGTCGCTTATCCCTCCAGAAAATGAAGATATACAAATTAGCAAAGAAGAAGAAACAGAATTACTAAGAAAGATTAATGAAATAATTGATACACGTGTGCGGCCAGCATTAGCAGGTGATGGAGGTGGGCTTGAAGTTAGAGGACTTGAAGGTTTTACTCTTAAAATTAGATACCAAGGTGCTTGTGGTAGCTGTCCCAGTGCTATTAGAGGAACACTTTTAGCAATTGAAAATCTATTGAAAAGAGAAGTTAATCCTGCAATAGAAGTGATTTCTGATTAATAAAAAAGCCGCTTCTTTTGGAAGCGGCTTTTTAATATAGCTTTAGTGTTTTAGCACCTAAGATTTATTAAGATACAGATAGAAAAAGAGTCCCTGCATTAAAAATTATTTTATCTCTGTAACTTTACTTATATCACTTAACTTTACAAATCTTTCCTGAAATTTGTAAGTGCCATTTGGTGTTCTAATTGTTTTTATCACCTTTACATTTACAAAATTTGGCTTAGTTTTTGCCTTAGCTTTATCTGCAAATGTTTGTTGTTTTGCCATCTAAAAACTCCAATTTTTGAGTGCAAAATCTATAAAAAAAATTGGATATATAAAAACTTTATTTTAATAAGTGTTGCTACTAAAATTTGTTTTAATAACTTCCTAAGATAAAATCAATTTTCTATGTTTTATAAAAACAAAAATTTTTGTAACAAGCATAACATTCGCAATTAATCATTTCTGTAATTATGGTGCCATTCTTATAACTTTTTCCTAGTGATGCTTATTAGAAAGTTTGTCAGTTTTGTTAATGAAACCATTCTTATTCAGTTACGTCGAAATTATATCTCAAATAGATTAAATAGGAATTATTTGTGCAACTATAGCTTTAATTTTTCGAGGCAAAAGAACTTGGTGTACGAAATCGCAAGCAGGGATTTTGAATTTGGATATGTAATAATTTTTAATTATCAGACTTGAACTCTTTTAATATTCTTAAAACTTTTTTGAATAAAAGCAATAGAACAATTATCATTAAAATTAGGATTAACGATGTAATCATTTCTTAAAATCTTTCATAATGTTTAATGCAATTGTAAAGTAAATTAATTAATTTCAATGTGATGATAATCATACATAAAATTAAAAAACTATTAACTAATTATACTTGAGGAACACAATGAAAAAGTTATTATTTATTTTCTTTGCATTCTTAATGAACACCTTTGCACAGCTACCCCCAATAATTGACCGTGAGATATTTTTTGGTGATCCTGAGATTTCAGGTGCTCAAATTTCTCCGAATGGTAAGTTTATTACTTTTATTAAGCCCTTTAATGGAGTTCGCAATATTTGGATTAAGGAAAGAGATCAAAAATTTAAAGAAGCACGTCCATTAACTAACGATACTAAAAGACCAATAACAAATTATTTTTGGACATGGGATAGTAAGTATATTTTATATGTTCAAGATCAAGGAGGAAACGAAAATTATAGAGTTTATGCTGTTGATCCTACTCAAGAAGGAGACCCTGTTCCACCTGCAAGAGATTTAACACCATTAGAAAATGTAAGAGCTTATATTTATAATGTTCCCAAGAAAACACCAAATGAAATTTATATTGGCTTAAATGATAGAAATCCTCAGCTTCACGATGTTTATAAATTGAATTTAACAACTGGAGAAAGAACATTAATAAGAAAAAATGACGAAAATGTTGCTGAGTGGGTTTTTGATTTGGATGGTAATTTGAGATTAGGTATTCGTCAAACAGAAGATGGGGGAACCGAAGTATTAAAGGTAGAAGGTGAAAAATTAATTCCGATATATTCTGTTTCGAACGAAGAAACAGTAGAACCATATCGTTTTACACCCGATGGAAAAAGCTTTTACCTGATTTCCAATAAAGGTACAAATGTTGATAAGACACAATTGCTTCTATTTGATTTAGAAACAGGCAAAATAAAATACATTGAAAGAGACCCAGAAAATGAAGTTGATTTTGGAGGTGCAATATTTTCTGAAATTACAAATGAACTTTTGGCAACTTACTATAGAGCAGATAAAGTAAGAATATATTTTAAAAACAAGGAATTTGAAAAAGCTTTTAATCAATTAAGAAAAGTTGTGCCTGATGGAGAAATAACAATTCGTTCAATGACAGAAGATGAAAATTTATGGATTGTAAGTGTTTCAAGAGATATTGATCCAGGTTCAACTTATTTGTATGATAGAAAAACTGGGAAAGCACAGCTACTTTACAAATCACGACCAGAGCTTCCTACTGAATATCTTGCCGAAATGAAACCAGTTAAATACAAAGCTAAAGATGGATTAATAATACCTGCTTATTTGGTATTGCCTAAGGGTATTCCACACAAAAATTTACCTACTGTTATATTTCCACATGGAGGACCTTGGTCTCGGGATTTTTGGGGATATAATCCTTACGCACAATTTTTAGCTAATCGTGGTTATGCAGTATTAATGCCTAATTTTAGAGGTTCTGCGGGATTTGGTAAAAAGTTTTTGAATGCTGGAAATAAACAATGGGGAAGAGGAGCAATGCAGCAAGATATTACCGATGGTGTTAATTATTTGATTAAAGAAGGAATAGCTGATCCGAAACGTATTGGTATATTTGGTGGTTCTTATGGTGGTTATGCAACTTTGGCTGGATTAGCTTTTACCCCTGATTTATATGCTGCTGGATTTGATGTTGTTGGTCCGTCAAATATTATAACACTTTTAAATTCTATTCCTCCTTATTGGGCTCCACTTAAAAAAATATTTAATGTTAGAGTTGGAGATCCTGATAAACCTGAAGAAAGAAAAATGCTCGAAGAACAATCGCCATTTAATTATGCTAGCAATATAAAAGCACCATTGTTTGTTGTACAAGGTGCAAACGACCCAAGAGTTAAAAAAGCTGAATCAGACCAAATTGTAGCAGCACTGAGAGATTTAGGTAGACAAGTAGAATATATTGTTGCACCAGATGAAGGTCATGGTTTTTTAGGAAGGGAAAATCGGCTTGCTATGATAGTTGCTTTAGAAAAATTCTTTGCAAAGCATTTGGGTGGTAGATGTCAAGCAGATGTAAAACCAGAAATTCAAAAAAGACTCGATGAAATTACAGTCGATATAAAAACAGTTACAATACCAAAAAAAGAAGAAACCAGTCAGTTGCTAAAATCTTTTGATGGCTCAAAAATTAATCCAACATCTGCAAAATATTTAATTAAGATAGAAACCGCAGCTCAAAAGTTTGATATTAATTTAAATAGAAATATTACAAAAACAAATTTGAATGGAAAAGATGTATTTATGATTCTTGAAACAGCAACTGGAATGATGGCTGGAAATGATACTTTAATAGTAGATGCAAATACATTATTACCAATTAAAAGAGATATAAAACAAGGACCAGCAACAGTTCATTTAAAATTTAGCTCGGATAAAGTTGAAGGACAAATTGAAGTTAATTCACAGAAAATGCCTATAAATATCAAAATAGATTCGCCAGTAATTACTGAAGGAGCAGGCGTAGAATTGATATTAAGATCGTTGCCTTTAGCTGAAGGTTATAAAACATCATTTAATCAATTAGATATTATGAAAGCTAAAGTACAACCTATGATAATTCAAGTTGTTGGTAAAGATAAAATTAATACTTCTTCTGGGGAGTTTAATACTGTAAAAGTTGTTGTTAAACCAGTAGATAGCGAAGAAGGCATGCAAACTTTATGGCTTGATGAACAGACAAAAGTAGTTGTAAAATCAGAATCTAAACTTGGTGCAATGATGGGAGGTGGCACAGTAACTTTTGAACTAATTCAGTAAAAATAAAGTGTCAACTTTTTATAACTATTATATGTAAAGACGAGCCTACGGCTCGTCTTTTATTTTATAAAAATTTATAAGCAAAAGTAGAACTCCAAAAAAACTTTTTCTTAATAGCATTCATACCAATCATTGCAATTAAGCAAAGTCCATTATTATATTTTGATTTTTTTATACTAGTTAAATCAATAGTAAAACTTTGCTTTTTATTTTTAACAAAAGATGATACTTCAAACTGATATAGTTTTATAATAAAGTCTAATTTACTCGTTTTATTATTCCAGAGATGTATTAAACAAAATAAATAATTTGAATTAAGCAATTCTTCAGCAAGTTTATTGCTCTCTAAAGTTATTTCTAATTTTTCATTCTTAAAATTTATTGGTACTTCCGATAATATCAAACCAGGAGGAGTTATTATATTTTTAAGTGATAAAGAGTTTGATTCAGTTAGATTAGTATTAGCTTTTATAAGTTTTTGATATGCATTAGTTGCTTTAATATTGCATTGCTTCCAAACATTAGATAAAATTGAATTTTTGTTAATTTCTTTAGCTAAAGCAACGGCTAAAGAAAATTTTTGTCTAGCTACTACCGAAGCTTTGGATTTACTTATTTTTTGTTTAACTGGTTTAGAGTAGACAAATATTTTGCCATTCCTTTCACGAAAAACTACAGACCCCAGACTACCTTTAATAGAACCAAATATACTTTTGTTTATAGTTGCCATAGTTTGAATAATATTTATTACTAAATTTAATCGAAAAATAATAGTAAGAAAGCGTATCGTATGTGAAGCGTATATGAATCGAATTAGAGATAAGTTTATAGTATTATTGAGATAAGTTTGTAATTGTGTGAAAGATAAAAGAGGCTTTAGCCACATTGAATTAATGTGACTAAAGTCAAAAAAGTCTTAGATTATTGTAACTCAGTCAACTAAAGTTGACTGGAATGAAATAAAATAATATTATTTGCAGTTCACTTCAGTGAACTGAAAAAAGAGAATAGAAAATAAAAATGGCTTTAGCCACATAGGGGATGGGGCTAAAGCCAATGATTTTTTAGATTATAAAAATCAGTCAGCTCAAGTTGACTGGAATAAAGAAAATTGAAACAAAGAAAATATTTTTTGAAAGAATTTTATCTTAATAGTAGCACTTGACTTTAGTCAAGTGAGAGAAAA
>JAOACD010000009.1 GCA_026417975.1 Melioribacter sp.
TAGTGATTGGGGAGGTGTAGATCAATTACCAGGAGATTATAAAACTAGACTAGAAACTGCAATTAATGCAGGAATAGATTGGACTTTTGCTCCATGTATAGCAGTACCGCGTGATGAAAGATGGGGAAGAACTTATGAAGGTTTTGGTGAAACCCCAGAATTAGCTGAAATGTTAGGAGCAGCAGCTGTACGTGGTTACCAAACAGATGTTATTGGTAGTTCTAATACATCAATTCTTGCATGTGCTAAGCATTTTCTTGGAGATGGCGGAACTAATGGTGGTAAGGATCAGGGTGATACACAAGCAGATGAAAATACTATAAGAAAGATTCATTTGCCGGGTTATATATCTGCTATTAAAGCAGGTGTTGGTAGTATTATGGTATCCTATAGCAGTATAAATGGACTTAAAATGCATGCAAGTAAGTATTGGTTAACTGATGTTTTAAAAGGTGAACTAAAATTTCAAGGATTTGTTGTTAGTGATTGGGGAGGTGTAGATCAATTACCAGGAGATTATAAAACTAGACTAGAAACTGCAATTAATGCAGGAATAGATATGGTAATGCTACCTTATGATTACAAAAATTTCTTTGAAACAATGAAGCAACTCGTAAATGAAAATAGAATTCCTCTAAGTAGAATTGATGATGCAGTAAGAAGAATTTTAAAAATAAAATTTCAACTTGGCTTATTTGAAAAACCTTTTGCTGACCGTTCTTTGCTACCAAAAGTTGGTAGTGCAGAACATAGAGCAATTGCAAGAGAAGCTGTAAGACAATCATTAGTATTATTAAAGAACGAGAATAAAATTTTACCTTTGTCTAAAAATATTAAAAAAATTCTTGTGGCTGGAAAAGCTGCTAATGATATAGGACTTCAGTGTGGTGGCTGGACTATAGCTTGGGAAGGAGCAGAAGGGAATATTACAATAGGCACAACTATTTTAGAAGGAATTAAAAAAGCTGTTTCGCCAAATACTTCTGTGATTTATTCAGTTGATGGAAATAATTTAACAGATGCAGATGTTGCAATAGCAGTTGTGGGAGAAAAACCTTATGCAGAAGGACGAGGAGATAAAACAGATTTAAGTCTGTCGCAAGAAGATTTATCTTTGATACAAAAAATAAAATCAAAAGATTTGCCTTTAATTGTAATTTTAATTTCTGGTAGACCAATGATAATTACAAATATTTTAGAAGAATGCGATGCCTTTATAGCCGCTTGGCTTCCTGGAACAGAAGGAGATGGTATTGCTGATGTTATTTTTGGTGACTATAAACCAACTGGAAAATTGTCGAATTCTTGGCCAAGAAATATGTCGCAAATTCCTATTAATGTTGGGGATAATGACTACAATCCATTATTTCCATATGGATATGGATTAACTTATTAAATTTACTCATATCTTTAGAGCAACGTTTTTGTATAATGAATATTTTTTTGAATGATTATTAGTTAAAAGATATTACGTAATTTTGTTGTTTACTTCATGTTGATTTTTAATATTGAAATACTTTTTGATTTTGGAAGATGATTGAACAATTATTTGTTTTTTTGAATAGAGGATAAAAATGGAAAAATCTATTCTTCTTTTATTTGTTGTGTTTGCTTTTGCTTGTTCCTCACAAGTTTTTGTTAGTAATTTAGGGAAACAACAAAAATGTAATTTAACTAAAGAAATTAGAAAAACAGTTAACATCAATTATTTAATATATTTCCCGAAAGATTATGATCAGAAAGATAAAGTTCCTCTTCTTCTTTTTTTACATGGTGCGGGTGAAAGAGGTAATGATTTAAATTTAGTTAAAAAACATGGACCTCCTAAGTTAATTGAAGAAGGAAAAGATTTCCCTTTCATCGTTGTAAGCCCTCAATGTCCTCTAAATAAAAGATGGGAAACAGACGATTTAATTGCCCTATTGGATTATTTAATTGAGAATCATAAGGTTGACAAAAATAAAATTTATGTTACGGGATTAAGCATGGGTGGCAATGGAACATGGAGATTAGCAGCAAAAATTCCGGATAGACTTGCTGCTGTAATCCCAATTTGTGGATGGGGCGATTTATTTGAAGTTTGCATGATTGGCAAGCTTCCAGTTTGGACTTTTCATGGAGCAAAAGATAATGTTGTTCCTCTTAAAGCTACAGAAGAATTAGTGGAAAAATTGAAAGCATGCGGTGGAAACGTAAAGTTTACTATTTACGAAGATGCTGGTCACGATTCATGGACAGAAACATACAACAATCCAGAAATTTATGAATGGCTACTAAAACATTCCTTAGATGAAAGAGAAAGGTAGTTAAATATTTCTGAAAGTTAGGTTACTTTTTCAAATCATTTGAAAAAGTAATTGTATAGCTTTAGGTATAGTTTTTATAATTTTTCTTTAGGAGAACTTTTTATAAAACTAAAGAAAGATAAATTTGTAAATTAAGGATAAAAAATGTGTAAAAAAAAATTTCTTATTGTCATTTTTTTAATTAAAGTTAACTTAGTTGCTCAAAATTTTACTGGTGGATTTAATTTTTATTTGCCATCAAGTGATACAAGTACACAAAAATTTTTACCACAATTCCCAATTCAAAAAATCAATGATAACGAATTTGTTACTATAAATTCAGATGGGAAATTTTCTGTTGCTGGAAAAAGAATAAGATTTTGGGGTACTAATTTTGGGGCAGATAATGCCTTCCCACCAAAAGATAAAGCTGGACTTTTAGCAGCTCGTCTAAGAAAATATGGTTTTAATTTAGTCCGTATGCATCATCTTGATAATCCTTGGTCAAAGAGAAGTCTTGTTGGAAAAACTGAAACTAGAACTATTAATTACGCATACCTTGATACATTAGAATATTTAATTTCTAAGCTCAAGGAAAATGGTATTTATATTAATATGAATCTTCATGTATCTAGAACATTTAGGATTAATGATGGAGTGATTGATTATGATTCTTTGCCAGAATTCGGAAAAGGTGTTAACTTTTTTGATCCATATATTAAAAAATTGCATAAAGAATATGCAAAACAGCTTTTAACTCACATTAATCCATATACTAAAAAACCACTTGTTGATGATCCAGTAATGGCAATGGTGGAAATAACAAATGAAAATTCTTTGTATAGATTTTGGAGAGATAATCAATTAAAACCTATTTCAAAAGGGGGCCTACTTCCATTTTATTACTCAAAAAAGCTTGATAGTCTGTGGAATGAGTTTTTATTGTCGAAATATCAAACAACTCAAAATTTACGAAATGCATGGAATAGAGATATTAAGTCCATTGGGCAAAATGAGCAAATAAAAAATGGTGGATTTGAGTCTAAGAATCCCAAAAATTATTGGGCGTTAGAAGAGCATAATGGCGCGGATGCAGATACTTTAAGAGATAATTTTTTTCCCTATAAAGGAAATTATTGCTTTAAAGTAATCATTAAAAAAAGTACAGGTACCAATTGGCATATTCAATTCAAAATGCCCTCTGCTACAATTATAAAAGATTCGTCTTATACTTTTTCATTTGCTGCGCGCTCAGATTCTCAAAGAGTAATTAATGTTAGTATAATGAATGATCAAAGTCCATGGAATTCTTATGGATGGTATTCGATAAAGTTAAATACAGAATGGCAAGTATTTTCGTTTAGTGTAAAAGCACCAGAAAATAATATTGGTCATACTAGATTATCTTTTAATCTTGGCAAAGAGATTGGAACTTATTGGTTTGATGAGATTAGTTTTACAAGTGCAGGAGTAATTGGGTTAGAAAATAATGAATCGCTAGAATTAAAAAATGTTTCGCGTATTGATTATGCTAAGGCAGCTCAATATTCATCTCAAAGGGTAAAAGATATGTCGGAATTTTATATTACAATAGAGAGGAATTATTTCAAAGAAATGATATCATACTTAAAAGATACGCTTAAAGTAAAAGTCCCAATCGTAGGGACAAATTGGAATGTAGGACCTGCAGATTTAGCAGCAATGTCTGATGCAGACTATGTGGATAATCATGCTTATTGGGATCATCCACAGTTTCCTCAAGAATCCTGGTCTTCTACAAATTGGTTTATCAACAATACTCCAATGGTAAAAGATATTAATGGTGGCATTATCCCTAGTTTATATGCAGGAATTCCTATGGTTAATAAACCCTTTACTGTTAGTGAATACAATCATCCATTCCCAAATCGTTATCAAGTGGAATCAGTATTATTTAGCGTTGGATATGCTTCTTTTAATGATGCTGATGCATTTATGTTTTTTGATTATAGTGAATCTTATGATTGGGACAGAGATTTTATAAGTAGTTACTTTGGAGTTAATCGTAATTCTGTTTTAATGTCATTTTTTCCTACAATAGCATTTGTATTTAGAAATGAACTTATTAAATCTTCTATTAATCCAATTTTAGTTAATTATACTAAGGATACTTTATTTATACTTCCAAAGAACGATGCTTCTAGTTGGTATGGCCCTTCTTTATATGATAGAAAAATTTCTCTTGTTAATTCTATTAGAACACAAAGTTATTTTTCATCTAACACGACTAATTTTAATCAATTACCTGTAATAACTGGAAATGTATATAAGACAGATACTGATGAAATTATATGGGATTCAAATAATGGTACTATAACAATTGCAACAGAAAAATTTAGCGGTGTAACAGGTTATCTTTCTAAATTGAAAGAAAAAAAAGTTGGTGGACTTTATATTATAAATGTTTTTTCACAAGATGACTTTGGTACAATTACTTGGCTCTCTCTTGATAAAAATTCATTATCACTATCAAGAAAATCTTTGCTTACTATAGGAACTAAGATTCAAAATACAGGAATGATATGGAATGGAGTAACTACTATAAATAATAATTGGGGAACTCCACCAACTCAAATTTATCCATTAAACGTAAAACTTAGTTTAACAGTTTATGCAGACTCTATTAGAGTCTATCCTCTTGACAATAAAGGAAAGGAAATTCTTTCTCAATCTTTTATGATTAAACCTTTTCAACCAAATCAATTTATTGTAAATATAGACCAATCTGTTTACAAAACACTTTGGTTTGGAATTGAATCTTATGGTGAGGGTGTAAAAACTTCACTAGTAGAAAAAAGTACATTATACAATGAATATAAATTAGAACAGAATTTTCCTAATCCATTTAACAGTATGACTGTTATTAAATATAATTTGCCTGAAAATGGAATAGTTAAAATCGAACTTTATGATATTCTTGGCAGAAAAATTAAAACACTGGTTGATGAATATAAGACAGCAGGCAATTATGAATATAAGCTTGAAGTAGAAAATTTGCCTGCTGGTATTTACTTTTATACTATGCATTGCAATTATTTTAAAGATGTTAAAAAGTTTATTTTGTTAAAGTAAATTATTAATGTTTATGCGGAAATTTATAATTATTGTTTTAGTCTTATTATTTGAACAATGCCTTGCTCAAAATGTTAGATTGAGCGGTGATAAATCAGACATTTACGACACAGAAGATGATAATAGAAGTTTTATTAATTGCTTTAATTGTACTTTTGAAAATGATAAATTAGAGAATCAAAATTTAATCGCAGCTATTTTACTCAATAATCATAAACATCTTTATACCAATGAGATTTATTATTGGCTTTTCAAATTGATAAAAACAAAAGAGATAATATTTTTTTATGTTATTGATAAACTAGAAAGTAGAGTTAATATTTCTTCAGATGTATTAATATTGGATAACTATATAAGCCAAGAAGGAATTTATAAAGATGTTAAGATTTCTCCTTTAAGAGAAATAATAAAATCAAAGCTTAGCAAAGATTGTTTTGTAATAGATAGTAAAGTACTTGATATTGAAAATCCGATAGATGATTATATACCTTTTCTTCAATTTTATAATCCCGATGTTAAAATAACACCTATAATAATAAATCGAATATCGTTCGATAAGATGGAAAAAATTTCTGAAAAATTTTCGAAGATTATTTCAGAATATATTAAGTTTAATAAGCTGACCTTAGGTAAAGATATATTTATACTTGTTTCGAATTGTGTTGGACATAACAGAGAAGAATTTGGCAGTTGTTCATATGAATTAGACCTAAATTCTTATCAAGCTGATGTTGAAGACAATGATAGAATGATAAATAATTATCTTACGGAAGCACTTACTAAAAGTAAGATTAGACCTTTTACGATAAATGAATTATTAAATTCTGATACCGTGCTTTCTAAGTGGCGTGAAAAATACCCGCTAATATTTGGTCTTATTACTTTAATCAATCTTCAGAATTACCTTAGAATAAAAAATACAGAAGGGATATTAATAAAATGCACTAATTCGGTTACAAGCGAAGTTTTACCATGTGAGAATTCATATTCAAAAACAACATCTTCAGCTAAGCATTTTATGAGATTTTTTACCCTTGTTTTTTATTTGGAGTAATTATTTAATTAAACTGGATATATCAGAACCCCGCATACAAATTTTCAATAAGCGCGTGGTTCTTTTTTTTTATGTTTTTAACCGTTGTTAATAGTATTTTGTTGTCCTGTATCTTTTGGTATAGAGTTAATTAGTTTTTGTTTATTTCTATTCTTAAAAATATAAGCAACCACTAATATAACAATTAGTATTCCTGCTAAAGTATAGATCCAATTAAACTTTGATGGGGGCGATAACTTTTCTTTCCAAAAAGCTATATGGGCTTCAATAGAATCTTTATTAGCTTCTGTCATCATATTATTTTCGATTAATATTGGTATCCATACTGGTTGAATTGTTTTAAAGTAAACACTATCTGTAAATGTGTAAAACGTGTTTAGAGATTCATCCTTGCTTTTTACCCCAAGGTTTTTAATTTCATCATCAATAAAAGAATATATGCTATTTACAAATTGTTCACCGCTTCTAAAAGGTAATACAGCTAAATTTTTTTCTCTAAAGACTTGATTTACTTGATTCCAAATTTCATCGTTCAAACGAGAATTCCATTCATAAAAAAGTCCGTCAATACTAGCAATTTGAGAAGCCTTATCTTGCTTTGTTAAATATACATCACTCAATTTTGGTCCAATTTGTTTCCAAAGTTTATTGAAATCATTGTATTGACGTTTCATTTCACTTAAATCTTTTGGAGTTAATTGTGTGACTCTCATAAATTGTATATTGTCGACAATTGTTCTTTCTATATTGTAAAATAAATTGCGACTGTCGACTTTGGTGATTATAGCTTCTTTTTCTGCCTCATTTAAAGTGCCTGGCACTTTAATAAATTCTGTTAATAAACTATCAATTATGTCTCTTACAAGCATATCTCTCTGCTGAATATTAGCTTTTAATTGGGCTATTAATTTTTTCAGAGAAGCAATTGTTTCAGCATCCTTTTTAACTTGGAGATTCAAAGCTTTTATTTGAGCTAGTAAATTTTGATTTTCTTCGCTTAATTCTGTTACTTTCGTTTTTAATGCTCCTATTTCAGTTTTTAATTCTGTAATTTGAGCAAAATCTCCTTTACGTGTTTCAAGTGCTTTTTCAAGTTTTTCGAATGCAGATTCAAAATTTTCTGGATAAAGAACTTTATCAAGAAAATCTTTTTCAGCTAAATATTCTTTTTTAAATTTTATAATATTTTCCTTAAGTATATTACATTCTTCAAGAGAAGAGGCCTCCTTTATTGCGTCTTCGTAAATTTTATATTGTTTTTTGAAATTTTGAGCTTTTTCGTAATCCGATTGGGCCAAAAGAAATGAAAACAATCCTAATGTCAAAATTAAAGTGTACAGAATTTTGGTCTTCATTTTTACCTCACTATACCTTTATGATTCAATAAATATTTTTTTGAACCATCAATTAATTCAATGTAAGGAGCTTTCTGATTAAAAGCAGGATGATGTAAAGGCTCGTTTTCAGAAATTAGAATTTTTTTAATCAGTTTCATGCCTCCTTCAACAGGAAGTAATACATAAACATTTTTAAAATTTGATGCAGTAATAAAATAATACCCAGCTTGATTTCTTATTATTCTAATTTCTTTTCCTAATGCTAAATTTGAATCTTTATACTCTTCAAAAAATATACGCTTAACATTAACAGAAAAAGTATATCGTTCTTCTCTAATGAAACCTTTTTCGTCAACCCTTATTACGTTTTCGATTGGCCACGAAAAATCTGCTGGTTTTAATACAACAGTTGCACAACTTGTAAAAGCTAAAATCATACTTAAACTTATTAAGTAACTAGTAACATTCATATTACCCTCTTTAAAAAATTAGCTATGTAAACTTAAGGAATTAATCGTTTATTTAGAAGATTGTGAAAATTAAAAAAATGTTTTTTGAAACCTTTCAAAATTTTTAATATTGTGAACTTCTTAGAATAATTTTTTGTATTGTAAATAAAATTATAAGGAGTATTAAGTAGTGTATAGATTAGAAGTATTGGAAATACCGAAGTTATATAAAGTAGCGTTAGTATTAGCATATTTTACTATAGGATATAACTTAGTAGAAGGATTAGTTTCAGTCTTTTTTGGGCTGGAGGATGAAACACTTTCACTTTTTGGTTTTGGAATCGACTCTTTTGTAGAAGTTATATCAGGAATTGGAATTTTACACATGCTGATTAGAGTAAAAAATAATAATGGTGTAACTAGAGACCAGTTTGAAAATACAGCTCTAAGAATTACAGGTACTTCTTTTTATATCCTTGCGGTAGGTTTAGTTTTAACAGCATTATATAATTTATTTACATTTCATGTGCCTAAAACTACTGTTTGGGGAATAATAGTCTCTATTATTTCAATAATTACTATGACCGTATTGATTTATTACAAAATGAAAGTAGGAAAGCTACTAAATTCTGATGCGATAATAGCGGATGCAAATTGTACAAAAGCGTGTCTTTATTTATCGGTTTCATTGTTATTGGCAAGTATTGGTTTTGAATTAACAAAAATAGGGGGTCTTGATTCAATTGGTGCACTTGCTATAGCATGGTTTTCTTACAAAGAAGGTAAAGAAGCCTTTGAAAAAGTTAGAACGGGTAAAACATGCAGTTGTGAACATGAGTAGTGCTCTTTAGAACTGACATAGTTTTACTACAAGCTAACACAAATTATTACTTCAAAATTTTTCCAACTTTTCTGCTTTAGTGTATAAAGCCTGTTAATTAAAATTGTTTTAGTGCCCTCTTTTTTGATAAGCATAAATAATAACATTCGACCAAATTAGAATTCTTTATTTTTGCTTTCTTTGCCGTAGTCAGTTATTCAAAAGTGATGTTATATAAGTCCCTAATAACTTTGGAGTTAATTAAATATTGTTGATTTTAGTTAATTATTTTATTTTATGTATAAGTTATATTAGGAAGAGATGTTAATGAATAAAAAATTAATGAATAAAAAAGTATTTACAGTCTTAGCAATTCTTGTATTGTTATTGTTCAGTAAATGTGATAAAGGAATAGAGCCAGAACCAGAAAAGCCATCAGGTCCTGCAGGATTCTCCGGCAAAATTACTTTTGTAGGTAAATGGCCTGAAGGAATAAAAAGAACTCATCTTGTGGTATTTAAGAATATCATTCAAAGAAGTGAAGATTTTTTCCCTCCGAATCTTTGTTTTGTTTCAGATTCAATTCCGTATAATTCTTCTGAGTTCGTTTATAATTCTATTGAGAATAATTTTTTGCCAATATTACAATTAGGTGAAGGTGAATATTCTTATGTAGTTGTAGCTCAATCAAAAACTCCAGAAATTTCACTTGATAGAAAAGATTGGTTTGTTGTTGGAGTTTATTGTGTTAATGCAGACCAATCGAAACCCGCAAAACTAGTTATAAATGCTGGTAAAATTACACCTAATGTAAATATAGTTGTTGACTTTAATAATCCTCCACCTCAACCGCCAATGTAAAAGAGGGGGCATATGAAAAGATTTTTAATACTGTTTTTACTCATTAATACAGTGATTACTTCACAAACTAACTCTATTAAGGGCAGAATAATAAATGAAAATGCCCAACCAATTTTTGGAGCTAATATAGTAGTAGTAGGAACAAATTATGGAGATGCTTCTGATGAAAATGGATTTTTCGAAATAAAAAATATTCCATTTGGAAATTATGAGCTTAAAGTATCTTGTATTGGTTATGAAACAAGAAGAATAAAAGTAAACCTTGATAATAATTTAAAACTTCTTACAGTTGTCCTCAAAACATCTGTGATTGAAACAGAACAAATTGTAGTAAGCGCAGGAAAATTTGAACAAAAGAAAGAAGATTTAACAGTTAGTACTACGATTATTCAACCAGAATTTATTAATAGGAAAAATTATAAGACTTTCGACGAACTGCTTAGAGATATTCCTGGTGTACAAATGAATCTTGAACAAGTTAGCATAAGAGGGTCAAGTGGTTATAGTAAGGGTGTAGGAGCTCGAGTATTGGCTGCCATAAATGGTATACCATTTTATTCTGGTGATAATGGTGATGTAGTTTGGGAAATGATCCCATTGTCAGATATTGAAAGGGTAGAAATTATTAAAGGACCTGCTAGTTCTTTGTATGGAACATCTGCTATAGGGGGAGTAATAAATATAATTACCAGATTACCAGTTAAATCTCCAGTTACAAATATAAATTCTTATTTTGGAGCCTATGATAAACCGAAATACCAAACATGGAGATGGAATAAAAATTATAGAACTTTTTATGGAATGGAAATTACTCACTCAAATTCAGTAAGTAATCTAGGGTATACTATTTCCCTCAAAAAATTTGATGACTTAAGCTATAAACGTGATAGTTTTAGCAAGAAGTACCTTGCTTATCTTAAATTAAATTTTAAAACCTCTGAACGGAGTGATTTAACAATTTTTACGAACTACCTTAATATGAACAGAGGCAATTTTTTATATTGGAAAGATTCTCGGCATGCTCTAATTCCAAAAGATGAGGATACAAATAAAACAGTAAAATCAAATAGAATATTTACTGGATTAATTTATCATAATAAATTTAGTGATAAATTAGTTGGAGATTTTAAGATTAGTCATTATTACACAAGATTTGATGGATACGGTGTAGAGGTTACATCTTCAGATGCGAACTTATTTCGTGGAGAAGCATTGTTTAATTATAATTTTTCGAAAAAAGTATTGTTTACAAGCGGTATTGAAACATCTTACTCAAATGTAAAATCGAATATATTTTCAAATACTAAATTCAGAGGTTTTGCTTTTTATGGTCAGGCAGAGTATAGAGGATTGAAAAATTTAATTGCAACGTTTGGAATTCGATATGATTATATTGATTTAATGCCTGTAGGAAGCAGAGATACAATTAGTGGTAAAAATGCCTTAACTCCAAGAGCTGGTTTAAATTATAAGTTAAATGATAACTTAGTTTTCAGAGCGTCTATTGGTACAGGCTTTAGAGCCCCAACACCTGCAGAAGTCTTTACTACAGCTGGTGTTGGTGGAGGAATTGATATAAAGGAAAACCCAAATTTAAAATCAGAAACAAGTTTTTCTATAGAAACAGGGTTACTTTATCAATACTCGTCAAATATTTCATTAGATATTGCTTTCTATAAAACAGAGTATAATAATTTCATCGAACCTAATTTAACTAAAGAAGGAAAGATAATGTTTGTTAATTTGAGTAAAGCAAGAATATTAGGAGTAGAGATTATCAATGATATAAATGTAATTCCTTCTTTTTTAAAATTGACTCTTGGTTATAATTATATGTGGGCTAGAGATATCGAAAAAAAGAAAGCTATGAAATATCGTCCACGAAACACATTTAATGTACAACTAAGATTTACTCCTCTACCTTTTGAATTTGGAGTTGATTTTAGATATGCAAGTAAAGTTGAAGAAATTGATTTTGATGTTACTCAACCACCTTTAGCTTTGGTGAGAGACGGGGATAAAAGAGTACCAGTTTATGTTACTGATATATTAGTCGGTTATAATTTTTTATTAAAGAATATGCCAGGGAAAGTTTACTTAAATGCAAAAAATATTTTTAATTATTATTACGTAGAGTTTATTGGAAATCTTGCACCGTTAAGAAATATATCGTTGAACTTACAATTTTATTTATAGTGGAAGAAATGAACAATGTACCCCTGGCGGGAGTCGAACCCGCATTTCGAGCTCCGGAGGCTCGTGTTCTATCCATTGAACTACAGAGGCATTGAATGTTTTGTATAATAAAATTAAAAATAATCATTTAAATTATCTTAGTAGTCTTAAATAAATTAATAAGCTTTTATTAATTTTGTTTAATTATTTACTTTAATAAGATTTTATTAATTTTCAGTGAGAATATATTTAATAAAAGGAGAATAAACGTGGCTTACAAAATGAAAAAAGCAGTTGATGAAATTATAGCTTCACTTAAAAAATTGCCAGAACCTGGTAAAAAAACTGGTTCGTTCTGGAATTTTATGAAAGGACAACTGACAGAAGAAAGTCAATGGGATCCAGAGCATATAAAAATAATAGAAAATGAAATCGACAAATACCTCACCAAGCTGGATAAAAAATCTTTAACGGAAATGTGGAAAGAAACTCCAGCTGGAAGTGAAAAATATGATATGGTTAAGAAAGCTGATATCAAAGAAATGAAAGCAGATATAACTGATGAATTAATTGGGAAGGTAATGGATAGAATGGATGAAAGATATTCATCACGAGATTCATTTTACTTTGAATCAGAAGAATCTGCTTTTGCTGGTAAAAAGAAAAAATCAGATGACGAAGAAGATATTGATGAAGACTTTGATGAAGCAGAAGATTTTTCTAATGAAGATTTTCGATTCGATGATGATATTTTTAATGAAGAAGATGATGAAGACGATTATAGTCGTTATTAATTTAATTATATTAAATTGTTTTCAGCAATGTATTAATTAAAAGTTTTTTAGTATTCTAAATAAAAATTAAATTTCTCTAACAATTTTTAATTTAATTCATAATTTTATTTGTGCATTATACGGCATTCAATAAATATTCGTTTAAGTTTAGTATAAACTCATCTTATTTATGTTAGACATTTTCTATACATTCTAAATAGGCAATAATCTAATTGTAACCTTGTTAGTTAATTTTAGTCTAAACATATGCATTAATGTAAGGTATGAGTATGATGAAAAAGCTTCTTATTGCTTTTTTTATATTTACTATTAGTAGCAAAGCTCAAATTGAGTTTTCAGTAGAAGATAGCAGTGTAGTTAATTGCAGTCATTCGAGCTTTAGTTTAGGTATGTATTCTACAGGTATAAGCTTTGGTAACTCAGAAAAATGGAATGGACTTAGAATTAATATTTCTGATTGTGATGTAAAAGAAGTTAATGGCATTAATATTACGTTATGGAATCCAAGGAATAATCGTGATTTAAAGATACGTGGTGTTGCTTTGGGACTTGCTACTGCAGGTAAAAGTATTAATGGCATTTCTGTAGGTTTGGCGGCAGCAATTGGGAGGAAAGAACTTAGAGGTATTAATATTGGAGGTATAGCTATAGTAGGAGGTAATATTGAAGGAATTAACTTAAGTGGTATAGCACAGGTAAGTAGAAATAGAATATTAGGACTTAATGTAGCTGGGCTTGCTTTAGTTTCAAAAAGTAATATAATAGGATTAAACTTAAGTGGTTTAGCAACTGTAAGTAACCAAAATGTTGAAGGACTTAATATTGGTGGATTGGCAGTAGTATCTAGAAAAAATATAAGAGGCCTTAATGTTGGAGGACTTGCAATAGTATCAAAGGAAAATGTAAGTGGGATAAATATTGGTGGTATTGGTATTGTATCTGAAGAAAGTATTTATGGTATTAATCTGGGTGGATTAGGTTTAGTAAGCAAAGAAAGCATTTCTGGATTTTCTCAAGCTTTAATTGCAACAATATCAAAAAATACAGTTAAAGGCGTAAATATATCAGGTTACAAATTAGAGACTGATAATTTTTGTGGAATTAATATAACTGCAGGATGGGTAGAATTGAATTATCTTAATGGACTTTCAATTTCTTCGTTTCATAAAATTGATGGTATACAAAAAGGAATTGTAATAGGAATTTTGAATATTACAGAAGAACTTGAAGGGTTTCAATTCGGATTAATTAATATTGCCAAAAACAATAAAGGATTAACACAAGTTCTTCCCTTTATCAATTGTCATTTTTAAGTTATAAATGAAATGAAACACAGACAACACTAATAAGGGACTTTGAGCAAGGAGTGTTGTCTGTGTTTGATTATCAAGACACAACTTTGTAGTTAAAGTTAATTTAATGAAAAAATATTCTAAATAGTATTATACTCGAACTCTCGCATTTGCATTAGTGTACTCAGCCCTGAAGCTAAAATAATAATAATAAGAGTAATCCAAATTAAAGTTAGTATTATTCCAATGATTATTAATATTTTCATAATTCTAAAGTATTTGCCTTGAAGTTCAAATCCCATTCTTAAAGATGCTGCATTGTTTGTTGTTTTAAAGATTTCAAATTGATCAGCGGCTTCTCTGATTCTTAGTCCTATAATGATAATGGGGATACCAATAATAGCTCCTACTATTGAAAGACAATAAAGAGCACCATATACAACAGTAAAAATTCCAACGAATCTCATATCTTTAATCATTTTCTCAAAAGTAATTTTAAAAGCAGAAATTTTGACTTCATTAGATGAATCATCTTCAATATTAATGTTATCTTGTTGATCCATATATTCACCCCGGTTTATTTAGTATAATGAATTAATTTCTTCAATAGAAGAAATGTTAATATTAAGGTCTTTTAATAATCCATCTTGGATATTATATATTAAACCATGGACTGTTAATTCCTTATTAGATTTCCATGCATTTTGTACTATAGTAGTATTACAAACATTTTGAACTTGTTCTATAACATTTAATTCACATAATAAATCAACTTTATTTTTTCCATTGTCAAGGTTATCAAACTTTTGTTTGTGAAGTCTATAAACATCTTTAATGTGTCGTAGCCAATTATCAATTAACCCATGTTCTTTATTTTCAAGGGCAGCTTTAATACCTCCGCAACCATAATGGCCACAAACAATAATATGTTTTACTTCAAGTACTTCTACGGCGTATTGAATAACGGAGAGGCAATTTAAATCTGTATGGACAACTAGATTAGCTATATTTCTGTGAACAAATATTTCTCCCGGCATCAAATCTACTATTTGATTTGGAGGTACTCGACTATCTGAACATCCAATCCAAAGATATTGAGGTTTTTGTTGTTGTGATAATTTATTAAAGAAATCTGGGTCTTGTTTTTTTATTTTTTCTGCCCAGTTTTTGTTTCTTTCAAAAAGGTAATTTAGTTTACTCATAGCACCTCTTTTTTTTATTGTAGAATTAGTAAAGATTAATATTCATTTGAAGGTTAATTATATATTACTGCTGATAAATATCCTACAACTTCCGAATAATCCCCCGAAACATCTCCTGAGTCTGATCTGTGAAGTACTCTAGATTTATTTTTATTAATTAAGGCAGCACTTTTCATAAGTGTAACAATGGCACCACCCCCACATGCTTCACATCTTTGATTCTCAAGGTCTCTTAGTAACCCTTCGTAGTCAAAGTTTTTAATGTGCACTTCTACAATCGAGTCTAATTCGTTTGCTGTTTTTTTTGAATAGTAATGTGATAAATCTGAACTTGCCACAATTAAAGTATTCTTGTCTATTGTTTTAGAAAGCCTATCAGCTAGTTCGTTAATGAACACACGATTTTGATCTCCCATAACAATAGGGACTATCTTGAAATCACTAAGAACTACTTGAAGAAAAGGAATCTGAACTTCAACGGCATGTTCTCCTCTGTGCCCTTGAATCCCTTCAAAAATAAATTTACTTCCCTTTGTTAATTCTGATGATAAATATTTGTCAATTTCTACTTCACCTAACGGAGTTTTATAAGCATCACCATTGTATATAGATATTCCAGCGAAATATTCTCTATGACTGGGAGATATGATAATTACAGTTTTATAATTTTTGTCTTTAATTGTATTGTATGCATAAGCAGCAGTCTTACCTGAATAAATATATCCTGCATGTGGGGAAACTATTCCTACAATATTTTCTATTTGATCAGAAAGTTTTGCTGTATCAAGTAGCAGTTGAATCTCTTCCATTAATTTAGAAGGGGATGATGGATAAAACATTCCAGCAACTGCAGGTTCTCTTACCTGTTTCATTTTTCCTCCAATTCTTTTTCATTGAACACAATAGCAGTAAAGCCACTTAGTTTTAGTTGTTTTGTTCTCCAATAGCCAGCTGGAAAGCCTGCCTTTTGACAAATTGCATCAAGAAATTGTTCTTTATTCATATTATGTTCAATTGGAACTTGTGGCAATAGCAAACCTCTTCTTCCTTTTTCTTCAAGTATTAAGCCATGTTTTCCTACAATAATATCATCATAACTGTTTAGAGGAAATGGTTCTGAAAGAACAGAGATTTCGATTTCTATGTTTTCTAATTCTGACTTGCGCACTGGAGGAAAACGAGGGTCATTTTGTGCAGAGCTAATAGCAGCATCTATTACAGTTTCATATAGTGGTTTATCAGAAACAATAAAACCAATACATCCTCTTAGTTGTCCATATTCAGTTAAAGTTACGAATGCTCCAGCCTTATTTTTTAAATTTGGATATTTTTCGTAATCTGCTTTTGGTATTTCCTCGCTAGTAAAAATTGATTGTATTGCCTTGCGAGCTACTTTCAAAAGGAACTTTTTTTCTTCTATTGTCAATTCCATGGTGTTATTCCAGTTTATATATTATTATCCCATTTTTTTCTTTCAATAAAATTAAAAAATTTTTATACATAAAAAATGAATCTGTTATAAACGATTTTGTATTAGAATTAAGTTTTTCGGTTATTATATTTTTATTTTTATCTAAATCTATGACCATAAAATTATTGGTTAGTGTGTTGTATCTGTTGTGAGTATGATAAGAAAGCATGATTATGTTTTTATATATCCCATATTCAATATGGCCAATTATGTCTAAGTTGTTAATAAATTTGTCAATAATTTGTGAGATGTTATTATTATTATAAAAATATCTTTCAGGAAATAAATAGTGGTCATACTTTTTTTGTTTTTCAGACTCAGCACGTAAAAAATTTATAGTTTTATAATCATTTCCTAGGTCTTCAAGCAATTCTCCGGTTAGATAGTTCAAAGCAAAAAAATATCTTTCTTCAAATCCCTGTTTGAATGCATAAATTCTATTTTCATAAGGGAAAAGAAAAGATAAGTCTTTATTAATCCACAATATTTTTTGTGAGTTGATATCGAAAGCAATAATCTCTTTATGATAGGGTAAATCTGGTTTTGGAAATTTATGTAAATAGATTATTTCTTTATAAATCGCATCTATTCCTATGTAATATTTTTCATCAAACTGGAGATAAGTGAATAAAAAATTTTTATTATGGATATCAAAGCAATTATAAAAAGCCTCTTTTGTATCAGGATTACGTGTTTCGATAATTAATTTATCTTTATCGGAAATTAAAATTCGCCAAATTTGATTTTGAAAATCATAATTAAAGTACTTTTTTATTTTCATTTTCAATCCATTACTCAATAGGTTCAAACTTTGCTGTAAAGTGTCTTAATATGGGAGCTTCATAAATTATTTTATAGCCCTTTAAGTTATTTTTATTATTGAATACTTCAATTACGACTTCTGCAATGTAGTCGATATGACTTTGTGTGTAAACTCTTCGTGGAATTGCCAGACGAACAAGCTCCATCATTGCAGGGATTAATTTGCCAGTTTCTTTATTATATTTTCCAAACATTACTGAACCAATTTCAACAGTTCTTATTCCACCTTCTATATATAGTTCGCATACAATTGATTGACCAGGGTATTGTTCAGGGGGAATATGTGGTACAAATCTTTTTGCATCAATATAAATAGCGTGACCTCCAGTAGGTTCAATTATTGGTACTCCAGCTCTTAAAAGTTTTTCTCCTAAGTATTCAATACTTCTTATTCGATATCTAAGATAATTTTCATCTATAACTTCTTCTAAGCCTTGGGCAATAGCTTCGAGATCTCTACCTGCTAGTCCACCATATGTAGGGAAACCTTCAGTAACTATAAGTAGGTTTCTACACTTAGATGCTAGCTCTTCGTCATTTAATGATAGCCATCCTCCAATGTTTACTAAAGCATCTTTTTTAGCACTCATTGTTGAACCATCTACATAGGAAAACATTTCTCTAACAATTTCTAAAACAGATTTGTCTTTATAACCATCTTCTCTAAGTTTTATAAAATATGCATTTTCTGCAAAGCGACATGCATCAAAGAAAAATGGGATGTTATATTTATCACAAATTTTTCTAACTTCTTTTATATTTTGCATAGACACTGGTTGTCCACCACCAGTATTATTAGTAATTGTTAGCATAATTAAAGGTATATTTTCTTTGCCTATTTTCTTTATATAATTTTCGAGAGCTTTTGTGTCTATATTTCCTTTGAAAGGTGCTTTTGCTTGAGTATTTTTTCCTTCTTCACATAATATATCAATAGCTTCTGCACCTGTAAATTCAATGTTTGCTCTTGTAGTATCAAAAAAAGTATTACTTAAAAAATATTTTCCTTTTCCTCCTAAAATAGAAAAAAGAATTTTTTCTGCTGCTCTTCCTTGATGAGTTGGAATGATAAATTTGTGATTTGTTATTTTTTTAACGGCTGATTCAAATTTATAAAAGCTTTTTGCCCCTGCATAAGATTCATCCCCTCTCATAATACCGCTCCATTGTTCTGAACTCATTGCTGAGGTTCCACTATCAGTTAATAAGTCTATTATCACATCATCAGCATGAATTAGAAATGGATTATAACCTGCATCTTTTAATATTTTTATTCTTTCTTCTTTTGTAGTGAATCTTATTGGTTCGACAGTTTTAATTTTGAATGGCTCTATAATGGTTTTCATAAAAGACCTCTTAAAGAAATATTCTAATCTGTACAAAAGGCGTGTTAAATATAAGTTTCCCCAAGTCTTTTTTCGAATTTACAAATAAATTATTCATAAGTATAAATAAATATTTATTTATTTTTTTGACTTTTAGAAATAATATTAAACATTTTAATAAAGATTTTTATATTTGCGTTAATTTTGCAAAATGCAACTTTGTTAGCTAATAATTTAGTAATAATTTACTTGTAACTTATTTGTTTTTATAGCTTCTTTTAATAAGTAAAAATTGTACTGCTATGAGTTTATTATTCCTAGTTTTTTTAGTTGCTTTTATAAATAACATATATTCGCAAAATAGCTTTGCCTCTCTTAGTGGATTTGTGTATGATTCTTCAACTGGGGAAGGACTAATTGGTGCTAATGTTTATTTAAAAGGTGTAAATTTAGGTGCAAGTACAAATTTAAGTGGATATTATGTAATACCTCATATACGTCCTGGAAAATATGAATTGATTGTTAGTTATGTTGGATATAAAACATTTAATCAAGAGATAACATTAAGAGAAAATGAAAATAGAAGATTAGACATAAAATTAGTACCTACAGCTATCTTAAGTGAAGAAGTAGTAGTTTCTGCAGATTCGGTGGAAATTTCAGAAAAGTTGTTTAATAAACCTGTTTCGAAAATAGAAATTACTCCTGCTCAGATAGGAAAAATTCCTCAAGTTGTTGAATCTGATTTACTTAGAACACTTCAAAGTTTACCGGGCATAATGCCGATATCTGATTTTTCTTCTGCAATCTATGTTAGAGGAGGAACACCTGACCAAAATCTTTTTCTAGTTGATGGAACCGAAGTTTATAATCCAGAACATGCTTTTGGGTTGTTTTCTACATTTAATACAGATGCAATTAAAAAAGTAGAAGTTTATAAAGGAGGATTTGGAGCAGAATTTGGTGGGAGACTTTCATCTGTAATAAATATTATTAATAATGATGGCAATAGAAATAATTTTGAAGGAAAAGCTTCATTAAGTTTATTGTCTTTTAATACTACACTCCAAACACCAATTGGGAAAATAGGTTCATTGTCTGGTTCTTTCCGTAGAACATACATGGACCAGACAGTTGCAAAATTTATTGATGATATACCAGATTATTATTTTATGGATGGTAATTTTAAAGCATTTTTCGACTTAAATAATTCAAATAAACTGAGTATAAGTTTTTATGGGGGCATAGATGATCTTAATTTTACTTTTGGCAAGGATAAAACATTTGGTTTTAAGTACCAATGGGGGAATCAAACAGGAAGTATAAATTGGAGAACAGTAATTACTCCAAAACTCTTTGGTAATTTTTGGTTTACATTTAGTAGATTTTTTTCAGAATTCCTATTGAATGAAGAAGATTACAGCGAAAAAAATAGAATCAACGATGTTACATTAAAAGGTGCATTGGAGTATTTCTACAACGAAGAATTTAGCTTTAAATTTGGTACTGAATGGAAAAATGTTAACGGTGGATTAAAGCAAGAATTTCCTTCTGGAAAAGTAGATGTAACAAAGTATCCTAAACTTTATTCTTCATATTTCTCATCAAACTGGAAACCTTATTTTTTATGGAGCATTGAGGCGGGAGTGAGATTGGATTATCTTAAATCAGATAAAGATTATTACAATGTAGACCCCAGGTTAACTATAAAATATCGATTAAACGAAAAAAGTAGTACAAAAATTTCTTATGGAATTGTTCATCAATATGCTCATCAAATCCCAAGAGTTTTTATGGTGAGTATTTGGACAGCTTCAGATGAGAATATTAGAGGTTCAAAAGCAGAACATTACATATTGGGATATCAAAGAGAATTAGGGAAAAATATAGAGTTTGAAATAGAAGCTTACTTTAAAAACTATAAGAATATTTATTCTTTCAATCCAAATTTACGCGCTGATATAGAAATAAAAGGGTATTCAGAAGAGGGGAAACCAGTTTATGGTTCAACTAAAGGGATATTTAATAGAGGGGATGGTAAGTCATATGGCATCGAATTGTTAATTAGAAAAGATTTTGGGGCGTTGACTGGATGGTTAGCTTATACATTGGCAAAAACGGAATTTGTAGTTGAAAATATTAATAAGGGTAATCCATATAACCCTAGACATGATAGAACTCATGCAATTAATTTTGTAGTAAACATCGATATGAATAATTTTTTGAATGAGCTATATGATAAACCATTTGTTAATCCAAATAAAAAGTGGTCGGTAGGACTGAGTTTTACATATTTTTCAGGCCAACCAATTACTCTTCCATCTTCAGTTTATCTTGCTAATTCAGCTCCTGATTGGGAATATAATTTAACCAGCGTTGCACTCTATCCTACAGAAATAAATAAATATAGGCTTCCTTACTATGCACGTTTTGACTTAACTATAAATTATGAGATTAAGTATAAAGGTTGGTCTTTAATACCTTATTTACAAGTTTTCAATTTATTTAATAGAAAAAATGTTTGGTTTATTCAGTACGAAAGAAATATAAATGCAAGCAAGGTTGAATTAAAAACCAAAAATATTACAATGTTTCCAATATTGCCAAGTTTAGGTGTAAGTGCAAAATTTTGATGGGAGTTTATTCTATGAAAAAGATTACAATATTGATTATAATGATTGCTTCAATTATAATTTCTTGTGGGGAGGGGACTGTTGATATAGGAGAAAGCACTTACGCGCCTAAAATTGTTATTGAAGGTTACTTGGTCCCTGAACAAAAAGTGAAAGGGATAAAAATAACAAGGAATTTTCCGATAAATACGGTCCCTAATCCATTGACATTAATTCTGTATGATGCTGATGTAAAAATTATTGATATGGAAACAAGTAAAGAATATAAACTTACTTTTAATCAATTAACGTATTCTTTCGAATATAATGGGAATGATTTGAATATTGGTTATAATAAATCATATAAAATATTAGTAACTGCAGTTGTAGATAATAAAAAATTAACAGCTAGTTCTATAACAACTACACCTCAAAAAGGATTTAAAATTATTAGAGAGGAAAGTATACTCGATTCAATGAAGTATAGAGAAAGAGACTTTAATAGTAAGGTTAAAAACTTTAAAATAGTATTTCGTCCTTCTCAAGGAACTTCTTTTTATTTGTTTTCTATATTAGCATTAGATGCCGATACTTCAACTTTTATTTTTGAAAACCCCTATTTTGAAATTGATAAAAATGAATTGAAAAAATACTTTGATAACTATAAATATCAGCTAGGAATATTGCAAAATATTAATTCATCATTAGATAAAATTAATTATGAGATAGAATGGTTGGATACTTGGTTTTATGGAAAATATAGAGTAATAGTCTACGCTGGAGATGAAAATTTTAGAAGATTTGTTTTGACTTATAGAAGTGTTCAGGAGATTGATGGAAATTTTCATGATCCACAGATGAAAATTGATGGAGATGGGATAGGTATATTTGGTTCATATATTGCTGATACAGTTTATTTCAAAATTCTGAAATAAAAATTAAGATTAACATATATGGGTTGGTTATATATAATTATCGCATCAATATTTGAAATTAGTTGGGCTGTTGGATTAAAATATAGTAATGGTTTAACACAGTTTAAGGAAAGTATTTTTACAGTTATTACAATGTTGCTAAGTTTTTATTTTTTGTCTCAAGGAGTAAAGTATATTCCAATTGGGACTGCTTACGCTGTATGGACTGGAATAGGAGCTGTTGGAACTGCCATTTATGGTATTTTATTCTTTAATGAACCAAAAGATTTATTAAGACTTTTATTTATTTTTTTAATTATAATTGGAATAATAGGATTGAAACTTACATACAAGTCAAATTCATAGAATATGAGAAAGCTAACCCATGAAGAAATTTCTAAAAACAGAAGTACTCTTGAAACACTTCACAAGGTTAATAAATTACCTGTTTATGTTGTATTAAACAGTATTCGAAGTAGCTACAATGTTGGTTCAATTTTTAGAACCTCTGATGGAGCAATGATTGAAAAACTTTTTTTGTGTGGCTATACACCTCATCCACCTAAAAAAGAAGTTTTAAAAACAGCGTTAGGTGCTCAAGATAGTGTAGCATGGGAGTATGTCAAAGACCCTAAACAAGTAATACTGAGTTTAAAAGAAAAGGGTATCAAGATTTGCGCTCTTGAGTTAACAGATAAAAGCATACCTTATTACAAAGTAAGCAAAAATGATTTTCCCCTTTGTCTTTTAATTGGGAATGAGATTTCTGGAGTTTCACAAGATTTATTAGACTTGTGCGATTTTTCAATAGAAATTCCTCAATATGGTATAAAACAGTCACTTAATGTAGCTGTAGCTTATGGTATTGCAATTTTTGATTTAAGGAGAATTTACGATTCAAATGAAGCTTAATTTTGTTTTGAAGTATTAATAGAATAATTTTTTTTAATTTTTTCCCATCTTTATACTATTAGAATAGAAAATAAAAATAAATTTATAATTGAGATGTATAGTTCATATTGTTTAGAAAATAATATCTCATTAGGTACAGTAGGTATAAAGATAAAAAAAGATGAAAACAATTTTGGTTTGAAAATTATACCCTGTAGGTAAAATAACTTTCGCCATTGTCTTTAATATGAATAAACAAAATATTTGCTCTTACAAGTTTTATAAGTGTTCTTGATGCTCTTCTTTCCGAAATGTTTGCTATTTTGCATAGTTCTTTCACAGTAATCTTTTCGTGTTTATCAAGGTAATCGAATACAATTTTTTCATTTTTTCCAATTGCATAATTGGTTAGTGATTTTTCAGAACTTTGTGTTTGCATAATTTTTATCATTTCTTTACTTGCTAAGATACTTTTGTCATTTACTCTTAGATAAACTTGAGCGGTTTTTATATCGAGATATTTTTTGTAATCTTGTATACGGTGGGGTTTGTTTTTTGATTCTTCAATTTGAACCACCATTATTTCTTTGTTGTTTATTTCGAAAACATAGGTTTTAAAATTAATTGGTGGTTCACAATATCTTAGCGCTGTTTCTTTTATTAATTCGTAATCGGATTTTTCGCTTTCGATACCATAAATAGATTTGTCATCATCAACACCCAAAATTAAATATCCTCCAGAAGTATTTGCAAAAGCAATTAGTTCTTTTGCTATTTTCTCGTAAGTAGAAAACCTTTGTTTGAATTCAACATGAATACCTTCACCTGCTTCAATAAGTTCTAAAACTTTTTTACGGTTCATAAACTTAATACTAACAAGAATAATGATATATTACTCTTCAAATCTTATCCTTTGTTTCTTTGAAGTATCTATGCTTGTAGTATCACTTTTTTCAAGGTTAGTTTTTAGTTCTTTAGCAATCTTTCGGGAAGAAGAATCTGTTTTTTCTTGCAATAAATTTTTATCGGGATTAACAATGTTCTTATTTGTACTTTTTTCTATTTTAGGTTCTTCTAGTTCTAATTGTTTTGTTTTTTGTTCTTCTAATTTTTTCTTTTCAGCTTCTTCTTTTTCAAGTCTTTCTTTTTCATTTTTATATGTTGTATATTTTGCTATTACTGCTTTACCGTATGGTGTTGAAGCATAATCTCTAGATGAGAGGATACCATAGAAGAAAGCAGCAGAGTCGTTTTGATTTCTTTCTTCATAAATCATCCCTATATAAAGTATTGATTTTGGGGCATAGCTAGAGCGTGGGTAATTTAAATAAATTTTTCTAAAACTATTAATTGCTTCCTGATATTTTTTATTGTAATACATTTCTTCAGCTTCTAAATATAATTTTTCTGCTGGATCGTTAGTAGTTAATAGTGTAATATCTTCGCTTTTTATCAAGCCTAATTTTTTTCCAGCCTCCTTGTATAATTTGTGATTAGGGTAATTGTCATAAATTAGTTTAAAAAGACTATCGGCTTTATCTTTTTCGTTGAGTGTTTCGTAGTGGGTTCCCAATGCGAATAAAGCATCTACTATATAAGATTTATTAGGGTATTTTTCTATAATTTCATTAAAATAGGATTTAGCAGAATCTATTATCTCAATCTCATTTAAAAATAAATTTCCTATATTGTAAAGATTTTGCGATATTAGAGTAGTTATTGAGTCGACTGAAATTTTAGGCCTTATAGGCTTTTTTGCTTTCCCTTGAGCAATTAGTTCGATTAATGAAAGTTTTTTATCAGAATACTTAGCAGAATCTGTTTTTACTGACTTTTCTTTTTGTTGAGGAGTTTGAATTCCTCTTTCTTGCAACCTTTGTGAAATAGGAATGTTTATTGATTGAGCATTCTGCTCTTGTTTCTTTTTAGTTTCTTCTAAATATTGATTATATGCAATTTCATAATCAATTGAATCCCGAATAAACTTTGTATTATCAGTAATATAGTTTAACTGTAAATAAAGTTCATCAAGATTTTTTTTGAGAGCAAAATATTTGTCAATAATTCTTATTCTTGATGTAGCTTGGTCTTTTAATTCTTTAGTTATAGAAGAAGCAGCAGCTTTGTTATAGTATTTATAAGAACTATCGTAGTTTTGAATTTTATATTCATATATTTTACCAAGTATTAAATCTGCTAATCCGGCAGTTGGTTTTTGTTTATAAGTCGAATCAATTTGTTTAAGTATTTCTGTAGCTTTTTTTAGATCATTTTTTTCATCATAAATTTGCGCTAGTTCTAGCAATATTCTATCTTCTTGGTCTTTAAATTTACCTTGATATAATAGTTCATTTAGTGATTTTTCGCTTTCTTCCAGTTTTCCCAGTTCTTTTAATAGTTTTGAATATTCAAGACGACTTTCAAACTCAATGTCAAAAGTAGGGGAATGTCTAAGAACAGAAGCAAAAGCATTTAATGCATTATCGTTTTCTTCTAATTTCAAATATATTTTACCCATCTGGTAGTAAACTAAAGCTATTGTTTCGTCATTTTTTAAGTTATCTATAAAATTTTGACATTCGTCTATAGCTTTTCTATAGTCTTGCCTAAAAATATAAAAGGAAATCTTAAATGTAGAAGCATCTATAAAAAGATTTTCCTTTTTGTTTATTAATGCTTCCTTCTGTGCTTCTTCTAATAATTTTATACCTTCTTCGAAATTACGTAACTGAAGGTGAGTTTTAGCAAGCCAAATTTTATTTTCAAGCTTGAATGAAGATTGAGGTATATAGGATAGTTCAATAAATTTTCTTTGAGCTCTTGCGTATTCTTGTTGATAATAAAAGGCTTTGCCAGTTAAAAATAGAGCATCATCAAAAAAAGAAGATTCTTTATTGAACTGGAGAATTTTGGAGCATTTTTCTATTACTTTTGTTAAATCTTTTATTTGTTGTGGAGTGGGAGGGTCAAGTCTAAAGGCAAAAGCATCATTTTTTTTAGATAGTATTTCTTCTTCGGTTTTTTCGAATAGTGTAATTGCATTATAGTAAGTGTTAAAATATGTAGTAAAATCTCTCCAAAGGCTACAGCCAGACAATATTACTGAAAAGATAAGAATAAATAAAAAATATTTTTTTTTATTCATTTTTTTACCTTCTATTATAAAGCATCTGGACCTGATTCATCGGTTCTAATGCGAATTGCATCAGATATATCGGAAATAAAAATTTTTCCGTCACCAACTTGACCTGTTTTTGCTGTGGATGAAATTGCATCAACTACTTTTTCGAGCAATGAATCATCAATTACAATTTCTATTTTTATTTTAGGAACAAATTCAATTTGATATTCATTACCTCGATAAGTTTCCTTATGGCCTTTTTGTCTACCGTATCCTCTTACTTCAGTAATAGTCATTCCATGAACACCTATTTCGAGGAGTGCTTCTTTAACCTCGTCTAATTTGAAAGGGCGGATTATAGCTTCAACTTTTTTCATAAATTCCTCTAAACATTTTTCCCATGACAATTTTTATATTTTTTACCACTTCCACATGGGCATGGGTCATTTCTTCCTACTTTTTCTTCGACGCGGATTGGTTTTTGTTTAATCTGAGAAACTTTTTCGTGTGTTTGAGCTCTTAATCCCAAATTATCGGTGCTGTCTTTAATAGTGTGTAATCTTTGATGTGGAGAAGTCTTTCGTCCTTGTACTTCTACAGGAGCTTGTGGCCAAAACTTAAATGCAAATGAAATAACTTCGTTTCTAATATTTTCGAGCAATTGAACAAAGAGGTTAAACGCTTCTGCTTTGTATTCAAGTAAAGGATCTTTTTGCCCATAGGCACGTAGACCTATTCCTTCTTTTAAGTCATCCATATCTCTTAAATGTTCTTTCCATTTTTCATCTATAACACTTAATACAGCGTATCTTTCTAAACGAGCCATTAAATCTGTTCCAAGCATTTCTTCTTTTTTATTATAGAAATTCTTTGCAGCTTCAATTATTTTTTCTTTAAGACCATCTTTACCTATTTTGTCAATTACTTCAGGTTCAATCTTAAAGTCGATTAGAGTATGCTGGAAGATTTCATCATGGATTTTTTCGAAACTACCTTCGTCGTAATATTTATCAACAATATCCTGAACAAATTCTTCAAGATATTCAAATATTTCCCCCTTCAGTCTTTCGCCTTCAAGAGCCTGTCTTCTTCTTGAGTAAATTACTTCTCGTTGTTGATTCATAACATTGTCAAATTCGAGGAGTCGTTTACGGATGGCAAAGTTATTTTCTTCGACTTTCTTTTGTGCTCTTTCTACCGAACGGCTAATTAAAGGATGTTGAATAGCTTCTCCGTCTTTCATTCCAAGACGACTCATAATGGAGGTAATTCTATCACCACCAAATAATCTCATTAAATCATCTTCAAGTGAAATGAAAAACTTGGAAGTACCAGGATCGCCTTGACGTCCCGCACGACCTCTTAGCTGTCTATCTATTCTTCTTGATTCATGTCTTTCAGTTCCTAAAATATATAATCCACCAAGTTCTCTAACTCCAGCACCTAATTTTATATCGGTACCTCTTCCTGCCATATTTGTAGCAATTGTTACTGCTCCGGGTTCGCCTGCATGTGCAATTATTTCTGCTTCTCGTTGATGTTGTTTTGCATTTAATACATTGTGAGGAATACCTTGACGTTTTAACATTCTACTTAAAGTTTCAGAGACTTCTACGCTTGTGGTTCCAACTAAAACTGGTCGACGTTGTTCGCGTAATTCTTTAATTTTTTCTATAATAGCATTATATTTTTCTCGTTTAGTTCTATATATTGCATCGTCTTCATCTATTCTTATTACAGGTTTATTTGTGGGGATAACAACAACTTCTAATTTATATATCTCATAAAATTCTGCTTCTTCTGTTTCTGCAGTTCCAGTCATACCAGCAAGTTTTTTATAGAGGCGGAAGTAATTCTGCAGGGTTATAGTTGCCAAAGTTTGAGTATCGCGTTCTACTTTGACATTTTCTTTTGCTTCTATTGCTTGGTGCAATCCATCAGAATATCTTCTTCCTGGAAGGATTCTTCCAGTGAACTCATCAACTATGGCAATTTTTCCATCTTCGGTAACAACATATTCAACATCTTTTTCAAAAAGTGTATAAGCTTTTAATAGTTGATTTATTGTATGTATTCTATCTGACCTTTCTGCATACAGGTGATAAAGTTCATCTTTTTTGCGAAGTTTTTCTTCAGGTGTGAGAGAATCATCGTTTTCTATTTTGCTTATTTCTGTACCTAGATCTGGGATAACAAAAAATTCTTTTCCTTCTGGAGTACCCTGAGCAAGTTCTTCTCTTCCCTTTTCAGTTAAATCAATTTGATTTAGTCTTTCATCTATGGCAAAATATAATTCTTCATCTATTTCTGGCATCCTTTTGGCATTTTCTTTTAGAAATTCTAATTCTGTTTGCTGCATTAATTTTTTGTATTCTGGCTCGGCTAATAATTTCATTAATGCTTTATTTTTTGGGAATCCTCGATGTGCACGTAATAAAAGTATACCAGCTTTTTCTCTATCTTTTGGATTGTTGGATTGTAAAAGTTGTTCAGCTTCCTTTACAATAGAGGCAACAAGATTAGCCTGTTTCCTAAAAAGTCTTTCGACTTTAGGTTTCATTTCATCAAATTTATGCTCAGTCTTTTCGACCGGACCAGAAATTATTAAAGGAGTTCTTGCTTCGTCAATTAATACAGAATCGACCTCGTCTACAATAGCATAGTTATGTCCTCGTTGTACACATTGATCTTTTGAGACTGCCATATTATCTCTCAAATAGTCAAATCCAAATTCATTATTAGTTCCATAAGTAATATCACATTGATATTGTTTAATTCTTTCTTCTGTGTCCATTGTATTAAGAATACAGCCTACAGTTAGTCCATGGAATTTAAAAATTTCCCCCATCCATTGGCTATCGCGCTTTGCTAGATAGTCATTTACTGTAACTAGATGAACTCCACGACCTGTAAGTGCATTAAGATATAAAGGAAGAGTTGCTACAAGAGTTTTACCTTCGCCTGTTGCCATTTCGGCTATTTTACCTTGATGAAGAACAATTCCTCCAAGTAATTGAACATCGTAAGGAACCATATCCCAGGTAATTTTATTACCTACAACTTCCCATGACTTTCCAACAAGTCTTCTGCAAGTTTCTTTTACAACTGCAAATGCTTCAGGTAGTAATTCATCTAAAAGCTCTTCATACTTTTCATCAAGTTCTTTTTCAAGTTCTTCGATTTTGTCATAAATTTTATGTTTTTCTTCTGCTGATTGAACTTCCGTAAGTTTATTTTTTAATTCTTCTATCTGGCCCCTTAGTTCTGCAGTTTCTTTTTGAATATATTCTTTGAATTGAATTGTTTTTCCTTTTAGTTCTTCGTCTGTTAAGTTTTTTAGCTTTTCGTATTCTTCATTAATTTTATGAACAATAGGCCAGAGGTCTTTTAGAGCACGAGTATTCTTATCTCCAAAAATTTTTTTGAGCAAATTATTTAACATTAATCTCTCCAGTTTTTCGTTAAAGAAAGTTAAATAATGAGGTTTTGAAATGCAATTAATGTTCCTTTTTTAATACTTTATAAAATATCTTAATTATAATAGTTTCATTTATTTGATAGTTCAAATATACCAATAATAAAATTATGCTAATTAGTGTAAGTTAAATTATTTTTGCTTTGTTAAAATTTAAGTAAGTAATGGAAAATAGAAGATTTTCTTTTTCTGAAAACTTTATTACCAAGTTAATAGAGTATGCTCAAGGACTAATCCCATCTGATGTTTTTAATAGGGTTATTAATTTGATGGAAAATGAAGCCCAGAAATATTTTTTTTCACAATCATCAGAAGCAAACTTGCTTAGAATTATAAATTCAGTTTATGATAAGCCTACGTTTATTCAAGAATTGGAGAAATATCCGCACCATACAGAAATTTTAATAGCTATTGCTGCAAGCAGTAATTACTTAACAGATATTGTAGTTAGAAATCCAGAATATTTATATCAAGTATTTGACCAGGAATACTTATTAAAAGATATTTCTTTAGAAAATATTAAAGAAGAATTAGTTGCCGGAATAAGAAGGTATTCGACATTAAGTGCTAAATTAAATTATATAAGACAATTTAAAAAAAGATATATCTTAAAAATAGGTTTGACGGATATTTTATATTTAACTGAACTTAAAAGTATTACCGAGAAACTAAGTTACTTAGCTAAAGCCATTAATGCTGTTTTGTTTGATTTATGTTATAATGAAATTTTATCAAAGTATAAAATAAACACAAATAGAGAATATTGTTTATGTTCTTTAGGGAAACTGGGGGGGAATGAATTAAATTATAGTTCTGATGTCGATTTGCTATTGTTTTATGATGATAATGAATATTACGAGGAAATAAAAAAAGAATATAACGAAATACTTTCAGAGGCAGCTTTACTATTTATAAAATCCTCTACAGAAGTAACCGATAGAGGATATATTTATAGGGTTGATTTTAGACTACGGCCTGATGGTAAGTATTCTCCATTGTGCAAAGCTTATAGTGATTATACAAAGTATTATGAAACAAGAGGTGAAGATTGGGAACGCCAAATGTTAATTAAAATAGATTATGTATGTGGAAGTTATGATTTATTTAAAAAATTTTATGATTTTCTTCAGCCCTATATTTTTCCCTCTTCATTTTCAACTTCACTTAAAGAGCAAATTAAAAAGATGAAATACAATATTGAAGTACATAATAAAGAAAGAGAAAATGTGAAATTGTTTAAAGGAGGAATAAGAGATATAGAGTTCACTGTTCAAGCATTACAATTAATTAATGGAGGTAAATTCAAGGAATTAAGAACTGGTAATACATTGATTGCAATTGAAAAACTTTTTAATCGAAATTTATTAACAAATGAAGAAAAAGAAACTCTTACAAATGCATATATCTTTTACAGAAGAATTGAACATTTTCTTCAGTTAATGAATGATACACAAACTCATGTAATACCTAACGAAGGTGAACTTCTATATAAATTGTGTAGATACTTGAAATTTAATAGCATAAATGAATTTCAGAAAGTACTTGATAGTTTTAGAACAAAGGTAAGAACTGTTTATGAAAATATACTTGGTGGTGATGAAATTGAAATAGAAAATAAGTTAGGCAAAATTAACTTTAGAGATCGAAATAGAGCAGAAAGAAACATAAAGTATCTAAGAAGTGGTTTGGGATATTTTGATCAAAAAGAATTCGATTTTAAAACAATTGAGTTGTTTAATAATATTGAACCTCATCTAATAAATTATCTTGAAAAATGTTCAGCTCCAGACTTGACTCTTGATAATTTTGTTAAGGTTATTAGGTCAACTAAGTTCCCCTCTATCTGGTATCATCAGTTATCAAATTTAAGTTTCCTAAAAAATTTTCTTAAATTATGTGAATATTGTACAAGAGCGATTGAAATTTTAGCACTTGATAAATCTGTTGAAGAAATATTTCTATCGGGCGAAGTTTTTATAAAAAATATAGATGAATTAATTCCGAATTATAACATAAATCAATTAATTTCTATTTTGTCTATACAATTTGTGCTTGGTCTAATTAAGCCAGATAAAATTTCAAAGATTATTAGTATTTACATCGATTTAAGAATTAAGAGTTTATCTTCTAAATACGATAAAAAGTATAACTACTTTATAGCAGGATTAGGGAGTTATGGTGTAATGGTTTTAAATTTTTCTTCAGACATAGATTTGATCATAGTAACAGATGATGTAAATAAGTACCCTGAAATAAATTCTGAATTTCAAAAATTCTTGCAAGAATTAAAAATAATTTTAAAACCTTTTGATATTGACTTCAGACTTCGACCTGAAGGAAAAAGCTCTCCGCTTGTTTGGGGGATAGAAAGTTACAAAAATTACTTAAAAACAAGGGCAAGAATTTGGGAATTACAGTCTCTTTCTAAATTAAGATTTATATCTGGTAATAAGAAATTATTTAATGACTTTAAAACTTATTTTATAAACCATGTTAATGAATTGAATAAAGAAGTAATTAACAAAGAAATTATTCAAATGTATAAGGCGGTTCAAAAGGAGTTAGGAATAAAACATGACTCATCTTTCAATATTAAAAAACAAAATGGGGGATTAATTACTATTGATTTTTTGTTAAGATGGATTTTTTTTAATAATACACATCTCTTTGGAAAAACTAATAATCAATTGATTAGAACAATTAAAAAGATTATAAGTAACGAGGACTCACTAATGCTATCTTCGAATTATAATTTTCTAAGAGAATTAGAATTTGCAATTCAGTGTATTTTTGGAACAAGTAGTGTAGTTTTTCCTGCATCAGAAGAAAAAAAGTTTTTAATTGCATCTTTTTTTGATTCAAAAGTAGATGAGTTAAATAAAAAATTAGCAACTGTTGTAAAGTCTAATATTTCGTTGTTTGAAAAGTATGTTGGTAAAATTTGATACATTAAAGAAGTATTATCCAGAATTAATAGGAATATTAGTTTTTGTTCTCTATTTATTTACATTAGCTCCAAGTGTAATTCAAATTGATTCTGGGGAGTTGGCAGCAGTTCAATCTACTTTAGGAATTGCACATCCAACAGGTTATCCACTTTTTACTTTGATTGGATTTATATTTCTTAAAATTCCTTTCCCCTTTTCAAAAATTTATCAAGCAAATATGTTAGCTGCCATATGGTGTGCCTTGAGTATAGTTTTTTTTGTAAAAACAATTTCTATTGTTTTTGATAACTTGAGTTTTTTTTCAAGCTCTACTCTAAAAAGTAGTAAGAAGCAGTTATCAGAGGCTAGGTCAAATATTAGAAATGTTGTTTTGTTTGTTTCGATATTTAGTGGCTTTTTTCTAGCTTTCTCAAAAACTTTTTGGTTTCAATCTACTTCTGTAGAAGTTTATTCACTTCAAGTTTTTCTTTTTAATTTGATTATTTATTTGTCTATTAAAGCTTACTTAAATAATGGTACGGTAAGATGGGTTTATGTTGGTATTGTGTTGGCGTTAGGATTTAGTAATCATATGACTACAATTTTTATTGTCCCATTAGTAGTCATTTTATTTTTCGATAAAGAGAAATTTAACAAAGTAGCATTGAAAAAATTTTTAATTATGTTAGCAATTACTTTTAGTATTATATTAATTATTTATTCTTACCTTCCAATAAGAGCTTTTACTAATCCAGAGATAAACTGGGGAAATCCAAACAACTTGGAAAATTTTTTGCGTCATGTTTCGGGCAAACAATATCAGTTATGGTTTTTTTCATCTTTTAAGGCTGCAGAAAAACAGTTGAGTTATTATTTAAAAAATCTTCCAAGTGAATTTGGTTACGTTGGTTTAATTGTAATTATATTTGGAATAATTAATTGCTATAGGAAGTGTAATAAAATTTTTTATTTATTACTTATTACATTTTTATTTTCTCTTTTCTATTCTATAAATTATGATATAGTTGATATCGATTCTTATTTTCTTTTAACGTATATAATTCTTTCTTTCTTTGCTGCCTTTGGAATTAAGTTTTTTTTAGAGCGACTAAAAAAAGTTATGCTTTCTATTCCAATTATTTTGTTAATAATTTTTGTAGTGTTTGTAATAAATTATCCGAAAGCAAATCAGTCTGATGTATATACTTTTGAAGATTATACTCGTGCTATCTTAAGCAGTGTGGAGCCAGAATCAATAATATTAACTTATCAGTGGGATTACTTTGTCTCGCCTTCATATTATTTTCAATATGCAGAAAATTTTAGAAGAGATGTTGCAGTTATTGATAAGGAATTACTTAGACGTTCGTGGTATTATAACCAGATCGAAAGAAATTATCCAGAAATAATTAGAAATCTCAGAACGGATATAGATAGCTTTTTAATAGCACTAAAGCCTTTTGAAAGGTCAGAAGAATATGACCCTATAGTATTGGAAAAATTTTATAGAAAAATAATGATGGGATTATTTTTAAAGAACAATAAAAATTTTTATATAGGTTTAGAGCTTTTTCAAAACGAAATGCAAAATGGTGAGTTACAACTGCCAGAGGGTTATCAAATTGTGCCTTATAATCTACTGTTTAAGGTAGTAAAAGGTATTGATTATATTCCAGCTCCCGAACCAACTTTTCATATTAGATTTCCTAAGAGGAGGAATAGATATGTTGATTTTATTGAAACTGTAGCAGGTACAATGTTAACATATCGAGCAATGTATGAATTTCAATATGGAAAAGTTAACAAAGCAAAAATGTACTTAGAAAAGGTTAAAAAGGATTTTAAAAATTTTCGAATTCCTCGGAATATTTTGAGAATGATAGAGGCAAATTAATTATTCTTCTAATTCTTCCATTAATTCTTCATACCTTTTCTTGTCTATTTCTCTTTTAGTAAGAAAAGATCTCATTATAACATCTACTTGTTGAATTAGCTTTTTCTTGTAATATTTTGGAGCATAGATTGAGCCATCTAGCATGTAAATTCTTTTTGTTGGTTCATCGTAAAAGGTGTAATTAATAAATGGCCCTCCCATCGAGCCATCTTTCATTCTCCATAAGCCTTGAGTCATTAATGCATATCGATTCAAGAAATTTACTTCTTTAGTTGTTTTGTAATCATCAGAAATTTCGACATAACTTGAATCGTCAGAGGTTCTGTAATACTTTTCTGTTAATCTATTTCTTATTGCGTAAATTGAATCTTTATTTAGAAGAGCAGGAGATGCATTATCAATCCAATGTACAAAAATCCATCGCTCCATCTCTGTGCCAGGTCCTCTACGCAACCAGACAAAATTATCTTCAGGTTTGTTGAGTGCAAGAATGAAATCTGATTGAATATAAATCATCCAACCATAATCTTTCAATAATTTTGCTTCGACCTTTTTTTGTTCGTATCTAGAATTATAAAGGCTTTTGAATAATCTATCGTTAGAAATCTTTTGAAAATAATAGAGAAGGTTTTCACTTTCTTTAAGTATATTTTTATTTAGCTGTTCTATGGTAGGGGAAGTAATTATCATAACTAATTGGTTATCTGCCCATAAGTTGTATTTGTTAATTACCGATACAGAATCAGCATAAATAAGTTTTTTGACGTCGTTACTTAGCAAGCTTTTAATATACCTAGCAACTTCAGAGTTGGAATTAAGAGGAGCAATAAAAATTATATTTTTTTTATATTTATTTTTTTCCAAAGCTGATAAATCTTTTCTTATAAGGTTAAAGAGATTTTCTGGTTGGGGGGTATAAATAATCTTATTAAATACAGTTAGAAGTGAAGCTTCAAGATTATAATATTCTAAAGAATCGGCAAATACTATAATGTCATCTTCATTTCCTACAGCTTGTTTTTTAACATTGCAAGAAGCAAGAAAGATTAATGAACTTAAAGATATTATAGCTGCAAGTAAATATTTTTTTGTTTTCATTTTGAAGACTTCTTTTGTTAGGTCTTATACTCTATATAAAAGTATTTGTTTCATTAGTTTGGTACATTAGGGAGTACTAAAGGTGTATGAGGGAAAAAAATTGCATATAATATCCACATTGTAATTCCAACAGAAATAGGAATTGTAAGATTGTCATCTGCCCATCCGACTGAAACATTTTCGGCTATAGTACCAACACCAACGGAAATAAATCCTATAATAAATTCAATGATGTTTCCTTCTATTTTGGGAGTAAATAAAACAACTATGCAAGAAAAAACAAAAAATGCAATTGCCCCTTCAAGGCTTTTTAATAGGAATTTTCTTTTACCGTATTTTCTTCCAATTAGGGCAGCAGCTATATCCCCAATTATTAGTACTGAAAACGAGGTCACTACAAATATTTTTGGAAAAATTAGAATAACAAGAACAGCTGATATTAAAACATAAGTAGCACCATTTAGATTTTTCTTATTATGATCTTTTTCATGCTTCCTTAATAGAAATCCAAATATTTTATAGAAAAAATCTTGCATTGGCTTAAAGTAATATCTGCCTAAGTCAATTATGAGAGAGATTATTAAGAGAGGCACTAAAATTTTAAGTGCTAATTCTTTTGTAATAAAATAATAAATAATAGGAATAGAAAGAGAGCAGAGATGAATAGCTTTTCTTAATATTTCACTCTGATAGTCAATAGTTGCGTGTTCACTTGCTACCATCTGCCTTGTCGGAATTTTTGGAGGATTCTCTCTTCTTCTTTTCTTCTAATAGCTTTTGAACATGTTCTGGCATTTCTTCTTTATCGCCATTTCTTTTAACTGGGGGCAGTTCTTCTCCTCTCATGATTTTATCAATTTCTTCTCCATCGAGTATCTCTCTTTCAAGAAGTTCTTTGGAAAGTTTATGCAATAGATCGATATTGTCAGTTAAAATTTTCTCGGCTCTTTCCATGCAGGTTGTAACAATTCTTTTTACCTCTTCATCAATTTCTTGTGCTGTTTTTTCGCTGTAATCTTTATGTTTAGTTATTTCTCTTCCAAGGAATATTTCTTCTTCTTTGGAACCATATGCCAGAGGTCCAAGCTTTTCACTCATTCCCCATTCACAGACCATTTTACGAGCAATATTTGTTGCTTTTTCTATATCGTTACCAGCTCCAGTAGTATATCTCTTGAATACAATTTTTTCAGCAGCTCTTCCACCAAGAGCATATGTTATCATTGCTTCGAGATATTCTTTTGAGTAAGTATGTTTTTCATCAACAGGCAAGTAAGCAGTAACACCAAGTGCACGACCTCGTGGAATTATGGTAACTTTATGAACAGGGTCTGCTTCAGGAAGCATTTTAGCAACCAAAACATGTCCAATTTCATGGTATGCTGTTATTTTTTTCTCTTCTTCAGAAATTATTAAACTCTTTCTTTCCATCCCCATCATTACTTTATCTTTTGCTTCCTCGAAGTCTTCCATAGATACTTTCTTTTTATTTTTTCGTGCTGCAAGTAAAGCAGCTTCGTTTACTAAATTTGCAAGTTCAGCACCTGCTAGACCTGGAGTTGCTTTTGCTAAAACTGCTAAATCAACATCAGAATCCAAAGGAATTTTTCTTGTGTGTACTTTTAATATTCCTTCTCTTCCTTTTACATCGGGTCTATCTACAACAATTTGCCTATCGAATCTACCTGGTCTTAATAATGCTGGGTCTAAAACATCTGGACGATTAGTGGCGGCTATGATAATTACGCCGCTATTTTGTTCAAAGCCGTCCATTTCAACAAGTAATTGATTTAAAGTTTGTTCTCTTTCGTCGTGTCCTCCACCTAATCCTGCACCGCGATGTCTGCCAACGGCGTCAATTTCGTCTATAAATATTATACATGGAGCATGTTTTTTCCCTTGTTCGAATAAATCACGAACTCGACTGGCCCCAACCCCTACAAACATTTCGACGAAATCTGCTCCTGAAATAGAAAAGAATGGAACGCCGGCTTCGCCAGCTACAGCTCTTGCAAGTAGAGTTTTGCCTGTGCCAGGAGGGCCTAATAATAAAACTCCTCTTGGAATTTTAGCGCCAAGTCTTTGAAATTTAGCTGGTTCCTTAAGAAATTCTATAATTTCTTCTAGTTCCAATTTAGCTTCTTCTGCTCCAGCTACATCTTTAAATGTTACTTTTATAGCGGATTCAGTAATCAATTTTGCTCTACTTTTGCCAAAATTAAATATTCCTTTAGTTCCACCAGCTCCGGCTTGCATCCTTCTAAAGATTAATATCCATATACCAAAAATTATTATCCAAGGAATTAAGCCAAATAAGATAGATGTCCACTCGTTAGATTCTTTTACAAATGTGAATTTTATATTTTTTTCTTTCCAAATTTTTACCTGCTCTTGTAAGACAGGCTCGATTAGAGTAACACTAAAATTCTGAACATCAATAAAGGCACCATTTAAAAATATTTTTTCTTTTTCTTTTAATTTTCCTTCGAATCGATAATCATTAACATCTGTTTTAATTACTTTTGCTGATACTATTTTTCCACTTTCTAAGAATTTTTCATATACATCATAAGGTACATCAACCATATTAGGAGAACCAGACTTCATGAACTGCATAATTATTACAGCAGCAATTATTACTGTTCCCCAGCTTATAACTGCTCTTATTATTTTTGACCAATCAAAATCTCCTTCTGGTTTTTGTGGTCCATTACCAAAAGGAGGTTTTGGTTTATTATTTCCTTTTTGGTTGTTTGCCATAAATTATTATTTACCTTTCTATTTTATTCACTTAAAACATAAATCGATTTTAGATTTCTATATTTCTGAGCATAATCAAGACCATATCCAATCACAAATTTATTAGGAATTCTAAATCCAATATAATCAATTTTGACATCATATTTTATACTATCTTCTTTCACCAAAAGTGATGCTACCTTCATACTTGCTGGGTTGTGCGCTGAAATAAGCTTTTCGATATATTTTATAGATAAGCCTGTATCAACAATATCTTCAACAATAATAATATGTCTATCTGTAATATCTGCGTTTAAATCCTTTATTAATTTAACTTTTCCAGAACTTATTTTTGCATCGCCATAACTGGAAAGCTTAAAAAAATCGACTTCACAGTTAATTGTAATCTGTTTCATTAAGTCTGACATAAACATAAATGAACCATTCAAGACGCCAATAAAAATTGGTAATTTCGCTTTATAATCGCTTGAAATTTCTTTTCCAAGTTCTTCAACTCTTTTTTGAATTTGTTCTTCTGTTATATAAGGAACAAACTTTTCTGTTCCAATCCAAATTTCATTAAGATTTTGGGATGCTATTTTATCCAAAGCTTTAATACCTTTTTTGTTTTTTGTGTGATTTTAAATCTATCATCGATTCTTAATCCTACAACCCATACAATAAAATTTTTATTTGTTAAAACAAATTTATCTTTTTTTTCAGAAGATTTAATTTTTTCGTCCGTTAAAAAATCAGATATTTTTTTTGGTTTTTTCATTCCTAATGGGATAAATTTATCTCCAGAAGTCCATTTTCTTAAAATAAATTTGTCATTTAATTTGTCTGCAGAAATATATTCAATATTTTTTGATTTAGTAAATTCGATTTCAGATTTATTAACCTTGTCAATTCCAATGGTTTTATTTTCGACTTTAATTTTTTTACCAACTCTAATTTCAAAAAAATCATTTTCTTTTGGATTTTCTATTTTGTTAATAATTATGCCATTTCTTTCTTTAGTAACAATTATATTCTTAGATAAATTAATTCTTTTACCAGTTTGATTTTTAAGTAATTCTTTTAACGATATAACATCTTGGTACTCTAATTGATAATTGAAATATTCATATAAAATTTTTTTTAGTAATTCACCAAAAACTCCATCTTCTATCTTTTTTATTGTAGATTTGATGAAAATCTTTTGTTCAGAGATTCTTAAGTATTTTTTTACTAAATCATTTATGTATTTATCGATTATTGTTTTAAAATCCTCAAAAACTTTTGAAGAACGAAAAATTGCTAAATCGACTTGAGGATTTAATTTAGATTTTATTAGAGGAAGAATTTCATTTCTTAAAATATTTCTTTTAAAATCATTTTTAAGATTAGAAGAGTCTATTCTATAGTTAATATTATGCTTATGAAGATAGTCAAGTATTTCGTCTTTAGTAATACAAAGAAGAGGCCGAATTATTTTATCTCTTTTAATTGGAATTCCGGTAAGTCCATAAAAGCCTGTTCCTGTAATTAAGTTTAATAGTACAGTTTCTGTGTTATCGTTTAATGTATGCGCCGTAATAATTTTGTTGAAATTATTTTCATCGGAAAATTTTTCTAATATCTCGTAACGTAGTTTTCTTGCAGCTTCTTCGATAGATAATTTATTCGTTTTAGCAAATTCTTTAACCTTTAGTTTGAAGGGAAAAAAAGGAATGTTCAAACTTTTGCATAATTGCTCGGAAAATTTTTCATCTTCATCTGCTTCGCTTTCTCTTAATTGATGATTAAAGTGAATTGCTGCAATTTCAATTTTGTATTTGCTTTTAAATTTGTTGAAAAAATGGAGAGCAAATACAGAATCGGGTCCACCACTTAGAGCTATTAATATCCTATCTTTTTTATTTATTAGGTTATATTGAGAAATAAATTTTATAATTTCTTGTTCGATATTTCTCATTTGGTTTATTGGCTAACTAGAAATGTTGTTAGAAATTTAGAATTTATTTATTATCTTCTTTTTAGGTTTATTAGAGCATCATCCCCAATTTTATCTACTTCTTTTAATGTATAGGTTAAAGCATTAGATAAATTTTTTATACCAAGATTTGAACAAAGTGGAATTCCGTTTCCTAGTATCTTTGGTGAGATAAACAGTAAAATTTCATCTTCAAGTTTTTGTTTAATAAAACTTGAAAATAATATACTTCCACCCTCTACTAATATTGAGATAATGTTTTTTTGTGCTAAAGATAACAGAGCTTTCTTTAAGTCTAGTTTTCCGTTTTTCTCGGGCAAAAAAATTATTTCTATACCTTTTCTTTGATAAAGTTCAATTTTTCTTTTTCTGTTTATATTTTTTTTTGATGTTAGTATAATTAAATTTTTATCATCATTGTTCTTGACAAGATTTGATTTTAAGCTTAGTTGAAGTTTTGTATCCAATACTATTCTCTTAGGATTTCTACCTTCAACAAAACGTACCGTAAGTTTTGGGTTATCAACTTTAACACTGTTAATTCCTACCATTACTGCATCATACTCAGAACGAAGCTCGTGAACTAAACTTCTCGATTCAGCAGATGAAATCCATTTTGAATTCCCTTTCGTATCAGCAATTTTTCCATCTAAAGTAGTTGCCATCTTTAGTGTAACATAAGGAAGAGATGTTTTGATGAATTTGAAATAAAATTTATTTAACTCAATACATTCTTTTTCAAGAACTCCAGTTTTAACTTCTATTCCTGCCTTTTTAAATCTATTAATTGATTGTTCGTAAGGGTTAAGTTTTGGATTTGGTGTACCGATAACAATTTTTTTTATTTTAGATTTAATAATTGTGTCTACACAATCACTTTTATCTGTAGAAAGAGTACATGGCTCTAAGTTTGTATATAATGTTGCCCCTTCTATATTTTCCTTAGAATTTTTCAATGCAATGATTTCTGTGCTAATTTCATTTGGAGAATTTCTATAAGCTGCAGCAATAATTCTGTCATTTTTAACAAGTAATGCTCCAACAAGAGGAAATGGACTTACTTTTCCTTTCCCCTTTTTTGCAAGTTCAAGGGCAACTTGCATGTATGATTCGTCAAACAATTTTATTCTATTCCTAATATTTCAAATTTGATTATACCAGCAGGAACTTTTGCTTCAACAATTTGATTAACTTTAGCTCCCATTAATGCTTGTCCTACTGGTGAAGTAATTGATATTTTACCTTTTTCTAAATCAGCTTCTTCTGGAGAAACGAGAATGTATTCGAAAATTTTATTGTTATTTAAATTCTTTACTTTCACTTTTGAAAGAATATGGACCTGATCTTTTGGCATATTGGAAGTATCTATTACTCTTGCTCTTGATAGCAGGTCTTCAAGTTTCCTAATTTTTAATTCCAGTAAGCCCTGCTCCTCTTTTGCAGCATCGTATTCTGCATTTTCTGAGAGGTCACCATGGGCTCTTGCTTCTGCAATACGTTCTGCTATTCTTTTGCGACCATTACTTTTGAGTTCAGCTAATTCTTTTTCTAATTCTCTGATTCTTTCTTTGCTTAAATAAACAAAGTTTGACACTTTCTTTACTCCTCCGATTTGTTAGAAAAAAAGAAAAGATTTTGTAGCTATAAAAAAAATTGCCACCGCAGCTGCAGTGGCATTGAAAAAATAAAAATTATATATGAAGTTTTCAACTGTTATTTAAAAAATCGTGTGAATTCTAAAATGAAATCTTATGTAAAATTTATTTTGTTATTTATTTTTGGTATTGCAATGGCCAACGTTGAAGCTGCAATAGTAGTCTACCTTAGAAAACTTTATTATCCCGAGGGTTTTAAATTTCCTCTAAAAACTATTCCATTAGAAATTATTAAAGTTGAATTAATTAGAGAAATCTCTACTTTAGTTATGTTGTTAAGTATTGCCTATTTATGTGCAAATAAAGCAATTGAAAGATTTTTTTACTTTATTTATGTGTTTGCTATTTGGGATATATTCTATTACATATGGTTGAAGGTATTTTTAAATTGGCCATCAACATTGTTTGATGATGATATTTTATTTTTAATTCCTGTCCCTTGGATTGCACCAGTTATTGCTCCAATTATTATTTCTTTTTGTATGATTATTTTTTCATTCGTAACTATTTATTTAAAAGAAAAAGGTTTTGTTATAAAGTTAAATAAAACGAGTACTTTGTTAGCTCTTTTAGGTGTAATTTTTATTTTATATTCCTTTATGTATGATTTTTCAAATAGAATAAATTCTACTTCGCCTGTAAAATTTCTTTACGAGATTTTTTTTGGAGGTCTAGTATTAATTTTAATAAGCTTTTGGTATTTTATTAAAAAATTTAGTAAAAGAATGTAATCTATAAGAAACTATTCTTCGAATTTATGATTTTCTTATAATAAAGCATTATTAAAATAAACATAAGCATGCGAATAGATGGCTTATAAGGATGATTATTATAGGATTTATGATCCTTAAGTTTAGATAGGTCTAAGTAGAAAAATAGAAAAAAAATTAAATACAGCATTCTCTATAAAGTAAATTAGAGTTTTAAAAGTAGATTCTTAAAATTAAAAATAGAGAAATAATAAGCTTTATAATTCCCAAAGAGAGGATTAAAAAAGTAGAAGTACTAATTGGACCAAAAGTATTTTGCAAGTTTTGAACAAATGTTTCAGGTTTACATAAGGTTAGTAATTCTGTCATACAATAAGAAAATAAGGCATAAAATAAAAAAATTACTACTGAGAATTTGAAAATCCCTTGTAACAATATTTTTTGTAATAAAATAACTCTCTATCTTTAACTATTTCCAATTAAAACCGGCTTACTCGCTAATGCTTTCAGCCGGTTAATTGGTGCCCTCACAAAAACTTATACAAATTTAATTGTTAATTGTAGAAAAAGCATTGGGATTTAATACTAAAAGTGATTTATCAAGTACTAAAAAAATACTAATGTTATTAATTTTGGATAGAAAGAAGGATTAACTAGGTAAATTAATTAAATCAGTTTTAATGTCTATTTTACTTGATAACTTTCTTGAGGGTCAAAGAATAAATTCTTTTCTTTAAGAAAACGGAATATTTCCGATTTCTTGGAGAGGTTTAATTTTGCCCTAATATTACTCCTATAGTAATCTATGGTTTTTTTTGAAAGATATAATTTTTCTGCAATTTCTTTTGATGTATAACCATGACTAATAAGCTTTAAAATTTCAATTTCACGATCTGTTAGTCCATACTTTTTTAAGTCTTCGACTGTTAACTTACTTGAACCATTGGTATAAACTACGGTTCTCTTTTTAGGTAATATTCTTTCTAACCATTTTAAATTTAATTTGAAGCCTAAATTTGGCCCTATAGCAGTAATTAAAGTAAATTGAACCATATTTATAATTAAGCAGTAATTATAGAGCCTTAAAAAGAAGTTTATGTCCTTATAGTAATAAAACTTTGTAATAATCTGTGTAATGAAGTAGGTAATAAGAATTAGTGAATAAAATTTAATATCTTTTTTATTTAATACATCATTAATAATATTGTTTATAAAATAAAATGTGATAAAAGTTAGAAGTAAATTGAACAATAGCATTTCTTTGAAATCTTTGATGTCGATCAATAAATAAATAATTGAGCCTAATAAAATTCCAATTTTATATTTAAGATTTAATTTTGGAAGTGAAAATATTAACAATAAATTTATCCCTACATGGTAAGAAGCAAAAATATTATTATTAACAAAAAGAGAAGTAATTATAAGAATTGGATCGGCTATAGCATAAATGTAGAAGAAGTAAAACATTTCATCATTTCTAAAACGAAAAATAGGCAATAACCAAACTATCAAACCGATTATTATTAGAATCTTTGTAATGTCCATAATTAGTCAAATAAATTTTACTTTAGAAAATTATAAAAGCAAAATATTGTTATCAAGAAATACATAACTACTTGATTTAGCATTTTATTTCAAATTAATTCCTGAATTCTACACACAGTTTTAAATTGACAATATTTGCATACTAAATTTTCTCTTTCTTCGTGAGGGGAAAGATTAAATTTTCCTTCTGAAATAGATTCAATAAAATTTTTTATATGATTAATTGTATTATTTATTAATTCTTCAATAGATGTAATTTCGTTGTTATTTCTTGTGCTTAAATTAACATTTGATTTACCAAATTCTTCTTGAGAGTATTTCAATGAATAAATAATCATTTTATTTGGTGAAAATTTTCTTTTATATTTTTTTTCTAAGAGATATTGTGCTGCAAGTAAATACACTGGTAACTGCAGCGATATTCCATTTATTAGTTCCTTTGTACTTGGCTTTTTACCACTCAACTTATAATCTACTATGTTAAATAAATTACCTTTCCTTGATAGTTCTATTCTATCAATTTTACCTCTTAAATTTATACCTGCAATCTTTAATGGTTCGCTGCTGCTTAAGTTTTTGTCCGATTCACTTTCTTTTAATGAACCAAAATTAACCTCAAAAAAAGCAGGGTAAAAATCTTTGTTGTTTTCAAACTCATACTCTACGAATTTACTTAAGATTGATTCTTCTTTTTTTTGGTTAATGCCTAATAGCTTTTCTTTTTCAAAAAATGTAATGGGTGATTGAAAGAAGGACTGAGATATTTTCTTTTCTGCTATTTCAAATATTAAATCTTTTGCTTGTTTTAATATATCATTATCGCAGTTAAACAAATCAATTTTTTTATTACTTATTTCTGTATAAAATTCGTATAGAATAGAGTGAAGAATTCTTCCAAGTTCTATTGCTTCAATTTCTTCTGTTGGTTCTTCAATAACTTTTATTCCAATAATTCTTTCTAAATAAAACTTAAATGGGCATTTCGCATACGTCTCTAATTGCGATATTGAATATTGTCTTTGAACAAAAGTGCTCAATATTTGTTTTAGTTTGTAGTGTTTACTTTCATTTTCTTTTGTTAGTAAGTACCCAGTGTAAACTGATTGGTCTAGAACGTTTATTTCTCTTATTTTTTCTGCTTTTATAGCTTCGACTAATTTGTCATAATCTATAATTTCTTTTGGAATTTCGGGTATGTGAGTTAAAGTTTCATTTTTAGAAATGCTTTTACCAACGAAAATTTCAGTTTCTTCTATAGAAAATATTTTATTTGAGTAGTCATTTTCTTTTAATTCTGATATTGTGAATAATTTTTCAAATTCTTTTAAAAAAATTGAGGGGACTAATTCTCTTCCATCTTCTGTTAAGGGGAAACTTAAATATAATCCTTTAGACCAACTGCATAGTGCTTGGTAAAATAAATTTCTTTCTTCGGCTTGATGTAATGATGCTAATTTTCTGAAAGTGCCCGAAGAAAAAATTTCTGGATTATATCTTGTTGGTAAATCTCCATCAAATAAACCTCCTATAAAAAGATAATCGAAATTTAATCCTCGTATTTCTTCTAAGTTTGTGACTAGTACTCCATAATTTGATTTTTCTTTTACATTAAATCTTGCCCAGCTGCAAGCAGTACGAATTTGGTTTAAAAAGAAATCAAGAGTAAATTTTTTATCCTTTCCCTTTTCTTCTTCAAGTAAATCAAGAACTTCTGAGACTGTTTCAATGAATTTATTTAACCCTCTTATATTTTCTTCTTGATTATATGTAATAGAGAGTAAAGTTAGGTGTAATTTTGTTTCTATAATGAATTTGAAAAGAGTTTCTTTAAATTCTTTAATTGTTTGTTTTTTTTCGAATGGCTCAAGAATGTTGATAATTTTTTTAATGTCAATAAGAGCTTTTTGGAGTGCGTTTAGTTTTTCTTCTTTTTCATTAAATTCTTCGTCTGAATTTAGCTTAATGTTTTCGATAGATTCATTTATTGTGTTTATCCAGTTTTCTTTTCCAGAAATTATTTTTAATAAAGAACATACTTTGTAGAGATTAAATGTATCAATGTTTTTTGTTGCTATATATCCATTACTTAAAGCTCTTAGAATGTTTTGATAATAGTAGTCATTTTCTGCAATTTCTAAGAAATTAACTATTGATTTTACGGGGTTAGAATTATCAAGAGAAATTCTGTCTGTTAAATTAAATGGTAAACCGTTTTTTGTGAATATATCTCTAATAACTGCAGAATAATTTTTAATCAGATTAAATGCAACACATATTTTCGAAGGTTCTACTTTGTTTTTTGTTATTAATATTTTTATTTGTCGAGATATTAACTCTACCTCTGTTTCTTTATCAAAGGCTTCAATTTTAAATATTTTATTTCTTAAGTCATATTTTTTTTCTTTTGAATAAAGATTGAATAGGTGGTCTCTAATTATTCTCCTGAATATAGGTAAGTGTGGTTCGGCTAAATCTTTAATTTCATTGAAACCAAATTCTTTAAGACGATTATAATATTTATCTAAGTGTGAAAAGATGAATTTGTTTTTTTTGTTGTAATCGAAATTAATAAAGAGTTTTACACATTCTAATAGTGAAAGTCTATTTAATATTTTTAATTCTGGGAAAGAAAACTCATGAAAACCTATAACAATTATTAAGTTTACTGCTGGATATAAATAAAAAAAACTGTTTTTGAAATTGTTTTCATCTAGGTTGTTCAAATGATAATAAATATCACCAATTTCGTAAGCTCTTACTAAATTACATTTAGCTAAAAATTTTTCATAGATATCTGCAATATCAAGCGCTTTTAATTTTTCAGTTCCAGTTAATTTATTTGCTTCTTCTCTTAAGTTGTCAGGATTAATGCCTTGTCTTTTGTATTCAGATATTACATTTTTGATTTTATCTAAGGTTCCAAATGGGAGCTCTGTTTTGTATAGTGAAAAATATCTTGGGTTAATTTCTAAGAAAGATTGTTTTATAAAAATGATAGATGCTGCTTCACTCAATTCCTTAAAAGGTATTACTTTGCTTAGTAATTTTGTTGAGATAGTTCCAAGAGTTTCAATATTTAATTCAGCAGATGCTTTTTGAGGAGTCGAAGATATAATTTCTTTTTTTAGATTTCTTGCTTTTCTATTTGTTGGAACAATAATTAACAATTCATTTACTAAATTATTATTAATTTTCTCACTTATTAGAGCATTTAAATCAACTTTGTCGATATTTTCTTTAGTTAATATCATTACACCAATAGGTCTTTATATGATTTATTAATTTGCTTAGATAAATCTAATTCTAAAAAATTGATTATTTCGTTAAATTCTTTTTTAGCTTTTCTTTTGTTTTCTAATACAAGTGTTTCTAATTCGAGAAAATTTCCCAAATTTTTTACTTTATCTAAATGGACCCGGGTGTTTTTATGCATATATAACTTTCTTTCTTTTTCTACAATACATTCAACTTCAAGAATATCCGATAAATATTTTTCAATATTTTTCCCTTTCAATTCGATTATTTCATAGTTGCTCCATCTTATTCCTGTTTCACTACGTTTATATTTAATTAGATAATAATTATTCTGTTCAACTCTTAATTTGAGCAATCCTTTATGATACTTATAGTAAATATCTTTTTGCTTAAGTAACTTAATAAATTTAATGTTATTGGATTTTAATTTTTTTTCTAAACTTTTTAAGGATTCTATTTTTATTTTTAGCTCAAGATTTGTTGCCATATAAACCTTTAATCGATTATGGTTGTTTAATTAATAGGAAAAATAAACTGCGTTGATTTTAAAGGTATAAAATAAGATTTTTAAGATGCTTAGTAAAAGGATGATATATGAAGAAACTAATTTTAATAATGATACTTTTTGGGCCAATTTCTTTTTATGCTCAAAGAATAGGTGAATTAGCTCCGGAAAAGCAACCGGAAGTATTTCCAGAAAATAGTTGGGGGATTGATTTAATGTTTGGTGAAGGGGGATTTGGATTAGGAGCGTTTTTACATAAAAGTTTTTCCCCTTTAATTACAGGTTTTGTGGATATTTCTTTTTCTCAGTCTAAAGATGAAAGAGAAGTTGAATATGTTGATTGGTATGGTAATACATTTGTTTTAGGCAAGCAAAATTACGTTTTTTTGGTCCCTTTAAATTTTGGAATGCAATACAGACTATTTTATGGAGCTATAACTGATAATCTTCGTCCTTATATAAATGCTGGAATTGGTCCAACATTTGTTGTTACAACTCCATATAACGAAGAATTTTTCTCTTCTTTTGGCAAGGCGAAAATGCATTATGCTGTTGGTGGTTATGTAGGTTTGGGTGCAAATTTTGGTATTAGTAAACGAAATTTGGCAGGTATAAATGTGCGTTATTATTATATTCATCTTTTTGGAGAAGGAGTAGAAAGTATGACAAATGTGTTTCGAAAAAATCTTGGACATTTATATTTAACACTAAATCTTGGAATAATGTATTGAAAAAATTCAGTTATAAATTTACTGGATTTAATGCTGAAATATTTAATTTCTTTAAAGAGCTTGAAAAGAATAATAATATAGAGTGGTTCCATAAAAATAAAAGTAATTATCAAAAGTTTTTAATTGAGCCTTCAAAAGCATTTGTTAATGAAATAGCCCCATTTTTGAATAGACTTAATCCTTCAATTCGCTCAGAACCAAAATTTAATGAAACAATTATGAGATTAAATAAGGATATGAGATTTTCAAAAGACGAGCCTTATAGAACATTTTTGTTAATTCATTTTGGAAGATTTAAACTTGATAGTGAATTTTATCTTTATTTTGACTCAAATGGTTTTGCTATGGGAATGTTTATTAATAGAAGAAAAGGAACAAATCTTTATTTTAATCAGAACTTAAAAAAATTTGAAAAAGATATTATTGAAGTATGCAATAAATATAAAATTAATGGTAATTATTCTTTATCAGATTTAGAAAAAAATTCTGAAGTTATAGTGAAAAATTTTGTTGCAGATAAGCATATTAAGTATTTGAATGATATTGATTACATACTATTAGAAAGAAATAAACAAATATCAAAAAAAATACTTTTCTCAGATGAAATTGTACTCGAGACAATTAGAATGATATCGCAACTTTATCCATTATATTGTTTTGCAATATCTCCTTTTCCTTTAAAAGAACTTGAAAACTTCGAAGAAAATTTTGGAGAAATTGTTATTTGATTTATAGTATTAATAGACTTACTTTTTTAAAAAGAAGGAAACGTAATATTCTTTTTTGTATGTTGCTATTGTTATTTATAGTAACTATTTTTTCCATTTAATTGTACATCCAATAGTAAAAGTCTCTGGAACAGAAATTTGTTTCCCAGCCAGTAATTCTTCGATAGCATTTCTTAAATAAGGGGTTTTAACCTTCGAAGGGTCTTGCCAGTTGTCATCTATTTTTCCATGAAAAACAAGTTTTCTTTCTTTATCAAATAAAAAGATTTCGGGTGTATGAGTAGCTCCATAAGCTTTTGCAACTTGTTGAGTTTCGTCTCTTAAATACGGGAATGGAAAATTTTTCTCCTTCGCCCTTTTTATCATTTCCTCAAATGAATCTTCTGGATAATCTGTTGTGTCATTAGAATTAATTGCTACTATTTGTAACCTATCTTTATAATCATTTTGTATTTGAATGATTCTATCTTCATAAGCTCGGACATAAGGACAATGATTGCAGCTAAAAATAACAATAAGAGCTTCTTTGTCGTTAAAAGAATTAAGTGAGTAAGTTTTTCCATCAACGCCTGGTAAATTAAAATCAGGTGCCTTTGAGCCAATCTTTAATGTTTCGGTAGCCATTTTTTCTCCATGTTTGTTTGTTCTTAAATTATTTTACAAATTAAATTTGTAAAAGTTATTATTCAAATTAGGAAAAACATATAATGAACGAAATAAGTTTCAAATTAATCTATGAAAATTATGAAAAATACCTAGAAAAGTGTTTGGCTCTACCGTTAATAAAACATATTCAAATAAAAAATCTAATGGAGAAATTGAGAAGTAAAAAAATATTTACTACAGAATTAATTGGTTATTCTGTTGAGGGGAGAGAAATTTTTTCTATTTCATTAGGTAAAGGGAATAGAAAAATTTTAGTTTGGAGTCAAATGCACGGTAACGAACCTACAGCAACAGCATCAATTTTTGACTTATTAAATTTTTTTTCATGCGATGATGAATTTAACAGTATTAAAGAAAAAATTCTAGATAAAACTAAAATTTACTTTGTACCGATGTTAAATCCGGACGGTGCAGAAAAGTTTCAAAGAGAAAATGCCTTTAATATTGATTTGAATAGAGATGCTCTTAGAAAAGAATCTTATGAATCAAAATTATTATGGCAAATGGCAGAGAAGGTAAAGCCTGAATTTGCATTTAATCTTCATGATCAGAATAGTTATTATACAGCAGGTTATAGCAACAATAGTGCTGCTATATCTTTACTTGCACCTCCTTCCGATTTTGAAAAAAATATTACTGAGACTAGATTGAAAAGCATGAAGTTGATAGCTAAAATGTGCGAAATATTAAAAGAGTTTATCCCGAATAACATTGCTCGTTATAATGATGAATATGAGCCAAGAGCTTTTGGCGATAATTTTATTAAGTCAGGTATAAGTTCTATTTTGATAGAATCTGGATTTTTAAAGGATGATATCAATAAAAAATTAATACGAAAATTAAATTTCATAGCTTTGCTTTCTGCATTTATCTCAATTGCAGATGAAACTTACTATGGCTGTGATATAAAAGAATACTTTTTGATACCAGAAAATAAACCTTTGTTATTTGATTTACTTCTTAGAAATGTTTCAATATTAAATAATGGTAAATTGTTTAAGGTGGATATTGGAATTAATAGAGAAAAAAAATATGATTATGCATTGAATAAATTTTATTATATAGGAAAAATAAAAGAGATAGGAGATTTATCGATTTATTATGGAATAGAAGATTATAATTTTGAAAACTATTATGTAGTTCTACCGAATGTATATGTTAATTCATTTGGGAAAAAATTAACAGAAATAAATTTCTTAAAGTTGCTTAAGGATGGTTATGGCTTTATATTTTCAAAAGAGTATGAAATTGATAAAGATTATGTTGATTATCCTATCAACATTTTGTATAACAAAAACTATAAGCCTAAGCTAGCATCAGATGAATATGCAAATTTTGTTATTAAAAGAAGTAATAATAGAATTTATATAGTTATCAATGGGTTTATTCAAATTCTTAATAATTCAGAAATAAGAATATTAAATGGAACCGTTATTCATTAAATTTGTAAACAGGAAAAAGAAAAAATTTTAAATGCTAGCCCTAGAAAAAATTATAAATGACGAGAAGCTTAAAGAGCGCTATGAGGATTTTGAAAAAGAAGCACTTCCTCATATGAACGCTCTTTATCATTTTGCCTTAAGAATGACAGGGGATGAGGATGATGCAGATGACCTTGTTCAGGAAACTTATCTTAAGGCTTTTCGATTCTTTGATAAATTTGAAAAAGGAACCAATTGCAAAGCTTGGTTATTCAGAATAATGAAAAATTCTTTTATAAATGATTACAGAAAAAATGTTAAGGAGCCTGATAAAGTTGATTACGAAGATGTTCAAAATTTTTATGAGAATATTAAATCTGAAGAAGTACAATTTAATCACTACGAAGAGGATGCATTTAGTAATGTATTAGATGATGAAGTAACAAAGGCCTTAAGTGAACTTCCTGAGGACTTTAGAACAGTTATTATTTTAAGTGATATTGAAGGCTTCACTTATGATGAGATAGCGGATTTTGTTGATATTCCTGTCGGAACTGTTAGGTCAAGATTGCATAGAGCAAGAAAAATGCTTTATTCCCTTTTGTATAATTACGCAAAGGATAAAGGCTATGTGCCTAAAAAAATGAAAAAAACAAAAAACAGAGAATTTGAAAAAAATTAAAAAAAATTATGATTAAAATTAGGAATATTATAGTACCAACAGATTTTAGTATACTTTCATTTTCCGCATTTGATTATGCGAGAGATCTTGCAGAAAAATTTGGGGCAAAAATTCATCTTATATATGTACTCGAAAAAACCCCTCCTTTTTTAGCAATGAGGTCGCTAGATGTTACAGAAGAAGAAATAATGAAATCGATGGAGGAGGAAGCACTAAACCAATTAAATGATGCTGCAAAAAAATTGAGGGAAGATTCTGATATAGAGATTATTGAAGTGTGTAGAAAAGGCATTGATTACGAAGAAATAGTGAATTATTCTAAGGAAGTAGAAAATGGACTGATTGTTATTGCGACACATGGTAGAACAGGTATATTACATACACTTTTGGGAAGTGTAGCTGAAAAAGTAATAAGGTACGCTAAATGTCCTGTTTTAGTTATTACCCCTGAAAATACAATTGACAATTAAATTCAAATTGATTAGGTTTGTGCCACAAAATTTTAATAACAAAACAAAAGGAAGGTGATAAATAGTGATAGGTATAATTGTTCAAGAGAACGAAAGTATCGATAAGGCTTTAAAGCGTTTTAAGAAAAAATATGAGCGTTCTGGTATTCTTAAAGAGTATAAGAAAAGAACTTTCTATGTAAAGCCGTCAATTGAAAAAAGAATGGATTTAATTAAAGCTAAAAGAAGAGCTTCTCGAGAACAAGCTTTAAAAGAAAAAGAGAAAAAATCTTAATTTTTCTTTTGACCCGCGTAAGCGGGTTTTTTTATAAGTAATTTTATTTTTTTAGAAAGTATTTTTTAAAGTGTTCGGTAATTTTTTCGAAAGCCTCTTCAATTGAATTACAAAAATCAAAAAGCTTCATATCTTCTTTGCTTATTGTGCCATGTTCTATTAAAGCATCAAAGTTAATTATTTCCCGCCAGTAAGCTTCGTCATAAACAATAATTTTCATTTTCTTAACTACTTTTTTAGTTTGTACTAATGTTAGTACTTCCATAAGCTCGTCCATCGTCCCAAAGCCACCAGGAAAGACTATTAATGCTTTTGCTAAATAAACAAACCAAAGCTTTCGCATGAAAAAATAATGGAATTCGAAAGCTAAATCTGGATCAACGTATTTATTCACATATTGTTCGTATGGAATGCTAATGTTTAGTCCTATCGATCGTCCACCAGCTAAATAGGCACCTTTATTAGCTGCTTCCATTATACCAGGCCCACCACCAGTACAAATGATAAATCTATTTCCGTTTCCATCTAATTTCATGGCCCACTCAGTTAGCCTTCTTGATAATTCAACGGCATCTTCATAGTATTTTGACATTTCAAGTAATTTTACTGCCTTTTCAAATTTCTTCTTTGCGGCTGGAGATTTTCCGTCTTTAGTTTGGTTTACAAGTTTTAGTGCTTCACTTCTTGATATTATTCTTGAAGAGCCAAAAAAAACAATCGTATCAATTATTTTATTTTTTTCAAATCTAGATTTCGGCTCGTAATACTCGGAAAGTATTCTAATTGTTCTTGCTTCGGCAGAATTAAGGAAGTCAATGTTGTTGTATGCTTTAATAGGTTTTTTGGACTTTTTCATTTTAACCCTTGAATGGAAATTTTATTGATTTGTTTTATTTAAAAAATTAAGGTTGACTGAAGACATTTAAATTAAACTTTTTTCAGTCAACCATATGCAATACTATTTAGTTTGATTAGGTGTTTGTTGTGGTAGAACAGGAGCAGAAGGTACAGTTTGCTGAGTTTTGCCTTGTATAACACTTTCTCTTTGTTCTACATTTGTTTTCCCAGGTAAGAAAAATAAGTTTATTAAGATTGATAATACTATCAATGCTCCTGCAAGCCACCAAGTTGCTTTACTTAAAAAGTCGGCTGTCCTTCTAGTACCAAATACTGCTCCAAACTGTGCTCCACCAAATGTACCTGCTAAGCCTGTGCCTTTACTAGATTGAAGTAAAACTACAATGATTAATAAAAATGAAATGAAAAGAGCTAATATTACTAATAATGTATACATTTGTTTTCTCCTAATAAATGTAGCGAGGGAGGGATTCGAACCCCCGACACGTGGATTATGATTCCACTGCTCTAACCAACTGAGCTACCTCGCCAGTCTAAAATTGGATTGTAAATATAAAGAGTTGAATCTCAAACTTCAAGGATGAAGAATTTCATTATTTTGTATGGATATTAAAATTTGGTATAATCTAAGGACTTTTTTAAGTGGAAATTTGCACTTCTAAATTTATATTTGGAAATAAATAAAAGTAATCATAATCTTATATTTTAGGTAAGGAGAAATATATTCTAAGTATGAAAACCAAAATAATTATTTTAGTATTAGCTTATGTGACTAGTTTTGCACAAAGTAAAATGAATTCGAGAGAAATGCTTCTCGAGAAAGAGCTACTGATTAAGAAAAGGATAAGTTTAGTACTAGAGCAAAGCAAATTGAGAAAAGTAGTGGATAGTTTAAAAATTTTCAGAAATTTTTTAGAAGAAAAGCTTGATAAATCAAATAGAGAAATAGAAGAACTATACGTGAAAAAGTTTGGTAAAGTAAACGGCATACGAATTTATAATAAACAAGTATGGAAAGGGATGACTGAAAAAATGCTTTTAGCATCTTGGGGTAAGCCAGATAAAATTGATAAGAACATTCAAAAATGGGGAACTTTCACTCAGTGGTATTATGGTAAAGTAATTTTTTTCTTTCGAGATGGCAAATTAATTGACTTTGAAGAAAGTAAATGATTTGTAAGATGAATAATAAAAAAATACTTTTGTTTTTAATTACACTGTTCTTTTTCTCTTTTATTATTCTTCGCTTATTTAATACTATTCAGATTTACACATTCGTTTACATTTTTTCTTCACTATTGTTTTTAATAATTGCTTATTTAATAATAAAGGTTAATTTATCTAAATGGAATTTTTTTCTAATAATCTTAGTCTGCATTTTATTAAGAATAAGTTTTGTAAATACAATACCAATCGGTTCTGATGATATTTATAGGTATATGTGGGATGGAAAAGTTCAATCTAATGGAATTAATCCATACAAGTATTCACCAAATGATATGAACTTATCTTTTCTTCGTTCTGATATATTGCCTGCAAAAGTAAATTTCCCTGATCTTAAAACAATTTATTTCCCATTGAGTCAATGGTTATTTTTTGCAGGGTATAAAATTAGTGGAGAAAATGTATGGGGTTATAAATTTTTGTTGTTGATTTTTGAGCTTGGAACTTTATTTATTGTATGGCTTTCTTTAAAAGAATTAGAAAAACCATCTAATTTAATTTTGCTTTATGCATTATGTCCACTTCCAATAATCCAATTTGCACTGGATTCTCATTTAGATGGGTTTGGGTTAACTTTGCTTTCCTTGTTTTTGCTTTTTTATTTAAAGAAAAAATTATTCCTTTCTTTAATCTTTTTGGGTTTATCTTTTTCGGTAAAACCTGTTGGAATTCTTTTTGTGCCTGTTTTATTATTGAGAGAAAAACTCATAGTTGATAAAATAAAAATTATACTTGTTCCTTTTGTTGCCTTTTTGATTCAATTTATTCCATATATATTTACTTCTAATCCTTTCGAGTCTCTTTTTATTTATGCAAAACATTGGTCTTTTAATGGAAGCATATTCAAGCTTCTTAACGTTTTTATTAATCATAATCAGACAACAAGAATAGTTTGTGGACTGATACTTTTTTTAATATTGATGATTCTTTATTTAAGTAAGCTGGATTATATAAAAAAATTCTATTACTCTGTTCTTTTGCTATTAATTTTTTCACCTGTTGTTCATCCGTGGTATGTAAGCTGGCTAACAATTTTACTTCCATTTGTGCCGGCGTGGAGTGGACTTACTTATTCATCTTTAAGTAGTTTAACTTCTTTTACAATATTAAATTATCAAACATTGGGAGTATGGAAAGATTATACGTGGGTTTTATTAATAGAATATATTCCAGTTTTTGTTTTTCTTTTTTATGAAATTGGTTTTATTAAGAAGCCTTTCTTTAAATTATGGGAAAAATTATAGTATAATTTCTTTGCAATTTTCTGCAGAAAATAGATTTATATCCTTAAATTTCTTTAGAATGTTGAAACCAATCCAATCTTTCGAGTTTAATTCCCCATGAACAAGTACAACTTTTTTTGCATTTGTTAACTCTACAATTTTGAGAAGTTCTTCTCTTTTTGAGTGAGAAGGAAAGTAAAATTTTTTTATCTCACAATTAACAATTTTAGGTTTAGAAGAATTTTTTAGAAAGACTTCTTCTCCTTTGGTAGAATTTGTGATTCTATAACCAGGGGTTTCTGGATCCATATAACCAACACTAAAAATAGCAAAGTTTTTTTGGTTTAACCAGTATTCAGCTAATTTGTATGAAGTTGTTTCCTCTATCATCATTCCACTTGAGGCGAGGATAATTCCTGGATTTTTTCGGAAATAATTGTAATCTTGAATCTCAAGCAAGTTCAGTTGAGGTATTTCTTTTAGCTCTAAATTGGATTTTTTTCTTTTAACTATAAAACGATTGTTATCATAAACTTTAGAAATTTCTCTACTTATGCCACCAGTATAAATATTTGTTTCTATTATTTTTTTACTGTTAGTTAATCTATAAATTAAAGCAAGTATTTCCTGAGTTTTACCTAGAGCAAATACAGGAATTAAAATTGAGCCACCATCAATAAGAATTTTATTTATCTCCTGAGCAAATCTTTCCGATTCACTTTCCCAAGTACCTAAAATTGATGAATCTGTTGAGCCATATGTTGTTTCCAAAATTAGAACATCTACATTTTCAATGTTTTCTAAGTTGGCACCAAGCATTATTTCTTGATCACTTAAGTTTATATCACCGGTATAAAAAATTTTATGTGCATTAAATTCAATCATTATTGATGAAGAGCCAAGAATATGGCCAGCATCAATAAATTTTACAAATATTGGCTCAGAAGAATTATGTCTTAAACCCACTAGTTTAAATTGCTTATCGTATTCAATCTCAAATATGCTTTGTATAAGAAAGTCAATTTCTTCGTGAGTATAAATTTTTAAATCATTATCTATGGATTCTTTGGCTAAGATATTTGCTGCATCATGAAGTATTATTGATGCTAATTCTTTTGTTTGAATAGTTGAATAAATAATTGCATGAGGAAATTGTTGAATCAAGAAAGGGAGAGAGCCTATGTGATCTTGATGTGCATGAGAAATTAGAACAAAGTCTAAGGGCAAATTTTTCAGGAGTTCAAAATTTGGTAAGGCGTCCTTTCCTTTTTTGCGTGGATGCATTCCACAGTCTAGCAGTATACCAGTCCCTTCAATATTTATGTAAAAACATGATGCCCCTACCTCATCAGCACCACCTAATGGTATGAATTTTATCATTAAAAAGTCCTATCTTGTTCTTAATAAAACTCGTATTCATACTTTGCAAGAAACGCTGGTTTATCATCGTTTGTGTATCTAATTTCTTCCTTTTGTAAGCCATTTTCATAATAAGAAAAAGTGACTCTGAATTGACGTGTTCCATCCGATAAAAACAATTTATCTTCTATTATATTACCTTTAGAATCGTATTTATATTCTCTTCTTGTTTGCTTATTTTTTACTTCGATTAGATTTCCGTTGGGGTCGTATTTATAGTTAATTTCATTATCCCCCTGAATACTTGCTAAGGTTTCTTTTATAAGGTAACCATCATTATCATATTCATATTTTGTTTCAGAAATCTTTTTCCCATTAGAATCTTTAATGATTGATTTTATTACTAATTCTCCGTCGTACTCAAGTTGTTGTGTAGAAGCTATTTCTCCTTTTTTAGAGTAGTTTATTGTTTTTATTAATCTTTTGGCAGAATCGTAAAAGAATTCTGTTTTTAATTCTCCTGCACTACTATTGTCCAAAACTGTTCTAAGTATTTCGTTGTTATTTTTATCGTATTGCGATTCACTTTTTCCTTTCAAATTTCCAAAGCCATCGTAAGTTTCTGTAGCAATTAAGTTATTGTTTTTATCGTACTTGAATTCATAACTAAAATCAATTTCCCCGGTACTTTTATATCTTATTAGTTTTTTGCGATTTCCGTTTTGATCAAAAAATAATTCTTCTACAAGAACAAGTTTTTCTGGATAAGAACCATCCTTACCATAAAAGCCAGCAAATCTTTTTCGTAGTTTTACTTTTAGCTCTTTAGCCTTATTATATTCCTTTATATTCTGTGCTATAATTTCTCTTTTCTTTTTATTGTTGTTACCGTTACTAATCTGGGATTTTTTTTCTTGCGTGTTACCACATTGTAGAATAATTGTTAAAGAAATTAGAGGTGCAAATAAAAAGAATAATGCTACAACTATTTTAGATACTCTTTTCATATTAATCCAGATTTTGTTTATAACAAAAACTTTTAAGTTAATTTATTTTCCAATTCGCTTAATATATTTTCATCTATTACTTGTTGAATTCTTTCAAACATTTCTTTTTCTTCCATTCTTATGTGTTTTTCGAGAAGATATCCAAGTTCGTCTAAAAAAAATTCGAAATTCTCAGATGTTTTAATTTTGTCTATCAGAGATTTTATTTGACTATGTTCTTGTTTCATTCGTTCAAAAAGTTGATCCAAAAACTCATCCTTCCCTTTAAGAGTTTGCATTAAAATGTTTTCTTCATCTTCAAAGTGTTTTATTAAATAATTTTCAAAGAATGTTAATGTGTAGGTACGTTTATCATCTAAGTTTGTAGGCATACCTTTGTAAGGAGGAGCATTTTTTTTGATTAACTGTGCTAGTATTAAGCCTTTATGATGTTCTTTAGAAAGTTTAAGTAAAGATTTATGTCTTTTCATTCTTTTTCCTTTCGAGATTTTTCTCTGTATAGTTGGCCAATTTCAGCTCCTAAAATAAAAATACAAGATGAATAAAAAACCCATAACAATATTACAATGATTAACACAAATGCACCGTAGAAAGGATTTTTCCCTAAAAAATTTTGAACGTAATATCCAAAAAATTTTCTTGCTAATTCCCATAATAATGTGGTAGATAAAGCACTTATAAAGGCTACTTTTTTTGGGAGCTTTTCATATGGTATTAAGTAGTAGAGCATGAAAAATAAAATTAGCATTATAAACAGAGAAGCAAGCCATACGAAAGTATTCCAGACTTCACTTAATTTTGCAATGTATAAGACAGGGGATTTTATTGCTATTTCAAAAAATATATTTATTATGGGAAAAATTAATGTTGACACTGAAATAAAAATTACAAGTAGAAGAACCATCCCGATATCTCTAGCAAGTCCTATAAGCGCATTTTTTGAAATTTTTGTATGATAAATTTGGTTTAGAATAGTTCTCATACTACTAAAGATCCAAGTGGATGTAAGAAGCAAACCAAAAAAGCCTAAGTACCCAGCTATATTTTTATATTCAATAGCTTGAGGTAAGCGAGTTTCTATAATTTTTTTAGCATATTGAGCATAATCTGGATATGGAATAAGAGTATCGATTATTTGATTTATTATATTTTGAAGAGTACTTGTATCGAAAATATTCCCTAGTAAAGAAAAGATAAAAAGTATTAAAGGAATTAAGCTTAAAAACAATGAATATGCAATACCTGCTCCAGCTAGAAAAAGATTATGTTCGTCAACTCTTTTTAAAATCCCTGAAATATAATAGCTAATAAAATTTAGAATTTTTTTTAGATTGAAATTACAAACAAATTTTTTGATATCCACCTTAAACATGGATACTCATTTTTTTCTCAATAGAATCGTAGTAAAGGCTTGATAGAAGGTTTAGAGAAAATTCATATTGGTCATTAATGATTAATTTTTTAGAAATTGTTTCGCCAATTAGCATGAATGGGGTTGAACTTTTTGATACAATCATTTCGAAATTATTTTTGTTTTCGGGACTTACACTTACGATGACCCTTGACTGACTTTCAGAAAAAAATGAGAAATCTTCTCTGGTTTTAACATGGATATTAACTTTTGCACCTATCATATTTTCAGGATTAATAATGCAAGCTTCAGCAAGTGCAATAATAATTCCACCTTCAGAAATATCGTGTGCCGAATTTATAAGTTTTTGTTCTATTAACTTAAGTAAAAGTGTATGTAAATTCTTTTCTGTTTGTAAGTCAATTTTTGGAATTTTTCCTTTAACTAATCCATGAATTACTTTTAGATATTCACTTCCTCCAATTTCTTCGTAGTCTTCTCCAAGAACATAGATTAAATCGCCTTCTTTCTTAAATTCAGCTGTAGTAACATTTTCTAAATTTTCTATTAAACCTACCATACCAATAACGGGGGTAGGATAAACTGCAGTTTCTGGACTTTCATTATAAAAACTTACATTGCCACCTGTAACTGGGGTATTAAAAAATCTACAAGCCTCTCCCATGCCTTCTATTGATTCTTTAAATGTCCAGTATACTTCTGGTTTGTAAGGATTACCAAAATTCAAACAATTTGTTATAGCAAGGGGAACAGCTCCAGAGCAGACAACATTTCTTGCTGCTTCGGCAACTGCAATTTTTGTCCCTTCTTTTGGATTTAAGTACACATATCTTGCATTGCAATCTGTTGTAGCAGCAATTGCCTTGTTTGTTCCTTTTATCATTATAACAGCTGCATCAGAACCAGGTCCAACTATTGTGTTTGTTCTAACCATTGAATCATATTGTTCATAGACCCATCTTTTTGAAGCAATGTTTGGTGAAGAGAGAAGTTGTTCAAAAACTTCTGAAATACACTCTGGTTCTGGCAAATCATAAGGATTAAAGTTGGAAACTTCTTTTAAATATTCAGGTTCTTTAGTTTCTCTAATGTATACTGGAGCACCACCACCAAGTACTAATTCGTAGGGAGGAATTTCGGCTTTCTTTTCTCCTTGATGGTAGATTTTTAATATTTGTTCATCAGTTACTTTACCAATAATTTCACAATTTAAATCCCATTTTTCAAAAATCTCTTTTATTTTATCTTCACACCCCTTTTTACCAACAACAAGCATTCTTTCTTGGCTTTCGGATAGCATAATTTCATAAGCTGTCATTCCAGTTTCTCTAAGTGGAACTTTATCTAAGTCTATTATCATCCCTGATTTTCCTTTTGCGCTCATTTCTGATCTTGAACAGGAAATACCTGCTGCACCCATATCCTGAATGCCTACAACTAAGTTTTGTTTTATAATTTCTAGAGTAGCTTCTAGTAAGAGTTTTTCTGTGAATGGGTCTCCTACTTGTACAGAAGGACGTTTAGATTCTGATTTTTCTGAAATTTCTTCTGATGCAAAAGTAGCGCCGTGTATTCCATCTCTTCCAGTAGAAGAACCAACTATCATAACTGGATTTCCATCTCCTTTTGCTACGGCTGAGATAATTCTGTTTATATCGACAACGCCTATAGCCATAGCATTTACAAGAGGATTGTTTTTATATGAATCATCAAAATAAACTTCACCTCCTATAGTTGGAACTCCAAAGCAATTACCATAATCGGCAATACCTTTTACTACTCCTTCAAATAAATATCTTGTACGTGGGTCATCTAAGGAACCAAATCTTAAAGAATTCAAACAGGCAATTGGTCTAGCTCCCATTGTAAAAACATCTCTTAGGATTCCACCAACACCAGTTGCTGCCCCTTGATATGGTTCAACAGCCGAGGGATGATTGTGGCTTTCTATTTTAAATGCTATTGCTAAACCATCTCCTATATCTACTAGTCCTGCATTTTCTTCACCAGCACCTACAAGTAATCTTCCACCAGTTCTTGGCAGTGTTTTAAGTAATGCTATAGAATTTTTGTAACTGCAGTGCTCGCTCCACATTACGCTAAAAATTCCTAATTCTGTAAATGTAGGTATTCTTCCTAACTTTTCACAAATCCAATTGTATTCTTCTTCTGTTAGTCCATGTTCTAATGCTAATTGTAAATTTACCTCTGGTTCTTTCATTTTTTGTCTATAACTTTTTCATTTATAAAAACTAATATAACACATTTAATTTTTTTAATCTTGGAAGAAATAGTCTATCGCAAATTTTCTATTAATAATCTTTCCAATGTATTCATATTGTCTCAACTTTACGGATTTAAACCTCTGTGACAATCAACACACAGCATTTCTTTCCATTTATTTCCTACATCTTTACCAGGATGCTTAAATTCAAGGGAGGAATTAATTGAAGCTAATTGGAGATTATTAGATGGGCCTTGCGAATTTATTGTATGGCATAGGTTGCAATCTTTTTTAATAAGCCTTCCTTCTTTTGATTTATGATTATCATTATGGCATCTAAAACAACCAATAAATTCAAGATGACCAATATTATTTGGGTAAACACTCCATTTAACTTTCATTTCTGGGAAAATATTTTTTTTGAATTCTTCTTGTATGCCTTTAATTGCTTTTTCAATTAAATTTTTTTTATTCTCGTAAATTTCGGGGTAATTATCTTTGTAGAAATTATTTAAATAATCTGAAATACTTTTCATAGCAGCGTCGGTTGATTGGAATTCATTGCTTAATAAGTCCATTGCAGCAAATTTTATTAGCGGAAGGTCTTTGGGTATTTTGCCAGCAGTAATGGCATCGTTTATAAAGAAAGCAGGTGGTTTATAATTATGTGAAGGACGATTATGGCAATCCATGCAATCCATTACTCTCGTTTCTAGTTTTTCCAAAGTCTTTTTGTCAATTTTGTATTTATTGTCTTCATAAATGAAAAATTCTCCTGTCTTTAAATTTGTGTATTTAACCCAAGGAATTTTTTCTCTTTTTTGGTCGAGAGCTTTATATTCAATTTTTACATTTGGATTGATGTGCCAGTGAATTCCTTCTTCTAATCCAAGAGCACTAACTTGCGAGCCAATTTTCATAGTAAGTGTAATATCCCACTCAGTATTGTTAAAGTCATTTAAGTAATGTTTTTCAAATCTAAGTTTTCTTGAGTAAAATTTTTGTGGCCAGTGGCATTCTTCGCAAGTTTCTCTTGCTGGACGTAAATTTTTAATAGGTGTTTCAATGGGTTTAGGAACATTCCCTAATGTTACAGCATAAACTTGATATAGACCAGAAAGTTTTGACCTAACATACCAGCTAGCTCCTGAACCAACATGACATTCCACACAAGCAACTCTTGCATGAGGGGAGTTTTGATAAGCAGTGTATTCAGGCTTCATAACACTGTGACATAATTTGCCGCAAAATTCAACTGATTCTGTAAAATGAAAAGCTTCGTAGCTTCCTACAGCAGAAGCTAATAAGAAAATAGACGTTCCAACCGAGAAAATCATAAATGCATTTCTATGACGTATGTCATTAAAATCAATTATAGGCCATTCTTTTTCTTCGCGTTTAGTTAATTTTTTCTCACGTTTTGTTTTTCTCCACATTCCAATCGGAATTAATATTAAACCAAAAATTAATACTGTAGGAAGTGCTATATAAATTATCAAACCAAGATATGAATTGTTTTGACCGAAGATTGAAGATACAGTAAATAGAAAAACTATCATAAAAAAGCTTATTAGTGCTATTGTTGCTCCAACTAGAGAAATCCAGTTTTGTGTTGAATGTGGAAGTTTTATTTTCATGATTGTTCTCTAAAGATTGTATATCTTTAAAAGTGAAATTAAGAAATGATCTTTTAAGAAAGAATAAATAGTTTTTGAATATTTACTATGCATAAGAAAATCTTTAAATATTATGCCTTAAATAAGCCATATGGAGTTTTGTGTCAATTTACTGATAAAGAAGGCCGAAGGACATTAAAATCACTTTATGATTTCCCTAAAGATGTGTATTCAGTAGGTAGACTTGATATGGATAGTGAAGGCCTTTTACTTCTTACAAACGACAAAAGGCTATTTGATTTTTTATTAAATCCTAAAAATAGGCATGAGAAGGAATATTTTGTTCAAGTTGAGGGTATTCCAACAGATGAGGCGTTAGAAAAATTAAGGGAAGGAGTTATTATAGAAGGAAGAAAAACTTTGCCAGCAAAAGTAAAAAGAATAGATGACCCAAATTTTCCTCAAAGAGTTCCACCAATAAGAGAAAGAAAGTCTATTCCAACTACCTGGCTTAGTATAACCATTGTTGAAGGGAGAAATAGACAAGTCAGAAAAATGACAGCTGCTGTAGGTTATCCAACTTTAAGGCTTGTAAGAGTTAGAATAAAGAATATTTTCCTTGGTGATTTAAAGCAAGGCCAGGTAAGAGAACTTACAAGTAAAGAGATTGACGGTTTATTAAGTGATTAAGTTTTTAAAGTAAAATCACATATATTTTACTATTGCAGTTACAGGAAAATGGTCCGATGGATACCTGCCATTGCGATTAGATTTAATAATATTAGATTCAATAACTTTAAAATCATTTGATATAAAAATGTAGTCAATTTTATCACCACTATCATCACCAATAAAATTATTAAATGTGCCTTCGTTTTTAGATTTTGAATGCAATAATCTATATGTATCCACAAATCCAGTATTTAAAATTGATTGTATTGTTTGTTCTTCCTCATTACAATTAAAATCGCCAGTAAGAATTATTGGTTCATTAATTTTCATATTCCTTATTTTTCTAATTAAGGCATCGGCACTTTTAATTCTTGATTCTTTTGATAAGTAATCTAAGTGGAGATTAAATACGTATATTGTTTTCCTAGAAAATTTGTCAAATAATTTTGCCCATGTACAAATTCGAGGATTTTGGTTTCCCCAGCTTTTTGAACCTGGTATTTTGGGTGTATCTGAAAACCAAAACGTTTCTGTTGTATCAAGTATAAATCTTTCCTTTGAAAATAAAATTGGTGAATATTCACCTGAAGTTTTACCATCATCTCTACCTACTCCAACAAAATTATAATTTTGTAATTCTATTAGTAATTCATCTAACTGAAACTTTAGTACTTCTTGCATTCCAATAATATCAGCATTGTAATCTCGAACAACATCAAAGAGTATATCCTTTCTTTTCTCCCAGCTGTTTTCACCATCATCGGCGCTGCCGTATCGGATATTGAACGTCATTATTTTTATTTCTGTTGTATTCCTCGAAATAGTTTTATTGGTAGTAGAACAACCTACTATAACCAAAAAGATTTGTACTATAAAAAAGCTGTACAAAAATGATTTTCTTTTTTCCATTATTTCCCTTAATGTTTTTATTAATATTATATTAAATTTGCACATATTAAACATACGAATAAAAAATGAAAGTAGGTAAATATAGTCTTTACGTAGTTGAAACTTCCAGCTTTGCACTTGATGGTGGAGCAATGTTTGGAGTTGTTCCAAAACCATTGTGGCAAAATACAAATGTACCAGATGATTTAAATAGAGTAGGTCTTAATGCAAGATGTCTGCTATTGGTTAATGAGAATAGAAAAATTTTAATTGATACTGGAATTGGAACAGATTGGGATGAAAAATTCGAAAGAATTTATGATATAGACTACTCGAAGTTCAGTTTAATTAAGTCACTTAATTTGATAGGTGTTACTCCAGAGCAAATTACTGATGTAATATTAACTCATTTGCATTTTGACCATACAGGAGGTTCTGTTAAATCTGAATCTGGTAAATGGGTACCAACTTTTCCTAATGCCAAATATTTTGTACAAAAAAAACATTTTGAGTGGTCACTAAATCCTTCCGAAAAAGATAGAGCAAGTTTTGTCCAAAATAGATTTATGCCTTTATATGAAAATGGACAATTATTTTTTATTGATGGGGAATCAGATTTTGATGATGAAATAAAATTATTAATATCAAATGGCCATACTTTTTTTCAGCAATTAGTAAAAATTTCTGATGACTCGAAAACTGTGCTTTTTGTTGCAGACTTGTTCCCATTTACATCTCATATATCTATTCCATATATAACGAGTTATGATTTACAACCTCTTATTACAATTCAAGAGAAAAAAGATATACTAAACAAAGCATATAAAGAAAATTGGATTTTATTTTTTGAACATGACCCATATACAATGGCAGTAACAATTGCAAAAAACGAAAAAGGTTTTGTAGTAAAAGAAAAATTTAATAGCATAAATGAGATTGGGAATTAACTAATGGAATCTGAATTCATTGAAATATGTAGAATTGAGGACTTAAAGGAGAAAGTAGGAAAGCAATTTTTTGTTGAAGACTTAGAAATTGCAGTTTTCAAAGTAGATGGACAAATTTATGCATTGAGTAATATTTGTCCACATCAAAAAATACATTTGATTCATGAAGGATTGGTTGAAGATGGTAAAGTTTATTGTCCTGTGCATGGCTGGCAATTTGATTTAAGGAATGGAAATCTTGCAAATGGAAGAAGAGGATTAGATATTTATGAAGTAAAGGTAATAGATGGAAATGTCTACATTAGAGCAAATAAAAAACAGTATAATTGGTAAATTCATTATAGAGTTAACTTAAAGACTAATAGATTAAAAAAATAATGAGTTTAATTTAAGTGTCTATTTAATCATAATAAAAATGAAATTAACAAACCAAATAGTAATTGCAAAGGCTAAAGAACTAGAATTTGATTTAATTGGGTTTGCAAGAGCTGAAATTCTTAACGAGGAAGTTGAAAGATTGAAAAAATGGCTCGAAAAGAATTATCATGCATCAATGGAATATATGAGTAAAAATTTAGAGAAGAGACTTGATGTTAGAAATGTTTTACCGAATGCAAAAAGTGTAATATCACTTGCAATAAATTATTATCAAAAAGAAAACTATAGCAATAGAAAAGGTTATGGAAAAGTATCTCGTTATGCATGGGGTAAAGATTATCATCTGATTATCTGGGAAAAATTAGAACTTCTGGAAAATGAATTGAAAAGTATTGACCCGTCATTTCAATCAAAATATTATGTAGATACAGGACCTATTATGGATAAAGTTTGGGCGGTAAAATCAGGTATTGGATGGATGGGTAAGCATACGAATGTGATAACTCGAGAACTAGGTAGCTGGATTTTTCTTGCAGAAATGATAACTAATTATGAGTTTGAGTATAATGAACCTATTAATGATTACTGTGGTAGATGTAAAGCTTGTATAGAAGCTTGTCCAACTAATGCAATAGTGGATGAATATATACTTGATGCTAATAAATGTATATCTTATTTAACAATTGAAAATAAAGGTGATAATATACCTGAAGAATTTAAAGAAAAATTTGAAAGCTGGATTTTTGGTTGCGATATTTGTCAAGAAGTGTGTCCATGGAATAAAAAATTTTCCTTGCCAAATAAAAATCACAACTTTAATACAAGTGAAAATAAAGAACTTTCAATAGAAGAAGTTTTAAATATGAATGAAGACGAGTTTAGAGAACGTTTTCAATCAAGTCCAATAAGCAGAGCAAAGCTTAAAGGCTTAAAAAGAAATGCAAGATTTTTAACTTTGTAAAATGAATCTCATAATATTCATTGTCATCTAATGATTTGTAAGATAAATTTTTTAGTAATCATTAACGGAGCTAAATTGATATGGCAGATAATCATCATAAGGTTGTTATAATTGGTTCTGGTCCTGCAGGTTTGACAGCAGCAATTTACACTGCAAGAGCAAATTTAAATCCGGTTGTGTTTGAAGGATTACAGCCTGGAGGACAATTAACTATAACGACAGAAGTAGAAAATTATCCTGGTTTTGAAAATGGGATTATGGGCCCTGAACTTATGGATATAATGAGAAAACAAGCTTGTAAGTTTGGAGCAAAATGTTTCTTTAAAACAGTAACTGAAGTAGATTTTTCTAAGAGACCCTTTGTAATAAAAGCAGATAACGAGACTCATACAGCTGAAACTGTAATAATTGCTACAGGAGCTTCTGCAAAATTTTTAGGACTAGAAAGCGAAAAGAAATTTATGGGTTATGGAGTTTCTGCATGTGCAACATGTGATGGTTTTTTCTTTAAAGATTTGAAAGTTATAGTTGTAGGTGGTGGAGATACTGCTATGGAAGAAGCAATTTATCTTACAAAATTTGCTTCTGAAGTTACAATAGTTCATAGAAGAGATGAATTTAGAGCTTCCAAAATTATGTTAGAAAGAGCTAAGAAAAATCCTAAAATAAAATTTATTACAAATGCGGTAGTTAAAGAAATTCTTGGAAAAGAAGAAAATGGGCGGAAATTTGTGACTGGAGCAGTTTTACAAAGTACTAAAGACGGTTCTAATTGGGAAATTCAAACAGATGGTATATTTATAGCAATAGGACATCAACCAAACACTTCGTTGTTTAAAGGCCAACTCGAAATGGATGAGGCAGGTTATATTATTGTTAAACCTGGTACAACACAAACTAGTGTTGAAGGAGTTTTTGCTGCGGGCGATGTTGCAGATAAAAAATATCGTCAGGCAATTACAGCCGCAGGAACAGGCTGTATGGCAGCTTTGGATGCACAACATTGGCTCGAAGAACACGAATTAGCTTAAAAAGCTAATCATTTAGCACAGATATCACTTTTTAAAGTTTTTCATTCGTTTCTAAGTGATATCTGTGCTTAGTTTATAGTCATTTATTTTCCTTTTTTTCAGTCAGCTTTTGAGAAGCAAAGTGTGCTACTATAAATCCCAAACCAAGCATAAAAAATATGAAAAAAGGGATAAGCTCATCAATGTTAGCCAATCTTTCAATTAAAAGTCCTATACCTAGCCCAATTCCAAAAAATGAAATTATTATCCCGATTTTTAACAGAGCATAATTATCTTTCCTGCTTTTGAGGATTTCAATCATTTGTTCAAAGGATAATCCTTTCTCTATCATTATTTGTTTCTCTTTAGAACGAAAATAAAAATATGATATTAGAACAATCCCAGTTACTATAACTGAAATTATTGGGATAAATGATGCAATTATTCCTGGATTCATTTTTATTTTCCTTAAAATGTTTTTCTTTTAATGCTTTAGACTTATTTTTAGTAGAAAAAGGTTACATTTTACTTTAGGAAAATTATTGAATAATGGCAAGAACTTTTTGATTAATTTTGTGTAACCCAAAATGTCTTATACCAGTCTAAAATAGTGATGAAAAATTTGAGTGACATAGAAATTATTGAATCAATTAAAAGAGGGAATACAGCAGACTTTTCTTTATTAGTAAACCGTTATAAAGATAAAGCATTTAGTCTTCTTAAAAGATTACTTAAATGTGAAATGGATGCAGAAGAAGCTTTGCAAGATAGTTTTTTAAAAGCATATAGTTACTTAAATTCATTCAGGCATGAATCTCAATTTTCAACTTGGTTTTATAAAATTGTTTATAATACAGCTTTAACAAGAATAAGTTCAAAAAAAAGAAAGATAGAACAAGAAATGTCTTCTATTGACGAAAATTTAGATCTTTCTGTTTATGACAATGAGATTTATTCGTCAACAGAAAGTCCACGCGAGTATATTTTAAAAATGATAGATAAATTACCAGCCAGAAATGCACTTGTTATTATTCTGTATTACGTGGATGGACTTTCTATAGAGGAAATTAGCAAAGTATTAGATATTTCTATTGTTAATACAAAAGTATTATTGCACAGATCGAGAAATGCTCTTAGAGATTTGATATTAAAACATAATTATCAAGAGGAATTATTATGAATATGGATGAACTTTTAAATGAATATATTGATGATTCGTTGAGTAAAGAACAAAACAATGAATTAACTAACAAACTGAAGGAAGATGAATTGTTGTATAGAAAGTTTAAAGCTCTTTATATGGTGGATGAAATTTTAAAAAACATTGAAATTTATAAAGCTCCGGACAATACAGTTGATAAAGTAATGAAATTAATTTTACTAAAAACACAAAAACCTAAACAAAGCATCAACAAATTTGCAGCTTCTGTTTTTACCATTTTAGTGTTAATATTGGTTTCTGCTAGTACTGTAATGATTTATATGCTTAATAAAGAAGATTCATATGCTTTTTCTGATTATTTAGCTAAAACTATTTCAAGTAGCATAAATTTAGTAACTAATTTAATGCTTGATGAAGTATCGCTGATGATTGCATCAACTATAATATTAATTGCATTTATAACATTTTATCTTTTATTAGAAATCCATAATAATTTCAAAAACAAGTTAAAAAATAGTTCATAATATTTTTCTCTTAGTTTAAAGTATGTCAGTACTAAGTGAACTTTTTTTGCTTATAAATAGTTAAATCGAAAAAAATAGAAGCGTATATGAGTTTTTTACTCAAAATGGGCTTTTGCGTTGCTTTATTCTTTTCTATTCCATCTTTCATTTTAGCAGGAGATAATAAAGTGAATAGTTCAATTTATGATATTATAGTAAAGGATATTGATGGGAAAGAAATAAAACTTTCTGAATACAAAGGCAAAGTTTTATTAATTGTTAATGTAGCAAGTAAGTGTGGATTTACACCACAATATAAAGGACTTCAAAAAATTTATGAGAAATACAAAAGTAGAGGTTTTGAAATTCTCGCATTTCCATGTAATGATTTTGGTGGCCAAGAACCAGGTTCTAATCAAGAAATAAAAGAATTTTGTTCTAAAAAATATAAAGTTACTTTTAAACTGTTTGATAAAATTAAAATACTAGGAGAAGAGAAATCAGAATTGTATAAACGATTAACGAACAGCGATAATGTAGAAAAAGGTGATGTGAAGTGGAATTTTGAAAAATTTTTAATAGATAAAAAAGGAATTATTAAAGCGAGGTTTAGAAGCACAGTTGAGCCTGAAAGTAAAAAAATAACAGAAGTAATTGAAACTTTGCTTAATGAAAAAGAGTGACCTGCCATAACAAAATTTTAAAGTTTTTCATTTCTTAATAGCACTCATAATTTAAATCAATTTATAATTTTCCATTATTTCGTATATTTAATCGGTATTAATCGTAATTATTGAATTTTATTTTTAAAATATTCTTTACCATGAGAGCATTCCCAAATTTTAAGAAAACCAAAAAAAATTTCGTATGCTTATTATTTGTGTTATTGGCTAGTTGCAAAACAATAGAGAAGAGTGAATCGGTCAATTTAAATAACGAAATATGGTTTCAACAAGAGAACGTTGATTTAGGGGCAAAAATTGATATGTTGGATGAAAACTTTGGATTTGCTATCTCTAAGGGGAAGGGAAGTAATGTCTTAGGTAAAGTATATTTTTATAAACAAGGTATATGGGAAGTAGTTTCTGAACATAATTATTCAGATTTTCCTTTAATAACTGTAGTAAAGCCAAATTTAATTTATTGGATTATTCATGGTTCACATCATGAAAACTATAAACCACACTTAAATGTTTATGATTTCAAATCAAAAAAAGAATTATTGTTGCCAGTAGTTATGTGGGATGAAAAAGATTTTGTGATGTGGAGAGGCATTTCAGTTTTGTCTGATGGTCAAATATTTTTAGCTGGTCAACAAGGACATATTATATTTTATAAAAATAAAAAGTGGTATACAACTAACAACCCATTTAAAAGAAAAGAAAATGAGAGCCTAAATGCAAAAGACTTGCACGATATTCAAATGTTAGATGAGTTCTTTGGTTTTGCAGTAGGTAAAAATGGACTAATATTGAAATGGAATGGTCAAATATGGAATAAGTTTGCAGAGGTTACAAATAATGATTTAATGAAAATTTCTTTGTTAGATAAAGATTTTGGATGGGTTGTTGGTAAAAGAGGTACTATTTTGAAGTATAATAAAAATCATTTTGAAAAAATTCCTACAGATTTGATTTATAATTTTAACTCAGTCAAAACGGTCTCAAAAAATAAAGCCTATATTGTAGGTGATAAATCAACTTTATTAGAACTAAAAAATGGAAAGTGGATACAGAATGAAGCAATAAAAATCTTTAGTGATAATTTTGTTGATATTGATGTAATAGAAGAAAATGGTAAAGACTACATTTGGATAATTGGGGAAAGAGGAATTTATACAAATTATCATAACTTAAAATTTTCTTTTACTGATGTAACACCTGCACTATCTTTAAGAAGAGAAGGTCGTACAGGTATATTTCGAGATTTTAATAATGATAACAATTTGGATTTGTTGACATTATTGGAAGATAGTTCTCCTATACTGTATAAAAGTTTAAATGGGAAATCATTTCTTGAAGCAGAATCTTATAAAGAAACCGATGTTGCTTCGTCTGCTCAAGCAGTAAGTTGTGCAGATTTTGATAATGATGGTTATTTAGATTTGTTAGAATTTACTAACATTTCAAAAGCCAAGTTACTATTTGGTAGTAGCAACTTTAAATTTAGAAAAGTTGATTTAGAAGATTTTACAAAAAACTTAACGTTTAATGATAATGTGAATTTTATGCATGCCCAAGTAGCAGATTTCAATAATGATGGTAATGTTGATGTTTATGTTGCAACAGATAATTATGACTATATACTTAAAAATAATGGATTTGGTAGGTTTACAAATGTTTATAATGAGACAGGATTAAAAAAGTTTTCTAATAACAATTCCTATAGTGTAACATTAACTGATTTTAATAATGATAATCTTATTGATGTAGTTATAACTTATAAAATTCCTGTCAACAGTAAGCATATATTTCTTTATTTAAACAAAGGTAATTTTCGTTTTATAGAAAAAGATGATTCTAATTTTTATTCAAAAAGATCTCCAAGTACTTATTCTTCATTAGCTAACGATTTTAATAATGATGGTTATACAGATTTAGTAATTTTTAATAACGATTCTGAATTGAAATTACTAATTAATGATGGCAGAGCAAATTTCACTGATGTTTCCTACAAGGTAGGTTTTAGAGATAAATTGTTTCATCCAGAACCTTCTGGGGGTATATTAAGTACAGCAGATGTAAATAATGATGGATGGTTAGATTTGTTTGTTGGTTCGAAATTGTTTTTAAATTCGCCTAATTTTTCTTTTAAGGAAATCGAGAAATATGTAGGTATAAATTTTATTGGGAACCCTACATTTGCTGACTATGATAATGATGGTGATATGGATTTATTTTTAGGAAGTTCATCCTTAGCTTTAGGAGAAGGTAATAGAGCGGCTTTGTATAGAAATAATTCATTGGAAAATAACTTTATAAAAGTAAGATTGTGTGGAGATATAAGCAATCGGTTTGCTATTGGTGCGAAAGTTTTCTTGCTAGGATATAATACAAAAGATTCTCTTGTTTATGTTACATTAAGACAAAATGGATTGGGTGGAAACTCGTTATCACAAGAAAATTTTTCTGAAATACATTTTGGAGTAAATCCAAATTTACATTATAAAATAAAAGTAATTTTCCCCTCGGGTATTGAAAAAATTATTTACCCGAAGATGAATGTCCTGAATGAAGTTTATGAATCATCTTTCTTAAATAGGCAATTAATACTTTTAAATAAATCTGTTTTTAGAGCCTTAAATTTTATTAACCCCTTAAACGAACTATTTAAATTTTCTATTTTGCTAGCACTTCTAGTATTAATATTTCTTTATAGCCTTAAAACAAAAGCAATAAAGGTTATTGTCAGTAAATGGTATTTTGTAGTAATCATTTTAGCTTTTTATATAACGCTGGTTTACTTTACAGTTACATCAGAATCATTTTTTTGGAAAACTTTCCCTATTTATTTTACGGGAGTAACTACGTTTACTTTTGTTTATATATTGTCAAAAGTTATAGAGAGAAAGGAAAGTAAATTTATTTCACATTATAAGATTATTGATATCTTAGGAGTTGGGGGAACAGGAAAAGTCTTTAAGGCAAAAGATGTTTATACATCAGAAATTTTTGCATTAAAAATTATTAATCCTATTTTGTTAAATGAGGAGGAAAATAGGAAGCTTCTTGCAAACGAAGGTAAGATACTTACAAAAATAGATAACGAAAATGTTGTTAAAGTATATGAATTTGGAGAGTCAGAAAGACATAGTTATATAGTTATGGAATATTTACCAGGTGGAACTCTTGATGAATATATTAGGAATAATTTTCCAATAGCTATAGAAAAAGTTATTAATATTGCTTTGCAAATTTGTAATGGTTTAATAGCTATACACAAACAGAATATAATTCATAGGGATCTTAAAAGCTCTAATATAATGTTCGATAGAAATGGTAAAGTTAAAATTATGGATTTTGGCTTGTCAAAGTCTCCTTTAGTTACAACTATGACAACTCTTGGAACAATAATGGGTACTTTAGGATATGTTGCTCCAGAACAAATTACTAATATAAACTTAGATAAAAGAGTAGATATTTTTTCTATGGGAGTTATTTTATACCAAATGGTAACTAATAAGTTGCCTTTTTTGGGTAGTAATGAAATAGCAGTAATACACTCCATTTTTAATACTGAACCGGTTAGGCCTTCAGAAATTAATCCTGCTGTTAATAATGAGTTAGAAGATATTATATTAAAGTGTCTTAAGAAAAACCCCGAAGATAGATTTCAATCGGCAGAACAATTGTACGTAGTGTTAAAGAAATTAATATAAAATAATTGAAGGTGTAAATTGAACAAGAATGAATTTGAAGAAAAAATATTTTACTTAACAAATCATCATGCATCAGAATTCTCAGAAATTCTAATGCATTTGGATAGTGCAATAGAGAAAAATGATTGGGGTTTATCTAAAAGTTTATTGAAGAAGATTTACCAAAAAAGTATTAGTTACTATAATGAGATTTCTAAGCAATTAAAAGAACTTTTGAAAGAAATTGAGCATTTAGCTGCAGAATGTGAAAAAATAAAACAGGAAAAAAATAGATTTGAAAAACTTTATTTAACAGGTTTGATATTTCAATCAGAGCGAGAAATGATTGCCTTAATGGAAAAAGCTATTGAGATTTTAGTGAAAGAGCTAAATGCTGACAATGGATTCATAATTTTAGTAGACGATAAACAAAACATTACAAGGATAGTTACAAACAATGTGGATGAAAATTGTACAAACAAAGCTAAGGAACTAAGTATTACAGTAATTAATAAAGCATTACAAGACTTAAAGCCACTCAAACTAAATGATATTCAAAAAGAAGAAGAATTTTCAAGGAGACATAGTATAGTATCTTTAGGATTAAATTCAGTAATGTGTGTTCCATTGTTATCGGCTGATTGTGTGCTAGGGGCTGTGTATGTAGATAGAAGAAAAGAAAACAATCCATTTAAGGAAGAAGATTTAATATTTTTAATTTCTTTTGCCAAACAGGTTGTAAAGGGTATTGAGATTTCAAGTGAAATATTAGCACTCGAAGAGAAATTGGAAGATAAACCAAAATTAGAATATGAAAAACTTAAACAACAATTTAAATGTAATGAAATAATTGGAAAAAGTATTAAGCTTTTTAATGTATTAAAATTAGCTTCTAAAGTAGCAGATTCAGATGCTTCAATTTTAATATTAGGCGAAAATGGAACTGGGAAGGAAATTTTAGCGAGGGCTATACATAATAATAGTTCTAGAAAAGATAAGCCTTTTATTGCACTAAACTGTGGTGCTATTCCTAACGAACTATTAGAATCTGAATTATTTGGTTATGAATCCGGTGCCTTTACAGGTGCAGTTAAATCTAAACCCGGTAGATTAGAACTGGCTGATGGTGGAACAATTTTTTTAGATGAAATAGCGGAGATGAATGTTAATCTTCAAGCAAAGCTATTAAGAGTTATTCAAACAAAAGAGATTGAAAGATTAGGCGGAATTCATCCGAAGAAAATAGATGTAAGATTTATATCAGCAACTAATAAAGATTTAACTAAGCTTATAGCAGAAAAATTATTTAGAGAAGACTTATACTACCGACTAAAAGTTGTGGAAATAAGAATACCGCCATTAAGAGAAAGAAAGGAAGACATAGAAGAGTTAGTTAGGTTTTTTATTGAAAAATATAAAGGTAATAAAGGAAATTTTTTAATTACTGATGAAGCATTGAACATTTTGGAAAACTACAACTGGCCTGGAAATATAAGAGAGCTGGAAAATGTTATTCAAAGAGCTATAATATTAGCTGACTCTAATGTTATTCAAAAGAAGGATTTGCCACAAGAAATAATAGACGAATATTCTTTGAATAACTACGCAAAATCATTATCAGAAGCCGAGGACGATTTTAGAAGGTATTATATAACAAAAGTTTTGAGGCAAACAGGTTCAAAAACAGATGCAGCAAAATTGTTAGGTATTAATAGAAGTCATCTTCATAAATTAATTTCCCAATTAGGAATTATAGAATAATATAATTTGCTTTTTAGTTAAATTCCGATTGTTATTTTTTTGCAACACATTTTCCCTACCTAATGTTGGATAATAACTTCAATATCAATATCCTGCTTCTAAAAAGTTTATTTTTAATAGGCTGTTAGGTGGCATAACCTTTGTCACTTCTCTTATGCCATTTAATTAAAAAAGAAAGGGGTGTTACATGAAAGCTATTTTCAAAACCACGATTTTTTTACTTTTTTTAACTTTAACACTTAATTATGCACAAGGTTATTCTCAAGGGGGTAAAACTCTTAATATTGGTGCTGGGATAGGTTTAGTTGGTTTGGAAGGAGACGCCACAATTCCACCTATAAGTGTTGGAATGCAGCTAGGTCTTACAGACAAAATTTCTATTGGTGGAATAGTTGGTTATGCTGGGTCATCATATAAGTTTGGATTTCTAACTACATCTTATGAATGGAAGTATAGCTATATTATTGTAGGAGCAAGAGGAGAATATCATTTTATGAAGCCAGAAGATAAGTTAGATTTGTACACGGGTGTTACATTAGGCTACAATATTGTTAGCGTTACCGAACCTGATAATCTTCCACAGTATGGAATATCATATTCTGCAACATCTAGCAGTTTACTTTATGGGGGCCATGCCGGTGCTCGATATGCTTTCAGTAATAGTTTTGGTTTATTTGTGGAAGTGGGATATGGTATAGGTTACATAACGGGGGGAGTCTTTTTAAGAATGTAACCTTACAAAGCGCCTATAGCTGTTAAAGGCATAGGCGCTTTTTAATTCTTTTTATTAATAATATAAAGTTAAAGTTTATGAAAAGTGTTTTGGTTGTAGAGTCTAATACTATGCAACTAAGAAAATTAAGAGAGTTGCTCTCGAGAGAGGGATATGATGTTATCACAGTTAACAATATAGAATCTGCCATGATTATATGCGATAAAGTTAAAGTTGATTATATTCTTGCAAGCACAGAAATATTACAAATAAAAAGTAAAATAGAGAATAAAGGAGGGAACGATGTTAAAAAAGATACTTAGGTTGAATGTAATAATTTTTATAGCTATAACTCTTCTATCATGTAATAAAGAAGATAATCCTACAGAACCGTCAAATTCTTCTAATCAATCAAATCCTACTGGACAACCAATACCAAGTTTTTCTGATCAAAGCGATTATAATGGAGTGATGGCAACTTTAAAATATTATCAAGCTTCTTTACCAGGTTTTCCGGAAATTGAAACAAGTATGGCATTTGCTATGTTTGGCAGCGGTGTAGATGCAGGCACTGTTAGTGTAAATAACAATACTTTGGGTAAAATGAATTATTCGGGTAAAACAATGTATATAATGCCAGACCCAAATAATCCACTACAGTACTTAAATCTTAGTTGGAATGGTTCTAATCATAGTTGGAATGTTACAGGAGGAAGTGGTATACCAGCTATAACAGGAAGTGTAAGAAGTCCTAATGATTTTAATGTAATCCAGCCAGTATCTAATTCTACTGTAAGCAAGTCAAACGGTGTTCAAGTGAGATGGTCTAATACATCAACCACATCAAAAATGTTAATTCAAATAGTTAGCACTGGAAGTGGCAATGTAAAGTATTATCAAGAACTTTCTGATAATGGTAGTTATACTATTCCTGCCTCAGATTTGTCATCTTTTAGTGGTGATTGCTTACTTTTCGTGGTTAGATATAACTATTCAAGCACTACAGTAAGTGGTAAAAGGTATTTCTTTGTTTCAGAAGTTATAAAAAGTATTAACATTAAATTGAATTGATTTGTGTGTCTGGTGTTTTAATACTTTTTAGAAACACCAGACATGCTGTATTTTATTTTAAATGAAGGAGATATATAGTCGACATATCTGATAAAATTATATTTAAGAATAATTTAATACTTGATTAAAAAGGAATTAATTTTAACTGCGAGAGATTTAGAGAATAAAATGAAACACTAAAAATATTTTGATTCTAATTTTTATTAAGAATTAGCTAAAATTATATACTCAATTAGACCTAAGTCTGTTATTTTCAGAGAAAAATATTGCAACTTGTTTTAAAAGGTAAAGAAATTTTTTTAGCTACAGAGGTTGTGAAATTTATTACTTAAATAGTAAAGACAAACATTGGCTTTAAGAGATAGAGGGCAAAATACAGTAATATTTTGCCCTTTAAAAAATAGTAGTTTGTTAGTTGGTATTTAGGGGGCGGGGCATTTTTATCTAACAGTGAAGGAATAAGTTTGACAGACTCGACAAATTGCATTTCATTTTCTTACTTTTTTCTGATTCATTAACATACACTTATAATCACATCTTAGCAAGTTTGAATGGTGGTATTATCATACCGAAACATGGAGTACTAAATTGGGAACCTATAAAATTTGTTAGATATATGGCATCGTAAATTCAATTTATAGAACTAACCTGATGAATTTTTGTTAACTTTTAGAGCTAACTTATGTTTAAGAATAAATGAGAGTTAAGTTCGACATATGTAGTTAAGCTAGTGATTACTTGATAAATTATTACTTATTCACAAATTGCATACGATATTTTTACTGTTGAAAGAGAGGGACTATATTATATCTTACTACGGTGATGTTATTTGGGCAAAAGAAAATTCACACATCTATATTTAACTTTAGTAGTAAGTGACACTAACGTTTTTGTTGGGGAAAAATTGGGGTAATGTAATGTACAGATAACAGTTTCAGCTAGAACGCAATTAATGAAAGCTTACCTAGTTTACAGTTTTTAAAACTTTCTATAGGTTTCTTATGCTTATGGTAAAGGACAGTATTGTATATTCTGATACAGTGAATTAGCACAACTTGTTACTTCGGTTGAATCTAACAAAAATTTAATTATTTTGATTATTTTTATACTTTATCGAAATTATACTGAATACTTTTATCCTAAAAACTACAATAAAATGGAGTTCACCAAACTTCATTGCGACAGAAATTATCAAACAAAAAAGATATTGATAAAACGATTGGTTAGATAAGATAGAGATTTTATGAGCTCATTCATTTGTTAAAATTATTAGCTATAAAAAAATTAATAGATATATTGTATCGTTTTTTCATAATTTAAGAAAACAATGTTAATTTATAATTTAGGAATAGTTTTTTTAATTAGAACTTCAGAAAGTAGTATTTAGATTTTTATAAATTATTAAATTTTAAAATTCTTTCAAGAAAGTATTTTCTTACAGTAGAATATTATTTTTTGTTAGTAAAAAAATTAATTCAAAAATCAATCTTTTTCTTTAAATATTTTTTAATAATTTGGGCACGCTTTAATTAAACAATTGAGTAATTTTAAAAAAATTTTGTAAGCAATTGCTTCAAAAAATTTTTTTATTTAAGTTGTACCACACTCCTTAAACGGGAAAATTCTTTTACACATCTGCAAAAAAGCAGAAATAATAGAGCTAGTAAAAATTAAAAGAATGGAGTAAGTAATGAAAATTAATCGTTACTTTACAACAGCGGGCAAAGACCCATTAGAATCTATTGAGTTTGTTAAGAGAACATCTGAGATTAAAAATCCAGATGGCTCTATTGTTTTCAAAATGGATGAAGTAATAGTTCCAAGTGATTGGTCGCAAGTGGCAACAGACATCTTAGCTCAAAAGTATTTTAGAAAAGCTGGGGTACCTAAACTTCTTAAAAAAGTAAAAGAAGAGGGTGTGCCTAAATGGCTTCAGCCATCTGTGGCAGATAATAAATTAGAAGAACTTCCAGAAAAAGATCGTTATACTTCAGAAACAGATGCTAGACAAGTTTTTCATCGTATGGCTGGTACTTGGACTTACTGGGGCTGGAAAGCAAAGTATTTTGATACAGAGGAAGATGCTAAAGCATTTTATGATGAGTTAGTCTACATGCTAGCTAAACAATATGCAGCTCCAAATTCACCACAATGGTTTAATACAGGACTAAATTGGGCATATGGAATTAATGGACCTGCACAAGGGCATTATTATGTGGACTATCAAACTGGAGAAGTAAAAAAATCTGAAGATGCATATACGCATCCACAACCTCATGCATGTTTTATTCAATCCATCAAAGATGATCTTGTTAATGAAGGTGGAATAATGGACTTGTGGGTTAGAGAAGCAAGATTGTTTAAGTATGGTTCTGGTACAGGAACAAACTTTTCTGATATACGTGGTGCAAATGAACCACTTAGTGGAGGAGGAAGGTCTTCTGGTTTAATGTCATTTTTAAAAATTGGTGATAGATCTGCTGGAGCAATCAAGTCTGGTGGAACTACACGTCGTGCTGCTAAAATGGTTACACTTGACATTGATCACCCTGATATAGAAGAGTATATTAACTGGAAAGTCATAGAAGAACAAAAAGTAGCAGCTTTGGTTGCAGGTTCAAAAATTTGCAATTATCACCTTAATAATATTATGAAGGCTTGTTATGAAGAACATCCCGAAAATGATAGATTTAATAAAAGGACAAATCTCAAACTTCGAAAAGCTGTTATTGAAGCACGCAAAGCACATGTTCCTGAAAATTATATAGATAGAGTTATTAAACTTGCCAAAATGGGATTTAAATCAATAGAGTTTCCTGTTTACAATACTGACTGGAATTCTGAAGCTTATGCTACAGTCTCTGGACAGAACTCTAACAACTCTGTGAGAGTTACAAATGAATTTATGCAAGCGGTATTAAATGACGGTGAATGGAAATTATACTGGAGAACCGAGAAGAAAAAAGCAGAAAAAGAAGGTAGAGAACCCAAACCATTTAAGGTGCTAAAAGCAAGAGAGCTTTGGGACCAAATCGCTTATGCTGCTTGGTCATGTGCAGACCCTGGATTACAATTTGATACTACCATTAATGAGTGGCATACTTGTCCAAATAGTGGTAGAATCCGCGCATCAAATCCTTGCAGCGAGTACATGTTTTTAGATGACACTGCTTGTAATTTAGCTTCTCTTAATTTGGTAAAATTTTATAATGACGAAACAGGTATTTTTGATATAAAAGCTTTTCGACACGCAGTAAGATTATGGACTATTGTTCTAGAGATAAGTGTTTTGATGGCTCAGTACCCGAGCAAGGAAATTGCAAAAAACAGCTACGACTTTAGAACACTTGGTTTAGGCTATGCTAATCTTGGCTCATTATTAATGCGCCAAGGAATACCATACGATAGTAAAGAAGCCTTTGCAATTTGTGGCGCAATAACAGCAATTATGCATATGCATGCTTATGCAACTTCTGCAGAAATGGCAAAAGAACTAGGTCCATTTCCACGCTACGAGGAGAACAAGGAGGCAATGTTAAGAGTAATTAGAAATCATAGACGTGCTGCTTATAATGTACCAAATAAGGAATATGAAGGACTTTCAATATACCCAATGGGAATTAACCCAGAATATTGTCCTTCTGATTTACTTCAAGCTGCTCGTGAAGATGCAGATTTAGCTTTAGAGCTTGGCGAAAAGTATGGGTACCGCAATGCTCAAGTTACTGTTATTGCACCAACTGGTACTATTGGACTTGTAATGGACTGTGATACTACTGGGATAGAACCAGATTATGCTCTAGTCAAATTTAAAAAGTTGGCTGGCGGTGGATACTTCAAAATAATAAATCAATCAATACCACCTGCTCTTAGAAAATTGGGTTATACAGAAGATCAAATACGCGAAATTGTAAAATATGCCAAAGGGGCTGGGACCTTAGTTGGATGTCCTTATATTAATCATGAATCTCTTAGAGCAAAAGGGTTTACAGATGAAGTGATAAATAGAATTGAGTCAGTGTTGCCAACGGTTTTTGACTTAAGTTTTGCTTTTAATAAATATACTATTGGAGAAAAATTCTTAAAAGAAAATTTAGGATTTACAGACGAAAAAATTAACGATTATGGGTTTGATTTATTGACAGAACTTGGTTTTACAAAAGAAGAAATTGCAGTAGCTAATGATTATGTTTGTGGAACTATGACAATCGAAGGTGCTCCATTTCTTAAACATGAACATTATCCTGTATTTGATTGTGCAAATAAATGCGGTAAAAAAGGGACAAGATTTATAAGCTACGAAGCTCATATTTATATGATGGCTGCAGCTCAACCATTTATTTCTGGAGCAATTTCTAAAACTATTAACCTTCCAAACTCGGCTGAGATCGATGACATTAAAAATGCTTATATGCTTTCCTGGAAATTAGGTTGCAAAGCAAATGCACTTTATAGAGATGGTTCTAAACTTTCTCAACCGCTTAATACTATGACAGAAGAAGAAATTGAAGAAATTCTTGAAAAGAAAGAAGAAAATGATATTGTTAAAGTCGCAGAAAGAATTATTCATCGCTATATAGCTAAAAGAAGAAGATTGCCAGATAGAAGAACAGGATATACTCAAAAAGTTAAAATAAATGGTCAATCTGTTTATTTAAGGACAGGAGAATACGAAAATGGCCAATTGGGAGAAATATTCATTGATATGCATAAAGAAGGTGCTGCTTTCAGAAGTTTACTTAACTGCTTTGCAATTGCTATATCTCTTGGATTACAACATGGGGTTCCGCTTGAAGAATTTGTTGACGCATTTGTATTTACAAGGTTTGAGCCTAGTGGTATTGTAACAGGTCATAAAAGAATTAAAATGGCAACATCAGTCATTGATTATATATTTAGAGAACTTGCAGTAACTTATTTAGGAAGAAATGATCTTGCTCATGTGGACGAAGAAGAAGTTACAAGCAGAAGTAATTCAAGTAGCGGAGAATATCGCTCTCTAATAGAAGGAGATATAGAAGGGGAAGAAGTTGTAAGCGAAAGGATGATTGAGCTTGATAGCAAATCTCTTGATAGCAAGAATAGCAAAAATTTACATGAAAAGATAAAAATAATTGCTGCAAACGACCCTGTTTTTAAAGCAAGAGAAAGAGGCTACACTGGCGATATTTGTCCTGAATGCCAAAGCATGACAATGGTTAGAAATGGAACTTGTCTGAAGTGTATGACTTGTGGTGCAACTACAGGTTGTAGCTAATAAATTTCTTTAACTTACTTTAAGGGGCTTATGCCCCTTTTTTATTTTTATGATTTGTTAATCCATTGACTTTTAGAATCAAAACGGATACTTTTTTATACTTAAATTTGCTTGTGATTGGTAATTACTTAATGATATCTGAAAATATTAAACGACTTGAAGAAAAAATTCTTAAAGCATGTGAACTATCTGGGAGAAAAAGAGAAGAAATTACTTTAATTGCTGTTACAAAAAATCAACCTGTTGAAGTAATAAAATTGGCTATTCAGGCTGGAATTAAAAATTTCGGAGAAAATAAAGCTCAAGAATTAAGGGATAAGTTTGAAATTTTGTCTGATAATATTTACTGGCATTTTATAGGACATTTGCAAACAAATAAAGTAAAGTATGTTATTAAAGCAGCTGAATTGATTCACTCTGTGGATTCAATTAAATTGGCTGAGGAAATAAATAAAAAAGCATTACAGTTTAATAAAAAGCAGAAAATTCTTCTTGAAATAAAAACTTCTGATGAAGCAACTAAATTTGGACTTAAAGATGAAAAAGAAATTTTTGAAACAGCAAATTATTGTTTTCAATGTTCTAATTTGAATTTGATTGGCTTAATGACAATGGCTCCTTTTACAAATGACGAAAAATTAATTAAAAAATCGTTTGAACAATTAAGAAAGTTAAAAGAAAAAATGAATAACGAAGGTTTTAGTATAAAAGAATTATCAATGGGAATGTCAAATGATTTTGAAATAGCTATTCAAGAAGGAGCAACAATGTTAAGAGTTGGAACGGCGATATTTGGAGAAAGAAATAATTAAAGGGGAATTTAAATGAGATTTACCCCATTTGGAATTAAGAATCAGGAATTTAATAAATCTGTTCGTGGTTACGACCGCGATGAAGTTAAAGCATTTTTAGAAAGACTTGCAGATGAGTTTGAAAGACTGCAAAGCGAGAATGAAAGACTAAATAAAGAACTGGAAGAAAAAGAAGAGCAGTTAAAAGAATTCAAAAAAATTGAGAAAAATCTTCAACAGGCTTTGCTTAATGCAACAGAGTCCACAACAAAAGCAATCGAATCAGCTAAAAAGCAAACAGCATTAATGCTAAAGGAAGCAGAAATTAAAGCTGCGCAAATTGTAGAAAAAGCTAAAGAAAGTGCTAATGCAATACGAGATTCGGTCTTAAAACTTAGAGAAGAAAAAAAACTACTAATAGCTAAAATTAAAGCAATGATTGAGACACAATCAAATTTACTTGAACTAAACACCCAGTCAATTGATAAGCAACCTAAAATAAAAGAAAAAACTCAAGAAGAAGATGAACAAACAGAAATAAATGTAGATGATATTTTGGAGAAATTGCTATGAGTCAATTAATCAATATGATTAATGAAACTCTTCAGGTTATAAGAAAATATACAACAAAAAATTACGAAATTGGAATAATACTTGGCACCGGTTTGGGTGGCTTAGTAAGAGAAATTGAAGTAGAACATCAAATTGATTATTCAGAACTTCCACATTTCCCCATTTCAACAGTGGAGTCTCATCATGGCAAATTAATCTTTGGAAAGATTGCAGGAAAAGATGTTGTAGCAATGCAAGGTAGATTTCATTATTACGAAGGTTATACTATGCAACAAATTACATATCCTGTGCGAGTAATGAAATTTCTTGGTGTTAAAATATTGCTTGTTTCTAATGCCTGTGGTGGTATGAATCCTTTGTTTCGGAGAGGTGATATAATGCTGATGGTAGATCACATTAACTTACTTGGCGATAATCCATTAATTGGGAAAAATGAAGACGAGTTGGGACCAAGATTTCCTGATATGAGTGAACCATATAGTCTTGAATTAATAAACTTAGCAGAAGAAGTTGCACTTGAAAATAAAATTAAAGTACAAAAAGGTGTTTACGTAGCAGTACCTGGACCTAACTTGGAAACAAAAGCAGAATACAGATTTCTGAGAGCAATTGGAGCAGATGTAGTGGGAATGTCTACAGTTCCAGAAAATATAGTTGCAAATCATATGGGAATGAAAGTATTGGGAATTAGTATAATTACTGATGAATGTTTCCCCGAAGCTCTTAAACCTGCAAAACTTGAAGATATTATAGCTGCTGCGAACGAAGCAGAACCTAAAATGACTTTAATAATGAAAGAGGTAATTAGAAGATTATGACAGAAAAAAAATCTATATATTATGCTACCGCCGTATTACTTGCTTTGATTATTTTTGCATCTAATTTTTTAAGCACTGATATATTTCAGGTTGGATATCAAAATTTTTCTGTCTGGTTTGTTTTATCTATCTTTGCATTTGCATGTGGATGGTTGATAAATAAAACTTTGGGTTATAATCATGGTGGTAAAGTGATATTTGCTGTTATTGTTTCTTCTGCCTTTATAACAGTGATTATGATTTCCTTGTTTAGTGAATATTTTGGATTGAGTAATTTGCTAGTAGAAAATATAATTTTATACTTACTTCGAAATATTCATTTAGGAGCAATTGGGCTTTTTGGATTGGTGGTATGTGAGCTGCTTATTATGCAAAAAGAAAGTAATCTTAGCAAAAAGAAGCTTGATGAAATAAAAAATTTAATGACATCAGCTCAGCGTGAAGCACAATTAATAGTTGAAGAAGCAAGAATTAAAGCAGACAAATTACTTTACGATGCTCAGAAAGCGGCAGATGAAATATTGGAAAAAAAGAAATACTTAGAATCTCAGCTAAAAGAATTTATTGCAGCTGAAAGAGAATTGATAAAAAAATATGAAGCAGAAGAAGAATAATTCACTAACAAATTCTAAATATAGAGACTATGATGTTCAAACAATATGGAGAAAAAATTAACTTTCCTGAAATTGAAGAACAAATCTTAAAATTCTGGAAGGAAAATAAAATATTTGAAAAAAGTATATTATCAAGAGACGAAAATAATTCATTCACATTTTACGAAGGACCTCCTACTGTAAATGGTAAACCTGGAATTCATCATGTAATGTCAAGAACACTTAAAGATTTGGTTTGCCGATATAAAACAATGAAAGGATATCGTGTTCAACGAAAGGCTGGTTGGGATACTCATGGTCTGCCAATTGAAATTGCACTCGAGAAAGATTTAGGTTTTACACAAAAGTCCGATATAGAAAAGTATGGTGTAGCAGCTTTTAATAAAAAAGCAAAAGAGCTTGTCTACCATCACATTGAAATGAAGGAAGGCTGGCGCACATTAACAGAAAGAATGGGCTATTGGATTGACCTTGATAATCCTTATATTACTTGTACTAATGAATATATTGAATCTGTATGGTGGGCACTTTCTGAATATTTTAAAAAAGGATTAATTTACAAAGGATTTAAAATTGTTCCACAATGTCCTCATTGTGAAACACCACTTTCTTCACATGAACTTGCTCTTGGTTACAAAGACGTACAAGACCCCAATGTTTATGTCAAATTTAAACTTAAAGATGAAGATGCTTTTATACTTGTTTGGACAACTACTCCATGGACTCTAATTTCAAACGTTGCTCTTGCTGTAGGACCAGATATAGATTACGTTAAAATCAAAACTGAAAATCACGGTATAATGTATCTTGCAAAAGCAAGACTATCGGTAATTAAAGAAGATTATACTATCCTTCAAGAATTAAAAGGTATTGAACTATTGGATAGAGATTATGAACCACTATTCAAATATGTTCCAGTGAATAAAAGGGCTTGGTATATTATTGCCGGAGATTTTGTAAGTACCGAAGATGGTTCAGGTATTGTTCACATTGCACCAGCTTTTGGTGCAGACGATTATGAGGTTTCGAAAAAATATGATTTACCTTTTATACAACCAGTTACTAAAAGTGGAAGATTCACAGAGGAAGTTACCGATTTTGCCGGTAGATTAATTAAGACTATTCAATTCGAAACACATGAAGAGAAAGGTGTTGACCCTGATATAATACGTAATCTAAAAGAAAGAGGATTAATTTACAGAGCAACAAATGATTACATTCACTCTTATCCCCATTGTTGGAGATGCGATAATCCACTAATCTATTATGCAAGAGATAGTTGGTATATTCGAACAACTCAATACGCTCAAAGAATGATTGAACTTAATAAAACAATTAACTGGTACCCTCCAGAAGTAGGTTCTGGAAGATTTGGCAATTGGTTAGAAGAGAATAAAGATTGGTCACTTTCAAGAGATAGATATTGGGGTACTCCACTGCCTATATGGATTAGCGATGATGGAGATATGTTTGCAGTAGGATCAGTAGCGGAATTGAAAGAGGGATTTGTTGAAAGAGACGGGAAAAGAATTTTAGTAAAAGATTTACCAGAAGAAGAAATTGATCTCCATAAACCTTTTGTTGATGAAGTTAAATTTGAACGAAACGGAAAAATTTATAAGCGAACTCCTGAATTAATCGACGTATGGTTCGATAGTGGAGCAATGCCTTTTGCTCAGTTTCACTATCCGTTTGAAAATCAAGAGCTTTTTAAGAAAAACTATCCCGCAGATTTTATATGCGAAGGTATAGACCAAACGCGAGGCTGGTTCTATACACTTCATGCAATAGGAACAATGTTGTTCGATAGTGTAACTTTTAAAAATCTTATTGTTAATGAGTTAATTCTTGATAAAGAAGGACAAAAAATGTCCAAATCAAGAGGTAACACTGTTGACCCATTTGATTTGTTTGATAAATATGGTGCAGATGCTACAAGATGGTACCTTGTTACAACTAGTCCACCATGGAAACCAACTTTATTTGATGAAGAAGGCGTTTTAGAAGTTCAAAGGAAATTTTTTGGAACACTTATTAATACTTATTCTTTCTTTGCTTTATATGCTAACATAGATAAATTTACATTTAGTGAAGAATTAATTCCTTACGAAGAAAAACCTGAAATAGATAGATGGATAATTTCTAAGTTAAGTTCGCTTGTCAAGGAATACGAAGAATTAATGGATAATTATGATGTTACAAAAGCAGCACGTCAGGTAGCAAATTTTACAATTGATCAACTTTCTAATTGGTATGTAAGAAGAAGTAGAAGAAGATTTTGGAAATCCGAAATTAATAAAAATAAGTTATCAGCATATCAAACACTTTATGAGTGTCTGTTGACTGTTTCAAAGTTAACAGCACCTTTTGCTCCTTTTATAGCAGAAGAGATTTACCAAAATCTAAATAGAGTTACTGGAAAAGAAAGCTTTGAATCTGTTCACCTTGCTGATTTTCCAAAACCATCTTATTTCGACAAAGAACTTGAAGAAAAAATGGATATAGCTCAGCGTGTTGTTTATCTTACACGCTCAATAAGAGCAAAACATAACTTAAAAGTTCGCCAGCCTTTAAGAAAAATAATGGTTGCTGTTGATAAATCTAAACAGGATGCATTGAGGAAAATGCAAGATGTTATACTTGAAGAAGTAAATATAAAAGAACTTGTAGTACTTGAGGATGATTCTTCTATTGTAATTAAGACTGCTAAGCCTAATTTTAAAGTAGTTGGACCTAAATTTGGAAAGCTTGTAAAGCCGTTAACTAATGTTATTAAAAATCTTGATAAAAATGCTATTGCAGAGTTAGAAAAAATTGGCACATTAAATTTAGTAGTTGATGAACAAACTGTTCAAATAACAAGAGAAGATGTAGAAATAATTAGTCAAGAAATTGAAGGTTGGTTTGTAGAAAGTGAAGAAGGTGTTACTGTAGCAGTGGATACAGAATTGACAGAAGATTTAATTGCAGAAGGTTATGCAAGAGAATTTGTAAATCGAGTTCAAAATATGAGAAAAGATGCTGGGTTTGATGTTGTAGACAGGATTATAGTTGACGTAACAGGTAACGAAAAATTTATTAGCTATATACAGAAATTTTATGATTATATTTCAAATGAAGTTTTAGCTGAATCTATTCAATATCAAGGGACGTTGGATGGCGTTAAACAAAAGTGGGAAATAGGCGATTATGAATGTGAGATAACTGTAGCGAAAGTAAAATAATTAATCCCCTAGCATTGGAGGAGGTATGGCAAAAAAAAGCAATAAAAAAACAGCTAATAAACCGGCTGCAAAATCTAAGACTAATAAAAAAAATAATACCAAAAAATCTATAAGTAAAGACTCTAAAGCAGCTGTTAAGAAAAATGAAGCAAAAAACAGTAAACTAGAAAAAGAAAAGTCAGAGCAAACTATGAAAAAAGGTAAACATGTTGAAGTAATTTCACCAACAAAAAAGGTAAAAAAGATTCAGGGTTATTCAAAAAAGGATTTAGAAGAATTCAAAAAAATTATTCTAGAAAAGCGAAACGAAATTATTGAACAATTACAAGTGCTTAAAGAACAAATGATGGATCCAGCAACAGGCCAATATGTAAATGAAAATTCTCCTTATTCATTACATATGGCTGAACAAGGTACCGATGCAATGGAAAGAGAAAAGTTGTATTTGTGGGCTCAAAGAGAAAATAAGTTTCTTGCATATCTTGATGATGCACTTCAAAGAATTGAGAATGGTACTTACGGTATCTGTATTGAGTGTATTGATGAACCACAAAATTTGTGTCCTACATGCCCTTTAATTCCTAAAGAAAGGTTAATGGCTGTTCCACATACTCAGCACTGCTTACAAGTCAAACAAAAACTTAAAACAACATAGGGGGCAGTTTTGAAAGTACTTTATACGACACTCGTAGTTATTATATTGGATCAAATATCTAAATTCTTAGTTAAAGGTGGAAAAATTCCATTTTTGAACATTAGTTCTAATGGAATGGAATACGGTGAAAGTATTAATGTTATAGGTGATTTTTTTAAGATTACTTTTGTAGAAAATCCAGGATTAGCTTTTGGTATTAATGTAAATGATACTTCAAAACTTTTGCTTTCAATATTTTCTTTGTTAGCAAGTATTGGAATTTTTTATTACTTGTATAAATCCAAAGAGCAAAAGTTTATAGTACGTTTTGCTCTTGCATTAATTTTAGGGGGCGCAATAGGTAATTTAATTGATAGAACTTTTTATGGAGTGATTTACGGATATGCACCTTTGTTTTATGGGAGAGTAGTTGATTTTTTTAATGTAGATTTCTTTGATTTTACAATATTTGGGAAGACATATGATCGATGGCCTATATTTAATATTGCAGATGCGTCTGTAACAATAGGAGTAATTCTTTTGATTATTTTCCATAAGTCGGTGGAAGAAAAATCATCTGAAAATAAAGTTGAGAATGAAATTTGTTCTACTAATCAAAATATGGAACTTGTAGCTGAAAGTTCAATGATAGAAAATGTCAAAAATAATAACCGAGAAGAAAATAAAAATTGAAATTCCGGAAGGGAAAAAAAAAGAAAGGATAGATGTTTTTTTAGCCAATTCAGTAGAAAATGCTACACGTTCTAGAATTCAAAAACTGATTAAGTCCAATCTTGTTACTGTAAATAGTAAAATCGTAAAGCAAAATTACTTGGTTTCTCCTGGTGATGTTATTGAGATTACAATACCTGTTAATCCTCGCCCAGAAAAAACCGAGCCAGAAAATATTCCTTTAAATATAGTTTATGAAGATGAGTATATAATTGTTGTTAATAAGCCACCTGGTATGGTTGCACATCCTGCTCTTGGCAATTATAGTGGAACGCTAGTTAATGCTCTTCTTTATTACACAAAAGAATTAAGTGAATATCATCAGGATAAATTTAGGCCAGGTATAGTTCATCGTATTGATAAAGATACAAGTGGATTATTGTTAATAGCAAAAGATGAATGGACTCATGCTCAACTTGCAAAGCAATTTTCTGCACATACAATAGATAGGGAATATTGGGCTGTATGTTGGGGAATTTTTAAAGAAAGAAAAGGAGAAGTAATAGCTAATATTACAAGGTCCAAAAAGGATCGTAAAATTTTTACTGTAAGTCAAACAGAAGGAAAATATGCACACACCTTTTATGAAGTAATAGAGGAATATGAGTTTACTTCTCTTGTAAAGTTAAAATTAAAAACTGGAAGAACCCACCAAATTCGCGTTCATATGTCACATATTGGACATCCAGTTTTTGGAGATCCTACGTATGGCGGTAGAAGATTAATGTATGGATTAAATTTGCCTAAAATTAAAAGTAGAGTGGAAAATTTACTAGAGATAATGAAACGGCAAGCATTGCACGCAAAAACACTTGGTTTTATTCATCCTCATACTAAGGAAAAGATATTTTTAGATTCTGAACTTCCAGATGATATGAAAGAATTAATAGAAAAATTGAAACAATAACACGATTACTTGACTTTTAATTTGGTATGTATTTTTTCCCATTCAACTAATGCCTCGGGAAATGGTTGTAAAACTCTTGGAATTTCTCCATGAAGATAAGAAATTGCAATGCCATAATTTACAATTGGAATTCCCATATATCTAGCTTGTTTTATTCTTGTTTGCATCATTTTTCGTGTAAGTGTACAGCCACCACAATGAATTATTAGTTTGTATTCATGAAGATTTTGCGGGAAGTCGTGACCACTTACTACATCTATTTCAATATTCTTTTTTGTATGTAGTCGAAGCCATCTTGGAATTTTTACTCTACCAATATCATCTTCTTGTGCATGATGTGTACAAGCTTCCGCGATTAAAACTTTATCTCCATTTTCAAGCTCTTCTATTCTTAATAATCCACGTACGTACTCTGTAATATCGCCTTTGTATCGGGCCATTAGTATTGAAAAAGTAGTTAGCATAATATCTTCAGGAACATCAGCAGCTACCCTCATTATAGCTTGACTATCGGTAACAACTAATTTGGGCTTTTGATTTAGTTTTCCAAGCGCAGCTCTTAATTCTTTATCTTTTGTAACAAGAACAATAGCATCCTCATCAAGTGATTCTCTAATAGTTTGAACTTGTGGCATAATCAGCCTTCCTTTTGGTGCTCCTAAATCTATAGGAACAACGAGGACAATTAAATCGTGTTGTTTAATTAAATCGCCTATAAGTGGAACTTCTTCGTCTTTGGGTAATAATTGTGCAACTTTTTCTTTTAATTCATAAATACCTTCGCTTGTAATACATGAAACAGGATGATATTTAATTCCAAATTTTTGTAGTTCTTCAATTAATTCGTAGTTAATTCCTAAATCTGATTTATTTATTACTGCAATAAAATTTACATCGAAGTTTTTTAGTTGTTCGATTAACTCTATTTCGTACTGAGTAAGTTTTTGTTGAGAATCTAAAACAAGAATAGCAAAGTCGACTTCCGAAATTGTTTTTATAGTTTTTGAGATTCTTTTTTCTCCAAGTTCCCCTACATCATCAATTCCAGCAGTATCAATTAAAACAACAGGACCAAATGGAAGTAATTCCATTGCTTTTTTAACAGGGTCTGTTGTGGTGCCTGGTATATCACTAACAATTACTAAATCTTGTCCTATAAATTTATTCATCAAAGATGATTTCCCTACGTTTCTTCTTCCAACAAATGCTATATGAATTCTTTCTGATTGTGCTACTGTTTTACTCAATTTTTATCCCCAATTCTTTTGAAATTATATTAAAAAGTTCTTCTTCGGTAATTAATTTGCTTTTCATTAGTGCCTTTACAAATGGAATATTATTTTCATATGAATATTTAACTAATTCTTGTATAGCATCGTAGCCAAATGTTGTAATGAGAGATGCTGCAATAGCAGTACTATTTAATAAGTTTAGTTTGCACCTTTCTTCATTAGCAGTAATACCTTCTATGCAATTTAAAGCAAGATTTATATTTGAATCTCTTAACATTTCAAGAGACTTCAAGAATAAATGAGCTAATAGTGGAACAAAAGGGTTTAATTCAAGATGACCATTTCCCACAATATTTGATATAATAAAATCATGGCCTTTTACTAACTCACAAATTTGAATTGTATTTTCAAGTATTACTGGGTTAACTTTACCGGGCATAATGCTTGAACCTGCTTGTTTAGGAGGTATGTTTATTTCTCCAATACCACCATTAGGACCACTTGAAAGAAACCTTATATCGTTACAAATTTTTATAACTGTAACAGCTCCTGCTTTGACAATTCCATGTACTTCTACAAAAACATCTAAGTTTTGTGTAGCATCAATCAGATCTTCACTTTTTGCTATTGGTAGTTTTGTTATTTTTTTTAATATGCTATTAACATTTAGAACATATTCTCTTGTTGTAGATATAGAGTTTCCTACTGCTGTTCCTCCAAGATTTACAGAACGTAATCTTTCTTCTGCATTGTAGAGTCTCCATCTATCTCTTGCAATAGCCTGTGCATAAGCACCAAATTCTTGTCCAAGTGTAATTGGTACAGCATCTTGATATTGGGTTCTTCCAAGTTTAATAATATTTTTAAATTCTGCTTCTTTTTTTTGCAAAGCATTTTGAAGAGTGGCAAAGGAATCTGCAAGTTCTCGTAATAAATTTATGGATGCAATTTTAAGAGCTGTAGGAAAAGTATCGTTTGTTGATTGACTCATATTTACATCATCAATAGGGTGAATGTAGTTGTAATCACCAAGATCTTTTCCAGCTATTTTTAATGCTGTATTAGCAATTACTTCGTTTATATTCATATTTAACGATGTTCCAGCTCCACCTTGATAGGGGTCAACTATGATTTTTTCATATATGCTGTTGAGATTCCCTTTTATACAAGCTTCTGTTTCACTTATTAATTCTTGAATAGCCTCTGTTATTAGATCGTATTTTTCTTTTAAGAGTAGCCCACATTTATAATTTGTTTCTGCAGCTGCTAGCTTAACTTGTAGGTATGCTTTTATAAGATGAAGATTAATTTTCTCGCCACTCTTTGGAAAGTTGTTAACACTTCTTAAAGTGTGGATTCCATAGTATGCATCATTGGGAATTTGAAGTTCTCCTATTGAATCTCTTTCTGTTCTCATATTAAATAAAAGTCTTTTTTACAAAAATATATAAACATCTATCAATAAAATATAAAAAAACCCTCTGCCTTTTTAGGGGACAGAGGGTTTTTATAGAAGGAGGTAAAATGAAGAGGTTATTTGAGTAATAACATTTTATTTGTTTTAACGAAATTTCCTGCTTCAATTCTATAGAGATAAACACCAGATGCCATATTTTTTGCATTCCATTCAATTGTATGTGTTCCTGCATTTAGTCTGTTGTTAACAAGTGTTACTACTTCTCTTCCTATTGCATCATAGATTGTTAATTTAACATTAGATTCTTTTGGAAGCTGGAATCTTATATAAGTAGTAGGATTAAATGGATTTGGGAAGTTTTGCATTAGAGCATATTCAGTTGGAATTTGTTGTTCTTCGGTTTCAACACTAGTAGGAATTCCAAGTAATTTCATTGCTCCTCTTAAAGCAGTGACAATATATTTTGGATTATGAATTCCACCACTTTTATCATTTTTTGCCGTTATAGCATTCCAATAAGCACTTAATTGTTCTTTTGTCCAGCTTGATTTTGGTCCATCTAGTGTTCCATCAGCTTTTTTTGGTAAAGAAGACATAATTTTTTCTATCATACCATTAACTTCGTCTTGTAAGCCTTCTACAATGCCATCATTATCATGGTCTCCATTACCGTTTAAGAAAAATTTTACATCTTTAAATGATGTCCCAAATGTGCTTCCATGACATTGAGCGCATGCCTCCATGTTATCTTTATCAGGAATTCTTTTCCCATTAGCATCCAGTATGAAGTTGCCTTTTTCATCCTTTTTGAATGTACTCATGCTGAACGAATGGCCACCCCATTGATTTATAGTTGTTCCTACAATAGCGTTTTTGCTATACATATGACAAGTGACGCATGATTCATTTGTAACACCAAAATGATTAGATTTTAACAATTTTACATCGGCTAATTCTAACATATTGTTCCCGATCAGCATATCACCTTGTGGGCTATAATGTGGACCAAATCTAACAGTAATTGTACCTGCCAAAGCTGCATTAGCTTCGCTTCGAGAACGATGGCAGTTAAAACACAATGCTCCTGTTCCTGCATTGCTCTCAGTAATTTTAATTGTAGTATTATTTGGAGCTAATAATTCTGCCTCTACTTTTCTTAATTGATATTTGTTTTTATTACTATGGGGGTCATGGCATCCTACACATGTAATAGGAGTGTATGATGCATCAAAGTAAGGATCTGCCTTTGTTATTCCATTTACATATTGTGCAAAGCCTTTCCCTGTATGGCATTGAACACAATCTTCACGCCCTGGGCCAGTAGGATAAGAAGTTGCACCTGAATGAACCGAAGCATCCCACTGTTCTGGGAAAATGTGTTTAGTACCAGCATCATGACAATATGCGCACACATCAGCAGAAAAAGTTGCTTGCATTCTCGAATCGGATGTTACTCCTAAATGGCCACTTCCTGGTCCATGGCAGCTTTCGCATTGTACATTAGCTCTTAACATTGCATCTGGGAATTTTACTAAAAGAGTGTCATAAGTTTTTGGATTGATATTGGAAGGATAAACAAATCCTAAGTCATCAAAGCCATCATTTTTAGCTGTTGGGTTTGCATCATATCCGGTTGTATGGCATGGTACGCAATAACTGGCATAATGGTCTGTTGGTCCACTTAAACCAGGCGTGGCTTTCATTGCTCTAGTGAAAATAGTAGCATGATTTGTTTTAGACCATTCTTCAACTTTGCTTGGATGACATGTTTGACAGTTTACTTTTTTATCAACTCCATTAACAATAGTGTTCGTATATCCAAGATACTTAGCAGCATTAAATACAATAGACTTAGTAAACGAACCATCTGTAACAGTAATTTCATATACTCCCAATTTATCGGGTGTAAAAGCTACTACTTGTTCATATTCACTTCTAATATCTTTTTCTGCGTCAATATTTGCTGTCGAGCCAGCTGGTCTACGAGTTATAGACCATTGAACATTTTCAAATTTTTTTCCTGTAATTGTAGCCTTAAAGTACATTCTGGTGCCTACACCGACATTTGTTAGACCATTGTATGCATAAGTATAAATGTCGGTTGTGGATTTTGCTACATCTCTTGGGGATACTCCAAATGGCTGTAAATCTAATTTTATTGTTTGAGCATTGAGAGTAGCAATGAGAATAATTGTAAAAATTATTGTTAGTTTTCTAATCATATAACATCCTCCATCGAGTGAAGATAAATAGATTTTAAGATTTTTTGCAATTAAGATATTTTTGTATCTTTTATTCCTAATATAAAAAGAACAATCAAGATATCAAAGTCTAAAATAATATTTTATTCAAATATCTTTTTATCGCATTTAAAAACAAATATTGTTCCATATTAAAAAGTTGTTTTAAGAGTTCACTATTTGTATATTTTTTCCCAAATTTTGGAATTATAATGCGGATTTATAATACTTTTTCTAAAACTAAAGAAGAATTCGTTCCTATTAATCCACCCTATGTTACTTTTTATGTCTGCGGTCCTACAGTTTACGACTACTTTCACATAGGAAATGCAAGATCTTTTGTAATGGCTGATATTATCAGGAGATATCTAGAGTACAAAGGATATAATGTGAATTTTGTGATGAATATTACAGATATCGATGATAAAATAATTAATAAGTCGAAAGAACACAAAAAGTCGACAGAAGAAATAGCTAAATTTTTTACAGAAGCATTTTTTGAGGATATTCAGAAATTGAGAATTAAACCTGCAATAAGTAATCCAAGAGCCACAGAATCAATAGAAGATATTATAGAAATGATTAAAGTCCTTGAGCAAAAAGGTTATGCTTATTGTATAGATGGAAATGTTTTTTACGATATAACTAGGTTTAAAAACTATGGAAAGTTAAGTGGAAAAAATATTGAAGAACTTGAAGCTGGTGCGCGTGTTGAAGTCAACGAAACAAAAAAAAATCCATTAGATTTTGTTCTATGGAAAAAAGCTAAGGAGGGTGAACCAAGCTGGGATAGCCCTTGGGGAAAAGGAAGACCAGGATGGCACATTGAATGTTCTGCAATGAGTTGTAAATACCTTGGAAAGTCTATTGATATACACGCAGGTGGAAACGACTTAATTTTTCCTCATCATGAAAATGAAATAGCTCAAAGCGAAGCAGCTAATGAACAAAAGTTTGTAAAATATTGGATTCATTTTGGATTCCTTAATTTTCAGAACGAAAAAATGTCTAAGTCGCTTGGAAATTTTTTTACTGCAAGAGATGTACTTAATAAATATTCTCCCGAGGCAATAAGATTATTTTTTACACAAACTCATTACAGAAGCCCACTTAATTTTAGCGAGGAGTTACTTTCTGCTTCCGAAAAAGGTGTTCAAAAAATAATTAATCTTGCAGATAAAGTAGAGTCTGAATTGCAAAAGAATAATAATGGCATAGAGCCTAACTTCGATTTTCAATTTTATTATAATGAATTTGAAAAAGTTATGGATGACGACATAAATACTCCTCAAGCAGTAGCTGTAATATTTGATTTTGTCAAAAATATAAATAAGGTTATTTCAGAAAATGAAAATTTGAATTCTACTTTTTATAAGAAAGTTAAAAAATTTTTGATCGATACAGCTGAAAATGTTTTGGGTATTGTTCATTTTGATAGTCTTTTAAAAAAATATGAAAGTATAGATGATAAATTAATAGAGTTATTAATCAATATAAGATTAGCCTTAAAAAAAGAAAAAAATTTTACCTTAGCAGATTACATAAGAGATGAATTGAATAAGCTTGGAATTATTTTGCAGGATAGTAGGGAAGGAACTACATATAAAAGAAAAAAATAAAAATTTATTTTTCAGCAAAATATTTTAATAGAAATATATTGGTTAATTTACTTTCGAAATTAAGGTAAATACGTATGAAAAAGTTATTATCAATAACTTCATTTTTAATTATATCTTTTTCAAGAATAGTTTCCCAAGGTACTTCAGGCACCGACGCAAAGTATGAATACAGATATTTAGTTGATATACCTACTGCAGGTATTCTTGAAAAAGGTTTAGTTGGTATTTCTATGGATGTTATGCCATTAGGGGTCGTAATTTCTAAGATTGAAGTGGGAGTTTTTGATAATTTTAGTTTTGGAATTTCTTATGGTGGAACTAATATAATTGGGCAAGGAAAGATAGAGTGGTATAAACTTCCTGGTGTAAATGTACGTGTTAGAATTATAGACGAAACAGAATCTGTTCCAGCTTTTACATTAGGATTTGATTCTCAAGGTAAAGGTTTTTATGATAAGCAGTTGAACAGGTATCAAATAAAGTCTCCTGGATTTTTTGCCTCGATATCAAAAAATTTTGAATTTTTTGGATATTTGAGTTTGCATGGCACAATTAATTATTCATTAGAAAGAGGTGATAATGATAAGGACTTAAATTTATCTGCAGGCTTCGAAAAAACAATTGGTAAAAAAATTTCTTTTGTAGGCGAGTATGATTTTGCTATAAATGATAACACTGGTAAATCTTTAGGTAGTGGTAGTGGGTATTTGAACATTGGGCTTAGATGGTCTGTAACAAATGGTTTTACTTTAGGTGTAATATTGAGAGATTTACTTGATAATAAAAAAATAAATAGTAGTAAAGCAGATAGAGCAATTCTTGTGGAATACTTAAAACCAATTTTTTAAGTTGTTTTTTTATTCAGACACTTTAGTTTAGTATTTTGTACATTTTTGAATTTTATTCCTTTCTTTTTTGCATTTCTTTTAAACTTTTTAAGGTATAATTTTTGTCAAAGTTTTTGAAAAGGGGTAAAATAATGAAAACAATAGTAAAGTTTTTGAGTTTAATTTCTTTGTTTTTTTTAGGCGGGTGTTATACTCAATTGGCTCTTCGTGATTATAACAAAAATTACGAAGAAGAATATACTTATTACGATAGTCGAGAAGATACTGCTTACAACGAAGTGAAAAAAGAGGTAAACATTTATAATTATTATGGATTTTATCCAAATTATAGAAGATATTATTGGGGGTATTACCCGGGCTTTAGTATAACTATTGATGCTTATTATTATGACCCTTTCTGGTGGGATTTTTATTACCCTTATTATTACCCATGGTGGTATTACCCCTATCCATATAGTTATTGGGTTTATAAAGAATATTGGTATTATCATCCTTATTACTGGCATTATGGTTATAAGCATTATGGGAATATTTACAAATACAGGCAAACTTATACACACTTGAGAAATCTGGATGGTGGGAGAAATCTAGAATTACGAGAAGGAGACAATGATTATAGAACTGGTAGAACAAATATTATCAGGGGTAACTCTTTTAGTAGACCTAATGATGTTGACCTGAGTAGAACAGGTGTATCTCGGGATAGAAATAACTCTGGAAGACTTACAAAAGATGTCCCAACTAATTCTAACGCTGAAAGAAAAAATGAAACTCGCGACACTAAAGTGAGATATCCAACCGAAATTACAAGAGACAGAGAAACTAGAGGCTCAGATAATCCGGAAAGAAATAGAGGCGAATCTTCAAATAGAGAAAAAAGAGGCTCTGGTGGTGATAATTCAAGAACCTCATCTGAACCTTCATATACTCCCCCACGTGGTGATACTCATTCATCGCCATCTTATAATCCACCTCCAAGGCCAAGTTCTGGAAGTGGTTCATCGAGGGGAAATGATGGTGGACGCTCTAGTGGTGGTGATGGAAGAAGAAGATAAAATTATTTCTTAGGGAGTAAAATATGAAAAAGCTTGTATTCTTTTTGTTAATTAACTTTTTCTTAATAATACTTGTAGTTAGAGCACAAAATTTTAAGGATGCTTTACGTCTATCTGAAATTGATGTTATTAAATCTCCAAAAGCTCTTTCTATGGGAAATGCTTATACTGCAGTAAGTAATGATTTTAATGCTGCCATTTTTAACCCTGCAGGTCTAGGATTAATAAAAAAATCAGAGTTTTCTATTTCAATGAATTATGATTCATTTGATAATGAAGCCACTTTCTTTAATAAAATAGATAAATATTCAAATAATACAACAAAGTTAAATCAACTTAGTTTTGCATTTCCGTTACCAACTTATAGAGGCAGCTTTGTTTTAGCATTAGGTTATAATCAAATTAAAGATTTTAATTATGCTCTCAAGTTTGATGCTTTTAATCCTGCTAACAATTCTTTAATTCAGGATTTGACTAGTTATAATGATGACATAGCTTATAAACTTGCTTTAAGTTACCCAGTTTATGATAAATCTAGGAAATACTTGTACGACACAACATTAGTTAATGGTAGGTTAAATCAAAGCGGTAAAATTATTCAATATGGAAATATTTCAAGCTGGTCATTCTCTGGTGCTGTCGAAATTCAAGAAAATATATTTATTGGGGCTACACTAAATATTATTGGAGGAGATTTTAAGAGGGACCGTCAATATTGGGAAGATGATATTTATGATAATTATGGAATAAATTTGTTATTAGACCCCTCTGAACCCTCAACTCGTGACTTTAGAACTTTTTATATGAATGATATAATTAATTGGGATATTACAGGATGGAATTTAAATATTGGATTGCTTGCAAAATTAAATAACAATGTAAATTTAGGATTTTCAGTAAAAACTCCCAAGTTAATTACTATTAAAGAAACGTATTTTGTTGATGCATTTAGCGACTTTGCTTCGACAAGGTTTACTTTAGATCCTCCAATACAAAACAAAACTGAATATAAAATTAATAGTCCATATGAATTTGCTATAGGTGCATCTATCAATCAAGAAAATTTAACTGCAAGCTTTGATGCTAAACTAATAGACTATACTCAAATGGAATTTAAAAGCGGATTAGATATAAGAGATATTGAAAATAATAATCGTGATATAAAAGATTTATTTAGAAACGTAATTAATTTTAATGCAGGATTTGAATATTTAATACCATTTTTTAATGTTGCTTTACGAGGGGGATTTATCTTAATGCCTTCGCCTTATAAAGACGATCCTTCTGAGTATGATAAAAAATTCATTACATTTGGTCTTGGTATAAATACAAAAGGAAATTTATCAATTGATTTTGCATACGCTTATGGTTGGTGGAAAGATTTTGGTGATAACTATGGAAGCAATGTTTCAAGGACATATCAAAGTATTCAAAGAAAAATTTTTACAGCGGGGTTAAGATACAATTTTTAACACCCCTAGCTTATTAACACCCCCTTGCAAACAGCATCTTATCAATAAGATGCTGTTTGTTTTTTAAATTTACAAAGGTAGATTTGTAAAACTAAATTTTATAAAAAAGGAGGTAGTTATTAAAGGGAGAATTTTTAAGATTGAAAGCAAGAATTATTACTTATATGACGAAAATTTTAATGAGGTAAGATGTTTTTTGAGAGGAAAATTTCTAAAGGAATTTTCTATTAAAAAAGATAAATTAGTTACACTTGATATTGCAGCAGTGGGTGATTATGTAGAGTTTAAGTTAAGTAATGATGGAACTGGTCTAATTACAAATATTCTTCCAAGACAGAATAAGATCTCCAGAAAGGCTCCACGCCTTAAAGGCGCAAGCATTAGAGGTGAAAGGTTAGAACAAATTATTGCAACAAATGTAGATAATTTAATTATTGTTTCGAGCTGGCTTAATCCAAAATTCAATAATAGATTAATTGACAGAATGATTGTAGTTGCCGAAAGTTCTAATGTTAGTCCAATTATTATTATAAATAAAATTGATTTAGATAGCTTAAACGAAAGAGCAACATGGAGCAACCTTTATAAAAAAATAGGCTACAAAGTTTTTGAAACAAGTGTTGTTAATAATCATGGGATAGATGATTTACGTGAGGAATTAAAAAATAAGACAAATTTATTTTGGGGGCATTCTGGAGTTGGTAAATCAAGTCTTTTGAATTTACTATACCCGGGTTTAAATCTTAAAGTTGGAGATATTAGTGACTATACCTTAAAAGGTAAACATACTACCGTAACTGTTTTAATGAAAAAAGTAGCTGAAAATACTTTTGTTATTGATACACCCGGAATTAGAGAAATAGAACCTTATGGAATAAAAAAAGAAGATTTATGCCATTATTTCAAAGATTTCTTAGATTTTATTTACAATTGTAAATTCAATACATGCACTCATCATCACGAACCTGGTTGTGCAGTAGTAGAGGCTGTGCATCAAGGTAAAATTGATTATGAAAGATATAAAAGTTATTTGAATATGTTAGAAACAATTGAAGAAGATTTATTTTTTGAATAATAAAACTCTTTTTTTCATATTTTCTATGAATTGTAGAATAACTTCATCAGGTACACCATCAGGATGCTTGGATTTTAATCTCATGTCGCATTGGTCATTTATATAATCAATAAGGATAAATTTGTTTTTTTTAGTAACAGCAATTTCTGTAGAGAAATAATCTATTTGTGTTATCCTAGCTAGTTTTTTTGTAATTCGGTGCAATTGCTGAAGACGATATTTTCTTTCTTCTTCTTTTGATAAAGTTTCGTAAATGTGTGTTTGATCGTCCCACCAGGTAGGTATTATTTTGTTAAATGCCCAAAAGATTCTAAACCATGCTCTTTTATTTCCAAGTTTTTTAGGGTGAATTTTTTCTTGGACTAAGTATTCTTCAAGTTGGTTTTTCATTCTTACTTTTTGAATCTGAGAAATAGATTCTGCATTAATTTCAACCCCTTCACCACCACCTGTATCGATAGCTGGTTTTATTATAAATGGTATTCCTAAGTCTTCTAAGTCTTTCTCAGTAATATTTAAACTATGGTTAAAATAATAAGGTGGCAAAATTATTGTTTTCGGTAATCCAAAATTTTTCTTTGAAAGTATTTTATGCATATATGATTTGTTAGTAAATCTATGAACCTTTTTATGAGGATTGATTATGTAAGTTTTTCTTTTTGATAAAATAGTTGCAATTGGTTCGAAATCTGAATCCATATCCGAGGCTCTATCTAAGTAAGCTTTGAAATGAAGCTTCTTCGACTTTAAATCTTCAATTACTTCAAAAACATTATAGTTGGAAATAATAAATGTTTTTAAACCATCTTTTTGAAAGCTATGTTCTATTAATTCAACAAATTCAAAATCGTATTCCCATATGTATGATATTGCTAAATCGTAAGTGCCCATTTATAATTTCACTGCTAAAATAAGTATTTAAATTGCTTAAATAGAATTAATATTACTTCTGATAAATTGCAACACTAAATTAACAATTTTAATAAGTTACTTGTTAATCATTCTGTGTTAAACTATATTTTGAACAAAATTAAAAAGTGATTATGAGATTTGTTGCATTATTTTTTTCTCTTTTGGTAATAATTGGTTGCTCGTCAAAAGTAGTTAAACAAAATTCTGTTGATGATAAATTTATTGAAAAGAGCAATAAAAAATTAGCGATAGAAAAATTTATAAGTGGTTCTATTTACGAAGCTAAAGGAGATATTCAAAAAGCGATAAACGAATTTCAGGAAGCCTTAAAGTATGAGCAAAAACCAGGCATATATTATGCGCTTGCAAAAAATTACTATAGAATAAATAAACTTTCTAATGCTTTGCAAAATGCAAGAAAGGCTGTTGAATTAGAACCAACTAATAAAGAATTTCTCTTTTTACTTGCTTCAATTTATGATTCATCACATCTTATAGATTCTTCTATTACTGTTTATGAGAAAATTGTTTCAATCGATTCTACAAACGTTGTTGCTTATTTCCAACTTGCAAAGCTTTATGAACGAAATCGCCCTAAGCAAGCATTGTCATTATATAAGAAGTTAATCAATATGATTGGACCGGATTGGGATGTGCTTGTTAATATGATAGATTTAAACGAAAGACTTGGAAATATTGATGAAACTGTTAAAACTCTTGAAGAATTAGTTAAACTTAACCCATCGGACTTACAATTACAAAAATTTTTGATTGACGCTTACATAAAAACAAAAAATTATGATAAAGCTCTTAAAATATGTGATGAATCTTTAATTACTTTTCCTAATGATATAGGCTTACTAGATTTGAAAGGTAATATTTTTATACAGCAAGAAAAATGGAAAGAAGCTGCTAATGTATATAAGTTAATTTTTGATAACAAAGAAAGCGACTTTAATATAAAACTTAAAATTAGCTCTTTGTTTTTAATGGCTGCAGAGAAAGACTCTTCAAATTTGCATATTGCAAAAAGTTTTTTTGAAAAGCTAAATAAAGATTCTACTGATTGGCAAGTAATTGCTTCTTTGGGAGAAATAGAAGCAAAATTAAAAAATGATTCACTGGCTATTGAGTATTTCAAGAAAGCCACTAAACTTGCTGAATGGAATGTTCAACTTTGGATTAGACTAGGTGGTTTTTTATTTGATAAAAGAAAATATTCAGATGTTATAATTTTACTTTCAGAGGCTGTAGAAAAATTTCCAAATGATTTTGCAATTAACTTGATATATGGACTTTCTTTATCGCAATTAAATAATTATCAGGAAGCTAAAATATATTTAGGTAGAGCTGTAAAAATAAATCCAAATGATATTACATCCCTTACAGCTTACGGCTATACCTTGAATCAGTTGAAAGATGAAAATGGTGCTCTCGAGGTGCTAAACAAAGCATTGTTGATTGATCCCAAAAATATAGATGTATTGGGTATGGCTGCTTTAATTTATGATTCTCAGAAAAATTTTATTATGTCAGACTCTCTTTATAGTATGGCATTAAAAATTGATTCAACAAATGCGCTAATTTTGAATAATTATGCTTATTCACTTGCAGAAAGAGGAATACGATTAGAAGAAGCTTTGAAAATGTCCAAAAAAGCTGTTGAAAAAGACCCTCAAAATGCTTCTTATTTAGATACAATTGGTTGGGTCTATTATCAACTTGGTGATTACTTAACTGCAAAAAAGTTTATAGAAGATTCATTAAAGTTAGATAATAAAAATGCAACTGTGACAGACCATTTAGGTGATGTTTATTTTAAACTTGGAAATAAAGAAAAAGCAAAAGAATTCTGGAAAAAAGCTCTTGAACTTGAACCTCAAAATGAAAAGATTAAACAAAAATTAGAAAAGGGTGAACTGTGAAAAAAAGTTTTTATTACCTTTTTGGTTTTATTACTATGTTTTTATTACTAACGGCATGTGCTCCGCAAAAAGAACTTGAAAAGGAAAGATTAATTTCTCCGGACAGATTGATAAAAAAACTTGAAGCAAATAGGAGAAAAATTAAAACTTTAGAAGGGAATGGAATTTTATTTGTTAAAAATAGTTCGTTTAATGCTAAGAGTAATTTTGAAATTTTATTAAAAAAACCAGACTCCTTAAAAATATCTTTCTATGGTCCTTTTGGAATCGATTTGGCTCACGCATTAATTACATCAAATGATTTTCAATTTTATGATGTGATTAATAATAATTTTTATAAAGGCCAAATAAAGGGGGATATTTTACAGCATATCTTAAAGGTAAATTTACCTATTAATTTAATTATGGATGCTTTAACTGGCTCTATTAATTTGTCTGATAAGTTGCGTAGAGAGCCTGATAAATTTGAATTCGAAAAAAATTTGTATAAAGTAACTTACATAGATACCGTTAAATCAGTGGAAAATACTTTTTTAGTAAAGGCTAACGACTTGTCGATTATTACTAATACTATTCAAAATTTTAAGGGAGAAAAATTATTAGAAGGGAAATTTTCGAATTTTAGACTCTTAGAAGATGTCTCTATACCATCGCAAATAACTATTGAAGATTATAAAAACAATCAACAATTGAAAATTGAATATAAAAATATTGTTGTTAATAAAGATGTAAATAATCTTAGAATAGAAATACCAAACGATGCAAAGATTATAGAATGGCGAGAAACTCATTGATGTTTTTAATATTACTTTTTATTTCTGTTTTTGCTCAGGAAAAAGATAGTATAAAAGTTAAAAAAAGGGAGCTTGAACAACTACGTAAAGAAATTCTATTATTAGAGGATGAATTAAAAAGTAAAACTAAGAAAGAAAGAGAATCTCTTGAGTTTTTAGAAAAAAGTAATAGACAAATCTTATTAATTCAAAAATTAATAAATAATATTAAACTTGAGGAAGAAAAAAAAATTAAAGAAATAGATTTTATAGAGGGAGAAATAGCAAAAATTGAGAATAGAATCTCTCTTCTCAAGGAAAAGTATTCTCGTTATGTTGTATGGATTTATAAAAATAGAAATTATTCTTTTATGAAATATTTATTAAATTCTAATTCATTTAGTCAATTGCTAAAGAGATTTAGGTATTTAAATTTTATTTCCGAACAAAATGAAAAAGATTTGAAATTACTTACTGAAAGCAAGAATAATTTGGCTAAATATCGTAATCAACTTCAAAAAGAAAAGGAAGAAAAAGAACTCCTAGTAACTCAGAAACTTAAAGAGCAAAAATTATTAGAGGAAAAACAAAGTGAAAAAAAGAGTTTAATTGCATCGCTTAGGTATGATAAAAAAATGTTAGCAGCTGAGATTGATTCTAAAAGAAAAGCAGAAATTGAAATAAAAACTTTAATTGCTAACCTTGTGGAAAAAGAAAGACTAAATAAAAGTATCGCTCTAGAGGCTAAATCTAAGGAAAAAAGTTATAAACCTGTCTTTGATTATAATAAGCTTACAAATTTTGATTTATTAAAAGGGAAATTAAATTGGCCAGTTAAATCAGGTAAAATCGTTAGAAAATTTGGTGAAAATAAAAATGTGAAATTAAATACAATAACAATTAATTATGGCATAGATATATTAACAAGAGAAGGTGAACTGGTTTATGCTGTATCTGATGGTATTGTTTCTGCTGTTGAATGGATACCAGGTTTTGGTAGCGTGGTTATTTTAACACACGCCAATCAATACAGAACTGTATACGGTCACATTACAGATATTAATGTAAAAGAAGGAGATTTAGTTAAAGCAAATACGGTGATAGGAAAAGTAAATGAAAGTCTTGAAGGAAATATTTTACACTTTGAAATCTGGAATGAGAGAAACTATCAAAATCCAGAAGTTTGGCTTACTAAAAGGTAACTTATGTAAAGTGAATTATGAAAAGATTATTTCTTATTGTGTTCTTTTTTTCAGCTCATTTGTTAGCACAATTTGAAGGACTTTATGATACCGAAGCAAAATTAAATAGTGGTTTTGGTATAACTTGGATTAATGGATCTCCTCATTACTCATTTCGCATATTTCCCGAAATTCAATTTTCTAAAGTGTCACTTGGGTTAAATTTAAATTTGGAGTTTACTCCGAACGGAAAACTTAGAGCAGAAAACTTTAATGAATTTTCTGATTACTTAAGTATTATTCGTTATGTAAAATATGGTAATAAATATGATCCTATTTATTTTAGAATAGGAGCTCTCGATTATTCAACATTAGGTCATGGAAGTATTGTATATCTTTACAATAATAGTCCATCATATGATTCCCACAAAATTGGAACTGAATTTGACTTAGATTTTGGAAAATTTGGATTTGAGACTATTTATGGAAATTTTGGTCAATCTGGTTTGTTAGGACTAAGAGCTAATATTAGACCATTTCAGTTTACTAAACTCTCTTATGTTCCAATCTTAAAAGATATTGAATTTGGGAGTTCAATTGTTACAGACACAGATAATAATTCAGGTATTATAGATGGAGATTACGATATAAACAAAAATATTTTTATACCAACCAAAAGTGTAGGTAATATCACAATAATTGGCTTTGATATTGGACTACCTTTAGTAAGAACATCCACTTTTGATTTGGATTTTTATTTTGATTATACAAAAATTTTAAAATTTGGGAATGGTTCTGCATTAGGAGCAATGATAAGTTCTAAAGGTTTTAGTTTTATAAACATTAAAGCAAAACTAGAAAGAAGGTTTAATGGGAATAAATACATGCCTTCCTATTTTAATTCTCTTTATGAAATCGAAAGATTTCAGGTTGATACTGAGACTGGAAAAGTTAAAACAAAAACACAACTTTTAGCAGCATCTCCAGAAAGCAAGGGATATTTTGGAGAGTTATTAATAAATATCTTAGGTACATTTAAAATAGTCGGAAGCTTTCAAAAGTTGGATAATATTACTAATAGTGGGATACTACATTTGTGGACTTTAGTAGGTATGGATAATTTTCCTTATGTCTTTCGAGCAGGATATGATAAATTATCTATAAAAGAATTTATGGATTTGTTCAAAGCAAATGAAAACTCTTATGTCTATGCTGAATTTGGATATAAGCTGTATACACATTTGCTTTTTTCTATTGTTTACTCATGGAATTTTACACCTATAAGAAATAATATGAAAGAAATAATTGGGTATAAAACTCAAAAGAAGCTTGAGCCTAGGTTATCTTTTGTGTATCCCATAAGTTTTAAGAAGTGATATATTCATAAAAAAATAAATTAAATATTTTCTGTAATAAAATTTTTAAAATCTTCTACATTATAAAAAATGTAATCGGCTTCTGCATTTGAATATCTGCTACGAGAAAACTCGTCCCACAATACAAGAGCACATTTTACTCTGGCTTGTTTAGAAGCAATAACATCTGTAATAGTATCTCCTACCATAAGCACTTTTTCAGGTTTCAAGTTAAAAGTTGATATAAATTTGTTTATTCCTTCTGGTGATGGTTTATATTCTTTAACATCATCACCTGTTATTATTAAATCAAAATAATCTACCAGATTAATTGCTCTTAAAGTAATTAGTGACGTGTCTCTACCTTTTCCTGTATAAATTCCAAGGGGAATATTTTTTTCTTTTATTAACTTTATAATATCTTCGAGACCTGGGAAAACATCTGCTAATTCTTGATGTTGAGATTCATAAAAGTCGTAATAATCTTTTCTTGCTTTTTCATAATTTTCTTTCATCCATTCTTTTAATATTACGTCTTCTGTGGGTCCAAACAATGCAACTATTTCTTCTGTTGATAATTTTTTATTATGATATTTTTCTATAACATAATTAAAACTTTCAAAAACTAAATTGTGGGTTGCAGCAAGAGTTCCGTCAATGTCAAATATTATACCTTCAAAATTTTTCACTTTTTACCTCAGTTTAAATATTACAATATTTCCATCAATATTAGAAGATAAGAATTTGTTTGCTCCAATTTTGTTAACTGTGTGAATAGGTGCATTACCTAAGAACAATGATTTTATAAAATTATATTTTGTGTCAATATAACCGATAAAATTATTGTCGCATAGAAAAATTAGATTATCTATTTCTATTGGCTGTGATAATGAATTTGAAAAGGCTAGATCAACTTTAATTTTCTTTTCTATTTTCCCTTTTTCAGCATTTATAATAATAATTTCATTATAGTATGATTTTGCATAAATAAATTTTTTGTCTCTAGAAAAACTGATATTTTGAAGCAAGTTTATATTTTCAATTTTCCAGTCTAGTTTGCCTAATAGAAAATTTATAGCATAAAGAGTTCCATCTTGAGAAACAACAAATAATTTTTTGCCATCACAAATTATATTCGAATAAGAAAGATCTGTTGTTGCTTTTTCTTTCCAGCGCCATATAGTAACCCCATTTTTACCGTCGATGCAATATAAGAAACCATCTCTGCTTGTGTAAAAAATTTTGTTGTCGAAGTGTAGAAGTTTTGATGTAATCATTTCTTTGCAATAATCATTTACCCAATACTCCTGAAGAGTTTCTAAATCGTAGCAGTAGATTTTTCCACTTGCGGTTCCAAAAACTAAAGCGGTCATTGATGGAGTTAACTTTGGTATCATTAATTCTTTATCGCCTTTATATTCAATTGCAAGTAAATCTGTAGTTATGTAATCTTCAAATCCGATAGATTGAAATTGTTCCCCAGTAATTGCACTTAGTGTTATTAAATCTCCCTGAAGAGTAACCGCTGCTAACATTCTATCTGTAATTAATGGTTTATTTATTATATTTCCATTTGTTTCAAATTCCCACAAAACTTTTCCTGTTGTGTCTAAGCAGCTTATTAAACCTGAATAGTCCGATGTATAAATTTTATTGTTCCAGAAGTCACATGAAGTTAATAATGTAGTATTCAAATTGATATTTTGTAAAATTTCTGAATTTATTGAAAAAACTGAATCGAGTTCAATTTTTTCTTTTGGGATTTCTATTTTTTTATCGAATGCATATATTATTTTATTATTGCTATCGTAAATATAAACAGAATCATTAGTGGTTTTTATAATTGCAAAGTTTACTTCATTTTTTTTTGATTTTTGTATATCAAAAACATTGTAACCTAATAAGTTCCTTAATTGAGTTTTTGGGGCATTTCCGTTTATTATTAATTTCAAGTCTTTTTTTTGGAATTGATTTAATAGTGTTCTCCAGTTATCTATTTTGTAATCAATTTGAATTGGAGAAATAAGATAGATTTCATCGTCTAAATTTATTGTATCCAATGTTTCATTTAGCCAATTAATTTTTTCTGTCGTATAATGATTTATATCTGTTAAAGGGACAACTCCGCTTAGACCTATAAATGCTTTATTGTGAAATTTTATTAAAAATTTATCTTCGAATGTTTCTATAAAATAGGTCCAGCTATTTGCATCTTTCAAATCATTCAGAGAAGGAAGTAAATAATAATTTTTTTCGAGTTTGTTTAGAATGGATTTTAGTTTTAAAAATTCTTTTAAAGAGCCTTGCTGAGTTAAATTTCCGCATATAACAACAAAATTTAAATCGTCAATTTTATTTAGGCTAGTGATAACATTATTGAGAGATTCTGAATTATCATTAATGCTAATTTCAGGGGATATCAGTACTGTAAATTTAACTGTTTGTCCAAGTAATAAACTTGTTAGAGATATGCACAAAAGAAAGAATATTCGCATTAATTTTCTCACTTTTTTAATAAAGCAATACAAAATTAGTAAAACAAAAGGTGTTTTGTACGCAAGCTGTAAAAAATCTTGAGAGTTTTTTGAAGGATATAAATTATTGAATGTTAACTTAAATTGTAAATACATGACCTTATTTATATATTTGCCACTAAATTTTTTTTATAGGATATGCAAAATATTCGTAACTTCTGCATTATTGCTCACATAGATCATGGCAAATCTACGTTAGCAGATGGCTTGTTAGAATTTACTCATACCGTATCGGAAAGGGAAGCAAAGGAACAATTGCTCGATAGCCTTGAACTTGAACGAGAGCGTGGCATAACTATTAAATCTCATGCAATTCAAATGGAGTATACTGCAAAAGATGGTAAGACATATATTTTGAATTTAATAGATACCCCAGGTCATGTCGATTTTTCTTATGAAGTCTCTAGGTCTCTTGCAGCATGTGAGGGGGCAATTCTTGTAGTAGATGCAGCTCAAGGTGTAGAAGCACAAACAATTTCTAATTTATACATGGCAATTGATGCAGGACTTGAAATTATTCCTGTCATAAATAAGATTGATTTACCTAGCGCAATGGTTGATACTGTTAAAAAACAAATTATTGATTTAATTGGTTGTAGAGAAGAAGAAATTATTTTAGCTAGTGCAAAAGCAAGAATTGGTATAGATAAAATCTTAGAAGCTATTGTTGAGCGAATCCCAGCTCCAAGTGGTGATGAAAATGCACCTTTACAAGCGTTGATTTTTGATTCAGTATTCGATTCTTATCGTGGTGCAATTGCGTATGTTCGTGTGTTTAATGGTATTATTAAAGAAAGAGATGAAATCACATTTTTTGCTAACGGAAAAAAATATATTGCAGAAGAAATAGGAATTCTAAAATTAAATAGAATTCGCACAGGGGAACTTCAAACTGGAAATGTAGGATATGTTATAGCTGGTGTTAAAGAATTAAGAGATACTAAGGTTGGTGATACAATAACTCATGTTAAGAATGGAGCAGATAAGCCATTGCCAGGTTACAAAGAAATTAAACCTATGGTTTTTAGTGGTTTGTATCCTACAAATTCTGATGATTACGAAAGTTTAAGAGATGCACTTGAAAAGTACAGATTAAATGATTCATCTTTGAGTTTTACACCAGAAACTTCTGCGGCGCTTGGGTTTGGATTTAGATGTGGCTTCCTTGGAATGCTTCATATGGAAATTGTACAAGAAAGATTAGAAAGAGAATTTAATCAATCGATAATTGCTACACTGCCTAATGTTGAATACTGGGTATATAAGAGAAATGGAGAAAAAGTAATAGTAGATAATCCTGCCGAAATGCCCCCACAAGGTGAAATAGATTATATAGAAGAACCGTATGTGAAAGCACAAATTGTAACTCCCAGTGAATATATAGGCAATTTAATGCAATTGGCAATAGATAAAAGAGGAATCTATATAAATACAACTTATATAGATCCAACACGGGCAGATTTAACTTTTGAATTCCCTCTTTCAGAGATAATTTTTGATTTTTATGATAAATTAAAATCTATTTCAAGGGGTTATGCCTCTTTTGATTACGAATTAATAGGTTATCGGCAATCTGATTTGGTAAAACTTGATATTTTGCTTAATGGAGAAAGAGTTGATGCATTATCGTTTATAGTACATGAGAAAAAAGCATATAATTGGGGACTGAAAATATGTTCGAAACTTAAGGAACTTATTCCGCGTCAATTGTTTGAAATTGTAATACAAGCTGCTATCGGAAATAAAGTAATTTCAAGAACAAATATTAAACCTCTTAGAAAGAATGTTTTGGCAAAATGCTATGGTGGAGATGTTACAAGAAAAAGAAAGTTACTTGAAAAACAAAAAGAAGGGAAGAAAAGAATGAAACAAGTAGGAAATGTTGAAATTCCTCAAGAAGCTTTTTTAGCAGTACTTCAAATAGAAGATTAAAAATTAATATAGTGGGAAATTATGAATAAAAAAGAAACTGAAAAGGGAAAACCAGAAAAGAAAATTAAAACTCCAACACAAAAATTTTTGGAGTTTATTAAAAACCTTTTCATTGCTGCTCTTGCTGCATTACTTATAAAAACATTTTTAATAGAAACATCTCGTGTTCCTACGGGTTCGATGGAAAAGACTATTTTGATTGGTGATTTTCTTTTTGTAAATAAATTTATATACGGTTCAACTTCTCCTCGAACAATTCCCTTTACTAATATTACTTTACCATACTTTCAACTTCCACCTATAAGAGAACCTAAAAGATATGATATTGTAGTATTTGAATATCCAGGTGACCGCGATGAACTTAAACCAGTAGAAATAAACAACTATGTAAAAAGATGTATTGGATTACCTGGAGATACAATTGAAATAGTTGATAAAGTCGTTTTTATAAATGGTAAAGAAGCATGGATTCCACCTCATATTCAATACTTAAACCCTTATGTTACACCAAAAGGAGTTGCAAATCCAAGAATCTTTCCTAAAGGTTCTAATTTTAATGAGGATAATTATGGACCAATTGTTGTCCCTAAAAAAGGTGATGTAATACCATTGAATGTAGAAACAGTTGAAAAGTGGAGAACTATTATAGATAGAGAATTTGGACGTAGAGTAGTTTCTGTTCAAGGTGATCAGGTTTATATTGATGGAAAACCTGTCAATTCTTATACACTCAAAAAGGATTATTACTTTATGCTTGGAGATAATAGAGACGATAGCGCTGATAGCCGATTTTGGGGATTTGTCCCAAGAGATAAAATAGTTGGTCAAGCCTTTTTAATTTATTGGTCGTGGGATTCTACTATTCCTTTTTCAGACTTTTTTAGATTGATAGGTTCTGTTAGACTTAATAGGATAGCAAAACTTGTTCATTAATTTTTTAAGGTTAAGAAATGAACATAACTACCACATTAATACTTTTTTTGTCCATACTTTTTTCATCTATTACTGCAGAAACGAAATATTTTGTTTATTTCAAAGATAAAGGTATAGATAAATCAACATTACTTAAAAAAAATTCTTCATTATTTATTGAGGCAGAAAAAGCAATTACCCAAAAAGCTATCGAAAGAAGAAAAAAAGTTATGGGAGAAGATAATTATATTACTTACGAAGATTTACCTTTAAGTGAGAAATACCTTCAACAACTAAAAAATCTTAACGTAAAAATTATCCATAAGTTAAAATGGCTTAACGCAGTTTCTTGCTATTTAACAGATGAACAATTCGAATATGTAAAGAACTTGCCTTTTGTAGATAAAATTGAGAAAGTTAAAAAGCTAAAATTAATTCGCCCTACATACGATGAAGAAAAGATTTCTATAAATGTCAATTTGGCAAAATCATCACAATTGCTAAAGTATGGCTTATCCTACAAACAAAATTCACTTTCAGAAATCCCAGTTGTACATGATTTGGGGATTAATGGAAGAGGAGTTTTAATAGGATTGCTTGATACTGGATTTAGATGGAAAAATCATCCGGCTTTAAAGAATATAAAAGTAATAGCCGAAAAGGATTTTATACAAAACGATAGTATAACAGAAAATGAATCTTTAAAAAATGATGCCCCAAATCAAGATAGGCATGGAACAGCAGTATTATCGATAATAGGTGGATACGACGAAGGAAATTTAATAGGACCTGCTTATGGTTCGCAATATATTTTGGCTAAGACTGAATACGTACCAACAGAAACTAATGTAGAAGAAGATAATTATGCTGCAGCATTAGAATGGATGGAAGCTCAAGGGGTTGACATTACAAGTAGTTCTTTAGGGTATAATACATTTGACCCAGGAAATTATTCGTATACTTATAAGGATATGAATGGCGAAACTACAATTGTTGCTAAAGCTGTGAATTTAGCTTTTGAAAGAGGGGTTTCAACATTTACCGCTGTTGGTAATGAAGGTAATTCGGATTGGGGAGCAAAATATGGTGATAATAGCTATGGAAAAGTTGTTTCGCCTGCAGATGCTTTTAATATAATTTCAGTTGGGGCAGTAGATACAAGTAATAAAGTGGTTAACTTTAGTAGTAGAGGCCCAACTTATGATGGAAGAATAAAGCCAGAAATTCTAGCACAAGGAGCTAATGTATATTTTGCAGTTGCAGGAGGTACTTATGCGTATGGAAATGGCACCTCTTATGCAACACCAATTGCAGCTGGTATTGCTGCTTTATTAAAATCTGCATATCCTCATTTAACAAATTATCAAATACGTCAAATTATCCTTGAAAGTGGAGATAATTCATCAAAGCCAAACAATCATAGAGGATATGGTTTAGTCTCAGCAAAAAAAGCAATATCATTTCCAAATCTTGAAAATACTAATAATAGATTTACATTGAATAAAATTTTTATTCACCCTATTATTAATACATTAAAACCCGTTTTTATTTATTATAAGGCAGGTAATGATAACTATCAAAAAGCAGAAATGAACTATGATGGAAAGTTAAAGTATAAATTTGTTTTCCCAGAAACATTACAAGGAAAAAAAATATCTTTTTATTTCATATATGAAACTAATATTGGCCAGCTTCGTGAACCTGAAAATGGCACATACGAATTTTATTATGGCTCGCTCTTAATTCATCATAATGTGTATAGTGTAAAAGATACAGCTAATTTTGAAGAAGTCCATTCTGATTATTACCTTTATAATAATTATCCGAATCCTTTTAACAGAGAGACGAGGATTGAATTTTATTCTGTAGATAATGCATATGCAGAGCTTATTATTTATAATTATTTAGGAGAAAGGATTAAAACTGTTTTTATGGGGACCTCTCTTTCAGGAAGAAACACTTTTTATTGGAATGGAGAAAACGAAGAGGGTAGAAATGTTTCTAGTGGTGTTTATTTTTATGTATTAAAAGTTAAAGATAAAGTTCTTGCAAAAAAAATGATTTATGCAAAGTAAATTTTATGAGTAAAATTACTTATAAGAATCAAATAAAATATTTAGAATCGCTTCGTATTGCCCCTGATTCATTAATTAAAGAAATAGAGAACTTTGCTAAAGTAAATAATATCCCTATACTTGATTGGCAAGCAGCAGAATTTTTAGAACAATTAATTATTATGCTTAAGCCAAAACGCGTACTTGAAATTGGGACTGCTATTGCATATTCATCTATTAGAATTGCAAGAAGATTAAAAAAGAAAGCAATATTAGATACAATTGAGAAGAGTCGTGATAATGTAGTTATTGCAAGGGAGTTTATTCAGAAAGCAGGACTTGAGCATAAAATAAATTTAATTGAAGGAAATGCACTTGATATACTTCCTTCCCTTACAAAAAAATATGATTTAATTTTTCTTGATTCAGATAAGCAAGATTATGAAAAATTGTTTTATTATTCATTAGTTTTACTAAAAAAACGAGGAGTAATTTTTATAGATAATTTATTGTGGCATGGATTTGTAGCATCTAAAAAAGTTCCGGATTCTTATAAAAATTCTACTAAAGTTATAAGAGAATTCAATAAAATATTTTCAAATCATAGTTCACTTTATACTACCATATTACCAATAGGTGACGGAATTGGTTTAGGGGTAAAGTTATAATGGATTATAAAGTAGAAGCTGAAAAAATTTGTAATGCTGTAGAAGATTTGGCAAAAGGAAAATTAAAAAACAAGGAAGATTTACTAAGAATTATTGAGTTAGCCTTATCTTCGAATAAGATGAAACAGCTCGAAAAGTTGGCCTTTTACTCAAAATTTTCAAGAGGGATTTTAAGAATCATTCAAAATAGAGATAATAAATTAGATGATGAGTATTTTAAATCTTTACAAAATGAGTATCTAAAAAGTATACAAGAAGTAAAAAATATTCTTGAAGAATTACTAAAAAATGCTACTCAGTTTTTGAGAACAATTTATCAAGAAAAATTTTTTAAGATGACAATGCAGAGCTTTAATGCGCTGAATGATTTATGTGATGATATGGTTTACTTAAAGTATTATTTTAATGATAGGAAGGGGTTGTCTGAGTAAATTCAAACAACCCCTATAAACTTATTTGTGCTTGCTTAAGGTTTCTGCATATTTTTCTGCAACCTCTTGTACAGATTTGCTCGAAATTAAATTATAAATTCTGTTTCTTAAATCAGCCCATTCATCGTGAAGGGGACATGGATTTTCATCTGAACATTCTTTTAAACCAGTAACACATTTTAAGTTAATAACAGGTCCTTCAACTCTTTCAACTATCTCAAGTATTGAACTTTTTTTAGCTAATTCTGTGATTCTAAAACCTCCTCCTCTTCCCTTAAAAGAATCAACATAACCATACTTTGCCATTCTTTGTAATATTTTAGCTAGATAATGAGCAGGAATATCTTCACTTTTAGCAATCTCTGAAGACATAATAAGTTTTTCTTTTGGTTGTCGTGCTAAAAAAAGGATTGCTCTGATTGCATATTCACCGGTTTTTGTGTAAATCATGCCTTAACCCTTTGTTTTATTCTTAAATATTATTAAAAAGAGATTTATGTCTTGATTCAAATTAATTAAATCAATACTCTTTGTCAAATTTTCTTTTATCTATATAACAAAATGGAAGTGTTTTCAATTTCAACTTTGTTATTTGATAGAGACCTTAATTCTGAAATAAAAATTTCTTTGTTTTCAGCTGGTAAATAGCATTCCGTTTTATACATTTCATTAAAAATATTTTTTTCTATTATTGCTCCATATTTTGGAATCAATCTGTATATCAAGTTTAAATGCTCACAGCTGTAAGTTATAATGACTTTTTCGTAAAGCATATTTAACACAAAAGGAGAATTTGATAAACATCTATATGCAGTATCGTAGTAAGTTTTACCAAGAAGTCCTATGCCTAATTTTATTCCTCCGAAATACCTTGTTACAACCACAATTGTATTGCATAGTTCAAAGTGATTTATTGCATTTAATATTCTAAGACCAGCAGTGCCATTTGGTTCACCACCGTCCGAATACTTTATAGTTCCATCGACTAATTTATATGCGTAACAATTATGTGTGGCATCATAATACTTTTTCCTGATTTTAGCTAAAAAAGCATTTGCATCTTCTTCGTTATTAATGGGGGAACATGTTCCAATAAATAATGAGCCTTTTTCTTTAATTTTACATTCGGAATTTTTGGCTAATGTTTTGATTGAATTTGGTAGTTTAATTAAATGCATTGATTTTAGTTTTCTGATTATCTAAAATAACAGGTTGAACTTCGACTAATTTATGTAAATGAATTCTATAAATAAAATAATCATTAAAGGTGCAAGGGAACATAATCTTAAAAATATAGATTTAGAAATCCCAAGGGATTCATTTGTTGTTATTACAGGACTTTCTGGTTCAGGAAAGTCTTCTTTGGCTTTTGATACAATATATGCAGAAGGTCAAAGAAGGTATATAGAATCCCTTTCACTTTATGCACGTCAGTTCTTAGATATGCTCGAAAAGCCAGATGTTGATTTAATAGAAGGATTAAGTCCAACTATTTCAATCGAACAAAAAACTACTGCAACTAATCCTCGCTCTACAGTAGGCACTGTAACAGAGATTTATGATTATCTTCGTTTGCTTTATTCTAGAATTGGGAAAGTTTTTTGTTACAACTGTGGCAGACAAGTTGAAAAACAGTCTTCAGACCAAATAGTTGATACGATTTTAAGAGATTTTAATGAAAAACGAATACAAATACTTGCTCCAGTAGTAAGAGGTAGAAAAGGACATTATAAGGAATTATTTCAAGAAATAATTCGAGATGGATTTTTGAGGGTTCGTGTTGATGGTGTTGTTCATGAATTAATAGATGATTTTAAAGTTGAACGCTACAAAATACATGATATTGAAATTGTGATTGACCGTTTGACAGTAAATCAAAGCTCAAGATATAGAATTCGCCAATCGGTTGAGGTTGCTTTGAATTATGGAAACGGAAATGTAATAGTTAATGATGGAAGTGAAGATTATTGGTACAGTAGAAATTTTGCCTGTCCTCAATGCGGAATAAGTTTTCAAGAATTAGCACCTAATTCATTCTCTTTTAATTCGCCATATGGTTCCTGTCCTGATTGTGATGGTCTTGGAGAAAAAAAGGAATTAGATATTAATTTAATTATACCAGATTGGGACAAAACTATAAATGATGGTGGAATTGCTCCTCTTGGTAAACCTCGTTCTATATGGATCTTTGACCAACTTCGTGAGATTTCACATCATTTTGGATTTACTTTTGATACACCTCTTAAAGAACTTTCAAAAGAACAGAAAGATATTTTATTAAATGGCACAAAAGATAAGATTCCATTCACATATATTTATGGTGGTGGAAGAGAAGTAACCTATATGCATAAATTCAGTGGAATTATTAACTATATTAAACATTACTATGAAAATACAACATCAAACAAAGTACGAGAATGGGCAGAATCCTACATGAACACTCTGCCATGTCCTACTTGCAAAGGTGGAAGATTAAAAAAAGAATCTTTATCAGTAAAGATTGGTGGATTAAATATTGCAGAAGTTACTTCATTATCAATAGAAAAAACTTTGAAATTCTTTAAAGAACTGAAATTATCTGAGCGTGATGAAATAATAGCAAAGCAAATTTTAAGAGAAATTAAAACACGCCTTGAATTTTTATTGAACGTAGGACTTGATTATTTAACACTAAGTAGGCCTGCTAGAACACTTTCAGGGGGGGAATCTCAAAGGATTAGGTTAGCGACTCAAATTGGTTCTCAGCTTTCAGGTGTACTTTATGTTCTCGATGAGCCAAGTATAGGACTTCATCAGGCCGATAATCTTAAATTAATAAACTCATTAAAAAACTTGAGAGATTTGGGTAATACTGTTATAGTAGTAGAACATGATAGGGAAACAATTGAAAATTCTGATTATATAGTTGATTTAGGACCTTTAGCGGGCGAACATGGTGGAGAAGTATGTGTACAGGGTAGAACGGAAGAAATATTAAAATCCCCTAATGGAAGGAATTCTTTAACAGTTCAATATCTCAAAAATCAAAAAAGAATTGAGATTCCAAAAGAAAGAAGAAAAGGCAATGGAAAGTTTATTGAATTGCTTGGAGCTTCAGGGAATAATTTAAAAAATGTTAATTTGAGAATACCACTTGGAACATTTGTAACAGTTACAGGAGTTAGTGGCTCAGGCAAATCATCTTTGATAAATGAAACACTTGTTAAAATTCTTTTTAAGAAAATATACAATACTAAAGACATTCCACTTCCTTATAAAGAAATACGTGGAATAGAAAACATAGACAAAATAATTGAGATAGATCAAACTCCTATTGGTAGAACTCCTCGTTCAAATCCTGCAACTTATACAGGAATATTTAATCATATCAGGGATTTATTTGCACAGCTACCAGAATCAAAAGTCCGTGGCTATAATGCAGGAAGATTTAGTTTTAATGTAAGTGGAGGTAGATGTGAAGAATGTGAGGGTGATGGGTTAAAAAAAATTGAAATGAATTTTTTGCCCGATGTTTATGTAACGTGCGAAGCATGCAATGGGAAGAGATATAATCGTGAGACTCTTGAAATTCTATATAAAACAAAGTCGATTTCTGATGTATTAGAAATGCGCGTAGAAGAGGCTCTAAGTTTCTTTGAAGATTTTCCTGCACTTCATAGAAAAATCAAAGCTTTATATGATGTGGGCTTGGGATATATAAAGTTGGGTCAACAAGCTACAACACTTTCAGGAGGCGAGGCTCAAAGAGTTAAGTTAGCTGCTGAGCTAAGTAAAATTAGTACTGGAAAAACTTTATACGTTCTTGATGAGCCAACAACAGGGCTCCATTTTGAAGATGTTCGTATTCTTCTAAATGTTTTGAATAAACTTGTTGATAAAGGAAATACAGTAGTTGTTGTAGAACATAATATGGATGTTATAAAAGTAGCTGATTATATTGTAGATTTGGGGCCTGGCGGAGGTGAATATGGAGGAGAAATAATTGCCGAAGGAACACCAGAAGAAGTTGCAGAAAATAAGCGAAGTATTACAGGAAGATTTATAAAAAAAGAATTAATGAGAAAATAAATTTTATAAACAAAAGAGGTAAGAAAAAGAGATGAAAACAACATTAAAAGAGTTTAGAAAATATAGAGCAGAAATGAACGAAAAAATTTTAAATTCAGGATTTTCTGATTTTAAAAAATTTTTTGCTCTTGATAATAAAGCTTACGTCAGTGGTGTGTTACCTGCAAAAATTAAAGAACTTATGGGGTTAGTTGCTTCTATGGTTTTAAGGTGTAACGATTGTATTTTATATCATATAGATAGGTCAATTGAAGAAGGCGCAACAAAAGAGGAACTATATGAAACTTTTAATATTGCATTAATTGTTGGAGGTTCAGTGGTGATTCCTCATTTAAGATTTGCAATGGAAAAAATGGAAGAAATATATCTAGAAAAAAAGCAGGAGAAAGAATGAAACTAATATTGGCAACACAAAACAAAGGCAAAGTAAAAGAGATAAAATCAATTTTCAATGGTTCCAAATTTGAAATAATTTCATTATATGACTTAGGGAACAATATAAAAATAGAAGAAACTGGTACTACTTTTAAAGAAAATGCAATAATAAAAGCAGAAACAATTTATGAATATTACAAAGAACCAACTATTGCTGATGACTCAGGAATTGAAATTGAACAGCTTGGAGGAAGACCTGGAGTATATTCTGCAATCTATGCAGGTGAAAACTGTACAGATGAAGAAAATAATGCAAAGGTTATTAATGAATTAAAAAATTTTCCAGAGCCACATAAAGCGAAATATGTTTGTGTTGCAGTTTTTTATGATGGAAGAAATCTAATAGAAACTAAAGGTGAATTACATGGTAGAGTAATAAAAGAACCAAGAGGAACAGAAGGTTTTGGATATGACCCGATTTTTATTCCTGATGGTTATGAAAAAACTGTAGCCGAAATAAGTCTCGAAGAAAAAAATAGAATTAGTCACCGTGCTCAGGCTTTTAGTAAGTTGTTAAAAGAATTAGAAAAACTTTTTTAGGAAATGCGAAAAAGTAACGTCACAATAAATTATTGATTAATGTTTTTGTTTTATCCTTTAATTACTCCTATAGGTTTAAGTTTAGCCACCTTACTACTAATTCCTGCATAATGCATTACATCAACGACTTCAGATACATCTTTATAAGCATGTGGCATTTCTTCTGCTATAGTTTTGTATCCTTTTGCTTGAATTATTATTCCGCTATCGGTTAATTCTTTTATTAAATCTTTTCCTTTTGCAGATTTCATTGCTTGATGACGGCTCTGAACTCTTCCAGCACCATGACATGAGCTTCCAAATGTCTCTTCCATAGCTTTCTGTGTTCCAACTGAGATGAATGAGTATCTTCCCATATCACCTGGAATTAAAACTGGCTGTCCAACTTCTCGGTATTTTTCAGGGATGAAGTTACTGCCTGCAGGATATGCTCTTGTTGCACCTTTTCTATGAACACAAACTTTTTTTGTAATGGTTTTGCCATTGGAATCAATAATTTCATGTTCTTCAATTTTTGCAATATTATGACAAACATCGTATATGAGATGAAAATCTAACTCTTTTTCACTTATAGAAAAAGTTTCTTTGAAACTCTTTTTTGCAAGATGCATAATAATTTGTCTGTTATTCCAAGCAAAATTAGCAGCGCATCTCATTGCACTTAAATAATCCTGACCTTCTTGCGATTTAATTGGTGCGCAAGCAAGTTGTTTATCGGGTAAATTTAGTCCAAATTTTTTTTCTGACTGTACAAGTATTTTTAAGTAATCATCACAAATTTGATAACCCAATCCGCGTGAGCCAGTGTGAATTAATATAACAATTTGACCTTTGAACAATCCAAAAACTTCAGCTACTTTATCGTCATAAATTTCTTCAACAACATCGACTTCAAGAAAATGATTGCCTGACCCAAGTGTTCCTGCTTGATCAAGGCCTCTTTCAATAGCACGCTGGCTTACAGATTCTGGGTTTGCGTCTTTTAATTTCCCATTTTCTTCTGTAAACAATAAATCTTCTTGAGAACCAAATCCATTCTCGATTGCCCATTCTGCTCCTTTTTTTAATATGCTTTTTATTTCAGATGGAGATAATTTTCTTATTGCGCCGCTTGCTCCAACACCAGTAGGAATATTTTTAAATAACACCTCAATTAATCTTTGGATTTTGTTTTTAACATCTTCATACTTTAGCGCAGTTCTTGCAAGTCGAACACCGCAATTAATATCGTAGCCTACTCCACCTGGTGAAATTACTCCGTTGTCTAAATCCGTTGCGGCTACTCCTCCTATTGGAAAACCGTACCCCCAATGGATATCGGGCATTGCAAGGCTGTACATCTGTATACCTGGAAGATGAGCTACATTTATAACTTGTTTAATTGCTTCATCATTAAAAGATTCTTTTAGCATTTTTTCAGTAGCATATATTCTTCCGGGAACTAACATTTTTCCCTGTTTAGGGATTTCCCAGAGATAATCATTAATTTTTTCTATCCTAATTCCATTAATTTCCATTGTTAAATCCTCCTTAAAACTAAATATCAAAAACAATCATGGTCGAAAAGTTCCCATCTTTTTCTTCTATTTTCATCTGATGGAAGGTGACAGCCTTGATTTCTTCTTTTATTATATGATTTTTTGAATTGTACGACTCTCCTAAGGCCTCTATTTCAAGGTGATAATTGCTGTTAGTTCTTTCTATTAAAACTTTCTTAACTATGTTTATAATCCATTTTTTTGTATACAATTGATAATTTAGTTCGCCTAAAAATTCAATCAATAATTCTTCTAAAGATTTAGCTTCAAATAAAAATTTTTTTGAATTTTCATTTGTAACTTTTTTAGACTCTATTGTTATATCTTTCCAAGCGTAAAATGCCGATAAAAACAAATCTTCTATTGATTTGCCTTCAACTAAAATTGCAATATCTGCTGTATGTTCTAGAAATTTATAGCCCATAGTTTACTCTTGTAATTTTGTTGATAATTTAGTGCTTTTAAGATAAAAATACAGTAATTGATTTTGCATTCTCGAGTTATTATGTTTTATTATAATTGGAATAACGATGGCTAAAATATAAAATTATATGAAAATTCTTTTTTCCTTTGCAACATTAATTTTTTTGCATGTGTCATTTATACTTGATACTATTAGTGCAAATAGTAATCCAACAGAATTAAATCAAAAGGCTAAAAAATTTCTTGAGCTTAAAGATACTTTAACTGCCGAAAAATATTTTTTAAAGTCAATAAGAAAATATAATGATGCTGATTCTTATTATGAACTTGCTAAAATTTACTTAAATAAAAATACATTTACTTCAAGAAATAGAGCACACGAATACTTAAAAAAAGCAACTTTGTTAGAACCAAAAAATATTCAGTACAGATTTTTATATGCTTCTTTACTTAAAGATTTAGCTCGCTTATCTGCTTATCAAGAATTTAAAGAAATACTTTCTGTAGATAGCACTCACATACCTTCATTGTTAAGTATAGCTGAGTTAAAAAGTAAAGATTTTGCTGAGTATAACAACTCTGTACGGAAATTGAGTGATGAATTTTATGCAAGCTTGCAACAATATGCAAACGAAGATTTCTATGAAGCAGAAAAATATTTTTTAAAAGTTCTTAAGTTAGATTCATTAAATTATGAAGCTATTCTTAAGTTAAGTTTGCTTTATGAAAATGCCGGGTATTTTGAAAAAGCAATTTATTATTTGAATAAATTAAAAAAAATTAAAAATGAAGATGCAAATATTCATTTATATCTTGGATTGCTTTATTATAAAACTTCTAAACTTTCTGAAAGTTATAATGAATATAAAAAAGCTTTGGCTTTAATGGACGAAAAAGAAAAAGAAGATTTTACTTTTAATACTGTGAAATTTTTACTTGAACCTGCTTTCGATAATGTTATTAAAGAAATGAGTAAAACAGAACTGAAAAGTTTTATAAATACTTATTGGAAGTTTTTTGATCCACTCTATCTAACAGACTATAATGAAAGAATATTGGAACATTATTCACGGGTTGTATATTCCAATTTACATTTTGGGGTTCCTAAATTAGGGCTAAGGGGATGGCAAACTAACAGAGGTGAAATAGTTTTAAGGTACGGAGAACCTTTAAATTATGTTAGAATTAGACCACAAATGGGAGAAAGTGGATTTATGATGAAAACAGAAGTTTGGGATTATAAGGATATGAGTTTTGGATTTACAGATATGACTTCTTCAGGTAAGTTTTTATTTAGCGTCCCTTCATATGAAAAAGATAAGGTGCACTCACAATTTGTAGGTAACTCTCTCGAATTTATTACCTATTTAAGAACAGTTAAACATGCGACTTATGAACCTAAGTATGAAGGTCCGAAATTTGATGTTGATTTTTCTATTTCTCAGTTTAAATCAAGTGAAATGTGGTATAAAACTGATTTATATGTAAATTATTTAATTGATATTCCAGATTCTTTATTTGAAAAAACAGAAACTGTTAAGCATAAAATAGGAATTTTCTTTTTTGACAATAACTACGATGAACAGTTTAGAAAAATTGATAGCATCGATATAAAGAAAGAACAAAGCAAAAATTATTTTAATTCTCTTTTAATTACGTCTTATCCCGATACTGGATTTGCGTCCTTTGAAATAATTAGAGATATAGATAAAGGGGTTTTTTCCAATAGGTTTAAATTCAGAATTAAAAGGTTCAACAATATAGAATTTGGATTGAGTGATATCTTAATATCGAAAAAAGTTACAACACAAAAAATTTCTGGTATTAAAAGAGGAAACATTTATTTGTCAGTAGATCCATTAAATCGCTTTTACAAAAGTGATTCTATTTATCTTTACTTCGAAATTTATAATCTTAGAAGAAATGAAAAAGGTATTTGTGATTATGAACAAAAGATTTCGATAAAAAAATATATTGAAAAACCTACTAATCAAGTTGCAAAATTTGTAAAAAGACTTTTTGGATTAGATATCAATGAAGAAGTTTCTGTAATAACTAATTATAAAAATTATAATAATAATCCCATTACACTATTAAAACTAAATTTAGATGGTTACTTAAAAGGAAAATATTTAATAACAGTGACTATAAAGGATAACTTAAGTAAAGAAGAACAATCGTCTAGCCAAGTTATCGAAATTATTGAGTGATTATTTTATGAATGTGTGCTAGTACTTTTTGTATTTTTAAGTCTCAAAAAAATTAATACTGATTTATCCTATGATAGAAATAAGAAATCTTCATAAGACTTTTGGAAATAATTATGTTTTACGTGGTATTAATTTAAAAATAAATACAGGTGAATCAGTTGCAATAATAGGAAAGAGCGGTTGTGGTAAAAGTGTACTATTAAAGCATATTGTTGGTTTGTTAAACCCAGATGAAGGTGAAGTAATTATTGATGGGATAACAATAAATAAAGTTAATAAGAAAGAAGTCTACAAAGTACGCAGGAAATTTGGATTTTTGTTCCAAGGAGCTGCATTGTTTGATTCTATGAATGTATATGAAAATGTAAGTTTGCCTTTAATTGAAAATAATTATGGTCTTTCTAAAAAAGAAGTTGAAAAAATTGTAAGAGAAAAATTGGAATTAGTAGGACTTCCAAATGTTTTTAACCTAAAACCTGCTGAACTTTCAGGAGGAATGAAAAAAAGGGTTGCATTGGCAAGAGCACTTGTTACAAATCCAGAGTATATTCTTTATGACGAACCAACAACAGGTTTAGATCCAATTATGTCTGATGCTATCGATGAATTGATAAAAAACTTAAATGAAAAGTTAAAAGTAACTTCAATTATTGTTACTCATGATATGTTCAGTGTAAAAAATACTGCAGAAAGAATTGCGATGATTCATGAAGGTAAAATATATTTTACTGGTACTCCTCAGGAATTTTTAGAAAGCAAGGATAGTGTGATAGAGAATTTTATTAAACGAACGGGATTTTTAATAAATGAGTAAATCAAATATTAAATACGTTTGTTCTAATTGCGGTTATGAATCTATTAAATGGTTGGGCAGATGTCCATCTTGTGAGAACTGGAATACTTTTCTTGAGGAATTTGTGGAAGAAAAAAAGAAATATTCGCGAAAAAAAATCTCTGATATACATCTTTCTAAATTAAATTCTGCAGATTATGAATTTGAGAAAAGGATTAAGACATACATTGAGGAATTTGATAGAGTACTTGGTGGAGGTTTAATGCCGGGTTCAGTTGTTTTAATTGGTGGTGACCCAGGTATTGGAAAATCTACGCTTGTACTTCAAGCCGCAGCTAAAATAAAAAATAAAGTTATCTATGTCTCCGGAGAGGAATCTGTAAATCAAATTAATTTGAGAGCAAAAAGATTAAATATTTCATCGAATGAAATTTCGATACTTACTGAGACAAACCTTGATGTAATTTTCAGTGCTATAGAAAAATTTGAACCCGAAGTTGTTATAATTGATTCAATCCAAACTATTTATAAGCCTGAATTAGAAAATACACCAGGAACCATAACACAAATAAGAGAGTGCACATCTGAATTGATGCAATTAGCAAAGAAAAAGAAATGTACTGTTTTAATTGTTGGTCATGTTACGAAAGAAGGTATAATTGCAGGACCTAAAATTCTTGAACATATTGTAGATACTGTTCTACAGTTTGAAGGTGAACGAAGTTATTCGTATAGGATTTTACGTGCTCATAAAAATAGATTTGGTAGTACAAATGAAATTGGAATCTTTGAAATGCATGAAGATGGATTACATGAAGTAAAAAATCCAAGTGAAATTTTTCTTGGTGAACGAGAGAAAGAAATTACTGGTTCTGTAATAACTGCAAGTATTGAAGGAACAAGACCAATTTTACTTGAAGTTCAAGCACTTGTAACACCATCGTATTATGGTAATCCTCAAAGAGTTGCAACTGGCTTTGATTACAGACGTCTTTCAATTTTACTTGCGGTGCTTGAAAAAAGAGCAAATCTAAAACTTTCTTCTCAAAATGTTTTTTTGAATATAGCTGGGGGAATAAGGATTGAAGAACCTGCTGTAGACTTAGCGATTTGTTGTGCAATAGCATCGAGTTATTCAAATCAATTTGTGAAATCTGGAATGGTTGTAATAGGCGAAGTAGGATTAGGTGGAGAAGTTAGAAGTGTAAATAACATCGAAAAAAGAATTCAAGAAGCTGTAAAACTAGGTTTCAAAAGCATAGTTATCCCAAAAAATAACTATAAAACATTGAACATTAAAAACTCCATCGAGATAATTCCTGTAGAAAATGTTACTGCTACTTTAACTAATGTTTTAAAAGCATAAAAATTTTTATCTACTATGCTTAAATCTATATCAAGAATATTAATAGGAATAATTTTTATTTTCTCAGCTTACACAAAATTAGTTTCTCCTGGTATTGTAGAAATAATTTTAGTTGATCATAATATTTTTTCTACAAGAGAAATAGCAGGTTTTTTTGTTCGTGTACTTATAGGTATTGAGTTTGCAATAGGAACTCTTTTTATACTCAATATCGAAGTGAAAAGATTTGTTATACCAATATCTATCATTTTTTTATTTCTTTTTACAGCTTACTTAGTTTATTCAGGATATGTGTTAGGAGATAAACAAAACTGTGGCTGCTTTGGAGAAGTAATTACAATGTCACCTTTTGAATCTATGATTAAAAATGTTTGTCTATTGATACTAATTTTCTTTTTATATAAGTCGGAAAAAAAAGAGCAAAAGAAAAATTTTTATATACCCATTGCTATAACTATTGCAATTACTATTGGAATTTTTATTGTATCACCCATAAAATCAGTAAAGAATTTTAAGTTTAGTCAATACACATTTTTTGAAGGTAAAGGTAGAGTAGACTTAACAGAAGGAGAAAAATTTATTGTTATATTAAATACTGGCTGCGAACATTGTCAGGAACTAGCTAAAGAACTCGCTACTTTTAAGTTTAATCCTAAAATATCATCTAAAATTTATGCACTTGTATATACCGAGGATAATATCAGTATAGATTCATTTAAAACACTAACAAAGTTTGACTACCCTTATTACAAAATAGACCTAGTAAGTTTCTTTGACTTAATTGGTAAAAGTCCCCCAAGAATTTATTGGTTGAAGAATGGAACTATTAAAGAAGTATGGGATAGTAATTTTGTAAAAAATATTAATAATATTAAATAATTCTTAAATAATTTCTTCAAAACAATTGTACAATGACAAAGAAAAATAATTTCGCAATAGATTTAATGAATGAATATGGAAAAAATAAAATTCCATTTTTATTTATAATAGATTTTGAAATGGAAAGACCTATTGTATTAAAATTGACAGAAATAGATAAATCTGAAATACTATATGAATTTGGAAACGAATCATGCAAAAAAAATTCTATTTCAAAAGAAATTTTATTAAAGAAATTTCCAGTATCTTATGAAATATACAAGTCAGTATTTGACAAAGTTTATAAAGAAATTTATTCAGGTAATACATATTTAATTAATTTAACATTCCCTACAAGGATAGAACTAAATTTATCTTTAAAAGAATTGTTTGAAATAAGTAGAGCTAAGTACAAATTGTATTACAAAAATGAGTTTTTAGTTTTTTCTCCAGAAACATTTGTTAAAATTAAAGATGGGAAAATTTTTTCTTATCCTATGAAAGGAACAATTGACGCATCAATACCTGATGCAGAAAATATTATTTTGAATGATGAAAAGGAAATTGCTGAACATAATACAATTGTAGATTTAATAAGAAACGATTTGAGCATGGTTTCAAGAAATGTAAGAGTAAGCAAATTTCGTTATATAGATAAGCTTATGACAAATGATAAAATACTGTTGCAGGTAAGTTCAGAAATAGTAGGGGAACTTCAAAAAGATTATTTAGAAAACTTGGGTAATATAATTTTTTCTTTATTACCAGCAGGCTCAATAAGTGGTGCACCAAAAAAGAAAACAGTTGAAATTATTAAAAATGTAGAGTTGGATAAAAGAAGATATTACACGGGAATATTTGGTTTGTTTGATGGAAAAGACCTTGATAGTGCAGTAATGATTAGATTTATAGAAAATAGAGACGGTAATTTATATTATAGAAGTGGTGGTGGAATTACATTTTTAAGCAATCCTGAATTAGAATATAAAGAACTAATTGATAAAGTTTATGTGCCGATTAATTGAAAGTATAAAAATACTTGATAGAAAAATTTATAATGTTGAATATCATAATAAAAGAATGAACAAATCCAGGAAGAGTTTATTTAACTGTAAAGATGATTTAAACTTGTTAGACTATATAGAAATACCCGAAGGTGTTTCTAAAGGATTGTATAAGTGTAGAGTACTATATTCAGAAATAATAGAATCTATAGAATTTATACCATACAGGAAAAAGAAAATTAATTCAGTAGCTCTTATTGAGGATAATTTTCTTAGTTATGAATATAAATATGAAGATAGAAATGGAATTAATGGGTTATTAAGTAAGACTAATGCAGACGAAATAATTATAGTTAAAAACAACTTTTTAACCGATGCATCTTTTGCAAATATAGTTTTAAGCGACGGCAATACTTTTTTAACACCATCTACTCCGTTACTTAAAGGTACAAAACGTGCACAACTTTTGGATGAAGGAATTATCAAAGAAGAAGAATTGAAAAAAGATGATATAAAAAAATTTAAGTTCCTTTACTTAATAAATGCAATGTTGGACATTACTGAAGAAGACAAAATACCCACTGAAAAAATATATTTTGAAAGAATTCATTAGTTATTTTACAAGTTTATCATAATTTTTTTATAAATTTAACAAAAGTTTATACCTCTTTGACACAAATAAAATTTTTTATAAATTTGTGTAATTTGTATTGACTTCTATTGAATTTTTACCTGCCATAATAATTAGGAGTGAAAATTGAGCAACAAGAAAGATAAAATAAAATTAAAAGGGAAACTAATACTCAAAAATGGTGATGTATTTGAAGGTTACGTTTTTGGTAGTCATAGGTCAGCAGCTGGTGAAGTAGTATTTAATACGGGAATGGTAGGATATCCTGAATCTTTAACAGACCCATCTTACAAAGGCCAAATTCTTGTATTGACTTATCCATTAATAGGAAATTATGGTGTACCACCTTTAAATAATGATGATATCCCCGAGAATTTCGAATCTAATCGAATTCAAATATCGGGTTTAATTGTTTCAGAAGAGTCAGAGGTTTATAATCATTGGAATTCTGTAGAAAGTTTGAATGATTGGTTAAAAAGGTATGATGTTCCTGGACTATACGGCATAGATACAAGAGCATTGACAAAAGTTTTAAGAGAGTATGGTACAATGCTTGGTAAAATTGAGGTTGGTAAAGAGGAGGTAGATTTTTATAATCCAGACGTAGACAATTTAATCTCAAAAGTTACTATTCCTCATGTAGAAAAATATGGAAATGGCAAGAAGAGAATTTTGTTAATTGACTGTGGATGCAAAAAAAGTATATTAACAAATCTCTTGCAAAGAAATGTTACAGTAATAAGAGTACCTTATGATTACGATGTGGAAAAGGAAGATTATGATGGTGTTGTAATCTCTAATGGTCCTGGAAATCCAGTTGTTTATAAGCAACTAATAGAGTCAGCAAAAAAATTGATAGAGAAACAAGTCCCTATACTAGGAATTTGTATGGGACACCAAATTTTAGCACTCGCCGCAGGCGCAAAAACTTATAAATTAAAGTACGGACATCGTAGTCAAAATCAACCTGTTAAAGAAGTTGGTTCAAACAAATGTTATGTTACATCTCAAAATCACTCTTTTGCAGTTGATACTAAAAGTTTGCCTCGTGGATGGTATCCTTGGTTTGAAAACTTAAATGATTATTCAAACGAAGGAATGATTCACGAAAAGCTGCCATTTAAGAGTGTGCAGTTTCATCCAGAAGCTGCTCCTGGACCAGTTGACACTTCATTTATTTTTGATGAGTTCATAAGGAATATTTAAAAATCTCTAATGAAATAAACTTTGAATTAAAACTTCACAATTTATAACAAAAATATAAGGAGAAATGAAAATCAAAAAAGTTTTAATCTTAGGAAGTTCTGCATTAAAAATTGGTGAAGCCGGAGAGTTTGATTATTCCGGTTCACAAGCTATAAAAGCATTAAAGCAAGAAGGAATTTATACTGTTCTTATAAATCCGAATATTGCAACTATACAAACATCCGACTACTTAGCAAATAAAGTTTATTTATTGCCAATAAATACACACTACGTTGAAAAAGTAATTCAAAAAGAAAGGCCTGATGGAATCCTTCTTAGTTTTGGTGGTCAGACAGCATTAAATTGTGGCTTGGCACTTCACCGTGAAGGAATTCTTGATAAATACAAAGTAAAAGTATTAGGAACTCCTATTGAAGCTATTGAGAATACTGAAGACCGCCAGTTGTTCTGTAATAAATTATCAGAGATAAATGTTAAATTCCCACAAAGTAAAGCAGTTACTACTGTTGAAGATGCAGTTCGTTATGCACAAGAGATAGGATTCCCAGTAATCATTAGAATTGCTTATGCGCTTGGTGGATTAGGTTCTGGTGTATGCAGAAATAAAACAGAAGTAAAAAAACTTGCAACAAAAGCACTATCATATTCTTCACAAATTCTTGTTGAAGAATATCTCGAAGGATGGAAAGAAATTGAGTATGAAGTGGTTCGTGATAAATATGATAATTGCATTACTGTATGTAATATGGAAAATATTGATCCGATGGGAATTCATACGGGTGAGAGTATAGTTGTAGCACCAAGCCAAACTCTTACGAATTATGAATATCATTTGCTTAGAGAAGTAGCAATAAAAACCATACGTCATATTGGTGTTATTGGAGAGTGTAATATACAATTTGCATTAGATCCAAATACAAGTGACTATCGTGTAATTGAAGTAAATGCTAGATTGTCAAGAAGTTCTGCATTAGCATCTAAGGCCACTGGATATCCTCTTGCATTTATAGCGGCTAAACTTGCTCTTGGTTATGGTTTACATGAATTACCCAACTCTGTTACAAAAACTACTAAGGCATTTTTTGAGCCTGCTCTTGACTATATAGTTGTTAAGGTGCCCAGATGGGATTTGAAGAAATTTAGGCTTGTCAAAAGGAATATTGGCTCATCGATGAAATCAGTAGGCGAAGTAATGGCTATAGGTAGAAAGTTTGAAGAAGCTATACAAAAAGCAATGCGTATGCTCGATATAGGTGTCGAAGGTTTAACAGCAAGTAGAACAAAAATTGAATTTGAAAATCTAGAGGAGGCTTTAAGCCATCCTACAGAAGAAAGAATGTTTGCTGTTGTACAGGCTCTTAAAAAAGGCTATTCTGTTGATTGGATACACTCTTTAACTCATATAAATAAATGGTTCCTCTATAAAATTCAAAATATTGTTGAGATTGAAAAGAAAATTGCTTCTGCTCCTAAGTTAACTAAAGAACTTTTATTAGAGGCAAAACAACATGGATTTTCTGATAGACAGATTGCTAATATTCTTAATAAGGATGCTCACGATATTTATTTATTAAGAAGAAGATTTAACATTAGACCGTTCATTCAACATATAGATACACTCGCTGCGGAGTATCCAGCTAAAACAAATTATTTATATCTTACTTACAATTGTTCTTACCATGATTTTGATTTCAAATTAAAAGATAGCATAATAATTCTTGGTTCTGGTCCTTATAGAATAGGAAGCTCTGTAGAATTTGATTGGTGCTGTGTAAATACTGTAAAAACATTAAGAGAGTTGAAATATAAAACAGTAATGATAAATTGTAATCCTGAAACTGTAAGTACAGATTACGATGAATCGGATGCTCTCTTTTTTGAGGAATTAACAACAGAAACTGTTTGGGAGATTTATGATTTAATTAAAGCAAAAGGTGTAATAGTTTCAATGGGTGGACAAACTCCAAATAATCTTGCATTGAAACTTCACAATATTGGAGTTAAAATTTTAGGAACATCTCCAGAATCTATTGATACTGCTGAAGATAGAAGTAAATTTTCTGCACTTCTTGATAAGTTAGGGATTGAACAACCGGAATGGAGTAAATTAAATACTATTAATGACGCTTTACAGTTTGCAAATAAAGTTGGTTATCCGGTCTTAGTAAGGCCATCTTATGTTTTAAGTGGTGCTGCGATGGCAATAGCAACAGATGACGTAGAACTTACAAGATATTTACAAAAAGCTGTTGATGTATCTCCAGAACATCCAGTAGTAATTTCTAAGTTTATAGTTAATGCAAAAGAACTTGAATTTGATGCAGTTGCACAAAATGGTGAAATTATTTGTTCTGCAATTTCTGAACATATTGAAAATGCAGGTGTCCATTCAGGTGATGCAACTTTAGTTTTACCTGCACAAAGGACTTATCTTGAGACTATGCGTCAGATTAAGAAATTTTCTGCTGCAATTGCTAAGTCATTAAATATTAACGGACCATTTAATATTCAGTTCCTTGCTAAAGATAATAAAGTGAAAGTAATTGAATGTAATTTGCGTGCTTCAAGAAGCTTCCCCTTTGTATCAAAGACCCTTAAAAAGAATTTTATTGAATTAGCTGCAAAAGTAATTGTTGGTAAAAAAGTAGAAAAGCAAGAGGATCTTACTTTTAATTACGATTACGTTGGTGTTAAAGCTCCTGAGTTTTCATTTACTAGACTTGAAGGTGCTGATCCAACTACAGGTGTTGAAATGGCATCAACAGGCGAGGTAGCATGTTTAGGAGATGACTTTGATGAAGCGTTTTTGAAGGCATTAACAGCAGTGGGGTATAAGTTCCCAATTAAATCAATTTTAATTTCTTCTGGTTCGATTGAGTCGAAATCCGAACTCCTTGAATCTACAAGACAGTTGCTAAAATGTGGAGTGAAGTTTTATGCTACTCCTGGTACTGCTAAATTTATGGAGGCAAATGGTATTCCTGTAGAAACACTTGATTGGCCCCTTAATGGAAAATCTCCTAATGCTGTTGATTATATTAAAGCTAGGAAAATTGACTTGGTAATAAATATCCCTAAAAACTACCAAGAAGAAGAGTTAACTAACGATTATATTATCAGAAGAACTGCTGTCGACTTTAAAATTCCACTTATTACTAATAGACAACTAGCTATGCGTCTTGCAGAAGCTCTTGTTAACAAAAATCCTCTTGAGCTTCAAGCTAAAAGTTGGGATGAATATTAATTTGTTTTTGTCACTCTTATCCATCAAATAATTTTTCTAAAGTAAGTTCTATCTCTTTTTTTCTATTTTTTAGCACCATTCTCTTTTATTCCCACCTTATTTTTTAAAGTAATTTATTGTATTTTAATTAGAATAGAATCCCAAATGCTCTTTTTAATATTAAAAGTAAAGTTTGAGGGTAATAAATGAAAACAAAAATTAATTCCGAAGCGAGTATTAATAAGAAACTATTTGAAAAACTATTTGCAACCCACCCTCTCCCAGTCTTAGTTTGCGAAAGAAAATCTTTATTGATTTTAAATGCCAATCAAACTACTGTAAGAAAATATGGATATGGCAAAAATAAACTCCTGAAAATGAGGTTAACTGAACTTTATCCTCCCAAGAACCTGGATGTATTAAGGAAGAAAAATAAGATTAATGGGATTCATCAACATAAGACAATATCTGGTAAAGTTATTGATGTTGAGATTACATCAAGTAAAGTAAATTACGAAGGAAAAGAATCAATTCTTTTAATTTTTCATGATGTAACAGAACAAAACAAATTAAAGAATAAGCTAATAGAATCGGAAGCTGAATTAAGAACAACATTATACAGTATTGGTGATGGAGTAATTACAACAAATGATAAAGGGAAAATCCTTTTTATGAATCCAGTAGCAGAGAGATTAACAGGATGGAAAGAGAAAGAAGCTAAAGGATTAAAACTCGATAAAGTTTTTAATGTTGTAAATGAAAGTACACACAAAAAAGTTGAAAATCCTGTCAAACGAGTATTGCGCGAAGGTGTTGTAGTTGGTTTAGCTAACCACACTGTACTTATTTCTAAAGATGGAAAAGAAAGGCCTATTATAGATTGCGGAGCACCAATTAAAGATAAAAAGGGGAATATAAAAGGAGTGATACTTGTATTTAGAGACCAGACAAAAGAGAGAGAAGCTCAAAGAAAAATTGAAGAAGCAAAAATATTTTCAGAAAGTATTATTGCTACACTCCGCGAACCTTTTGTTGTTCTTAACTCGAAGATGGAAGTAATTTCTGCTAATAATTCATTCTATTCCACTTTTAAAACTACTCCAAAACAAACTATAGGAAAGCTTCTATATAAACTTGGTAATAAACAATGGGATATTCCTAAACTAAGAGAACTGTTAGAGAGTATTATACCACGAAATACATCATTCGAAAATTTTGAAGTAGAGCAAGAGTTCCCAGCCATAGGAAAAAGAACTATGCTACTTAATGCAAGAAAAATATATAAAGAAACTAACAAAACTGAAATGATTTTACTTGCTTTTGAAGATATAACAGAAAGAAAAAAAGCAGAAGAAGAATTAAAACAAATTTTAGAAATGTATTATACTCTCATTGAATCTACGGATGATTCTATTTATATGGTTGATAAAAATTGCAATTATCTTCACATGAACAAAAAATATCTATCTAGACTTGGAAGAAAATTAGAAGATGTTATAGGTAAATCTTATGGAGAATTTCATACTGCTGATGGAACAAAAGATTTTCAAGAAAAGGTAAGTAAAGTTTGTAATACAGGAACTTCTATAATTTATGAATATAAAAGTTTTAGAGATGGAAGATATTTCATAAGAACATTAAGTCCTGTAAAAGATTCTATAACAAATGAAACAATAGCTGTTACAATTATTTCTAAAGACATAACCCAACAAAAAGAAGTAGAGAGGGCTTTAAGAGAGAGCGAAGAAAAATTTAGAAAATTAGCAGAGTCAACTCATACAGCAATTTTTATGTATAAAGGTTCTAATTTCATCTATGCTAATAAAGCTACAATAGAACTTTTGGGATATTCTGAAGAAGAACTTTTGAATATGAATTTTTGGGATGTAGTTCATCCGGATTATAAGGAGTTGATAAAAGAAAGAGGTTTAGCAAGACAAAAAGGGAAACCAGTATTGTCGAGTTATGATTTTAAAGTTATAACTAAAACAGGAGAAGAAAAATGGGTTACTTTTACTTCTACTTTAATTGATTATAAAGGCGAGGCAATTGCACTTGGGACAGCATTCGATATAACAGAAAGAAAGATTGCTGAAGAAAAACTAAAGGAAAGCGAAGAACGCTTTAGAAATATATATGAAAGTCTTACAATTGGAGTTTATAGAACAACGCCTGATGGAAAGCTTTTAATGGCCAATCCAACTTTTTTAAATATGCTTGGCTACGAATCGTTAGAAGAAGCACAATCAAAAATTATTATGGATGAGGTTTATGTAGAAAAAGGTACAAGAGACTTATTTCTAAAAATTATCTTGGAAGAAGGCTATATATATGGTTTCGAACAAAAGTGGAAAAGAGCAGATGGAAAAATTATTTATATAAGAGAAAATGCAAGAGCATATAAAGATAAAAATGGTAACATTTCTTACTTTGAAGGTACAGCTGAGGATATAACTACAAAGAAATTAGGAGAAGAAGAATTACTTAAAGCAAAAGAAAAAGCTGAGCAAGCAGATAGACTTAAGACATATTTTCTTGCGCAAATGTCTCATGAAATTAGAACTCCGCTTAATGTAATTGTTAGTTTTAATAATTTAATCAAGGAAGAAATTAAAGATAAAATTTCTCCTGAGTTGGAAGATAGTTTTAATAGCGTTGAACTTGCTACAAGAAGAATAATTAAAACAATTGATATGATACTCAATATGTCAGCTTTACAGTCTGGTACATATGAAACCTTTTTTAAATTGATTAACATCAAAGATGATGTTTTTATTCCCTTAGAAAATGAATTTAAAATAATTGCACAAAATAAATCATTAGACTTTGTAATTACCTACAATGCTTCGGATTTACAGATTTATGCGGATGAATATAGTGTAAAACAATTATTTTCAAATTTAATTGATAACGCAATAAAATATACAAGTAAAGGATGTGTAGAGATTATAGTTAGTAGAAACGAAATGAATAAGTTAACTGTTGAAGTAAAAGATACCGGCATAGGAATTAGCGAAGAATTTCTGCCTAAGCTTTTCCAGCCTTTTACACAAGAGGACCAAGGATATACAAGAAGGTTTGAAGGAAGTGGCTTGGGTCTTGCATTAGTAAAAAAATATTGCGAAATAAATAATGCTCAAATTTCCGTAGAAAGCACAAAAGGAGTAGGTACAACTTTTACTGTGATTTTTAATTAGAAATTAAATATCAAAACATTTTACATATAAATGTTGGTTTCTCTTTATATGTTTGTATGAATTATTTATTTTAGTCTAGTAATTTTTCGTGCAATTAAAATATGTAAGGAATTAATATTATGTCTGAAGTCAATGAAAAATCAAAACCTAAATTACTTATTGTAGAAGATGATTTTGAAAATCAAAAATTTTTGCAGCTTTTTCTTAAACGCAAATTTGAAGTAGATGTTTGCGATTCTGCAGAAACTTTCTATGAAAAAATGAAAGAAAAAAAATTTGATATAATTTTAATGGATATATCACTTAGAGGTAAAAAAGATGGTTTGCAACTAACGAGAGAACTAAGGCAATCTGAAGAAACTAAAAATATTCCTATTGTAGGGTTATCTGCGCATGCATTTCAAAGAGATAAAGATAATGCTTATAATGCAGGTGTAGATTTATTTATAACAAAGCCAGTACAGAACAATGTTCTTATGGAATCTTTAATTAGAACTTATGAAAGCAAAACAGGTAAGAAAATAGAATAATTTTTTAATATTCTAATTTAACTAAAATCCAGCCGAACAAACTTCATTTTCTAAGTTTTTTTAGTTAGAAATTTTTTTATAAACTAATAAAAAAATATGTGAGAGCTATAAGGTTTTAGTTCAATATATAAACCTGTATAGTAAACTTCTTCGGAAGAACGAAAATAAGTTTGTTCATTCAAAACATCTTTTATTTCAAAAACTTCTGGATAATTTCTTGTATCTAGTTTTATTCTACATGAAGATGTTATGTCAGAGTAATTAATTACAACTAAGCAATTTTGAAGTTTATAATTTAATTGCCATGCTAATAAATTTTGATTAGTATTATTTTCTATCCAAGATGGTAAGGTTTGAATAAGTTTCCAACTACCATGCTTAAATATTTCAGATTTTACAATGTTTAGTAATTTGTTATAGAACTCTTTTATATCTGTTTGTATTTGTTCTTTTGGTTCCCTGCCTAATTGAATTGGAAGCTTTATTTTTTTTCCTTCAAATTGTCCATCAAAATAAAGATGCATACCTGGTATAGTACTTATAATAACAGCAGCAGCTTTTGATTTTTCTTTACCCAAGGATGTTAATGCTCTTTCTTCATCGTGATTTTCAATAAATCGAACTAATTTTTTTTGATATTCTAAATCTGATTGTAGATGTTCATAAATATCTGTAGCTGGGCTTAATTTAAGTTTATCGAGCAAAGTCTTATCGTATGTATAATCAAAACCAAGTTGCTGTAAATAGGATTCTAAATTCCAATAAACTTCTGCTATAAACACAAAATCACTTCTTTCTTTTTTGGTAGCAGTTATTATCTCCTCCCAAAATTCATTTGTGGCATCAATATTACTTTTTTGAATAACTCCTGCCCATGTATTTTGAAATACATTATTTAATGCCAGCATTGCCATGTCACATCTTACGCCATCACAGTATTTTATAAGATTTCTTAAAACTTTTTTAAAATATTCTCTTGTAGATTTGCTAAAAAAATTAACCTGAACTGTGTCTTGCCAAGCTGGAAAAAATGGGTCTCTTCCATGAGCAAAATACTTTTCTTGATCTTCAAAAGGCCTATAAAAAGTATTTGAATCTTTTTGATAGATGTTTTTATCTACGCTTAAAAACATTTCAGGACTTTGTTCAATTAATTTGCTGTGTGCACTGAAATGATTAGGAATTAAATCAAGTATTAATTTAATTCCTTTTTTATTCAAGACAGATTTCAAGTTAAAGAGCATTTCAAAATTCCCAATTTCAGGGTTAACTTCATAGTCATCTATTGAATATGGAGAACCTATTACGTCTTCTTTAGTCCAATCCTTTAATGCTTTGCTATAACTTTGTATTAAATAATCCTCAAAACAGTATTGCTCGATAGTAGATTTGCATGTATTCCATATTCCCATTAGCCAAATGTACTCAAAACCATTTTTTGCAAAATAGTCCCAGATTTCTTCTGGTATATCCGAAAGTTTGCTTTCGTTGGAAAATCTCTTTAAAAAAACTCTTGTGTTAATTTCATATAGTAATGAACTTGTAGGCATATTTAATTAAACCGATTTTGTGAATTTTTTAAGTAGCAACTTTTTTTCTTCTAAAAGTTCTTTGTTCTTTTGCAATAATTCTATTTGTAAATGTTCGTCTTTAGTATTACCTATTATTTCGTTGTTTATTCTAATTTGCTCTTCGATTTGATGTACTAAAAATTTTATTACAGTTTCTCTAGCATAATCAATCGTATCTCTTTCAATTTTTCCGTTGAGTGAATATTCATTCCATTTATAGCTTATAGGGTTATCATCAAGTGTAAGTTTATAAATAAAATCTTTTAGTTGCGGTTCGTTTATTTTCTCAATCAAATATGCTGGAGAAATTTTTTTGTCATTAAAACCTTGTATAACAATCTCTACTAACAATTTTGTTTTAGGGTTAGAAAAATTTTCGGTGCTTATATTTTCGAGTATTAATTCTACAATTTCTTCGTTGCCGCTATAGAGTAATCTAATAAGTTCTTTTTCATGTAAATTTATTTCTTTTACAAAATCAATTGAAGTAAGAGATTCTATTAATTTAGGAGCTTTTTTAGATGTTTGGATAGTAGACAAGTTATTTTTTTGTTGGTATGAATTTAAAAAGTTATTGAGCTCGGTTTCAATTAGCTTTTCTCTCAAATTGAATTTTTTTGATATAGATTTAATATATAAACTGCGTTTAAGTTCATCATTAACTAATGCTAAAGTTTTGACTAGTTCCCTAATTGTTTCTGCTGCTTTAACAGGGTCTTCGAATTTCCCTTCTGCTTCGAATTGTGATGTTTGGTATTCAAGAAAATTTTTTGCGGATGATATTAGTTCTTCAAATTTTTCTTTTCCAAATTTATTAACGAAGGAATCTGGGTCTTCATTTTCTGGTAAAGATACAACTTTTATATCAAAATCCTGCTTTAATAATAGTTCGATACTTCTAATAGATGCTTTTTGTCCTGCTGGATCTGCATCAAAGATAACCACAATGTTTTTTGTAAATCTAGATAAGAGTTGTACTTGTTCTTCTGTAAGTGAAGTTCCAGAAGAAGCTACTACATTTTTTATTCCTGCTTGATATAATGAAATCAAATCTAAATAGCCTTCGACAAGAATAGCGCGGTCTAATTTTCGGATTTCTTCTTTTGCGTGAAATAAACCGAAAAGAGATTTTCTTTTTGAATAAATGGGAGATTCAGGCGAATTCAAATATTTTGCTGTTGTATTGCTATCGTGAAGTATTCTTCCGCCAAAAGCAATAACTCTTCCATTAGGTGAAAAAATCGGAAAAATTATCCTGTCTCTGAACTTATCATAATATTCACCTTTTTCATTAATATCAATTAAACCAAGAAGCTTGGCCTTTTGTAAATTAATTTTATTTTCCTCTGCTGCTCTTAGAAAATTGTACCATCCTGATGGAGCATATCCAATCCCAAAAATTCTCTGAGTTTGTTGTTTGATATTTCTCTTTTTAAGGTATTGGCGAGCATCTTCGGCTTCATGACTTTTTTGTAGTACATCTACAAAAAACCTTGCTGCAAAGACATTAATTTCATAAAGTTCTTCTAACTCACTTTGATATTCAGAAACTTCTCCCTTTACGTACTGAATTTTTATTCCTAAATGATTAGCTATTTCTTCGACTGCTTCAATGAACGAAATATTTTTATACTCCATCAAAAATTTAAATACATTGCCTCCAGCACCGCAACCAAAACAGTGGTAAATTTGTTTATCACTACTTACAATGAATGAAGGCGTTTTTTCCTGATGAAAAGGGCATAGGCCAACAAAATTTTTGCCTCTTTTGCGTAAATGAACATATCCAGAGATTATATCAACAATGTCTACTGAACTTCTTATTTCCTCAATCTTGTCTTCGGGTATTCTCAATTATTTTATTCCTCAATAATAGTTAGAAATATAAATCAAACATAATTTGTTTTATAAGTAGAAGGCAAGATTGCTCATCAAAATTAATATTATTATTTTCGTTTTGGAAATTTTATGAATATAAATTATTTAATTAAAAACAATATCCTTTTAATCCTACCTGCAAAGGATTTTAATGAGCACGAATATTTAATCATTTCTAAAGCTTTAATTGGTGCTGGCAAAAAAATATACATTGTTTCAGATTCAAATTTTTTATGTGTTGGTATGGATAGACTAAGAATTGTAAAGGATATTCATTTTTATAATATTCATGAAACAAATTTTAGTTCAGTTATATTTATTGGTGGAACTGGTACAAGAAAATATTTGGATAATAAACTTTTGTATTCAGTTACACAAAATTTTAACAATAAAAAGAAATTAATAGAAGCTATTTATAGTGCTCCAGTAATTTTAGTTAAAGCATGTGTAATTGAAAAAGCTGGTACTTTTTAACTGGATGATAAAAGAGAATTGGAAACTGCTGCAATAAAATATATAGACCAACCAGTTGTAATCGAAAAAAATATAATTACTGGAAGAGATCCAGCATCTGCCTTGGAATTTGTTGATAAGTTTTTAATGGAATTTTCAAAGAGTTTGTAGAACTGTAAATATGTTTATTTTGTTATGAAAAATATGAAAACTAAAGTTGAATTAATAAAAAAGTATTGTAATAGCTTAACAAAGTACACACGTTATAAAACCAGAGAAGTTTTTATAGGCGATATACCTCTCGGGGGAAATAATCCTATCCGTATTCAATCGATGACTACAACCAACACAATGGATACCATTGCAACTGTTGAACAAGCTATTAGAATGATAGAGGCAGGTTGTGATTATGTTAGAATTACCGCTCCAAGCATCAACGAAGCAAAAAATTTATTAAACATAAAGAATGAATTGAGAAGAAGAGGTTTTAGGACTCCATTAATTGCAGATATCCATTACACGCCGAATGCTGCTGAGATAGCTGCAAGAATAGTTGAAAAGGTAAGAATTAATCCTGGCAATTTTGTAGATAAAAAGAAATTTCAAATTATTGAATATACTGATGCTCAATATAATGAAGAACTTGAGAGAATTAGAGAAAAACTTATTCCATTATTGAAAGTATGTAAGGAATATGGTACGGCAATTCGAATAGGAACAAATCACGGTTCACTATCAGATAGAATAATGAGCCGTTATGGAGATACTCCACTTGGAATGGTTGAATCTGCCATGGAATTTTTAAGGATATGTGAAGAAGAAAACTTTCATTCAGTTGTGCTTTCTATGAAAGCAAGTAATCCGCAAATTATGGTACAAGCTTATCGTCTTTTGGTTAATAAAATGGAAGAAGAAGGGATGAATTATCCATTGCATCTTGGAGTAACTGAAGCTGGCGATGGTGAGGATGGAAGGATTAAGTCTTCTGTAGGAATAGGAACTTTGCTTGAAGATGGCTTAGGAGATACAATTAGAGTTTCTTTAACCGAAGAACCAGAGTATGAAGTTCCTGTAGCAAAAATACTTGTAAGTAGATATAAAGGAAGAGAGAATCATAAACCAATTGTTGAAATAAATGATAATCCTATAGACCCTTTCAGTTATAAAAGAAGAGAAACATTTGAAGTGGCCAATATTGGAGGCACAACAGTTCCAAAGGTTATATCTGATTTTAGTGATTTAATGAACTTAACATTCGAAAATTTTGAGGATATTGGATACAAGTATGATAAGGTAACAGATAAGTGGTCATTAACCGATTTTGCCTCGGATATAATTTACCTTGGCAAAAATGAATTGCACTTTGAGCCACCTGTTAACCTAAAAATTGTTTATGATTATGAAACATGGAAAATGTTATTAAATAAAACTAACAGCTACCCTCTTTATAAAAGTTGCAAAGAATTTTTATTGGCAGGTAATAAATCATTTTTGCTCAATTTTATTGAAATAGGTATAGATGATATTTTTTCTAATGAATTTAACAGTGTTGCAAATAAAAATAATGTAGTTTTTGTAGTTAATACCAATAATTTGCATGGAATGGCAGAACAAAGAAGGATATTTTTTGAGTTTGTAATAAAAGATATTAAAAATCCAGTTATTATTAGAAGAGATTATCAAAATATTAATGAAGAAAAGCTTAGGCTTTATGCTTCAACAGATTTAGGAGCACTTTTAATAGATGGTTTTGGTGATGGGGTTTGGATTACTGCTAAAAACGAAAATGGTCAAAGCTTAAGCAAGTCTTTTTTGAATAGAACCTTATTTGGTATATTACAAGCTGCGAGAGTTAGAATCACAAAGACAGAATATATTGCTTGCCCTTCATGTGGTAGAACCTTATTTGATTTGGTTGAGGTTACGAATAAAGTTAGAATGAAAACAGAGCATTTAAAAGGCTTAAAAATTGCAATTATGGGTTGTATAGTTAATGGGCCAGGGGAAATGGCTGATGCAGATTACGGGTATGTAGGCTCGGGTCCAGGAAAAGTTACTTTATATAGAGGTAAAGAAGTCGTTAAAAGAAATATTAGCGCAGAAAATGCTCTAAATGAACTAATTGAATTAATCAAAGAAGATGGCAAATGGGTAGAAAAAAAGGATTTTTGATGAAATCCTTGAAGTTCATATTCAATTATTATATATTTTGACCATACATATGGATAATTATCAAAAAAGAAAAATAAAAGATCAACTTACATTTAAAGTTTTTATAAGGGAATGCACCCCATCTTTAGAGGGGTGCATTTTTTTTATATATGATTACAGGTGAATTGATAGATTACATCGAAAGCTGGGCTCCCCCTGGAGCCTCTTGGGAAAAAGATAATGTTGGAATTCAAATAGGCTCTCGGGGGTTGAAAATAAAAAACATAATGGTTTGCTTAGAATTGACTGAGGAAGTGCTAAAGGATGCAATTAATAAAAATTGTAATTTTATTTTTACCCACCATCCGCTTATTTTTAATCCAATCTATAAATTAAATTTTGATACAACATTAGAATCGAAATTAATTGAACAAATTATTAAGAATGATATCACAGTCTATTCAGCACATACAAATCTAGATTTTACTATTGATGGCGTTTCGTACCAATTGGCGCAAAAGTTAAATCTTAATAATATACAATTCCTTCAGCATCAGGAATCCAATCAATTAAAAGTAGTTGTTTTTGTCCCAGAGAAACATTTGGATGAAGTGTCTAATGCTGTTTTTTCAGCAGGGGCTGGAATTATTGGTGAATATAAAAACTGTAGTTTTAGACTAAAAGGAGTAGGAACATTTAAAAGCTCCGAAAAAGCAAATCCATCGATTGGAAGAAAAAATGTATTCGAAAAAGTAGAAGAGGTGCGATTAGAGTTTTTAGTAGATAGCTGGAATTTGAATAAAGTAATTTCATCAATGCTTAAAGTTCACCCTTACGAAGAACCAGCATTCGATATTTATCCTTTGAAAAATCGAAATGTAAATTTTGGAATGGGTGCTATGGGGTACCTTTCGCAAGAAATGACTGAGACGGATTTTTTAAGTTTTGTAGCCGAGAAACTAAATTTAGAAGGATTGAAATATTGCGATGGAAAAAATGGTGTGATAAAAAAAGTAGCTGTATGTGGCGGTGCAGGTTCAAGTTTATTAAAAAAAGCAATAAGTATTGGAGCCGATGCATTTGTTACAGCTGATATTAAATATCATGAATTTCACGAAGCAAAAAATAAAATTATGTTAATTGATGCTGGACACTACGAAACTGAAGCTATTGTACTTGATATAGTAAAGAAAAAAATAGAGAATTTTTTAGGCAAAGAAAATAAAATAAAAGTTTATAAATTTAAAAAAAGTACAAATCCTATAAAATTTTATAAACATTAAGGAGTGATCAAATTGGTAGAACGACTAACAATACTCTACGAACTTCAATTAATTGATGACCAACTTGATGAACTGGAGGATTTAAGAGGAGATCTTCCGGCAATTGTCAATGAATTATCAGCACAAATCCAATCAATTCAAGAGCAAATTGAATTAAAAGAAGAAGAAAAGAAAAAATCATTACAAAAAAGAAAACAAAATGATGAAGATGTGGAAAGATTAAAGGCAAACCTAAAAAAATTCAAAAGCCAGCTCTATCAAGTGCGCAATAATAAAGAGTACGATGCTCTTACGAAAGAGATTGATCATACTGAAGAGCAGATTGATAAGCTTGAAACGGAAAGCTTGGCACTTGAAGATTTAATTCAAAAATTAAAAGCAGAAATAGCAGAAATAGAGCCCCAACTTCAAGCTCTTACTAAGGAATTAAAAGAGAAAGAAGCTGAGCTTAAACAAATAATAAAAGCTAATGAAAAAGAGGAATTGAAATTAAAAGAAATAAGAGAGAAAATAGCCGCGAAGGTAAAAAAACCTGATTATGCAACATACATGAGAATACGTAAAGCTCTCGGTGGTAAAGCAGTTGTTACTATAGTTCGTTCTGCATGCTCTGGGTGCCATAATGTCGTTCCACCACAAAGACAAATAGAAATTAAACAAAACAAAAGAATTTACTCTTGTGAATCCTGCGGAAGAATCCTTGTTTCTGCTGAAATTGCAGAAGAAGCAAGGAAGAAACTACAACTGTAACTTTTTTAAGCCAATTTTTTTACAGTAATACTGAAGGGTATTGTTTTATGATATCTAAAGAATTATTAGAAATATTATGTTGTCCTTTATCAAAGGCAGATTTGATTCTTGATGGCAATTATCTTGTCTCTACAGATAAAAATACAAGAAGAAGATATAGAATTGAAGATGATATTCCAATATTGTTAATAGATGAATCTGAAGAACTTGACTTTGAGACTTGGGAAGAAATTATGAAAAAACATGGAAGAATAATTGATTAATTCACAAAAAAATTTAAGGTGTTATGATAATTAAAACAAAGCAAGATGAAATACAGGATTTTTTAACTGATGCATCAAATTATAAAGGTAAATGTGATGCAGTATATTTTCCTGAAAATGAAACTGAAATACTGGAAATACTTAAACATTGTAATGAAAATAAAATAAGATTAACTGTTTCAGGAAATGGTACGGGGTTAACTGGTGGTAGAGTTCCTGAAGGTGGAATTGTTGTTTCAATGATGAATATGAACAAAATTTTGGAAGTTAACGAAAAAGAGAAATACGCAGTTATACAACCCGGAGTGATATTAAAAGATTTTCAGGAATATGTTGAAGAAAAAAAATTATTGTACCCACCTGATCCTACTGAAAGATTATGTCACATAGGAGCTAATGTAGCAACTAATGCCTCTGGTGCAAGAACCTTTAAATATGGTCCAACAAGAGATTTTGTAATTGCGCTAAAAATTCTACTGCCTTATGGTGATATTTTGCAAATTGAAAGAGGAAATTTTTTTGCAGAAGGCTACTATGCACAATTAAAAACCGAAAATGGAAAGTTAATAAATTTTGAATTGCCCGAATTTGAAATGCCTAAAACGAAAAATGCTGCCGGATATTACTGCAAAAAAGATATGGATTTGATAGACTTGTTTATAGGCTCGGAAGGTACGTTAGGAATTATTACCGAGATAAAATTGAAATTAATTGAACTTCCTGAAAATATACTTTCTTGCGTTGTCTTTTTTGATGATGAAGATAATGCACTAAATTTTATTAACGAAGCGAGGTCTTTATCGAAAAAAAATTATGACTTTAAAGATTCGTTTATCTCTGCAAGAGGTTTAGAATTTTTTGATTTTTATACGTTAGAGTTCCTTTCCAAAGATTATCCAAGTATTCCACAAAATTCTAAAGCAGCTGTCTGGTTTGAACAGGAAATTGATAAAGACGAAGAAGAAATTATCTCTGAATGGATGGAACTTATTAATAAATATAATGGCATGGAAGAGGAATCCTGGATTGCTTCAGATAAAAAAGAACAGGAGAAATTTAAAGATTTTCGTCATGCTATTGCGTGGAAAGTAAATGAATATATATCGCAAAGAAAATTAAAAAAAGTTGGGACAGATGTAGCGGTGCCTGATGATGTTTTCAAAGATTTTTATTATGAAACAAAAAAATTAGTTGAAAGTAACGGTTTAAAGTATGTTGTATATGGTCATTTCGGTAACTCTCACATGCATTTAAATATGCTACCGGAAAACTCAGAAGAATATGATGTTTCAAAAGACATTTATATGAAAATTTGTAATAGAGCAGTTGAATTAAAAGGTACGATATCTGCTGAACATGGAATAGGGAAATTGAAACGTGAGTACTTTTTGAAAATGTACGATGAAAATATTATTCGACAGATGGCAAAGATAAAGTTAGTTTTTGACCCTAATAAGATATTGAATATTGGAAATATCTTTTACGAGAATTACTTTGAATAAAATAATTTTTTGGCTGGGATTTCTTTTTATATCACTGAAATTAGCTGCTCAAATAGATTTAAATTACGATAATAAATTCCAACTTGCCTTAAGCTACGAGGATGCAGGACAGCTAGAAAAGGCCGAGGCAATTCTTCGTGAACTAACAAACTTGCAGCCTTGGAATTATTCTTACTTTGATTCTCTTACAAGAATTCTTCTTAAGCAGAAAAAATATCCTGATGCAATTTCATTAATCGAGAGTAAAATTAATCAGTCACCACAAGACATAAACTTATACGGCCTACTTGGTTCTGTTTATTTTATGTCAGATAATGTTGTAAAAGCTTATGAAGTATGGGAAAAAGGATTAAACGTAAGCCCTGGTTCTGTTGTTACTTATAGAATAATTGCAAATTATGCAATCGAAAATAGAGCGTTTGAAAAAGCTATCGAAATTCTTCAAAGAGGAAAAAAAAATACTGATGAACCTGAAATATTTTCTTTTGATCTTGCAAATGTCTATTTAGCAAATATGAGATTTTCTGAAGCTGCAAATGAGTATTACGAGTTGTTAATAAGAAAACCAGATCAACTTGGAAATATAAAATCAAAACTTAGTTTATATTCTGATAATAAAGCTGCTCTTATACAATTTATAGAAACATTAAAAAATAAAATTAAAGATGACAAAACCCCTAATCTGTATGATTTATTATCTTACATTTATTCACTGAATAGCGACTACGATTCTGCATTTAAGATTTTAGTTGATTATGAAAATAAAATTAAAGGGAATGGAAATACAATTTTATCTTTTGCAAGAAGCGCACAGTTAAATGGTGAATATGAAGTAGCTTTAAAAGCATATGAATATTTAATGAAAAATTTTCCTAGTTCTTTGCAAAGTGCTTTGATTAAATTTTATCACTCTACGGCGTTGGAGGAAATTTTGAATAAAAAATATCAAAGTGAATTAGAATCGTGGAAACCGATACAAAGCAAAAAAATAATTTATCAAAATGAATTCAATGGAATAATAAAGACTTATGAAAGTCTAATAAAAGATTCTTCTGTTAATCTTAATAGAATAGAAATATTATACAGAATAGCAGAAATTTATTTTAATAGATTATTAGATTATAAGAAAGCCGATAGCTTATATACGTTAATAAATCTAAGGGGTGCTAATACAGAGTTTTCCATATTTTCGTTTTTAAGGCGAGGGATAATTGCCATATTAAATGATCAGCTTGATGATGCAAATTCCCTTTTTGAAAAAGTATTAATGAATAATCGAACAAATATGGAGCAAAAAGCAGAAGCAAATTATTTTATAGCAAAGATAAATTTCTGGAAATCTAATTTTGCAGGAACAATTAAATATTTAGATGAAACAACCAAAAATTTATCAAATGATTTTGCAAATGATGCTATAGAGCTTTTATCGTTAATTAATTTTTGTAGAAAAGACTCAATTAATCTTAGTAAATATGCATTGGCAGATTTATTATCCTTTCAATCAAAATTTTCTTTAGCAATTGAGGAATTAAAACCATTAGCTGCAAATTTGAATTTATTTTTATTAAATGATTATGCTAACTATAAAATAGCTGAATTATTATTGGTTGTTAGCGATATTCCAACTTCGTTAAAGATATTAGAAGATATTGCTGAAAAAAATGGAATTTTTGCTGATAAAGCATTATTACTTTTAGGGAAAATATATCAATATGGAGTTAAAGATAGAACAAAAGCGAGCCAAATTTATCAAAAACTTCTTGAGAAATTCCCAAATTCATTATATTTTGACCAGGCAAGAGATTATTTAAATAATTTACAAATAAATAATGGATAAATATGGCTTATCATAGAGAACCAAAAACTATAAGGTGTTCTTTTTGTGGTAGAGATGGTAGTGAAGTAACAAGTATGGTTGCTGGACCAGATGTTTACATTTGTGATATATGTATAAAAACAAGTGTAGAAATATTGAAGAATAATACTGCAACTTTTCATAAAAAGGACACAATAAGTCTATCTCTGACACCAGAACTTATTAAAAAGAGTCTTGATGAATATGTTGTTGATCAAGAACTTGCTAAAAAAATATTAGCTGTTGCAGTTTATAATCATTATAAAAGAATCAATGCACCTTCTTCTTATTTCGATGTTGATGATGTTGAAATTGAAAAAAGTAATATTCTTTTAATTGGCCCAACTGGCGTGGGAAAAACTCTTTTAGCTCAAACACTAGCAAGAATTCTTGACGTTCCATTTGCTATTGCAGATGCAACTACATTAACAGAAGCAGGTTATGTTGGGGATGATGTGGAGACAGTTTTAGTTAGATTACTACAAGCGGCAGATTATAATCTTGAAAAAGCACAGAAAGGTATTGTTTACATTGACGAGATAGACAAAATAGCACGAAAAAGTGAAAGTGTTTCTATTACCAGAGATGTTTCAGGAGAAGGAGTACAACAGGCATTACTCAAAATATTAGAAGGAACCATAGCTGGTGTACCCCCCCGTGGTGGTAGAAAACATCCTGAGCAAAGCCTTATAAATGTTAATACAAAAAATATTTTATTTATTTGTGGTGGAGCTTTTGAAGGAATTGAAAAAATTATTGCTTCAAGAATAAATCGCAATCCAATAGGATTTGATACTGATGTATCAAAAGCAGAAGAAATTGATAAAGATAATCTTGTTCAAAAAGTTCAACCGGAAGATTTAATAAAGTTTGGTTTAATTCCTGAATTAGTTGGTAGGTTACCTGTAATAGCACCTCTTCATTCATTAAGCCCAAGAGCACTCAGAAACATATTAACTGAACCAAAAAATGCAATTATAAAACAATATAAAAAATTGTTTGCACTCGAAGGGGTCGAATTGGAATTTGATCCACTTGCACTAGATGAAATTGTTAAAAAAGCTATAGAAAGAAAAACAGGTGCACGTGCTCTACGCTCTATTGTGGAAGGAATTCTTCTTGATGTAATGTATGAAATTCCAACAATGGAAAATGTTGATAAATGTATTATTACACGTGATGTAGTTGTTAAAGGTGAGAAACCTGTTTATATAGAATCTGATAGAAAAATTGCATAATATATAAACTATTTATGCGCCTTCTTTGAATACTTTGCGACTTGGTCGTTAAGTAATAAAGAAGGCGCAAAAGTTTTAAAAACACAAACATTTCTTTTTGTTAAAACTTGATTATAATTATATGAATAAATTTTTTCTGATTTATATTTGTTTATCCACTCTAATCCTTGCTCAAGCAAAAATTCTTATTTATATGGATTTACAACAGACTGACCATCTTAAGGCTTATGGTATAGCTTATAATGCGCTTAAAGAAGGTATGGTAGGTGATTGGTTGTTAAACTATAGAGGTGGCTCGTTTATGTTTGATTATTCTGATAAATTAGCAGCAAAATGTAGACTAAAGGGAGTTGCATTTCAAACATTATCGCAGCAAGAAGCTGTTCAAGTTTACTCATTGGTTCAAAGTGAAGATCAGAACATGGAGGTCATTAGACTTGAAAAAGCTCCTAAAATTGCCGTTTATGTTCCTCCAAATTTTAAGCCGTGGGATGATGCAGTCACCCTTGCACTCGATTATGCAGAAGTTCAATATGATAGAGTTTGGGTTGAAGAAATTTTAAGGGGTGACTTAGAGAAGTATGATTGGTTACATCTTCATCATGAGGATTTTACAGGACAGTATGGAAAGTTTTATGCATCTTTTAGTAATGCTCCGTGGTACATAGAACAGCAAAAAATTTATGAAAATGAAGCAAAAAAACTTGGTTTCAAAAAAGTATCTGATATGGAAAAGGCGGTAGTGGTTGCTATAAAAAATTATGTTGGCCAAGGTGGGTTTTTATTTGCAATGTGTTCTGCTACAGATACCTATGATATTGCACTTTCAGCGCTAAATGTAGATATTGTTGATAAAATGTATGATGGTGACCCACCAGACCCAAATGCACAATCTAAGCTCGATTTTTCTCAAACTTTAGCTTTTCAGGATTTTAAACTTGAGATGAACCCTTTAATTTATGAATACAGTGATATTGATATCCAACCTTCTGAAATAGGAACTGAACAAAATGACTATTTTACACTTTTTGAATTCTCTGCAAAATATGACCCTGTACCAACTATGTTAACTCAAAATCATGTAAATGTAATTCATGGTTTTATGGGCCAGACTACAATGTTTAGAAAAAAATATATTAAAAATTCAGTATATATCCTTGCAGAACGAGCTGGTACAGACCAAGTGAAGTATATTCATGGGAATTATGGAAGAGGAACTTTTACTTTTTATGGCGGGCATGATCCAGAAGATTACCAACATGCCGTGGGAGATCCACCTACAGATTTAAGTCTCTATAAAAATTCACCAGGTTATAGATTAATACTTAATAATATTTTATTCCCAGCAGCTAAAAAAAAGGAGCAGAAAACTTAAAGATGCATTTTATAGAGTAAATTTAATTTATATATTTACACCCGAAAGTTTTAATAGTAGTATAAGTTTATGCCAGATCAAAGACCGGCAGGTAGATACCCAACCCCGCCAGGTCCGGAAGGAAGCAACGGTAAGTATCGTGCCTGGGTGGTCTATTTGATCTGGCTTTTTATTTGTTTTCGAAAATAGTTTTTTTGTGAAAATATTCAAAAATTAATTTGGCTTTAGCTTTGCCAATAATTTCAGCTAATTTTTCTTCTTCTAAATTTTTTATTTCTTCAATGCTAAATTTAGATAAAAGTTTCTGTGCAATTTTTTCTCCTATACCTTTTATTTCAAGAAGTTCGCTTGTAAATGTTCTTTTATTTCTTCTCTCCCTATGAAATGTGATTGCAAAACGATGAGCTTCGTCTCTAATTTGCTGAAGCAATTTTAAGCTTGATGATGTTTTTGGAATTAGTAACGGTTCCGATTCGTCTTGTAAGTAAATTTCTTCAAGTCTTTTGGCAAGTCCAATTATTTCGTAATCTTTGATTCCAAGATTTTTTAATGCTTCAATAGCACTTGAAAGCTGACCTTTACCTCCGTCTACCATAATTAGGTCAGGCATTGTTTCGTTTTCTTCTAATATTTTACTATAACGTCTGTAAATAACTTCTTGCATACTTGCAAAATCGTTTGGGCCATCTACAGTTTTAATAATGAATTTTCTATATAAGCTTTTTTTTGGTTTGCCATCAATAAAAACTACCATACTTGCAACAGAATCACTACCTTGCAAATTTGATATGTCAAAACATTCAATTTTTCTTGGAAGTTTTTTTAGATTCAAGTCTCTTTGAAGAGCTGAAAGAACATATGGAACACTTCCTTCTTTTTTCATTCTCTGAAGTTGAATTTCTTCAAGATACAATTGTGCATTTTGTTTGCACATCATTAAAAGGGCTTTTGCCTCGCTTTGCTTTTGGGGAATAATAAATCTACATTTTTTAATAGCTCTTTTATTTAACCATTCAATTAAAGTATCAGAATCTTCAGGTTCAACTTCAATTATAATTTCTTTTGGAATTTCAACATACTCATTGTAATAAAACTTTATTATTGCAGAGTAAATCTGATTTATGTCTTCATTTTCTTCAGTAGTAAGTGCAAATTGTCTTTTTCCTACAAGTTTTCCAGAACGAATATTTAAAATTGTTGCTGCCACATCTTTCCCTTCATATGCAGCACTTATGATATCTTTATCTTCCAAATCTGTTGAAACAACTTTTTGTTTAGATGAATAGATTTGAAGTTGTTCAATTCTATCGCGAAGTTCCGCAGCTTTTTCAAATTCTAATTTGGATGCAGCTTCATTCATTTGGTGCTTTAACTCTTCAATTAAATCATCAGTTTTTCCACGCAATACTTTAATGACTTGATTTACCATTTGGTTGTATTGATATTGCGAAATTAGACCTTCGCATGGACCATCACATTTTTTTATGTGATAATCAAGACATACTTTAAACTTCTTTTTCTGAATTGCTTCTTCAGTTATTTCATATTTGCAACTTCTAATCTTGAAAATCTTATTTATCAATCTGAGTGATTGCTTCATATTTTTTACATCGGTATAAGGACCAAAATATTTTGAACCATCATTAACGACATTCCTTGTAGGGTAAATTTGCGGATAAGGTTCGTTAGTGACTTTAATGTATGGGTATGATTTATCGTCTTTTAAGTTAATATTGTAGCGAGGTTTTAATTCCTTAATTAAATTGTTTTCTAGAACTAAAGCTTCTATTTCATTATCTGTTACAATTAATTCAATATCAGAAATTTTTGAAACGAGTGCAGCAGTTTTAGGTGAATCAATGTTTTTTTGAAAATAAGAACGAACACGATTTCTTAAGTTTTTTGCTTTACCTACATAAATGACTTTTCCTTTATCATTTTTAAATTGATATACGCCAGGTAAAGCAGGGAGATTTTTTAATTTATCTTCTAATAGTGGGTTCATATCTTAAATGAAAATAAAAATTATACTTCAAAGATAAATGCAAGATTTATAAGAGTAAATACAAATAGTTTAGAACAAAGCTTTAATACACGGCTATTGATTAGAGATAAAGAAATTAACTCATACTTGAGAGGGGTAAATGCTCATTTTTAGAATTTTGATAAGCGTATTTAAGCAAGTGACTTAATTACTTAGGAGGTGAACAAGATACTACCTTTCAATTGAATTTATAATTCTTTGGAATAACAACAATTCCTGTTTCAGAAACTGTAAATCTTTTTTTGTCTGCTTCTGGATCAAAGCCTATTTCAGTGCCCTCTGGAACAATAACGTTTTTGTCGATTATTGCTCTACGAATTCTTGAGTGTCTGCCAATATTACAGTTGTCCATAATAATTGAGTCTGTAATGTAAGTATAGCTATTTACACGAACGTTAAAACCAAGGATTGATCTTTCAACTAATCCTCCAGAAATAATTGTTCCATCGGTTATAAGTGAATTTATTGCACGACCTACTCTTTCTCCTTCGTGTGAAACAGTTTTAGCTGGTGGAAATTGTCGTTGCTCTGTTCTAAGTGGCCACTCTTGGTCGTAAAGGTTAAAATGTGGGTTTACACTTATTAAGTCCATACTCGCTGCGTAATAGCTTTCGATAGTTCCTACATCTACCCAATAAGGTTGCTCTTTTTTGTTTTCATCAACAAATCTATAAGCTTGAACATGATAATCATTTTTAATCATGTAAGGAATTACATTTTTTCCAAAATCTATATTAGGTACTTTTTCAGCTTCCATTCTATTCATAACTTCCTTAATTACAGAAACGTTGAAAACATAAATTCCCATATTTACAAATGAGTAATCAGGTTTGTCGGGAATCACAGGTGGATTTTTAGGTTTTTCTTGAAATGATGTTACACAATAGTTTGAATCAACTTCTAAAACTCCAAATCTATTTGCTTCATATTTTGGTATATCGATAGCAGACAATGTTAATGCTGCTTTTTTTTCGATGTGGTATTGAATCATTTTTAAATAATCCATTTTATAGATGTGGTCGCCAGATAAAATTAATAGCCATTCATAAACATTATCTAAAATCAAATTGAAGTTTTGGTGAATTGCATTTGCAGTACCTAAATACCATTCTCTTCCTGTTTTGAATTGTGGAGGAATTGAGTAAATAAATTCCCCTAATTCAGGATTGAAAATGTTCCATGCTTCATAAAGATGACGATTTAAAGAGTCTGATTTATACTGAGTTAATACATAAATTTTTCTAAATCCAGAGTTTAAGCAATTTGATAAAGTAAAGTCAATTATTCTATACTTCCCACCAAATGGGACTGAAGGCTTGGTTCTTTCTTTTGTAAGAGGATAGAGCCTTTCACCTTGTCCTCCAGCTAATATCATTGTTAACGTTTTTCTTAAAATTTCGGAACCAGCATAATTTCTCATGGCAACCTCCAGTCTTTACATAAAATATATTTAATTAAAAATTGATTGGCAATTTAATAAATGATTAACTTTGAAATATCTATAGATTATTTGTTTGTAAATAAATATGAAGCTAGATAAAAATCCTTTAAGAACTGCATTAATAATAGGATTTATTTCTATACTTGTCTCATTAATAATTATTGTACCTTTAGCAAAAAAAATTATACTTTCTCAATATGGTTTTACAAACTTATTTAGGGGTTCACAAAAAGTTCCTGTATTAAGTAGTCATTTTATAGAGAAGTATAATCCTAAAACTCAAGCTATAATTGATGTACTTCATTATAGCATACATATAGAACTGTTGCCTGAGAGTAAAACGATTAAAGGAAAAGTCTTAATAAAGTTTGCGATAAATAATAAAAATGCAGAAAAAATAGATATTAACTTTTATGATAACCTAAAAATTTTGGATGTAAGAATTAATGATCAAAAAATAGAATACGAGAGGGATGAAACAATTATTCATTTTTATACTAAAGGAATTCTAAAAGATACATCTGAAATTAAAATAGTCTATGAAGGCGAACCTAAAAATTTGGGATTTGGGTCTTTTTGTTTTGAAGATAATCAAGGAGAAAGTTTTGTTTACACTATTAGTGAACCTTTTTATGCATCAACTTGGTTTCCATGCGTCGATAAACCAGACGACAAAGCTTTAGCAGATATATACATTACTAACGATTCTTCTTATGTTTCTTTATCAAATGGCAAATTGATAAGAGTATTATCAAATAATTCTAAAAAAACTTACCATTGGAAAACAATTTATCCAATCTCTACATATCTTATTACTATTTATTCTGGTAAATACAAATCATATAATCAAAAATATGTTTCAATTACAAATGATACCCTTGACCTTTATTATTATGCACTTGCTAATAAATTTGAAGATGCAATTAAGGATTTTTCTGATCATCCTAAGTATATTTATACTTTCGAAAAACTTTTTGGTCCTTATCCTTTTTTAAAAGAAAAATATGCAGTAGCAGAATTTTTGTGGGAATATGGGGCTATGGAACATCAGACAATTACAGGCATTGGTTCAAGGTTTATAACTGGGAAGAGATTTTTTCAGGATATGTTGATTCACGAATTAGCTCATCATTGGTGGGGAAATGCTGTTGGGCCAAAGACATGGAAAGATATTTGGCTTAATGAAGGATTTGCTACTTATTCAGAGGCGTTATATTGGGAATTTCAGGCGGGAAAAAATGCTTTACAATCTACCTTAAATACTAAACGTGGAAAATTTTCATATGGAACTTTGTATAATCCAGAAAATAATTTGTTTAGCAATTTAGTTTATAATAAAGGTGCATGGGTACTTCATATGTTAAGAAGAGAAGTTGGTGATTCTAACTTTTTTAAAATTCTTAGAACATATTTTCAAACATATAAATATAAAAATGCATCTACAGAAGATTTTCAAAATGTATGCGAAAAAGTTTCTAACAAAAATTTAGATTTCTTCTTTGATCAGTGGGTTTACAAGGGAGAAGGTATTATTGAGTCCGAATATAATTGGGACGTAAACTTTGAAGGTAATATGTACAAAGTTGTTTTTCAATTAAATCAACTTCAAACTGGTTATGATGTATATAAATTTCCTTTCGATATTAAAATTTATTTTGAAAACGATGACCAACCATTAACTAAAAGTTTTTATGTAAAAGAAAGAAATAGTAAATTTGAATTTTATACCTTAAATAAACCAGTAAAAATAGAAGTTGACCCAGAGAAATGGCTTCTTGCAGAATTTAAAACAGCAAGATAATCTAAATGGAAAATATTAAAACATATTTTTTTATCTCAGATTTACATTTGGGACTTGATTCTAAAGAAATAGAAAATCAGAAAGAAAAAAAATTAATTTCTTTTCTAAAATTTGCTACAGATAACTGTGATGAGTTATTTATAATGGGTGATTTGTTCGATTATTGGTTTGAGTATAAAAGAGTTATTCAAAAAGGCTTTTACAGAATTTATGCTGCTATGAAAGAGTTTTCTGAAAATGGTAAGAAAATACATTACTTCATTGGAAACCATGACTTTCTTCACGTGGATTTTTTTGAAAAAGAGATAGGGGCTTTTCTTTATTACAAACCTTTAACAGTTGATTTAAATGGTAAAAAATTTTTTATAGGACATGGTGATGGATTAATTAAAAATGATGTGGGTTATAAAATTTTAAAATCTTTTCTTAGAAATAAATTACTGCAAAGAATTTATTCTCTAATTCATCCAGACTTAGGTATTAAAATTGCAAGCTTTTCAAGTAAAACTAGTAGACATTATAACTCACGGAAACATAAAGAGGATAATCTTTTCGATATTGCAAAAGAAAAGATTGACTCGGGTTACGATTATGTAGTGTTTGGCCATTCTCATGTAAGAACTTTTAATAGATATAAACATGGAATATATATAAACCTTGGTTCATGGTTAGAAAAACCATGTTATGGTAAATTTACAAATCAATTTGAAATAATTGATTGGGAATAAGTATGATGAAAAGTCAAGTCCCTCTTAAAAAGAAAAAGAAAAGTAAAACGTTTTGGTATTTTATTTTTTTTACGGGATTAATTTTTTTAACAGCTTTTATCTTGCTTGTTAAGTATATTTTCGAAGGACTACCATCACTAGATGAACTTGAAAATCCAAAACCTCAACTTGCTAGTAATGTTTATAGTATTGATGGAGAGTTAATTGGGCAATTTTTTAAGGAAAACAGAGTTGAAGTTAGTATTGATAGTATTCCTCCATATGTAATTCATGCATTAATTGCAACTGAGGATAGAAAGTTTTATGACCACTGGGGAGTTGATTTGAGTCGTTTTATTAAGGCGATGATAAAGAATATATTTTTGTTTAAGAGAGAAGGAGCAAGTACAATTACTCAACAACTTGCAAAAAATCTTTATGAATTAAAAATGCAAAATGAATCATTGTTTGATACAATAATAAGAAAAATAAGAGAGTGGATAACAGCTGTTCAGATTGAAAAAACTTATACAAAAAGAGAAATACTTGAAATGTATTTTAATGTACAATGGTTTGGACATGGAGCATACGGAATTGCAATGGCTGCTAAAGTTTATTTTGATAAAGATGTCAAAGAGCTAACTATAGATGAAGCCGCGCTACTTATTGCACTTCTTAAGTCGTGGGTTTATTATGACCCATATGAAAAATATGATAGAGCAATTATGAGAAGGAATCTTGTATTAAAAAATATGGTTGAAATGGGTTATCTAAGCGAAGAAGAATATGAAAGGTTAAAAGTAAAACCAATTAAACTATCTTATAAAAGAATTGAACAAGGGATTCGAGGCACTATTGCCCCTCATTTTGTTGAGTATGTACGACAACAAATGGAAAAAATTTGTGCAAAATATGGGTATGATTTATATCGTGATGGATTAAATATATATACTACACTCGACAGTAGAATGCAAAGAATCGCAAATAATGCCGTACAAGTTCATTTATCAGAATTCCAAAAGCAATTTGATAAAGCATGGAGCTGGGAAAAATATAAAGGCGTTATAGATGATTTAATAGACAGAGCGATAAAAGATAAATTTGAATATAAGACTGCAAAAAATGAAACTGAAAGAAAAAGTATCTATTACAAACTAAAGAATAACCCGTCTTTTATTGATTCTGTAAAAAATGCTGCAAAAAATATTGAGGTTGGTTTTGTTGTTTTAGATGTTAAGACAGGTGAAATTAGAGCTATGGTAGGTGGTAGAAATCAAAGATTTTTATATGGATTAAATCATGTTACTCAAATTCGTAGACAACCAGGCTCGGCATTTAAACCAATTGTCTATACTGTAGCTATCGATAGAGGACTATATCCAGCCTATCCTATCTTGAACCAACCATTTAATTATAATGGTTGGAGCCCTCAAAATTTTGACTTATCAACAGGAGGGTTTACAACATTAAGACAAGGATTAGCTTATTCAATAAATATTGTTGCAGCAAGATTAATAGTAGAAAACTATGCTCCACTCCCAGAGATAGGTAGAATAGCAGAACGAATGGGAATAAAAAGTAAGCTTGAGCTTTATCCATCTATTGCACTTGGAACTTCTCTTGTGACTCCTCTTGAATTAACTGCAGCTTATGGTACCTTAGCTAATCATGGAATTTATAATGAACCAATTTCTATCTTAAAAATAGAAGATAAAGATGGAATGTTGATTGATAAATTTACATCAGAATCACGAGAAGCGATCTCAGAAGAAACAGCATACATAGTAACCGATATGATGAGAACAGCAATAGATCAAGGTACAGGTGTAGCTGCAAGATATAGATTTAATTTTCAAAGACCAGCTGCAGGTAAAACAGGAACAACACAGGATTATGCAGATGCGTGGTTTGTTGGATTTACACCACAACTAGTTGCTGGTGTTTGGGTGGGATTTGATGATCAGAGAATTTCGTTTACCGGAGAGTATGGACAAGGAGCTAGAGCGGCCTTACCAATTTGGGCAATTTTTATGCATGATGTTTATGAACAGTTGAAGCTTCCTTTAGAGGATTTTCAACCTCCGTCAAGTGGTAATGTAGTACCCGTTAAATTTTGTAGGGAATCAATTTTTGAATATGGAAATCCTCGACTTTATTCGAATGATTGTAGGGGTGGTGTATATGTTGATATCGCTAATATTAAAAATTTACCATCAAGCTATGATGCAATAAGTGATGCTAAGATTATTAAACCCGACACAGTTTTCGGTAATGGTTTTGGAAGGTGAATTTTATGTAATTAACACATATTTTTTGTTCATCTAGTTTGTGATTATTTTTGAAATATAAATTTGCCCGGATGGTGGAATTGGTAGACACGCTAGCTTCAGGAGCTAGTGGCGGTAACGCCGTGCAGGTTCGAGTCCTGTTCCGGGCACAACCCACAAAATTCTCCAAATTTGTTCCCTTACTGTAATTTTTCTAAAAAATATCGATTATAAATTATCTCAACGTTCCTTTTATAATAATTTATGAATGTATCTTGATTACCAAATTAAGCTAACATGAAAAAATTTATCTTATACATACTTGTTATTTTTTTACAAGGCTGCATAGAATACTTTGAAAAAATGAAGTTAAATGATGATGGCTCTGGCGAACTTGTTTTTTATGCTCGCATTAATAGGGAAATTTTTAGTATAAAATTAAAGAAAGGTGAATTGAAAAATTTTAATGCAGACTCTATAAGGAAAATATTTTCAAACAAAGAGGGAATAGAATTAATAAGTTGTAAGACTTACTTAAAGGATAATTACGTTTGGATTGAAACAAAACTTAATTTTGCATCAACCGAGCAATTGTTAAAATTAAACAATTATAGCCCACTAAAAGGTTTATTGGGTAAAATTACTTTTTCAAAAGATAAGGATGGAAATTTTATTTACTATCGCGAAATATTTTATGATTCAGAAATGAATAGTAAAGAATATGGTATTATAACTCTTTTACTTTCTCAATATAGATGGAACTATGAATTGATACTTCCTTCAAAAATTATTTCTGCAAACTCAAGTGAAATTTACTCAGATTCAAATAAAGTAAAGTGGTCATTTTCTTTAATGTCTTTATTGCATAAAAAAGTAATGAGTGTAACATTCGAAAGAAACAAAAAATTTTCGGGTTTGTACGTTTTTGTATTGTTAATAGTTTTAGTCTTGTTGAGTATTTTATTTTATCTTGTTTTTAAAAGGATTATTAAAAATGAAAAAAGTTTATAATTTAGGTAAAGCATATAAAAATGCTGTTAAGTTTACATCTAGTCATTACGAAAATTTCCCTGTAGCTTCAATTTTGTTACCTTTAAAAATTAGAAAACATGTAGCAATAATTTATCAATTTGCAAGACAAGCTGATGATATGGCCGACGAGGGAAACTATCCAGTCGATTTTAGATTAATGTTGTTAGAAAACTATAAAAAAAATTTTATTGCTGCATTAAATGGAAATTTTGAAAATGATTTTTGGCATGCATTAAAAAATACAATTGATAATAAGAGATTATCAGTTAATAATTTCTTTAATTTACTAAGTGCATTTGAACAAGATGTAGTAAAAAATAGATATAAAACATTCGAGGAAGTCATAAGCTATTGTCAGAGATCAGCAAATCCTATAGGAAGGCTAATACTTGAATTATTTAATATACGGGATAATGAAATAATTAGTTATTCGGATTCAATATGTACTGCCTTACAACTTACAAATTTTTATCAGGATATATTACAGGACTATGAAAAAGGCAGAATCTATATCCCCCTTGATGAAATGATTCAATATGAAGTTAACGAAAATATTTTTGAGTTAAAAAAAAATAATGTTAACTTTAAACGGCTTATGAAACTACAAATAGAAAGGACAAGAGAATTTTACAATAGAGGAGAAAAAATTTTAAAGTATCTTAGTGGAAGATTAAAATTACAAATAAAACTTACAATCCTAGGAGGAAGAGAAATTTTAAAGAAAATAGAAGAGATTGAATATGATACTTTAAATAAAAGACCTATATTAACTAAGCATGATTTAATAAAGTTGCTTTATAAATCACTAAGTACTTTATGAAAGACGAATCCAATATAATATCAAAGGAAAGTAAAAGCAGTTTTTATTATGCATTTAGTTTGTTGCCTTCTCATAAACGAGATGCTATGAATACAATTTATGCTTTTTGCAGAAAAACTGACGATATTGTTGATGAAGGCGAAGAAGCTGAAGAAATAAAATACGAAAGACTGAGAAAATGGAAAATAGAATTTGAAAAAGCTCTAAAGGGCAACTCAGAATATCACTTACTAAATAAGCTGAATCACGTTATTCGACACTTTAATATTCCTATAGAACCTTTCTTTGAATTAATCTCTGGAATGGAAATGGACTTACAGAGAAAAAGATATTTTAGTTTTGACGATTTAGTTCAATACTGTTATAAAGTTGCTTCTACAGTTGGACTTATGTGTATAGAAATTTTTGGATATAAAGATAAATCGGCTAAAGATTACGCTGTTAATCTTGGTATTGCAATGCAGCTTACGAATATTTTAAGAGATGTTGGTAAAGATATTGAAAAAGGAAGAATTTATATACCACAAAAAGATTTAATTAAATTTAACTATAGTGAAGAAGAACTAATTCAAAAACTATACAATGATAGATTTAGAAAACTTATGGCATTTGAAAGTGAAAGGGCACATCAATACTTTTTGAAAGCTGAAGAGTCGATTAATTATGAAGATAAACCTTCCTTATTCCCTGCACGTGCTATGCAACATATATATCTTAAACTTCTTAAAAAAATACAAGCTGCTAACTTTGATGTTTTCAACAAACAGATTAAAGTAAGCACAATTGAAAAGGCAGCAATCTCATTTGGTGTATGGGCAAAATATAGTCTTGTGTATTAATGAAAAGATGTTTGATAATTGGAGGAGGCTTTGCAGGTTTAAGTAGTGCTGTTTTTCTTGCCGAGAAGGGATTTCAAATTACTTTGTTAGAAGCTAGCCCTAAATTGGGAGGACGTGCTTATGCTCTTTATGAACCCAAGTATGATGATTACTTTGATAATGGGCAACATATATTAATGGGTTGTTACAAAACTACCTTAGAATTATTAAATAAAATAAATGCATTAAGTGATTTTAATTTCCCAGAAATTCTAAAGGTAAATTTTGTCGATAGTAACGGAAGGATTTTTCAATTAAAAACTGTTCCTTCAATTTATCCAATCAACTTAATTTTAGGGTTTTTTGGTTATAGGGCAATATCTAGGAGAGCGAGATTAAATATCATTAAGTTATTAATAAAAAATTTTTTTACACGTTTAGATTCACTAGAAAATTATACTGTTGAAGAGTGGTTAAGAGTTAATAAACAGTCTAATGAGTCAATTAAAAATTTTTGGGAAATAATAGCTATTGCAACGCTGAATACTAAGATTAATAAAGCTTCTGCTCATATTTTTGTGAATGCAATTAAAAAAATGTTTAATAGTGGGCATAAATCTTACTTGTTGATAATCCCACATTATGATTTAAATAACTTCTATGTTAACAAGGCAAAAGAATTTATTGAAAAGTTTGGTGGAAAAATATTAACATCACAAAAAGTAGTTAAACTTGTTGCCGAAGGTAATAAGATTATCAAAGTAATAACTAATAACACAGTTTTTAATGAGTATGATTATATAATTTCTTGTATACCTGAATACTCATTAAGAAAGATTAAAATAGAAAACTCGTATTACAAAGACTTTTCGTTCATACCAGAATTTAAGTATTCCCCTATTTTAAATGTTCATTTGTGGCTTAAAGAAAATCCATTTAATGAAAGATTCTATGGTTTATTAGATTCCTCAATTCATTGGTTATTTAATCATGGAAAACACATTTCCCTTACAACAAGTGCAGCTGAAGAATTAATAAAACAGAGTGATAAAGAAATTCTATCTCTTTTTTATTCGAATTTAGAAAGATATTTTCCTATATTCAAAAGTGAATTTGTAATTGATTATAAAATTATCAAGGAGAAAAGAGCTACATTTATACCCGACAAAGATTTTGTTAAACAAAGAAAAGAAATTTTTTCACCATTTGAAAATTTATTTTTAGCAGGTGATTGGACAAATACTGAATTGCCATCAACAATAGAGAGCGCAGTATTTAGTGCTTATAAGATAGCAAAAGAAATCATTAATACTTCTAAGTTGTAAATTCCTAATTTCGTAAATAAAAAGTAATTGGAGGAGGAATAACATGGCTTCCTTAAAAGAAAAATTGTTAGAAAAAATTCTTCAGGAAAGGCCCCGCACGGAAAGGTTGTTGAAAGAATATGGTGATGTAAAAGTAGATGAAGTTAAAATTAATCAAGTTATTGGTGGAATGAGAGATATTAAATGTTTGGTTACAGATATTTCTTACTTGGATCCATACGAAGGTATTAGGTTCCGTGGAATGACAATACCAGAAGTGCTTGAAAAATTACCCAAGGCCCCTGGTGGAGAAATGCCATATGTTGAAGGATTGTTTTATTTACTATTAACAGGAGATATACCTACAGAAAAAGAAGTTGAAGATGTTCATAATGAGTTTAATCAAAGAAAAGAAGTACCTACTTATGTTTTTGATATCATTCATGCAATGCCAAAAGATTCTCATCCTATGACAATGTTTGCAACAGCAGTAATGTCTATGCATAGAGAATCTGTATTTGCTAAGGAATATAGAAAGGGATTGAAGAAAACTGATTATTGGTCAGCTTATTATGAAGATGCTATGAATTTACTTGCTAAACTACCTGAAATTGCCGCTCATATTTATAGATGGAAATATCGTGATGGTGATATTATACCTGGCGATGCACATCTTGATTTTGGAGGTAATTTTGCAAAAATGATGGGAATAGATAAACCTTATGATGACGTTTCTAGACTTTATTTTATACTTCACAGCGATCATGAGAGTGGAAATGTTAGTGCACATACAGGTCACTTAGTTGCAAGTGCACTTTCAGATATTTATTATTCAATTAGTGCTATGCTGAATGGACTTGCAGGACCTTTACATGGCCTTGCTAACGAAGAGGTATTGAGATGGTTGCATGGCGTTATGGAAGCTATGGGTGGTAAAGTACCTACAGAAGAAGAAATGAAACAATTTGTTTGGGATACTCTTAAGGCAGGTAAAGTTATACCAGGATTTGGACACGCAGTTTTAAGGAAAACTGATCCACGTTATATGGCTCAAAGAGAATTTTGCTTAAAACATATGCCCGATGATCCATTGTTCAAGTATGTTGATCTGTTATTCAAAGTTGTACCTCCAATTTTACTTGAACAAGGAAAAGCTAAAAATCCATGGCCAAATGTGGATGCTCAATCAGGTGTAATTCAGTGGCATTATGGAGTAAAAGAATACGATTTCTATACTGTTTTATTTGGAGTAGGAAGAGCATTAGGAGTCTGCTCTAATATAATATGGGCAAGAGCTCTTGGATACCCAATTGAAAGACCTAAATCTGTTACAACTGCTATGCTCGAAGAAATAGCTTTTGGTAAAAAAGAATAAAATCCTAAAAATAGAGCCAGCATTAATTTGCTGGCTCTATTTTTTTTATTTTCTCTTGTATTGCTTGCCTTATGGAAAAGAAAAATACACTTGTATTGGTAGGTATATCTATAATAATTCTTGTTTCCATAGCCTCATTAATTTTAAGTTATCTTGCCTTTAAGGAAAGGAAGAATATTCAACAAGTAATCGTAAAAGTTGAACCCTCTGAATACAAAATCTTTGTTCCTACTTTACCTCATGAATTAGATTTTTGTGGAGAGAAAGTACCTTTGGAGGATATTGATGTTAAAGAACGAATAGAAAGGGAATTATTAGTAAATGTTTATTGGTATTCATCCACAATTTTAGCAATAAAGAGGGCTAATAGATGGTTCCCTGTAATTGAGCCAATACTAAAAAAATACGGAATACCTGAGGATTTTAAATACCTTGCGGTAATAGAAAGTAATTTGTCTAATGTAGTTTCTCCAGCCGGGGCGGTAGGATTTTGGCAGTTAATGGAGTCTACCGCAAAAAAATATGGCTTAGAGGTAACTAAAGAAGTAGATGAACGCTATAATATAGAGAAATCAACTGAAGCTGCTTGTAAATATTTAAGAGAAGCGTACTCAAAATATAGAAGTTGGACTTTGGCAGCTGCTTCGTATAACTATGGAATGAATGGAATTGATATACAGGTAAGTCGTCAGAAAACTAAAAATTATTATAATCTTTTTCTTAATACAGAAACCTATAGATTTGTAGCAAGAATAATTGCTATGAAAGAAATTATGAATAACCCTGAAAAATATGGATATTTTTTAAAAGAGGAGGAATTGTACAAACCAATTGAAACAAAGGAAATTAAAGTTAAAAGTTCAGTTAACGATCTTGTTGTTTTTGCAAAGGAACATAATATTAATTACAAAATATTAAAATTGCTTAACCCCTGGCTCAGAGAAAACTATCTACCAAACAAATCTAAAAAAACTTATTTAATTAAAATTCCAAAAAATAATGAATACTTCGCTATTGATGAGTAAAAATTTTCATTTTTTTATCATTCTTTGTCAAAGAATGATAGATAAATGAACAATTTTTGTTATTTTTCATTCCAAAATTTTCTACCATAATGTTACAGTATAATGTCCCACAAAAAGAAAGTTAAGTATATCTTTGTAACAGGAGGAGTAGTCTCTTCGCTTGGAAAAGGTATAACGGCCTCCTCAATTGGACTTCTATTGAAGTTACGCGGCTATAGTGTCACCATTCAAAAATTTGACCCATATATTAATGTAGATCCTGGAACAATGAATCCATTTCAACATGGTGAAGTTTATGTTACAGATGATGGTGCTGAAACGGATTTAGATTTGGGACATTATGAAAGATTTCTTGATGTAGATATGTCAAGAGCAAACAATACAACAACAGGGCAGGTTTATTATGAGGTTATTACAAGAGAAAGAAGAGGCGATTTTTTGGGTGCGACAGTTCAGGTTATACCACACATTACAGATGAAATTAAAAGAAGAATGAAATATTTAGGTGAAACAGGTAAGTATGACATAGTTATTACAGAAATTGGTGGTACAGTAGGCGATATTGAAAGCTTACCATTCATAGAAGCTATGCGACAAATAATGTTAGAGATGGGTAGAAAAAATGCAATTAGCGTTCATGTTACACTTGTTCCTTATATATCTTCTGCAGGTGAAGTTAAAACTAAACCGACCCAACACAGTGTAAAAAACCTACTAGAATTAGGTGTACAACCGCATATATTGGTATGCCGATCAGAAGAAAAATTGCCAAAAGAAATTAGAGAAAAAATTGCCCTCTTTACTAATGTTAAAACCGAAGCGGTAATTTCTGCATATGACTGCTCTACTATTTATGAAGTGCCACTTATTCTTTATGAACAAGAACTCGATAGAATTATACTTGATAGATTAAAATTACCTGATATTAATATTCATCTTGATGAATGGATTTCGTTTGTAGATAAAATTAAAAATGCCAAAGAAGAAGTTAGAATAGCAGTTTGTGGAAAATACGTTGAGAATAAAGATGCATACAAAAGTATTTCAGAAGCATTTATTCATGCAGGAGCAGAAAATAATGTAAAAGTTATTGCAGATTTTATTAGCTCAGAAGAAGTCGAAGCTAAAGGTGCTGAAGCTATTCTTAAAGGTTATCATGGATTATTGGTACCAGGTGGTTTCGGGGAAAGAGGAATAGAAGGAAAAATTTTGGCAATTCAGTATGCAAGAGAGAATAAGATTCCATTTTTTGGTATTTGTTTAGGTCTTCAATGTGCTGTAATCGAATTTGCTAGAAATGTATGCGGACTTAAAAAGGCAAATAGTGCAGAGTTTACTAAAAGGAATTCTTATAATGTTATACATATTATGCCTGATCAAGCGAAAGTAAAAATGAAAGGCGCTACAATGAGATTAGGTGCTTATCCATGTGTACTTAAAAAGAAAACAAGAGCCATGGAGGCTTATAAGAAGCAAAAAATTTTTGAAAGGCATCGTCATCGTTATGAAGTAAATAATAAATTTAGACCTATTCTTGAAGAACATGGAATGATTTTTAGTGGGCTATCACCAGATGAAAAATTAGTTGAAATGATAGAACTTCAAGATCACCCATGGTTTGTTGGATGCCAGTTTCATCCTGAATTAAAGTCAAGAGCAACTAAAGCTCATCCACTTTTCCGTGAGTTTGTTAAAGCAGCTTATCAATATTCAAAGGAGAACAACTTAAGTTGAAAAAATATTTTCATTACTTATTAATTTTTACTTCTATTGTCACTAATTCTTTAGCTCAATCAACTCTTAATCAGTCTATTCAGTTTGGTCTGAACAAAGCTTATAATATGGAAATAGATGAGGCAGAAAAGATTTTTTATAAATTAACAAAGAGGTATCCAAATTTACCCCATGGGTACTTTCATTTAGCTCAAATTCATTTCTGGTGCTTTCTGGGCAATAGAGATCAATATCATCTTAATTTGTTTAATCAATATTCTGAACTAGCTCAGTATAAGATTAATGATATTTTAAAAGAAAACCAGAAAAGCTACCGCATAACATTTATGGCAGGTAATCTTGCTACTTACCGGGCAATGATTTCCTCAATTAATAATTCATCTGTTGACGCATTATGGTATAGCAAAAAAGCCATAGAATATTACGAAAAAACCTTAGAGATAAATCCTAAGTTTTATGATGCATATTTTGGACTAGGCTTATTTGACTATGCAATGAGTTTTGTGCCAGATTTTTTAAAATGGGCAGTTAACCTTACAGGTCTTACTTCTAATAAAAAAAGAGGATTGGAATACATAAGAACAGCTTATCTAAAAGGTAGATTAGATAAAACCGAAATTTCTTATCATTTAGCAAAAATCTATGCAGATTATTTAGCAGCATATGATAGCTCATATTTTTATCTTAAAAATCTTATTGCCAGATTTCCTAAAAATTCTCTGTTTCATTATCAATATGCTGTCACAATGATTAAAGATAGAAAATTGACAAATGCTATAAATGTTCTAAAAAGAGTAATAAAACTTGATAACAAATATTTTTCTCAGATAACAGCTTTTGCTAATTATAGAATAGGTGAAATTTATTTTAAGAAAAACAATTACAAAAGAGCTATTGAACACTACAAAATATTTCTTGAGAAAACCAAAGAACCGGATTTTAAAGGCTTAGCTGCGTTAAATGTTGCATTATGTTATAAATTTTTGGGTAATGATGTAGAATACGAAAATTACATTAAAAGGGTTGAAGAGGGTAATCAAGATTTATTCGAGGATGCTTATGCAAAAGAAAAGAGCGAATACTTTATAGAAAATGGAATTTCGGCACAAGATTTATTTTTAGTTAAAATGAAAAACAATATCGATGCAGCTAAATATAAGACAGCATTTGATAGCTTAAAGATTAGAATTGATGAATTGCAAGGTGATAAAAGAGTGATAGCGCTTGCTTTTTTAGCAGAATCGGCACTTTTATTGGGAAAACTTAATGAGGCTATGAATTATGCAGAAGAATCTCGCAAAATTAATATCAAAAAGGAAAAATGGGTCAATCCCTTTTCAAATTTAATTTTGGCAAAGGCAAATTATTATTTGAATAGAAATCAAGAAGCTAAAAATTTTCTTAAAGAAGCTGAAGAAGAAAACAACTATGAATTTAGAGACTACTTGCAATCTCAAATAGAAAATTTAAGGAGAAAGCTTTATAGAGTTAAAAATTAGTCCATATTCTACATGATTTCATTGATTATTCATTTCATTTTAGATAATTTTTTGATGAATTAAAAAAATATGTTAAACATAGCGGTGTTTGTATCAGGACGGGGATCAAATTTAAAAGCAATTTACCAGAAAGTCCCTAAAGAAAAAGTAAATATTTGTGCAGTTGTAAGTGATAGGAAAGATTGTCCTGCAATTAATTTTGCTTTAGAGAAAAATATCCCAGTTTTTTTTGTGAGTATAAATCAAAAAGAAAATTTTATTACTTATTCTGATTTAATTAGAGAGTTTAGAAAATTAGAAATTGGACTTATTGTTCTAGCAGGATTTTTGAAAAAAATTCCAGATGAATTTGTAGATGCTTTTGAAAATAAAATAATAAACATTCACCCTGCGTTACTTCCCTCTTTTGGTGGGAAAGGGATGTACGGAATGAATGTTCATAATGCAGTTTTTAATTCTTCGGCAAAAGTTTCTGGTGCTACCATACATTTTGTTGATAAAATTTATGATAATGGGAAAATTATAGCTCAGCGTGCAGTAGATATAGAAGATGTTAATTCACCAGAAGAAATTGCTGAAAGAGTCTTGAAAATTGAACATGAACTTCTTCCTTTTGTTATAGAAAAATTTGCAGATAATAAAATTGTAGTTGTAAATAATCGAGTAAAAATTTTAGATTAACTGTGGAGTTTAGAATTGAAAAAATTAGCTTTAATAAGTGTATCAGATAAAACAAAAATAGTTGAATTTGCAAAAGAACTTAATCTTCTAAGCTATCAAATTCTTGCTACAGGTAATACAGCAAAACTTCTTATTGAAAATAATATTGATTGTTTAGAAATAAGTTCTTTTACATCTTATCCCGAAATTTTTTCAGGAAGAGTGAAAACTCTAAATCCCAAAATTTTTGGCGGCATTTTAATGAGAAGGGATAATGATATTGATAAAAAACAAGCTGAGGAAAATAGTATTACTCCAATTGATATAGTTTGTGTAAACCTTTATCCTTTCCCTCAAGTAGTAAATAGAAATGATATCTCACTAGAAGAAAAAATTGAGAATATAGATATTGGTGGACCCAGCTTAATTCGTGCAGCAGCTAAGAATTATAAATTTGTGTCTGTTCTAACAAATCCAAATCAGTACGATGATTTTATTAATGAATTAAAGAAAGGAGAAATTAGCTTAGAAACAAGAATAAAATTAGCTTATGCAGCTTTTGCATATACTTCATATTATGATACTTTAATAGCAAATTATTTTGAGAAAGAATTTAATCAGCCTAAAACCGAAATTCGATTAAATTATAAAATTTCTTTCCATTTACGTTATGGAGAAAATCCTCATCAAAAAGCATATTTGTTTGGTGATTTCGAGAATTACTTTGAAGTATTGCATGGGAAAGAGCTTTCTTATAATAACATAGTAGACATAACATCTGCTACTGAACTTATAAGTGAAATGGAAAAATTTGGTTGCGCTATTATTAAACATACAAATCCATGTGGAGCAGCTATAGGTAGCAGTGTGAAAGAGTCATATGAGAAGGCTTTATCATGTGACCCAGTTTCTGCATTTGGTGGTATCGTAGCTTTCAACTCTGAAGTTGATGAAGAGACAGCAGAAAAGCTAAATGAGATTTTTCTTGAAATTATTTTAGCTCCTTCCTACTCAGAAAAAGCACTCGAAAAGTTAAAATTAAAGAAAAATCGTAGGATTATTAAAATAAAAAGTACTTTACCAGATAATGAATTTATTATCAAAAGTGTTCCAGGAGGATTACTTGTTCAGGAAAAAGACAATTCTAAACTTGAAAACATTGTTCTTAAATTTGTGACAAATAAAAAGTGTACGGAAAAAGAACTTCAAGACTTGAAATTTGCATGGGTTGTATGTAAACATACTAAATCGAATGCAATAGTATTTGTTAAGGATAAAAAAACTATAGGTGTTGGGGCAGGACAAATGTCAAGGCTCGATTCAGCAAAAATAGCAGCTATGAAAGCTAAGGAGTTTGGTCATGATTTAAAAGGAGCTGTAGCAGCATCTGATGCATTTTTCCCATTTGCCGATGGTGTTGAAGAAATAGCTTCGCATGGTATTACTGCTATAATTCAGCCAGGTGGTTCTGTGCGTGATGAAGAAGTAATAAATGCTGCTAACGAAAAAAATATATCAATGATTTTTACTGGAATAAGAAATTTTAAACATTGAGAGGTGCTATGGGATTATTTGATTTATTTTCTACTGATGTTGCAATAGACCTTGGAACGGCTAACACTTTAATTTACATTAAAGGTAAAGGAATTGTATTGAATGAACCGTCAATAGTGGCTTTTGATAGAAATACAAAAAAAATAATAGAAATTGGAAATAAAGCAAAAGAAATGCAAGGACGAGAACACCGTGATATTAGGGTAACAAGACCAATGAGAGATGGTGTTATTGCAGATTTTGAAATAGCTGAAGGAATGATACGCGCTTTTATAAAAAAAGTAACACCTAATTCGTTTACAAGTAAAAGAATTGTTATTGCTGTACCAAGTGGAGTAACAGAAGTAGAAAAACGTGCTGTAAGAGATGCAGCTGAACATGCAGGAGCTAAAGAAGTTCATTTGATTGCAGAACCTATGGCTGCTGCTATAGGAATTGGAATAGATGTAGAAGCACCTGTCGGAAATATGATTATTGATATTGGTGGAGGGACTACAGAGATTGCTGTAATAGCATTAGGAGGAATAGTAAACGAAGAATCAATTCGTATCGCAGGCGATGAAATGAACAATGCTATTATGCAATTCTTTAAGAAGAACTATAATTTGCTAATAGGTGAAAGAACTGCCGAAGCAATTAAGTGCGAGGTTGGCTCTGCAGTGCCTTTGAAAGAAGAAGTTACAATACAGGTTAAGGGAAGAGACCTTGTGGGTGGAATTCCTAAAACTACAGAGGTTAGTTCAGTCGAAATTCGAGAAGCTCTTAATGAAAGCATTACACAAATAGTCGAAGCAGTTCGGCAGACTCTCGAAAGAACTCCTCCCGAGCTTTCAGCAGATATTTTGGATAGAGGAATAATGTTAACTGGAGGAGGAGCTTTGTTAAAGGGTCTTGATGAAAGAATTAGAATGGAAACAAATTTACCAGTTCATGTTGCAGATGACCCTCTAACTGCTGTTGTTCGTGGAACTGGAAAAGCACTTGAAAATATGAATAAATATTCTAAAGTCTTCATTCGCAAAAGAACTTACTAATGATAAATTTCTTTAGAAGAATACTAACTGAATTTAAAGAATATGTTTTGTTTGTATCCCTTTCAATAATTAGCTTCTTTATTCTTTCTCTTAATGAAAAACCTGCAATAAAAAAATTACGAACTTTTGCATTTGGGAATTTTGCTCTGGTGAATCAAGTTGCTAATTATCCATTATCAATATTTAAGTATGATTATTCTCTTAGAGAGCTCGAAAAAGAAAATGCTAAACTAATGCTAGAAGTAAATAGATTAAGAAAACTTAGTGTAGAAAATGAAAATCTACGTTCAATGCTCCAGTTTAGAGATACTTGTAACTTCCCTCTTATAAGTGCAGATGTAATTTCCAAACTTGTAAACAAAATGCAAGGTAACTTTGTAATTAATAGGGGATCTAATGAAGGTATTACAATTGGAATGCCAGTTCTAAATAGTAAAGGATTAATAGGTATTGTTATAGATACTACTAAGGACTTTTCACTCGTAAGAACTTTGTATAATGTAAACCTAAATGTAGCTGTAAGAATAGAAAGATTAAATATAGATGGTGTGCTAAGCTGGGATGGAAATAAATTAATTATCAAAAATATTCCATCAACTTATGATGTAAGAATTGGTGATAGAGTGGTAACATCTGACTTTAGTACTATTTTCCCACCTAAGATTTCTATCGGTATTATATCAGAAAGGGAGCAAGTTCCGGTTGGATTACTTCATAATTTAACTGTAAAACCTTTTGCTGATATAAACACGGTAGATAATGTATTCGTGCTTAAAATAGTTCCAAGTAAGCAAATCAATCATCTAGAAATGAATTTATTAAAAAAGTAATTATGTTATGGAATTTTGTTAAACCCATTTTAATTTTTATACCTCTTGCAGTTATTCAACTTGTTGTACTACCATTGTTTTCCATTGATGGAATATCACCGAATCTTATTGTAATTTTAATCTGTTACTTTACATTAAAATTTGGACAGATGTATGGAACTTTTTTAGGCTTTGTACTTGGTCTTCTGTTGGATTTAATTTCAGGTGGTTTAATAGGATCATTTATGTTTTCATTTACAGTTACAGGCTTTTTAGCTGGTTATTTTTTTAATGAAAACAAAATAGAAATCAATGTTGCCACTTATGTTTTTCTAATTGTAGTATCTCTATGTGGAATTGTAAGTTCATTTTTGTATACTTTAATATCTAGTCCGTATGATAGGCTAAATATTCTCTCTTTAATACTTGAAGCAGGAATTTTACCTGGTCTTTATACAGCATTTTTTGCTTTGCCTATAGTAATATTTAGTTCTAAGAGGGAATTAGGATGAATAATTATGATTTTGGTTCTAATAAAAGAGAAAAAATCGTTACGTTGGTAATAATAGGTTTTATTCTTATTTCGATTATACAATTGTTTAATATGCAGATTTTGCAGAATGAAGCTTATGTTGTTAAAGCAAACGAGAATAGTATAAAACCAATTTATCAGATTGCTCCTCGTGGAGTATTTTATGATAGAGAACACAAAATTCTTGTTGGCAATAAACCTACTTTTACCTTGCGAATTACACCCGCAGATTACGATAAAAGATTAAACCCATACTTAGAAGCAATTTTAAATGTCAAACCTGGTTATATAGACAAAATATTAAAACAAACTCAAAACTATTCCCGCTATATTCCCAGAAGGATTGCAAAGGATGTTCCATATGATGTAATTGCATGGTACGAAGAAAATGCTTCTAAACTGCCAGGAGTAGATTATGTTATTGAAACACAAAGAGATTATTCTTACGGTGTAATGGGTTCACATATGTTCGGATATACTAAAGAAATTCCACCTGAAATTCTTCAAAAAAGGAAGAATGAATATATGATGGGGGATGAGATAGGATATGTTGGTATCGAAAAAAGTTATGAAGATTTATTAAGAGGAGAAAAAGGTGTGAAATATGTTCTTGTTGATTCACGACAGAAAATAATTGGAAGCTACGAAGATGGTAAGAAAGATAAAAAATCTATTAAGGGTTGCGACTTAATTTTATCAATTGATAAGGATGCTCAATTAGCTGCTGAACTTGCATTCAAAGATAAACGCGGCGCGGTAGTGGCACTTGATCCATCAACAGGTGAAATATTGGCTTTCCTAAGTTCGCCACAATATGACTTATCTGAATTGGCAGCAGTAACCTCAGGCGAGGCATGGAAAAGATTAAACTTAGATGAAAATAGACCATTGTTCAATCGTGCTACTATGTCAATGTATTCACCTGGCTCTACTTTTAAAATGGTTTCAGCTATAGCAGCTCTTGAAGAAGGAATTATTGATTCAAATTATAGATCTTTTTGCGGCGGGGGATTTCAGTTTGGTAATCGATTTTTCAAATGTCTTCATGTTCATGGTTCTATTGATTTAGAAAGTTCTATAGAAAAATCATGTAATACATTCTATTATCAGCTTGCATTAAAAATAGGAATAGATAGATGGTCTAAGTATGCTAAAAAATTGGGCTTTGGTAAAAAAACAGGTGTTGATATTAGTGAAGAAAGTGCTGGGATTGTCCCTACAAAAGAGTACTATGATAAGGAATTTGGTAAGGACAAATGGCCTAAAGGTATATTAGTTAGCTTAGGAATAGGTCAAGGAGAGCTGAGTGTTACTCCTATACAGCTTGCACAGTATGCAGCACTAATAGCGAATTATGGTAAAACAGCAAAGCCTCATTTCTTAAAAGGCTATGTAGAAACAAAAACTGGAAGGTACGTAGAAACTAAACCCGAATATATAGAAACAGGTATAAGTAGAAAAACTTTTGAAATTATACGAAGAGCAATGTTTAAGGTTGTTAATGGAGCAGGCACTGCTACTAATATTCGAATGCCAGATATTGAAATTGCTGGTAAGACAGGAACTGCCCAAAATCCACATGGAAAAGACCATGCAATATTTATAGGCTTTGCACCTTATAAGAATCCTAAAATAGCTATTGCAGTAGTTGTTGAAAATGCTGGATTCGGAAGTGTTAATGCTGCTCCAATAGCAAGGGATATTATAAAAGCATATTTGAAAAAGGAAAAAATTAATATTGAAAAACCTATCTATCTGAGTAAATTGGAAATAAAGGAAGCAAGAAATGAAAATTGAATATAGGTTACAAGATAAGTTTGATTTAACTATTTTTATTTCAGTTATGCTTCTTATGGCTATTGGATTAGCAGCAATATATAGTTCAACAGTAAATCACCCAACTGCAAGTGGAAATTTTTATAAGCAACTTTTTTTTATAATAATATCATTAATTTTGTTTTTTATTATTTATTCACTTCCTCAACAAACATTTAAGAAATTTGCTATACCTACTTATTTATTCTCAATATTTCTGCTGATTCTTGTACTTGCAATTGGTAAGTCTGTCTATGGTTCTAAAAGTTGGTTAGATTTTGGTCCAATTGGTTTTCAGCCATCTGAGTTTGCTAAAATAGGAACAATACTTTGTTTATCTTATTGGTTGACTTATAAAGAAAGAGATATTAATAATTTATTTGATGTAGGAATTGCTCTTTTCATAGGATTTACACCAGTGATATTAATTTTACTAGAACCTGATACAGGTACTTCTATTGTTTTTGCTATTATAACTATTTTTTTGATTTTTTGGAGTGGTATTACTTTATTTGGATTATTTGTTGTTCTTTCTCCTGCTGTTGTTACAGTTGCATCTATGTTTGGAACTATCATGTTTATTTTTTCACTAATAGGTGTGGTAATTGCTTTATTTTTATTTAAGAGAGACTTGTTCAATAGTATAATCGTGTTTGTAATAAATCTTGGTGCAAGTTTCTTTTTTGATTATGTCTATAAAATTCTTAAACCTCATCAACAAAAAAGAATAGCAGCATTTTTAGATCCCATGTCAGACCCATTAGGCTCGGGCTATAATGCTTTACAGGCAAAACTAGCAATTGGTTCTGGGGGTTTATTTGGTAAAGGTTTTATGCAAGGAAATCAAACACAGCTTAGATTTATTCCTGAACAGTGGACAGATTTTATTTACTGTGTAATAGGTGAAGAATTTGGGTTTGTTGGAAGTGTAATAGTATTAATACTTTTTTTAATAATCTTTATCAGACTTCTTAAACTTACCTCGCTAGCAAAAGATAGATTTAGCATTCTTGTTATTGCTGGATTTTTATGTTTACTATTTTCACATTTTGCAATTAATATAGGAATGAATTTGGGCTTAACTCCAGTTATTGGTTTGCCTCTACCTTTTATGAGCTATGGTGGAAGTTCATTAATAAGCAATATGATATTGCTTGGTATTGTCTTTAATATTTATAAAAACCGTAAACTTCATACTTAAGATAAAATTAATATGAATGCTCTCGAAAAATTAAAATTAAAATTTGAAAACAATTTACACGTTTGTATTGGCCTAGATACAGATGTAAACAAAATTCCCGACTTCTTAAAAAAATCGTCAAACCCTGTTTTTGAATTTAATAAAATAGTAATCGAAAATACTTGTAGAGAAGTTGCCGCATATAAAATTAATTTTGCTTTTTATGAAAAAGATGGCCTAAAAGGTATCGAAAATCTTTTAAAGACAATCGAACTAATTCCACAAGATATTTTAATAATTGCCGATGCGAAACGTGGCGATATTGGAAATACTTCAAAGATGTATGCCGAATCTGTGTTTAATTATTTTCGATGCGATGCAGTTACTTTACATCCTTATATGGGTTACGATTCACTCGAACCTTTTCTTGAATATGAAGATAAATTGAGTTTTATTCTAACTTTAACTTCAAATAAAGGAGCGAATGATTTTGAAAAACTCAAATTGGATACTGGAGAATTTCTTTTCCAAATAGTAATAAAAAAGGTGAAAGAGTGGAATAAGAAAAAAAATTGCGGAATTGTATTTGGTGCTACTAATTTAGAAGAGTTAAGGAAAAATATCGAAGTTTTTGAAGATCTTCCTGTTCTTTTGCCTGGAGTAGGAGCACAGGGTGGTGATTTAAACGAAATTGCAAATATATTTGCATTAAATAATAAATTTGATTATTTAGTAAATGTAAGCAGAGCTTTAATATACTGTGATAAAACTGAAAATTTTCCTTTATCTATAAAGCAAGAGTTAAGCAAATTAAACTCTGTAATAAAAATGGCACTATTAAAACAGTAGCATTTACTAAAATAATATGTTAATTTGAGTATAATTGAAAAGAGAATTCTTTTCAGAATAAAATGATAGCGGACCGATGGGTTCAGAACCAAAAATTCAAGAGAGCATTCTTTACGAAATTTGGCAAAAACAAAATTTTAACTCTCCTATAAAGATTGATGATAATAATGATATAGTAATTATAGACAAGGGAAACCGCAATGATAATGCCCCAGGTCCAGACTTTAAAAATGCACGCATTAGAATAGGCAATTTAACTTATGTGGGTGATGTTGAGATTGATATTGATTACTCTGATTGGAAATCACATGGACATAATATCGATAATAAGTATAATAGTGTAATATTGCACGTAACATTAATAAATAAAAATCGACATTCATATGTATATACTAGAAATGGAAGAAAAGTCCCTTCTATATGTTTGTCTGATATAATTCATAATGAAACAATAGAAAAATTAATTAATAGTATAAAAGATGTTAAGAATGAGACAATTGGATTATTGAAATGTAGAGAAACTAACTATCTAGTACCATTTGATTTAAAAGAAAAGTTTCTTATTCAGTTAGGTATAGATAGATTTAACAAAAAGTGCAAAAGAATTTACGAAAGACTTAAGGAACTACAATTTTTGAGAGAACTTAATATTAAAGAGCCTGTAGTTACATATGAATTGACCTCACAATTTCACGAAAGGGAATTTAAGCATTCGGATTTTGCAAATAAGGAAGTTTGGCAACAGTTATTTTATGAACTTGTCTTTGAGGCACTTGGATATTCTAAAAATAAAGTTCCTATGGCAACTTTAGCTCAGTACGCTGATATTGAATTTCTTAAAAAAATTGAAAAAGATGGAGTAATTATACAAAAATATGAAGCTACTCTATTTTTTGTATCCGGTTTAATTAATTCGAACTCTAATCCAAATAATTTAGAGAGTAAAAAATACCTTGAAACCATACTGCTTCATTGGAATTCTGTAAAGCCTTTCTACGATAGGAAATATATGAATGAGTCTCAATGGCATTTCTTTAGGCTACGTCCACAAAACTTTCCTACAATTAGAATTGCAGCAGGGGCAAGAATTTTAAATGAAATTATTAATAATGATATGATAGGAGTGATTGCAAAAAAAATTGCGGAAATACATAATCTGAAAGTATTAATAAATTCTTTGCGTTCATTATTTGTGATTAAATCGGATGGTTATTGGAAAAATCATTATGTATTTGACCAACCAGCAAAAGGTGAAATAAAATATTTTGTAGGAGCAATTAGAGCGGATGAAATCGTAATAAATGTTGTATTGCCATATTTTGCTCTATACTTTGAGATATTTGGTAACAAAGATTTATCAAAGAAAATAATGAAAATATATAGTATTTATGAACAGAAATCTGAAAATCAAATTATAACAGAAATAGGCACAATACTTTGTATGAATGAACATATAAATAGAACAATACTTTCTCAAGGTATGATAGATTTATTTAGAAGTTTTTGTTCTAAAAGTAAATGCCTTGAATGTGAAATAGGGAAAATAGCTTTTAATTGATTCTATAAAAATTAATTCTGCTTGCCTTTGAGTTTATTAATCTCGTCTCTTAATTTAGCGGCTCGTTCGTAATCTTCTTTCTCAATTGCTTCTCTTAATTGTTCTTGAAGCTCGGCTAATCTTGATTCTTGCGAAGCTTTTTTGCTTGGTTTTTCTTCATCATCTTCTTCAATATCGTGTTCATGAGAAATTTCTTCATCAATATCTTCACTCGAAGGAACGAAAGCAGCAAGTCTCATTACTTCTTCTGCAACATATAAAGGTGAACCAGTTCTTACAGCAAGAGCAATAGCATCGCTTGGACGTGAATCAATTTCATGAATAAACGAAGAAATTTCGATTTTAATTTTCGCATGAAAAGTATTGTCTTTAAGTTCATCAATTATAACTTCGTTTACTGTACCACCAAGATGTTCAATTACACTTTTGAGTAAATCGTGAGTTAAAGGTCTTGGCGGTTTAATTCCTTCCATTTCGAGAGCAATTGATTGAGCTTCGAAAGAGCCAATAATTATAGGTAAGCGTCTTACGCCATAAACCTCTTTAAGAAGTAATGCATAAGCCCCTCCAGCAGAGGGACTTGCAGATAACCCTAATATTTCTACTTGTACCTTATTCAATTTTTATGACTTAATTTTTTTTATTTCTTCAATCATTTTTGGAACAATTTCTAAAACGTCTCCAACAATACCATAATCCGCAATTTGAAAAATAGGAGCATCCTTATCTTTATTTATTGCAACAATATATTTTGAAGACCTCATTCCTGCAAGATGTTGAATTGCACCAGAAATTCCTAATGCAATATACAAAGTCGGTGAAACAGTTTTACCTGTTTGTCCAACTTGTTCACTATGTGGTCTCCAGCCAGCATCAACAACTGCACGTGAAGCTCCTACAGCACCTCCTAAAACTTCTGCTAACTGCTCTACAAGATAAAAGTTTTCAGGTCCATGTAATCCTCTTCCACCTGCAACTACTATGTCTGCTTCTGCTACATCTAATTTACCATTTGATTTATTAATTTCTATTACCTTTGTGGATAAGTCTACATTTTCTAGCTCAACTATTTTTACTTGTGCTTTTTCTTCAGTAATTTTTTCTGCCTTAAAAACATTAGGACGAATTAAGAATATTTTTCTAGGACTTGTTATTCTAACATCAGTTAAAATTTTTCCGGCATAAATTGGCCTTGTTGCAATTAATTCTCCATTTTGATACTCTAAAGCTATACAATCGGTAACTAAACCACAATCCAATTTTGCAGAAACATAAGGGGCTAAATCTTTGCCTAAGGATGTTCCAGATAATAAGATTATTTCTGCATCCGTACTAATTATATGATCATATAAGATTTTTTTGTAAGCGCTATTTGAGTAATTTTCTAATTGAGGATTTTTGTAATGAACTATTTTTTTAATTCCGTAATTTCCAACTTCTTCTAGTTTATCAATATCATTTCCAATTGTTATAGCCTCAACTTCATAATTCATTTTTGATGAAATATCAAAAGCTAATTTAGCTGTTTCAATAGAAGATTTTTTTACCTGGCTTTCTCTCTGCTCTAGAAATACTAAAATTTTTTTAGTCATATTATCTCCGTTAAATTACTTTTGCTTCTTCTCTTAATAGACGTACTAATTCTGGAACAGCAGAAGCATCTGTCCCTAAAATTCTTCCAGCTTGCTTCTGAGCTGGTCTTTTTAATTCGATAATTTCTACATAGTTTTGATAGCTTTTAGGTTGTTTCTCAATTATTGTTTTTTTCTTTGCTGCCATAATTCCTTTTAAGGATGCGTATCTTGGTTCGTTTAGTCCTTTCTGAGTAGTAATTACTACAGGAATTGATGTCTCTACAATTTCTTTTCCACCTTCTATTTCTCTTTCTGCTACAATATTATTTCCGTTAATATTTAACTTTACAACCGTTGTAATCGAATTATAGTTCAAAAGTTCTGCTACTAACTGTCCTACAATTGAATTATCATAATCAACTGATTGTTTGCCAAAAAAAACAATTTCGGCACCAATTAATTTGATTTCATCTGATAATGCCTTGGCTACTGATAAAGAATCTCTTACATTTTCATCTTTTAATAAAATAGCCTCATCTATACCCATAGCCAAGGCTTTTCTTAAAGTTTCCTTGTTAGCTTCACCTCCAAGACTAATTGCTATTGTTTCACCACCTAATTTCTCTTTTGTTCTTAAGGCTTCTTCAATTGCGAATTCATCATATGGATTTACTACATACGCAGCACCAGAAGTTTCAACACCTTTTCCGTCACTAGTAATACTAATTTTTGCAGCTGTATCTGGAACATGATTTATACATACGGCAATTTTCATTAGTCCTCCTAAAATATTCTATCTACTTATTAAATATATTATCACTTAATGGAAATTTCAAAACTTGTTACAAAAAAAAATATTTTGTGCTTAAATTACAAATATGCTGAATAGTAGTTTTTAGGGGAATAATTAGTTTATCTGAATTCGGGTAAGTGGTTTTAGCTATGAAAGATTTTTTAAGTATTATAAATAATTCACTTTTAAACTCAATTTTTATAATTTAGTAATGAATTAGGAGGTGATATCATGGAAGAAATAAAGACTGGAAAAATTGAACCAGAAGTAATTGAAGATATAGGAACTACATACCCGTACAAAGTGATTTTATATAATGATGATATACACACTTTTGATGAAGTTATAGAACAATTAATTAAAGCTACCGGATGCAGTTACGAGCAAGCAAGAAAATATGCTTTCGAAGCTCATGTCAAAGGGAAAGCTGTTGTGTTTTCAGGAGAATTGAATGAATGTTTAAAAGTTACTTCTATCCTAGAAGAGATAGCACTTCATACACAAATAGTTTCATAAACTAGTAAAATTTCATACTTCTTTTATACTTTTTGTAATAATTTCGAATATTATAAAGGGGAGGGGTTTTTTTATTTTATTTTGCTCTTAATCTTATTCTTTTTAATTATATTTGAGTAGTTAACAAAAAAGAATTAATAATGCAGATTGGCTTAGTAGGATTGCAGAACTCGGGTAAGTCTACTCTTTTTCATACCTTATCTAAAAATTCACCTAATCTAGGGTTTTCCAGGGAAGAAGCATTAGTAGAGGTTGTGAAAGTTCCGGATGAAAGATTGGATAATCTTACTAAAATTTTTAACCCTAAAAAACAGGTGAATGCAACAATTGAAGTATTTGACATCCCTGGCTTAAGAATGTCAGAAGATAAAAAAGTCAAAATTACCCCAGCATTTCTAAACAATGTTAAAAATAATGATGCATTGTTTTATGTAATCAGAGCTTTTCATGATGAATCAATCGTTCATCCATTAGGAAACATAGATCCTATTAGGGATATAAAATTTCTTGAAACAGAATTTCTACTTTCAGATTTATCTTTACTTGAAAATAGATTAGAAAAACTTAAAAAAGATTTACAAAAGTCTAAGGACGAAAAATTAAAGCGAGAGTTCCCTGTTATTGAAAAATGTTTTTTACATTGCGAAAAAGAATTACCACTGCGCACACTTAATCTTGATGATAATGAATTGAAAATACTTTCCGGTTTTCAACTAATTACTCTTAAACCACTTGCAATTGCTATAAATTTTGGTGAAAATTCAATTTCTACTGTTGAGGAAGAGATTGAAAATATTAAAAGTAAACTAAATGGAATGAATGTTCCTATAATCCCTTTCTTTGCAAAAATTGAGCTTGAGTTATCTCAACTTAATGAAGATGAGCAAAAAATATTTATGGAAGATTATGGTATAAAGGAATCCGCATTAAATAAAATACTAAGAACATCATATGAAATACTAGGTTTACAATCCTTCTTTACAGTGGGAGAAGATGAATGTAGAGCATGGACTATAAAGAAGAATTATAATGCACAGCAGGCTGCTGGTGTTATACATTCCGATTTTTATAATAGATTTATTAGAGCTGAAGTTGTTCATTATAATGATTTTATTAAATATGGTTCATTTAGTAAATGTAAAGAAGCTGGGGTATGGAGACTAGAAGGAAAAGAATATATTGTAAAAGATGGTGATATTCTTACTATAAGACATAATTAATTAAAAAATAATTTATGTTGACAGAACAAAAATATGAAGTAATTGAAGGATTAATTCCTTATGATTTGTGGAAAAAATTTTATGAAATTTCTCAAATACCTAGACAATCGAAGCACGAAGATAGAATAAGACTTTACCTAAAAAATTTTGCTGGTCAAAATAATCTGAACTTTAAAGAAGATAGCGCAGGAAATATTCTGATTTATATCCCGCCACAACCTGGATTTGAAAACACTCCTACTGTAATATTACAAAGTCACGTAGATATGGTTTGTGAAAAAAATAAAAATGTAGTTCATGATTTTAATAAAGACCCTATCAAACTAATAAGGTCTGGCGATTGGATTAAAGCGGATGGTACAACTTTAGGAGCTGACAATGGAATAGGCGTAGCTGCAGCTTTAGCTATTGCTACTGATGAGTCATTTGATCATGGACCAATTGAGTTGTTATTTACAGTAGATGAAGAAACAGGTTTAACAGGTGTAAATAATCTTAGTAATGATTTTATTAGCGGTAAATATTTGCTTAACTTAGATACCGAAGAGGAAGGAGTGTTTTATATCGGATGTGCAGGTGGGATGGATACAGTGGGTTCATTTAAAATTGAGTATGGTAAACTAAAAAAAGATTATCAGCCATATTATTTATTCATCACAAATTTGAGAGGTGGGCACTCTGGGTTGAATATACACGAAGGAAGGGCAAATGCAATAAAATTTTTAGCATTTATCTTGAAAAATTTACAAGAGCTAGATTATCAGATTAGTTATTTATCTGGTGGCTCAAAAAGAAATGCCATACCCCGCGAAGCAGAGGCAATATTATGGTTACATCCAGAAGATGAAATAAAAGCAATAGAAATAGTAAATGCCTTTGCTATTGAAGCAGCACTTGAATTTAAGAACAGGGAAAATGACATTAAAATTATCTTTGAAAGGAAGGAAAATAATTCTATCACAAAAAAAGTTTTTGATGATAAATTTATTCGAAAAGTGATTAATGTTTTATTAGCAATCCCTCATGGGGTTATTTCTATGAGTTCTGAGATAGAAGGGTTGGTAGAAACATCAACAAATTTAGCTACTCTTGCTATTGAAGAAGATTATTTAAAAATTGGAACAAGTCAAAGAAGTTCAATTGAGAGTGCAAAAAGAAATATAGGAAATTCAATTCGTGCTTTGTTTGAATTGGCAGAAGCCGAAGTAAAAGTTAGTGATGGCTATCCTGCTTGGCAACCAAATGTGAACTCTAATTTGCTTAAACTTTCTAAAAAAGTTTACAAGAATTTGTATGGTGAAGAACCCGAAATAAAAGCTGTTCATGCAGGATTAGAATGTGGTGTTCTGCTTGAAAAATTTCCATGGTTAGATATCATATCTCTTGGACCTACAATTGAAGGAGCCCACTCCCCCGAAGAAAGAGTAAAAATTTCTGACGTAAATAAATTTTATAATCTCTTAAAGGCAATCTTGACAGAAATCTCTAAGGAATATCTTTAGACTAACTCTGAAATAAATAAATGGGATTATACATGAAAAAAGAATTAAAACTCTTTGAGGTTCCATTTATTGAATCAATTCAAGATATGATACTCCAGTCTACGAGAAAGTTTCCTAACAAACTTGCTTTAGAAGATTTAAATGATACACCGATTAGTAGAGTCACTTACAGTGAATTACTTGATAATATATTGAGATTTGGCAGTGCGTTAAAAAAATTAGGAATTAATGAAAGAACTCATATTGCTGTGATAGGTGAAAATAGAGTTCAATGGGCAATAAGTTATTTGACAGCTATGTGCTTTAATTATGTAATAGTTCCTATTGACAGAAATCTTACTACTAATGAAATAATGAATATTATTCATGAATCGGATGCAGAAGCTATAATTTTTTCGGGTAATTTTGCAAGTTTAATGGCAGAAGGGAAAAGCTTCCTTAAAAAGTTAAAATATTATATATGTATGGATGAAACAAGTGAGGATAAAAGCTTTTTAAATATGAAGGAGCTAATTAATACATCAAAGCCCGCAGAAATAAATGAATTACCAAAAATAAATCCAGATGATTTAGCAGAAATAATTTTTACCTCAGGTTCACTTGGAAGAGCAAAAGGAGTAATGCTTTCTCAAAAAAATCTTGCCTCTAATTTAATGGATATGGTTAGTATGATATTGATTGATGAACGAGATAGATTTTTGTCTGTTCTACCTATGCATCATACATATGAGTGTACGTGTGGAATGCTGTGTCCTCTTTATGCTGGTGCTTCGGTTCATTATGCTCGTTCATTAAAAACTGTTGTGGATGATATTCAAAAAGTTCATGCAACTATTTTGCTTGGTGTTCCTTTACTTTATGATAAAATGTTTAGAAGAATTATTAAGGGTATAAAGGAAAATAAACTAAAATCTATTATTGTACCACCGCTTGTGAAATTAACTAATCTCTTTACATTAGCTGGATTTAAGAATATAAAGAAAAAAATATTTTCGGAACTTCATGAAAAATTTGGTGGAGCAATAAGAATATTTATAGCTGGTGGAGCTGCTCCCGATCCCCTTGTGGCAAAAGGACTTAGAGAGTTTGGTTTTACTTTTATTCAAGGATATGGATTAACTGAAACATCACCTATTTTGACACTGAATAGATTAGACAATTTTAAAGATGATGCTGCTGGATTACCGTTACCACACGTTCAAATTAAGATTCATAACCCAGATGAAAATGGCACAGGAGAAATTTGGGCTAAAGGTCCAAATGTGATGCTTGGATATTATAAAAATGAAAAAGCAACTAACGAAGCTTTTTTTGATGGCTGGTTTAAAACTGGCGATATGGGATACATAGACGAAGATGGATTTCTTCATATTAATGGTAGAAAGAAAAATGTTATTATATCTAAAAATGGGAAAAATGTTTTCCCGGAAGAAATTGAAGATATATTAAATAGAAGCCCATTTATTCTTGAATCGTTAGTTTACGGTGAAAAAGACGCCAAGCAAGATGAAATTATTGCTGCTAAAATAGTTGTTGATGCAGAAGCTTTAATTGAATATTCTGAAAATAAAAAAGTTCAAATAACAGAGGAATTAATTCATAAAATAATTTCAGAAGAAGTTGAAAAAGTCAATAAACAATTAGCAAGTTATAAGCAAATAAAAAAGTTTTACATAAGAGATAAAGAATTTGAAAAAACGACTACACAAAAAATTAAAAGATATCTTGTTAACAATGGTACATAAAAATTTCTAAAGTATATTTTCATTATAATGAAATAATAGACCTACTTAATAAAAAAACTTATTATTTGTATTGTTAGTTTTTAATAATCTTTAAACTTTGCTAAGTAAGTCTACCATCTCGATTGCAGTTAAAGCTGCATCCCATCCTTTGTTACCGGCTTTTACTCCTGCTCTTTCTAAAGCTTGTTCCATTGTATCAGTTGTTATGACACCAAAAATTATAGGGGTCCCTGTTTCAAGTGCTACATTAGCAATTCCTTTTGAAACTTCTGCTGCAATGTATTCAAAGTGAGGAGTATCCCCTCTTATTACAGCACCAAGACAGATTACTGCGTCAAACCTTTTTGTTAGTGCAATCTTTTTTGCTATTAAAGGTATTTCGAAAGAGCCAGGTACCCAATAAATTTTTATGTCATTTTCATCTGCTTCGTGTCTTAATAAACAATCCTTAGCGCCTTCCAGTAATTTGCCAGAAATTAATTCATTGAAGCGAGAGACAACAATGGCAAATTTTTTCCCTTTTGCATTTAGAAAACCCTGAACAGCCTCAATCATTTTTCCTCCGATTTATTGTTCTGGTAAAAAGCTTTTTAATGTTTTTTCGTTTATTAAATGTCCAAGTTTTTCTTTTTTTGTTTTAAGATAATTTCTATTCTTTTCATTAGCTGGAATTTCAATTGGTATACGTTCAACAATTTCTAAATTATAACCTTTCAAACCAACAATTTTTTTAGGATTATTTGTAAGCAATCTGATTTTAGAAATACCAAGGTCTTTTAATATTTGAGCTCCAATGCCATAGTCTCTTAAGTCAGCTTTAAATCCAAGTGCTTCATTAGCTTCAACTGTATCTTTACCTTTTTCTTGTATTGAGTATGCAATTAATTTGTTAACAAGTCCAATTCCTCTTCCTTCTTGACGCATATAAAGTAAAACTCCTTTTCCTTCCTTTTCAATCATTTGTAACGCAGTAGCTAGTTGATCTCCACAATCACACCTAAGTGAACCAAATACATCTCCTGTTAAACATTCAGAATGGACTCTAACAAGTACTGGTTCTTCATCATCTACTTTTCCTTTAACAAGAGCAAGAGCATTTTCACTTGTATCCAAAATATTTTCATATAGATGAAGCTTGAAATCTCCGTATTTAGATGGTAAGTTAACAGTAACAACTTTACGAACAAGTTTTTCTTTTCTTCTTCTATACTCAATTAAATCTGCAATGGAAATTATACTTAAATTATGTTTAGCAGCAAATTTTTGAAGGTTTTCTCCACGACACATATTACCGTCAGTGTCCATAATTTCACATAGTACGCCTGCGGGGAATAATCCTGCTAATTTTGCTAAATCGACAGCAGCTTCTGTATGACCAGCTCTTTTTAATACACCACCTTTCTTGGCTACCAGAGGGAAAATATGACCGGGCCTTGCAAAGTCACTGGGTTTTGCGTTTTTATCTGTAATTGCTTTAATAGTTTTAGCTCGGTCAAAAGCTGAGGTTCCTGTAGTTGTACCGTGAATATAGTCAATAGAAACAGTGAAAGGAGTTTGATGAAGTGAAGTATTTTCTTTTACCATCATATTTAGTTCTAATTCTTCCGCGCGTTCTGGAGTAATAGCAACACATAAAATTCCACGAGCTTCTTTTGTTATGAAATTTACAGCTTCTGGAGTAATAAATTCTGCTGCCATTATTAAGTCGCCTTCATTTTCTCGATCTTCATCATCAACTACAATTATCATTTCTCCATTTCGAAATTTTTTAATAGCGTTTTTAATTGTTTCAAAGTTATATTCTTCCATTTTCAATAACCTAATTTCTTTAATTTATCTACTGTAAGTTTATTTTCTTGGATTAAATATCTTTTTATGAAATTCTCAATATACTTCGCTATGTAATCAACTTCGATGTTAACAATATCGTTTTCTTTCTTGTACTTTAAGGTTGTGTTTTGCCAAGTATGTGGTATTATAGAGATTCTTATTAAATTATTATAGATATCAGCAACTGTTAGACTTATTCCATCTATTGCAATTGAACCTTCCTTTATTATGTATTGCATTAAATTTTTTGGGACTTCTATTTCGAGCAAGTAATTTTCTCCAATTTTACGAAGCTGAGTAATTTTACCAGTGGAATTAACATGTCCCTGAATTAAATGTCCGCCAATTCGTTCATTAAATTTTATTGCTCTTTCTAAGTTCACATAAGACCTACTTTTTACTGATTTAAAGGTTGTTTTATTAAGTGTTTCTCCAACTGCATCAACAGTAAAGCAATTTTTATTCATTGAAGTAATTGTTAAGCATACACCGTTTACCGATATAGAATCTCCTATTTTTGCATCATCTAATATTTTGTTTGCAGAAATAGTTAATTTAATTCCTCCGTTAATGGAATCGATTTTTTCTATTTTACCTATTTCTTCGATGATGCCGCTAAACATGCTATTTTATAAATTGGCTAAAGTAAGTTTTATTAAGTTCTATAGCTTCCTCTTCGAGTAAACCAATATCTACTTTAATTCCAGCATCTTTTAATTGTTTTACGCCATTTCCATTTACCATAGGATTTGGATCAAGTGTACAAATTACAACTCTAGAAATTTTATTTTGAATTATTAATGGTACACAAGGAGGAGTTTTTTTATTTGTATGGCTGCATGGTTCTAAATTGCAATATAATGTACTTCCTTCCAAATTTTCATTTGAATTTTTAATAGCATTAACTTCTGCATGTGGACCGCCAAAAAACTCATGCCAGCCTTCAGAAATAATATTATTATCTTTTACAATAAGAGCTCCAACCATCGGATTAGGTTCTACCTTTCCTTTTCCTTTAATTGCTAATTCCAAACAGCGTTTTAAGTATTTAATATCTTCGTTCACTTTAATTGTAAAAATATTTGTTGTAAAAATAGTCTAATTTCTTTCATGAATAAATAGCAGAAATAATTTTTCTATACTTCGTTATTACTGTGTTACTTTGTCTTAGGATTTATTTTTAGTTTTTTCATTTTGCTTTGTAAAGTAGTAGGTTTTAATTTTAGTAGAGCTGCAGCACCATCTTTACCATAAATTTTCCCATTGCAAATCTCAAGAGCTCGTTTAATTATTTTTTTTGTTTCTTCTTCAAAAGAGCCTATTTGAACATTAATATCTGTATTGGATGCTTTTGTATAGTTTTGCTTTTCAAATATTATATGAGATGGCCTTATAGTTCCATCCTTACTTAATATGGCAGCTCTTTCGAGTGTATTTTGTAGCTCGCGCACATTTCCATACCATGGATTTTCTGTTAAAAGTTTTAATGCTTCTTTTGTAAGAACTAATTTTTTGTTCTCGAATTTTTGAGAAAGTTTTTCAAGAAAGTAATTGGCCAATACAAAAATATCTTCTTTTCGTTCTCTTAATGGGGGTAGATAAATTGGGAACACATTTAATCTATAGTATAAATCCTCTCTAAATTTTCCTTCTTTTACTTTTTGTTCGAGGTCAACATTTGTTGCGCATATAATTCTTACGTTTGCTCGAATTGTTTTTTCTCCTCCAAGTCTTTCAAAAGTTCCTTCTTGAATTGCTCTTAAGAGTTTTGGCTGTATTTCTAAGGGAAGGTCTCCAATTTCATCAAGAAACAAAGTGCCCCCATCTGCTAATTCAAATCTTCCTTTTCTTGCTGTAATGGCTCCTGTAAAAGCTCCTTTTTCGTGGCCAAATAATTCACTTTCAGCAAGATTATAATTAATTGCAGAACAATTCAGTGTTATAAAAGGCTTTGAAGACCTTTTTGATAATGTGTGTATAGCTTTTGCAACTTGTTCTTTTCCTGTCCCTGTTTCCCCTAGAATCATTACGTGAGATTCTGTAGGAGCAACTAATTTTATTTTTTCAATTACTTGTAGCCATTGAAGAGATTTACCTACTAAACCTTCATAAACTAAATTTATGTCTCCAATAAGAGATGTTCTTTCGTAAAGCAGTGCTTCTTTTTCAGTCATCAAAGAATCGTTTACAATTGTTTGTGCAAGAGCTAATGCAATAAGTTTTGAAAGTGATTGAGCAATATTAACTCTTTGTGGTGTGAACATGTCACACTGGCTATGGTCTAGAGTAAGAAGTCCAAGTACATCTCCGTTTATTTTCAATGGTGCTAACATGCATGAATGTCCAATTGGCAAATTTACTATATTGTAATAAGTATCTTTGTGTTCTGGATTTTTAGTTTCTTCAACTAACTTAACTTTGCCAATATTTAGTACTTCTGCTAAGTCTGGACGACTACTTAATGGTATTTCGTAATTTTTTAGAATATCATTTACTAATGGACCTCTTGCAAATCTTACTTTTAACTTGTCATCTGGTTCCTTACTTAATATAACAGCCAGCTCATATGGAATTATATCACTTATAGTGTCTAAAACTATTTCCATAGTTTTTTGCGGCGATAGGTAAATTAGCTCCGACTGATAAATATTTTGTTTTTCCATTATTGCACCGATATTTAGTTATAAACGATATTTAGTTATTCAATATTACGAAATATCGTTGTTTATTTAAAGAAAAAAATTTTCTCTATAGGAAGCGTCGATTTTTTGTAGGAAAAATCCTGGCATAATGATTGACATTAAAAGTGTAAAAAAATGGAGGAATGAGATATGGAATTAATATTAACAAGTGTTTCGAAAACTAAAATTGCAGAAATGTTAAAACCAATTTTAGCAGATCAATTTGTTCTTTATATAAAATTGAGAAACTATCATTGGAACGTTACGGGTAGTCATTTTTTAACTCTTCATAAAAAATTTGAAGAGCTTTATAATGAATTAGCAGAAGATATTGATAATGTTGCCGAAAGAATTAGAACATACGGATTGTATGCACCAGGGACAATGCAAGAGTTTTTACGATTAGCCAATTTGAAAGAGGAAGAAGAAGGAGAGTATCCAAATCAATTTGATATGGTTAAAAGAATAGTAAATGATTATAATAGCTTGGCTGATAGAATTAGGGAAATTGGTAATAAAATTCAAACAGAATATAGCGACGAAGTTACAGCCAGTGGTTTGTATAATTTGACAGAAAAATATGAAAAACATGCTTGGCTATTGAAATCAATGATTGAGGAGGGCTTTTAATGATTTGCGATTGCAGTTATGGAAGAAAGTTGTTTTTAAATACAATATATAATTTTTTTAGTAGCGTATTAAAAAAAGCTATTTCTTTACTATATTATAAAAAAACAGTTAGCTCAAATTCCTAATTACACTTCATTAAAAAACAATTTATAGGAGATTGAAAAATGGAAGAATTAAGAAAAGGAATTCCATTGATTGGTGAAAAAATTCCTAGTCTCTTTGTTCAAACAACTCACGGAATGAAAAAAATACCGGAAGACTATCAAGGGAAATGGATTGTATTATTTAGTCATCCTGCAGATTTTACCCCTGTTTGTACAACAGAATTTATTGCATTTGCAAAAAGAAATAATGAGTTTGAAAAATTAAATGCACAATTAATTGGTTTATCAATTGATCAGGTATTTTCTCATATTAAATGGGTTGAGTGGATTAAAGAAAATATTGGTATCGAAATTCCATTTCCAATTATTGCTGATGATATGGGTAAAGTAGCTACAGCATTTGGTATGGTTCACCCGGAAAAAGGGACAAACACGGTTAGAGCTGTTTTTATTATTGATCCAAATGCTACTATAAGATTAATGATCTATTATCCTCAAGAGGTAGGTAGACAAATAGATGAGGTACTGAGAGCATTGAAAGCATTACAGGTAGCCGATCTTAATAAAGTTGCACTTCCAGAAAACTGGCCTAATAATGAGTTAATACAGGATAAAGTTATAATACCTCCACCTAAAGATATACTAGAAGCCGAAAAGAGAAAGAAAGTTGCTGAAGGATATGACTGGTGGTTTACTTATAAATCGTTGTAAGAATTAAGGAAGATTCCACCAAAATGGGTGGAATCTTCTAATATTTTAAATGGTTCAAAAATTATTAGTGATAAAATATTGCAGAAATAAAAGGTAAAAATTTTTTTATTATCGGAAATTATATAAAGCCAATAAGTTGTATGTAAAAGATAAATCACTAAAAGTAAATATGAAAAAATAATTAATAATATATCTTGTTCTTATTTCAATTTTATTGCTATACAATCATAAACAATCCTTCCACCTAAGTAATTAGTGTAACTTCTGTTCAAAATTCTCCAGTTAGATATTTGGAAAGAGCCATTATTAGAAAGTAATTCTGAAATATTTGACGTTTTATCTAATACATCTAAAAGTTCTTTGTTTTGTGTTAAAGCTAAATGATTTCCATTACTATCGATAATTATTTGTATTGGTTCTATTATTAAATCTTCCAAACCTTGAACAGGAAGTTTAGCAATACTTTCCCTAACTTCAAGCTGAATCATTCTAGCACGAGCTTCGGGTCCTACAAAGTCTTTTGCAGTACTAATCATATCAAGCAAATAATTGCGTACTGAATTTAAATCTGTTAATGATTTTAATTTATTTTCATCGTGTAATTCCATCAATGCTTTTGCAATATTGGAGATTTCTTTTAGATAATTATTTCTTTGATTACTTGGTACGAGATACATTATAACAATATGAACTGGGATATTATCTGTGGCACCGTAATCAATACCTATCGGACTCCAACCTACAGCACATAATAAATCTCCTTCAAAGGGAACTCTTGCATGTGGAACAGCAAAGCCTTTGCCTAACGAAGTATTGAAGCTCTCTTCTCTTTTTAATACTAATCCTGCAACATCAGTATTATTTGGTACAGAAGGTATAGCCTCTATAATATGGGATAGAAATTGTAATGCATGTTTTTTATCGTTATCAGGAAGTTCAATAAGTCGTCCTTCTTGTAATGCATCAAGTAGTGTATCCATATTTAATTATCTCCAAATTTTTTAAAGAACCATGACTTTACAAAATGAGTTAATGTTGCATATAAAATTAAAATTACAGCAACCCAAATCCAGTATACCATTGGAAGTGGTACAAAACCAAGAGTTTTTGAGAATGGAGAATAAGGAAGCCAAATGCCTATAGTCATAATTAATATAGTTGTTAATGTCATTGATAAGGATGCCATGCTTCCAAAGAAGGGGATTCTTTTTGTTCTTATGATATGAACTATTAATGTTTGAGTTAATAGAGATTCAACAAACCAGCCTGTTTGAAAAAGACTTTCTAAATATTCTTTTTGCTGTGCTGAAGTTAGAGGATTAAGGTAATCTTTTGTATTAAAGAAAAACCACATCAATCCAAAAGTAACATAATCGAATATCGAGCTGATTGGACCAATAAAAATCATAAATCTTTTTATATTTTCAATATTCCATTTTAGTGGTTTTTCAATTAGTTCTTTATCTACGTTATCTGTTGGAATTCCAGTTTGAGAGAAGTCATATAGTAAATTATTAGTTAATATTTGTACGGGTTTCATTGGTAGGAATGGGAACAGATAACTTGCACCAAGAACACTAAACATGTTTCCAAAATTAGAACTTGCGCCCATTCTTATGTACTTTATAATATTTGCAAATACTTTTCTGCCCTCAATAATTCCTTCTTCAAGCACCATTAAGCTTTTTTCGAGTAGAACTATATCTGCAGATTCTTTAGCAACGTCGGCAGCAGTATCGACTGAAATACCAACATCTGCAGCTCGAAGTGATTGTGCGTCATTAATTCCATCTCCCATGTAACCAACTACATGTCCTGCTTCTCTTAATGCATAAATTACTCTTTCTTTTTGTGAAGGAGATAATTTTGCAAATACATTAGCCTCTTCTACTATTTTCCTAAATTCTTCGGGCGTCATTTTATCAAGTTCTTCTCCAGTTACTATTTTGGTAATTTTTAGACCAACTTCATTGCAAACTTTTTTAGTTACAAGAGCATTATCACCAGTAAGAACTTTTACTTCAACACCATTATTATGTAGTGCAGTAATTGCTTCTGCAGCAGACTCTTTTGGAGGATCAAAGAATGCTATGTATCCTAGTAAAATTAAATCTTTTTCGTCAGCAGTAGTGAAGGTTTTCTTTTCCTTAGGAAATTCTTTGTAGGCTATTGCTAATACTCTATAGCCATCATTATTTAAATCTTCTACTTCTTCATAAAGGTCATTTTGTAACATTGGAATGAGGGGATAGATTTCGTCATCAACTTGATACCTATTGCATACAGCAAAGATTTCTTCAACAGCACCCTTGCAAATTAATACATGATCTCCTTCGTATTCAACTACAACAGACATTCTTCTTCTTTGAAAATCAAATGGAAGTTCATCTACAAGTTGGCATTTCGCTTCTACATTTAAATCAATATGAGAAATAATTGCACGGTCAATTAAATTTCTTAAACCAGTTTGGTAAAAACTATTTAAGTATGCATAAAGTAAAACGTCATGACTTTCTTTACCTGTAATATCAACATGTTTTTCAAGAACAACTTTATCTTGTGTAAGCGTACCTGTCTTATCAGTGCATAAGATATCAATTGCACCAAAGTTTTGAATTGAGCTAAGGTGTTTAACAATAACTTTCTTTTTAGACATTGTTAATGCACCTTTAGCTAAATTAACCGTAACAATCATTGGTAACATTTCAGGAGTTAAACCAACAGCAATAGACAGTCCAAAAAGTAGAGCTTCGATCCAGTTACCTTTAGTAATGCCAACAATCATAAAAACAATGAAAACCATAATTATCATAAATCGAATCATTAGAAAAGTAAATGACTTTACACCTTTATCGAAGCTTGTTTGAGGGCGTGTTTCAGTTAATCTTTCAGATATTGACCCAAAGTATGTATTAGTTCCAGTATTAACAACAACACCCCGCGCACTTCCACTTATTACGTTGCTGCCTTGAAAACATGCATTTGAAAAATCAAAAATGTAATTCTCATCGGCTTTAATTAATTCTGCTTTTTTCTCAACAGGCATTGATTCACCTGTTAAGATAGATTGGCTTACAAAAAAATCTTTGGTATAGATTAATCTAATATCTGCCGGTATTATTGAACCTGCATGAAGTAGCACAATATCACCTGGAACAATTTCAGAAATTGGAATCTCAACTTCTTTTCCATCTCTTAGTGCAACTACGTGAGTTTGAACTTTTTTACCTAACGCTTCTACTGCTTTGTTTGATCTTCTATCTAAAACATAGGATAATCCAACACTCAAAAGAACCATACAACTTACAATAAAAGTAGATTTTATTTCTCCAATAATACCTGATACAATTGCTATTATTAAAAGTTGGATTACTAAGGGGCTTTTCATTCTATTAAAAATATCTCCCCAAAAACCAATTGTTTTTGTATGGGCTAATTCGTTTTTACCATATTTTTCTAATCTACGTTCTGCTTCTTCTTTACTTAATCCTTTTGCTGAAGTTTTTAATTTTTTAATAGCATCTTGAACAGTCGAACGGCAGATATCTATTAATAGTTTTTCTTGCTCGGTTAAGATATGAGGAGCTTTTGCTTCTTTTGTAAATGTCGAAGGAGAAATTTTTGTGAAGATTGATTTTGTCATTATTTCCCCTGCAGTTTTTTGAAGATAGTGTTCACACTGATTTTTCTAATTTTATGAAAAAATCCAGCACGAAAATTTACTGGATGGATAAGAATTAAAGATAAAGTATTTTTCATTGGCATTTCCATTAGTTAAACTTTTTTGGAAATGAACCAATGAAAAACTTGAGGCTCATTTCCAAAGAAAGTAGTAAATTAATATATGATTATCTTTCTTCTTAGGCGAAAGTTCATCTGTATCAAGCATTCCGTATCTTAGATTATTTTACAATATTAAAAAAATATGCAATTTTTAACAGTTACTTATTTGTACATGTAATTTATCAATGAAGTAGTAAAAGAATTTTTATATTTTGTTTATTAGCCTTCTACATTCAGTTTCAAAAAATAGAGTGTGAATATTGAATCATCCTTAATATTAGGTTATTAAAAAGCAGATACTATTCCTAATGCAATTTGACTATATTTCTTCTCAAAATTGTGTGTAAATTCTGTAATTAATCTTATATTTCTTTTAAGTAAGTAGCCAATACTCAAGGTTCCGCTAATATAATCTAAAGTGTCAATATCGGAATCAACCCAATTATAAAGAAAAACTGAATACCACTTACTTTCATCTCCTTTTGGAGTAAGGATTAATTCCCAGAATAATCCTTTTGTTTTTAGATTTTCAACACGAAACAGAGGTTGTTCATCATTCCTTTGAGCATATTGAAAGTTTAATTCAAGTTTATCTTTTAACTTAATTGAAAAATCTGGTCCCCACATAGAAAAAGTATTAGTAAATTTTCTCTCGAGATTATCTGAAAGTTTTTCTTTCCCATAATAACCAAAGAACCCTAATCTTATATCCTTAGTAATATCTTGTGAAATTCTACCAAGAAAATTTTTATAATTATCATCATCAAATATTTTAAAATTATTTGCAGAACCAATACCTGTTCCATTAAGAACTTCAATAGTAATATCGGTTTTGGTAGGCAAACCATAAGTTAACATCATACCTCTTTCGTATGTTAAATTTGCTTTAGTTAAACCAGGTTTTACTGTGTAGATTTGATAATCTTCGAAAGTTAAGCGTAATTCTCTTTTGAATAATGGATCCGAAACTTGAAATTGTCCAATATATAAGTCGAGGTCCTGATTAAATAAATTGTTAAACATTATAAAGGCATCTTCAAGACCTGCTACTTCTCCACGTTCACTTAGGAAAAAGTAGAAGTAGTAAGAAATATTAGAAGCAATTGCACCACCTGAAAGCAATTTGATAATATAAGGAGAACTAAAATCGAAACGCTCTGATTTTTGATTATTATAAGTTAAATAGCCTTCAAGTCTTAATGCGAGAGGTATTTCTCTAAGTAAAGATAGTTCTTCGTCACCTGTGTCAATGAAGTACCTTGGTGCATCTTTATCAGCAATAACAAAGCCATTTCCAGCAAATTCATCACCGTAAGGTTTTAGTTTAGGAAAAGGTGAATGACATGTTTGACAACTCATATTGTATTTTCGTCCAAAAGCGGGAATGGCAAAATTATTCTCATATTGAAAAACGAAGGTAATTATTATGAAAGGTAACAAAAATATTTTTTTCATAACTACCTCAATTATTGTAGAATAGTAATTTCTGTTGAATGTTCATTTACTTTAACAATTTGTGATTCACTTTCTGGTACGCCAAGGAAATCTGCAACTGGTTTTACTAATAGTTGATAGTTCAGTGTTGCAGTTACTTTTAATTTACCAGGCGGCACATTAGCAGGAACTTTAAAAGTGAAAGTTTCTATTTTAGTTTCTCTTGGTCCAATCCTATAGTCTACACCTAAGGATGCCGTATTCCATTGTTGAATAGTCATTCTGCCTTGCGGGTCAAAATATGGCATTCTGAAAATTCTATCTCCAATAGGAATCCCATCTCTTTTAACACCTTTAAAATCGGGAATATTAAGTGCAATGCCTAAATCTTGGTAAGCTAGAACATCACTTGCAATAGTAAATTCTTCACCTTCGAAACCTTTTTTATCTACTGGAATATGGTATACGTTACCTTTTGAATCAATAGCTTCTACATGAAGCCATACAATTCTATCCTCTACAGAGCCTGTTGGAAATTTATGCCCAGTTTTTTGATTGAACAGAGCTACTGTAAATTTAACTATATTACCTGGTTCAACTTCGTTTATATCTGGATTAATTCTTAACTCTATTGCACCTCTTATTTTTCCAGGGTCATGAGCTCCGTGAAAAAGATGTAATCTTGCATCTGAATATTTAGCTCCCATTGATGCAGTTTTCATCTCTGCCTTTGGCATATGGCAATCCTGACACTGAACACCTTCTTTTGAATATGGCCCTTCTTTCCATTCAAGATGTGTTGTTTTAACCCAAGCTCCATATGGTGATTTTTCATTATGGCATATACCGCAAAAGTCTCCCGATTTTAGTAGTGAATTTACTTCTATTTCGTGAGCAGGAGATTCTACTGAAGGTTTTCTTGATGAAAATTTAACTTTGCCAGGTTTCATTATGTAATTGTAGTTATAAGGAATATCACCAGCAAATCCAGAAATGCTATGACATACATCACATGATACTGATTCGTTTGCTCTTGAATTTTTACTTGGTGGTGGAGGAGGAACGTCTCCAGCTAAGTATGCAATTGGTGAATGACATCCATTGCAACCTGCTTTTACTTCGGCTACCTTTTCATCTTTATCAGCATGTGGAACTGCCAGTTTGAAATATTCAATCTCATCCCATTCATGAGTATATGCCTGAGACATCATTGCTTGTTTCCATTGTTGGTAAAAGTCAGTGTGACATGCAGAGCCACAATATTTGGGTGTCTTAAAGTCTTCATAGCTAAAACTTCCTAAGCCTGATTGTGCAGAGATTACAAGAGGGCACAAAATTATAAGATAAAATGCTTTATTTAGCTTCATTTGCCCCTCCATAATTTTGATAAATACTTTTTTAACTTACTAACTTTATTTGTTATTATAAAGTGATTAATTAATTAAAAAATTTTTATGTTTAATTTTTGATGAGTAAGTTTTTTTATAATAATCTGAGATGATTATTGTACCCATTTTCAAACTTCTCTTGTTAGAATTATAGGATTTTATTATTGCGTTAAAAGCATGAGGTTTATTTGTCCCAAATTGTTCAATTGATAGAATAATTTATATTTGAAAAGCTAATGAGAAAAATAATTTTTAACTTACAGTATCAAATTTATAGTTTACAACTTGAATCAATATTGTATTTTTCTATTTGAGAATCAAACTCAGTGATTAATTTGATATTTTTTATGTAATAGAATAAAGGAACTTTTAATAAGCAAACTCAAAAGTTTTTTTAAGAACTTATTTATTAATTCGAATGAAGAAAAAAATTTTAATACTCTGCACAGGGAACTCTTGTCGCAGTCAAATGGCAGAAGGATTTTTAAAATCAATTGATCCAAGTCTGGAAGTTTATTCAGCTGGGGTAAGTCCAGCAAATCAAGTAAATCCGAAAGCAATTCAAGTAATGAAAGAAATTGGAATTGATATTAGTAAAAATGTTCCTAAGAATGTAGAAAGCTTTATCAATGAATCTTTTGATTATGTTATTACAGTATGTGATAATGCTAAAGAGACTTGTCCTGTTTTCACGGGCAATGTTGGAAAACAATTACACCTTGGATTTGAAGATCCAGCAGAAGCAACAGGTACAGAAGAAGAAATTTTGAATGTATTTAGAAGAGTGAGAGACCAAATTAAAATAGCTTTTGAAAATTTTTATAATAATTTTATTAAGGATAGTACAAATTAAATTCTTTTTAAAGTTTAGTTTTTTCTAAAATTATTTTTTGAATATAGGATTGTTTAATAGGGACTTAAATTGTAAGCATATTATTTTTCTGACTATTCGGGAAAATTTTGTAGTAAGATGAAGTAAATTTTTATTGAGATTATACAACAGATTATTTCGATCGATTTTTTCTAATTAAATATGAAATTAAAATACTTTCCTATTTTATGGCTTTTTAAATTGTATTGAAACTTTAATGTTCTTTTAATTAACTCCTCCGATTTATTTTTTTAAGAAAGATTAACTCAGTGCTGAGTAGTGGGCCATCTAATAAAAGCAGCGAGAGTTATAATTCACAACTGTTAGACCTGCCAATTTAAATTTTATTAATGGAATATTTTGCAAAGAAAAGTTTAATTTTGTTTAAAATTATGATTTATGCATGCAAAACTTTTTTATTTCTTCTAATGATTATAAAATTAGATTTAATAAATGAATTAAGGAGGAATTATGTCACAAGTTCCAAAAAGATATCAAAAATTTGCAGAAGATTATCCAGATATTTTTAAAGCTTATGAATCTTTAGGTAGTGTTGTTCACGCTGCAGGTCCACTAGATGAAAAGACACGTGCCTTAATAAAACTTGCTATATCTACGGGTGCGCGTCTGGAAGGGGCAGTTCATTCTCATACACGCAAAGCTCTAGAAGTAGGATGTACACCAGAAGAATTACGTCATGTTGTATTGCTTTCATTACCAACAATTGGATTTCCATCTATGATGGCAGCTTTAAGCTGGATAGATGATATTATTGAAAATGGCAAGATTTAAGCACTTATTAAGAACTTCTTAGAACAGCAGAGATGAGTTTATTTAATGAAGAATGGGAAGACAATTTAAAATTTTTTTCAATCTTCGGGTAACTTGGTTATATGAGTTAAGTTAATAGTTAATTGTTCTGATTGAAGAACTGTGAACTTTCACAGAAAGGAGAATAGAGTGTATAAAGATATAACAGGGGTAATTTTGGCTGGTGGTAAAAGTTTAAGAATGGGTATGAATAAATCATTTCTTAAATTTAATGGCGTTACTATTATTGAACGTATTGTAAACTTAATGAAATACATATTTGAAGAAGTTATAATTATTTCTAATACACCACATGAATATTTATTCCTTGGCGTCCCTGTTTATGAAGATATTTTTAAAGATAAAGGACCTCTTGCAGGAATACATTCCGGACTTTTTTATGCAAGGAATGAAAAGATTTTTGTTATCAGTTGTGATGTCCCATTGATGACTGAACAAATGATTAATTATATTGTAAATTTTCAAACTGATAAGCCAATTAAGATTTGCCGTGCATCAGGTTATCTTCAACCATTAGTAGGTATTTATTCAAAATCTTTAATTAATAGTATAGAGAAAGTCTTAACTCAAAATTTATTACACGATAAATCTTTGCATAGTTTTCTTGATAATATAGAGGCTGAAATCATTAATCCAGAAAATCTCGATTTTTATAAAGACGAATTTTTTTTTAATATTAATAGTCCAGAAGATTATCAGTATCTTATTAGTATCGAGAATAAAAAAGTTTTAGACAATTAATTATTATTTTTTGAAAAGAAATAGTTTTCATAAATTTAAATTACGAAGTAATATAAGCTATGAAAAAAGATTTTTACATAGAGAAAATATTAACAGCGATTTCTCATCCTAATAGAATAAAAATTCTAAAGTTATTGAGAAGAGAAAAAGTAATGTGTGGATGCGAAATACTCTCTACAATTAAAATAGAACAATCAAACTTATCGAGACACTTAAATACTCTTGTTCAAGCTGGTATTTTAATTGCATGGAAAGAAGGAGTAAAAATGAATTATAAAGTCGCTAATGAAAAGGTTTTTAAAATTTTAGATATAGCAGAACAGTTATCAGAAGAACATATTGCTCAAATTGTAAGTCAATAATTTTTTTAGAATTATTATGATTTAATGCTCATATAATCAAGAAGTATAAAATATTTTCTCAAAAGAAGTAGAATTAATTTTTTGTGAATTTATTTAACAGAGCTATACTTTTAGTGAATAAATTAGGGATAATTTAAATGAGTTGGAAAGAACAGTATAAGTCTCTTTTGTTATTTCTTTGTTTTTTTCTTTTTATTTATTTCATGCCTATTGAATCAAAAGATTTTAAAGGAGCAATCATTGATGGCTTTAAGCTTATTCATTGTTATGCTAGAGAACATGTTATACTTTGTCTTATACCTGCTTTTTTTATTGCTGGAGTAATTGCAGTTTTTATTAGTCAGACATCTATAATTAAATATTTTGGCACTAAGGCAAAAAAATGGAAAGCATATCTAATTGCTTCTGTGTCAGGAACTATATTGGCAGTATGTTCTTGTACTGTTCTACCTTTGTTTTCTAGCATTTATAAAAGAGGTGCAGGATTAGGGCCTGCAATTGCTTTTTTGTATTCTGGTCCTGCTATAAATATTCTTGCAATAATTTTAACTGCAAGAGTTCTTGGATTTGAGCTTGGGGTAGCAAGAATAGTCGGTGCTATTACATTTAGTCTTGTTATAGGACTAATAATGGGGTTTATTTACCATGATGATGAAGAAAAGCAAATATCTGAGTCAAAATTAGCATTAGAAGAAGGTGAGGGGATAAGACCTTTTTGGCAAACATCAATTCATTTCTTTATTCTTATTGGAATATTAGTTTTTGTGAATTGGAATAAGCCTGCTAATGAAAGTACAGGATTTTGGTATTTTATATATAAGAATAAGTGGTTTATTACATCAATATTTGGGATTGGCTTTGCCATTTCTATGATTTATATTATAAAGGTAAAGAAGATTTTTGTGATATTAGGAACATTTGTAGTTATCATTTCAGCAACATTATTTAGCGATCCAACTATTCCGTTTATTATTGGTATAACTGCAACTTCAATTACACTTGCTTTTTCTAATGAAGAATCAAAGCTATGGCTTCTCGAAACATGGGAATTTGCAAAGCAAATTATGCCACTTTTGGGTATAGGTATTTTGTTATCTGGTTTTTTACTTGGCTCATCAGGAAATGGAGAAGGGATTATTCCTAAAGAGTGGATTTTTTCTCTAGTAGGTCAGAATTCATTATTATCAAATTTCTTTGCATCTATAGTTGGTGCTTTTATGTACTTTGCTACTTTGACTGAAATCCCAATTGTTCAGGGACTGATAAAGAATGGAATGGGGAAAGGACCTGCACTTGCATTGTTGCTGGCTGGTCCAGCCTTGTCTTTGCCTAGTATGATTGTCATTAAAAGTGTTATAGGTTTTAAAAAAACTACTACATATGTGTTTCTTGTAATAATAATGGCAACACTTACAGGTTTTGCTTATGGTTTATTATTTTGAGAATATAGAATTATTTTATAGGTATAAAAAATGATTAATGTAAAAATCCTTGGCCCTGGATGTAAAAAGTGCCAAACTCTTGAATCGAAGGTTAAAGAAATTATTATAAAAGAAAATATAGACGCTATAGTTGAGAAAGTTACTGAGATTAGTGAGATCATGAACTATGGTGTGATGATAACACCAGCTTTGGTTGTAAATGAAAAGGTAAAAAGTTATGGCACAATTCCTAGTTATGAGCAAATTACTAAATGGTTGAAAGAAGAGTTAAATGAATGAAATTATTTCTTTAGTAAGTGTTTAGATAATTTTTTTATTAAGACAGATGAATTTTATAGCGTAATAAAGTACTTAATAATAGGATTTATTCTGTTTATAATAATTCCAAATTATTATTAAAATAATATAAACGAAAAATTTGTTAGTTAATAATTAATTTTAATTTTTACTTATCTTTTTATATATTTGCATAGGCTATGGAGTTAGCCTTTTGTAAACCGTCCAGATAAACACATCGGACTGATAACTCCTACCTCTTAAACAAAAACAAATACAGGTGATAAATTGCAAAATTATATTCTTGTATTTATTGGTGCTGGTTTAGGAGGGGTATTAAGATACTGGCTTTCTGGATATGTCTATAAATTTGTTTCCCCTACCTTCCCATATGGTACTTTAGCAGTGAATGTTTTGGGCAGTTTTATTATTGGCTTTGTAATGTTTTATCTTGATGCTAATGAATTAATTGGCCGTGAACTTCGCCTTTTTCTTACAATGGGATTTTGCGGCGGGTTAACAACTTTTTCAGCCTTTTCATATGAAACTATTAACTTTCTAAAAGAAAAAGAATATTTATATGCAAGTATGAATATTCTATTAAATATTTTCCTTACTCTCTTTGTATTGTTTCTTTCTTATAAACTATCAAAAATAATTTCTGGAGAGTAATATGGAAATTAAAGGCGAAGCTAAGTTAGTTCGAATTTTTCTAGGCGAAGATGATTTACTTCATCATAAGCCAGTTTATGAAACTATTGTACTTGAAGCACGAAAGGCAGGACTTGCTGGTGCTACAGTCTTTAAGGGAATAATGGGTTTTGGAAAAGCTAGCAGAATTCATACTTCTAAAATTTTGAGACTTTCTGAAGATCTACCTATAGTAATTGAAATTGTTGACGAATTTGAAAAAGTTGAAAAATTTCTTCCAGTACTTCATAATATATTTGAAGAAGCTAAATGTGGTGGTTTAATTACAATTGAAAAAGCAGAAATTATAAAATATGTCACAGGAAACTTAAAATAGAATTTTCTTCATTATATGATATATACGATTTTATAGTTCTTATTTAAGGGCAACGGTTAAGTATTCTAAGATAACAGATTAAATTTTTTTTATTTTATAGTTAATGTCAGAAGACGAAGATGAATATGCTGGTAATTGTGTACTTTTCTTTCGAACAAAGACAATTTGAATTTCGATAAGTTTGTTTCGCGAATGAATTATTGAACTTATATTAAGTTTTTTATTTTATAAGGTGTAAGTACGTCACTTATTTTTTTAATAGAATTTAATGATTTTTTGAACCTCTTGTTAAAAGATAATGTTTATAAGGTAAATCTTGACAAAATAATCAAGATTCAATACGTTTGTATAATAAATAAATAGGAAATAGTATGAATGAATTAAAAGAAAACAAAAGGCCATTAGAGGAAATAGCAGAGGATATGAAAGTATTAGAAGATTTAACAAAAGCTGAATATAAATGGGGATTTGTTACAGAGATTGAATCTGAAGTAGCCCCTAAGGGATTAAATGAAGATATAATAAGATTAATTTCTTCAAAAAAGGGGGAACCTGAATGGATGACCGAGTGGCGTCTTAAAGCCTATAGACATTGGCTTACTATGGAAGAACCAAAGTGGCCTAATGTTAGTTATCCACCCATTGATTTTCAAGATATTAGTTATTATTCAGCACCCAAGAAAAGATCTCAAAAGAAAAGTCTTGATGAGGTAGATCCTGAACTATTAAAAACGTTTGAAAAATTAGGAATTCCACTTGAAGAACAAAAAGCATTGGCGGGGGTTGCAGTTGATGCCGTTTTCGATTCTGTTTCAGTAGCTACTACATTTCAGAAAACATTGAAAGAAAAAGGTATTATTTTTTGCTCGATTTCAGAGGCTATACGTGAATATCCTGATTTAGTAAAAAAATACCTTGGTTCGGTTGTACCATATACAGATAATTTCTATGCTGCATTAAATTCTGCTGTATTTAGTGATGGCTCTTTTGTCTATGTTCCAAAAGGTGTTAGATGTCCAATGGAATTATCAACCTATTTTAGAATAAATGCAAAAGAGACAGGTCAATTTGAGAGAACACTTATTATTGCGGACGAAGGTTCTTATGTAAGTTATCTTGAAGGATGTACAGCCCCAATTCGTGATAATAATCAACTCCATGCGGCTGTTGTAGAGTTAATTGCTCTAGATTATGCCGAAATTAAATATTCTACAGTGCAAAATTGGTACCCTGGTGATAAAGAAGGTAAAGGAGGAATTTATAATTTTGTGACTAAGCGAGGCGCATGCAGAGGTAAACATTCTAAAATTTCTTGGACTCAAGTAGAAACAGGTTCAGCAATTACATGGAAATATCCAAGCTGCATTTTACAAGGGGATTATTCTGTTGGAGAGTTTTATTCTGTTGCAGTTACCAATAATTACCAACAAGCAGATACTGGAACTAAAATGATTCATCTAGGAAAATACACTAAGAGTACAGTAGTTTCAAAAGGAATTTCTGCAGGGAAAAGTAAAAATTCTTATAGAGGATTGGTAAAGATAGGTAAAAATGCAACTGGTGCTCGCAATTTTACTCAATGTGATTCAATGTTAATGGGAGATAAATGTAGTGCAAATACATTTCCTTATATAGAAGTTGAAAACGATACTGCAAAAGTTGAACATGAAGCTACAACATCAAAGGTGGGTGAAGATCAGATCTTCTATCTTAATCAACGAGGAATTTCAACAGAAGATGCTATTAATATGATTGTAAATGGATTCTGCAAAGAAGTATTTAAAGAGCTTCCTATGGAGTTTGCTGTAGAAGCACAAAAGCTTTTGGCTGTTAGTCTTGAAGGAAGCGTAGGATAATTTTCAAAATAAATAGAAGGGAATAAAATGTTAATAATAAAAAACTTACATGCTGTAGTAGAAGGAAAAGAAATATTACGAGGAATTAACCTCGAAGTTAAACCTGGTGAGATTCATGCTATAATGGGACCAAATGGTTCTGGTAAAAGTACTTTAGCAAATGTTTTGGCTGGAAATAAAGGTTATGAAGTTACAGAAGGAGAAATTTGGTTTGAAGGAAAAAACTTACTTGATATGGAACCTGATGAAAGAGCTAAAGAAGGAGTATTTTTAGCATTTCAGTACCCTGTTGAAATACCAGGAGTTTCGAATGCAACTTTTTTGAAAACTGCTATTAATGAAAAAAGAAAATATTTGAATTTACCTGAATTATCCCCAAAAGAATTTTTGGATATGATGAAAGAAAAGGCTAAAATACTTGGAATGGATGAATCGTTGATTAGTAGGTCTGTAAATGTTGGCTTTTCTGGTGGAGAAAAAAAACGTAATGAAATTTTTCAGTTGTTAATGCTAGAGCCAAAACTTGCAATACTTGATGAAACAGATTCGGGTCTTGATATAGATGCATTAAAAATAGTTGCAAACGGAGTAAATGTTTTTCATAAAGATGATAATGCAGTTATAGTTGTTACTCATTATCAAAGATTACTTAACTATATTGTTCCAGATTTTGTTCACGTTCTTTATAAAGGCAAGATTGTTAAGTCGGGTGGAAAAGAATTAGCACTTGAGCTTGAAGAAAAAGGTTATGATTGGGTTACATCTAATGAATTAGAAACTCAAAGTATTTAAGGTGGAGTATTTATGAGTCAATCTGTATTATATTCAAAAGTTAAGAATTGGTATTTGTCTAATTTTGAAATTTTCTCTAAAAGACTAAATGGCTCTAAAAATTTTTTTAACGAGATAAGAGAGAAAGCTGTAGCTAAATTTACCGAGCTTGATTTCCCTACAAGAAAAAATGAAGAGTGGAAATACACAGATATAACACCAATTCTTAAATATAATTTTGTGCCTTCTGCATTGGTAAGTATTCCTAAGTTGACTTTAGATGAAATAAATAAACTATTATTTAAAGATTTTGATTTTTACCTTGCTACTATTGTAAATGGTGTTTTTGTAGAAGAGTTGAGCAATCTAGAGAATCTTCCTAAAGGAGTAATAATTGGAAGCTTAAATAAAATACTTAAAGATAGACCAGAACTTTTTGACAATTACGCAAACGACTTTCTAAGTATTGATAATATCTTTAATGCATTGAATAATGTTTATGCATATGATGGCTTAGTAATGATTGTTGAGAAAAATGTAATAATAGACAAACCTATACAAGTTTTATTTATCAATGGAAACAATGAAAGCGAGGTTCTTTCATCTCCAAAAAATTTAATAATTGCTAAAGAGAACTCTCAATTAAGTGTCATTTTTAATTACAGAGGATTTGGAGATAAGAAGTATTTTACAAATTCTACAGTTAATGTGTCAATTGATGAAGGAGCAATTTTAGACTATTATAAAATTCAAGAAGAAAATGAAGATTCTTATCACATAGAAAAGATTGATGTTATTCAAAGTACTAAAAGCGTATTCAACCAGTTTAATATAAATTTTGGTGGCGAACTTGTTCGTAATGATATTAATACAAAGCTAAATGGTGAATACATTGAAACTCATTTTTATGGATTATATCTTGTTCAGGGTAAACAACATGTAGACAATCATACTCTTATTGATCATGCTAAACCAAATTGTTTAAGTAATGAATTATATAAAGGAATACTTGATGATAATTCCCACGGTGTATTTAACGGGAAAATTTTTGTAAGACCTGGTGCCCAAAAAACAAATGCATATCAACAAAATAAAGCCGTATTACTTTCAAGTGGGGCAAAATTAGATACTAAACCACAACTTGAAATTTTTGCCGACGATGTTAAATGTACACATGGTGCTGCTGTTGGACATTTAGACGAGAGTGCTGAATTTTATATTCGTTCTCGAGGGGTGCCAGAAGAACTTGCTAAATCAATTTTAATTAGAGCTTTTGCAAATGATGTAGTTGAAATGATGAAAATAGGGGAACTGAAAGAACAAATTAATCACAAAATATTTGAACATCTACATAGGATTGAATTTAAGAATAATTGAATTTCAGTATTCAAAAAAATGGTGAATTGTGATAAACACTACTACCGAAATAAAAAGAAAATTTAATGTAGAAGAAGTTCGTAATGACTTCCCAATACTTAAGAGATTAGTAAATGGGAAGCCTCTTGTCTATTTAGATAATGCTGCTACTACGCAAAAACCTCAGGTAGTAATTGATGCAATTACTCATTATTATACTTACGATAATGCAAATATTCATCGTGGATTATATTTCTTAAGTGAATTAGCAACAGAACAATATGAAAATGCAAGATTAAAAGTAAAAGAATTTATAAATGCAATTAGTGCTTCAGAAATTATCTTTGTAAGAGGAACTACCGAAGCAATAAATTTAGTTGCATCTACACTTTGTCATACTAAATATTTTAATGAAGGTGATGAGATAATTATTTCTAACATGGAACACCATTCGAATATAGTTCCATGGCAATTAGTTCGAGATAAAAAAAATATTAATCTAAAGGTAATTCCAATTAATGATAAAGGAGAACTTCTTTTAGATGAGTTTGAAAAATTAATTACAAACAAAACTAAATTAGTTTCGGTAGTCCATATTTCTAATACACTTGGAACAATTAATCCTGTAAAAGAAATTGTTCGTATAGCACATTCACACAACATTCCTGTTCTGATTGATGGAGCTCAAGCTATGTCGCACTTAAAAATAGATGTTCAAGAACTTGATGCTGATTTTTATGCTTTTTCTGGTCATAAAGTTTTTGGTCCTACAGGAATAGGTGTATTATATGGTAAAACAGAATATCTTGAAATGATGCCACCTTATCAAGGCGGTGGAGATATGATTAGAACCGTTACGTTTGAAAAAACAACTTTTGAAGATATTCCTCGTAAGTTTGAAGCAGGTACTCCAAATATTGCTGGTGGAATTGGACTTGGTGCTGCTATTGATTATTTAAATCAGTTTGAAAGAAATGAGTTGATAGCTTATGAAAATTCTTTACTTGAATATGCTACACAACGATTATCAGAAATCGAAGGATTGAAAATTATTGGCACAGCTAAAGAAAAAGCATCTGTTGTATCTTTTGTTATAGATGGAATTCATCCTTACGATATAGGAACCATTATCGATACAGATGGAATTGCAATTAGAACAGGACATCATTGTACACAACCAATAATGAAAAGATTTAATATACCTGCAACAGCACGTGCTTCTTTTTCATTCTATAATACAAAAGAAGAAATTGATAAACTTGTTGAAAGCTTAATAAAAGTAAAAAAAATGTTTGCTTGATATGATAGATAAAGGAAAATTAGAACAAGATATAATTGCTGTATTAAAAACTTGCTTTGATCCAGAAATTCCCGTTGATATTTGGGAATTAGGATTAATTTATGAATTGAAAATTGATGACGAAGGAAACACTTATATAAAAATGACTCTGACATCACCTCATTGCCCAGTTGCAGAAAGCTTACCATCAGAGGTCAAGCACAAAGTTAAAAATGTCAAGGGAGTTAAAGATGTTTATATTGATTTAGTTTGGGATCCACCATGGACAATGGATAAAATGAGTGAAGCAGCAAAGTTTGAATTAGGTTTTTTATAAATAATGAAAGGGAATCACTATGTTTAATATAAATATAAATCCTAAACCCCCTCTTTATGACCCCGAAGCAGTTCAACCTATGAGAGATGAATTAATCTTTGTAGGCTTTAAAGAAGCTGTTACTCCTCAATTGGTTGATGATTACCTTGCTCAAAAAAATGACAAAACAGTTTTTGTAGTAATTAACTCTGTTTGTGGATGTGCAGCCGGTAGTGCACGTCCAGCAGCAGCTCTGGCATTACAGCATCATACAATTCCTGATGAATTAATTACAGTCTTTGCAGGACAAGATAGAGATGCGGTGGACTATTTGCGTGCAAAATATTTGAGTCAGTATCCACCATCATCACCATCAATGGCATTATTTAACAATGGTGAGTTGGTTTATTTTCTACCTCGTCATCGTATTGAAGGAAGATATGCAGAAGATATAGCAGAAGAATTAAAATCTGTATTCGATAAATATTGTAAAAGAAAAGGTCCTTCAATTTCTCCAGAAAAGTATGCACAACTTGTTCATGCAATTTCCTGTGGCTCTAAAATTCCATTAAATTCTTAAAATATTTATGGAGCATAAAAATTGAAATTTAGTACACAGGAAGAATATGGTTTAAGGTTATTATTGAGAATAGGTAAATTTTATCACGTTGGTAAATCTTTAACTATACCGGAAATTGCAAAAGCAGAAAATATTACTCAACACAATGCTGGTAAAATATTACGTATTTTAAGATTAGGAGGATTCTTAATTGCTGAAAGAGGTCAAACAGGAGGTTATACTCTATCCAGACCTCCTGAAAAAATTTTTATAAAGGATGTACTTTATGTTTTAGGCGGAAGATTATATGACGATTCATTCTGCCAAACACATGCTGGAATTACCAATTTTTGCACAAATTCTATTGATTGCTCTTTACGCTCTTTATGGAAAATTATTCAAGACGCAATTGATTCTGTTATTGAGAATGTGACTCTTAAGGATCTTCTAAATTCGGAAAGGTATTTCTTTGAATTTATTCACGAAACAAAAAGAATAGGTTTAGGATAATTTATTTTTTTGTTAGATCTAAAAACTATATTTTTGCTGTGTATTTTTGAACCGAGCTTAAAAATTAAGCCGGTTACATAAAGTATTAATTCATAATAAAGTAGGACTTGATCTATGAGACAGGTACCTTATTCTCAGCTCAGAATAACCTCCCTTTTTACTCCAGCTTTAGAACTGATTTCACTTGGATTTTAAGTGTAATTGAAACTTAATTTTTTTGGATGAAGAATGAGGAGTATAATAGAATTCAAAAAAGCAAAATTGGAAAACAAAAAAATTTCGATGACTACATGTTATGACTATTGGTCTGCAAAAATTATTGATGAAAGTGATATTGATGCAGTGTTGGTAGGTGATAGTGCTGCAATGGTTATGCATGGATTTGAAACTACAATAAATGCAGAAATTGAAATGATGTACTATCATATTTCGGCAGTCAAAAGAGGATTAAAAAATAAATTATTAATTGCAGATCTACCTTTTCTTGCTCATAAAAAGGGGGTGCAATTTTTAATAGAAACTTTAGATAAATTTATGAAAGCAGGCGCTCAAGCAGTTAAAATTGAAGGGGCAGATGATAATTTAGAATTAATAGAATACATTGTAAAGTCTGGTATTCCTGTTATGGGTCATCTTGGATTAACTCCACAGTCAATCTATCAATTAGGTGGTTATAAATTACAAGGAAAAGATTTTGCTACTGCAACAAAAATTTTGGATGATTCTAAAAAATTAGAGGATGCTGGATGTTTTTCGATCGTGCTCGAATTGATTCCAGCAGAAATATCAAAAAAAATTACAGAAGAAATTTCTATTCCTACAATTGGAATTGGAGCAGGGCCATTTACTGACGGACAAATCATAGTCTTTCATGATTTGCTTGGACTTACAAAGGACTTTGAACCTAAATTCTTGAGGAAATATTTAAATGGATTTGAATTGTTTCTTGAATCGTTAAACAAGTTTAATGAAGATGTTAAAAACAAAAAATATCCAACTGAAAAAGAGAGTTATTGATGACTAAGGTAATTAAAAAGATTTCGGAATGGAAAAAAATTAGAAACTCGGATGAATTTAACAATAAAAAAGTGGGTTTTGTCCCCACTATGGGAGCTCTGCATAAAGGACATGCTTCTTTAATAGAAAGATGTGTAAAAGAAAACGATATTAATGTTGTTAGTATTTTTGTGAATCCAACACAGTTTAACGATCCTAACGACTTAAAGAACTATCCTAGGACTTTTGACGACGATTTAAAATTACTAGAGAGCCATAATGTAGATTACTTGTTTTATCCAGAATATGAAGAAGTTTATTTTGATAATTACAGATATAAAATTGTCGAAAATCAGTATAGTAAAATTTTATGTGGAGCTTTTCGTCCTGGACATTTTGAAGGTGTTCTTACTGTTGTTATGAAGCTTTTTAATATTATTAAGCCACATAGAGCTTATTTCGGAGAGAAAGATTATCAACAATTAAAATTAATTGAAGGAATGTGCAAAGCTTTTTTTATGGATATTGAAATTATTCCATGTCCAACTATTCGTGATTATGATGGACTTGCACTGAGTTCGAGAAATTTATTGTTAACACAAGAAGAGAGAAAACTAGCAGCAAAGTTTGCTGAACTTTTGAAGTCAAATAAAAAGCCTGAAGATATAAAAGATGAACTTGAAAAGCTTGGTTTTAAAGTAGATTATGTTGAAGAATTTGAAGGAAGAAGATTTGGGGCAGTACACATAGGAAAAGTGAGGTTGATAGATAATGTCGAATTATAAAATATTATTTGGAATAACTGGTTCAATTGCAGCTTACAAAAGTGCATACTTAATTTCAAAGCTTCTGCAGAATGGCTTTGAAGTTAAAGTTGTTGCTACTAATAATGCATTAAAATTTTTAGGAGATGCAACTTTAGAGGGCTTGACTGGTGGTCCAGTTTATGTTGATTCTTTTCAATCCGGTGAAATGATGAATCACATTAATTTAATAAAATGGGCAGATTTGTTTATTGTTTGTCCTGCATCTGCAAATACAATAAATAAATTGGCAAATGGCATTGCGGATAATCTTTTGACATCTCTATTTCTTGCATATGATTTTAAAAAGCCGCTTATAATTGCTCCGGCAATGAACTTAAATATGTATGAACATCCAATTACGAAAAACTCTTTAAAAAAATTGGCTGAGTTAGGAATTAAAATTTTGCCAACAGACGAAGGGTATTTAGCTTGTGGCGATTATGGAAAAGGGAAACTTTTGAACCCAGATGAAATTTATGAGCATATTCTAATTTCGTTAACTAGAATTAATAAGCAAAAATTAAAATTACTAATAACTGCAGGTGGAACTAAAGAAAACATTGATGGGGTTAGATATATTACAAATTTAAGCACTGGTAAAACAGCTTCAGCAATTGCTAACTACTTTTTGAAAAAGAATTATGATGTAACGTTTTTACATGCATTTGATTCAAAAATTCCATCATATCCTTGTACAAGAATATCTTTTAGTGATTTTAATGACTTAAATGAAAAAGTTAGAAATTTGTTAGAACAAAATGATTTTGATGTTGTAATTCATAATGCAGCTGTTAGTGATTATTCAATTAAATCGATAAAAATAGGTAATGAAGTATACAAAGTCCCTTTACAATCAAAAATTGATTCTGAAAATGAAGAAGTTATAATTCATTTAAAAAAGAATTTTAAAATACTCGAGAGAATTAAAAATTATTCTAAAAATAAAAATATTATTGTGATAGCATTTAAGTTTACAAATACAAATAATAAAGAACAAAGGATTGAAGAGGTAAAGCAATGTTTCGATAAATCTTCATGTGATATAGTTGTAAATAATGATTTAACAGAAAGAGATATCAATAACGTGCAAAATAATTTTTATATATACGATAAATTTTTAAATGAAATATTTGTAAAAACTAGTGACACACTTGCTATAAAATTGGAAGAAATAATTGCTAATAACAAAGGAGATAAAAATTGATACTTTGTATTGATGTAGGAAATACAAATATATATGGTGGAATATTCAAAGATGAAGAACTAATCTTTCAATTTAGAAAAACTTCTAGGCAGGAATTTTCTTCTGACGAGATTGGAATTTTTTTGAAAAGCGTTTTGAGAGAAAATAACATTAATCCTGATGAAATTAATGGAATATCTATATGTAGTGTTGTACCAGATTTGAATCATTCGCTTAGAGCAGGATGTGTGAAGTATTTTAATACAGAACCATTTTTCTTAAAACCTGGCGTAAAAACAGGATTAAAAATTAAATATAGAAATCCAGTTGAAGTTGGTTCAGATAGGATTGCAAATGCTATAGCTGCTGTTAATGCTTTCCCAAATAAAAATTTAATTGTAATAGATTTTGGGACGGCAACAACGTTTTGTGTTATTAGTAAAGATAAAGAATATCTAGGAGGAGTAATTTTACCCGGAATAAAAATTTCGATGGAAGCACTTGAGCATAACACAGCTCAGCTCCCTGTAGTAGAAATAAAGGAAGTTAGTAATGTGATTGGTCGATCTACTGTAGAAAGTATTCAATCGGGTTTGTATTACGGACAAATAGGAATGGTAAAAGAGATTAAAGCAAAAATTATAGAAGAAGCTTTTAATAATCAGAAGCCGGTTGTTATTGCTACTGGTGGCTTTTCAAGGTTATTTGAAAGTTCAAAACTTTTTGATATAATTATTCCTACCCTAGTTCTAGATGGACTATTTATTGCTTACAAAATGAATAATGAAGAGGTAAAAATATGACGAGACAATTACTTAAATCTAAAATTCATCGTGCAGTTGTAACGGGAGCAGATTTAAATTATGAAGGTTCAATTACAATAGATAAAAGTCTGTGCCTTCAAGCTGACATTAAAGAATACGAAAAAGTGGATGTTTATGATATCAATAATGGAGCGAGATTTTCAACTTATGTTATTTATGGTAAAGATGGTGATATTATACTAAACGGTGCAGCAGCAAGATTAGTGCATGTTGGAGACTTGATAATAATAGCAAGTTACGCAAATTATTCTGAGGATGAATTAAAAAATTACTCCCCCAAGATAATACAAGTCGATAGCCAAAATAGAATAATTGAGTTAAGGCAAAAAATTACAGTTTAAATTTGCGGTATCAGCTCTCTTTTCCTATTTTTGTAACCCAATGTTAAAGAAAATAATTATAGCAATAGACGGGCCTGCAGGTTCAGGCAAATCCACAGCTGCTAAAAATTTAGCAAGAGAACTTGGATTTATTTATTTAGATACTGGTGCTATGTATAGAGCCATTACATTAATGGCTATTAAAAAGGGAATTGTTGATAATATTCCTGCAATTATCGAACTTGCTAAAAAAATAAAATTATCCTTAAAATTTGAAAATGGTGTAACAAGAGTCTTTGTAGATAATACCGAAGTAACAGACGAGATAAGAAGTGCCGAGGTAAATTCAAAAGTAAGTGAAATAAGTGCTATACCAGAAGTAAGAGAAGAGATGGTTAAAATTCAAAAATCTATTGGGGAAAAAGGAAATATTATAGTTGAAGGTAGAGATGTTACAACAGTTGTTTTTCCAGAAGCAGACGTGAAAATTTTTTTGACAGCATCTTTAGATACAAGAGCAAAGCGCCGTTTTAAAGAATATCAACAGAAAAATATACCAATTACATTCGAAGAAGTAAAAGCTAATCTCGAAAAAAGAGATAAAATCGATAGCGAGCGAAATGTTTCTCCACTTAAAAAAGCAGAAGATGCTATAGAATTCGATAATACTGATTTTACTCCAGAAGAGGACTTGGAGTACTTACTGAAAAAGATTAATGAAGTTTTGACAAGTAAAGGAATAGAAATATTAAAAGATTAAGTTTTTAGCCATCAGTAATTAACTAATGTATAACTAAATTAACTGCTACAACTTTCTTAGATGGCGGAAAGATGTTAGCAGTCAAAAAAAATAGGAGGACTAATGTCCGATTTACAAAAAGATACAATGAACAAAGCAACCGAGCAGATTAAATTTGTTAATGCAGAGGAGTATTCTCCAGAAGAACTAGAGCAATTATCTAAAATTTACTCTGAATCTTTTCGTGATATCAAAGAAGGAGAAATAATTCAGGGAACAATAGTTGGAATAGACGGCGATAATGTAGTTGTCGATTTAGGCTTTAAGTCAGATGGGACAATACCAAAGTCTGAATTTAGTGCTACAGAGGAAATAAAGATTGGTTCTAAAATTGACATTGTAATCGAAAGTGTTGAAGATGAAGAAGGAAATTTAGTTCTTAGTAAAAAGAGAGCAGATTTTCTGAAGAATTGGGCAAAAGTATTAGAGGCTTACAAAAATGACCAAGTGCTTCAAGGCAAAATCCTTAAAAGAATTAAAGGTGGAATGGTTGTAGATTTAATGGGAATCGAAGCATTTCTACCGGGCTCTCAAATTGACATCCGACCTGTTAGAGATTTTGATGCGTACGTTGGCAAAACTATGGACTTTAAAATTGTTAAGGTGAATATTCCAACGGAAAACATTGTAGTTTCTCACAAAGTATTAATTGAAGAAACAATTGCAGACCAGAGAAGAGAAATTCTTGAAAAGCTTGAAAAGGGTCAGATACTTGAAGGCACAGTAAAGGCAATTACTGATTTTGGAGTGTTTGTTGATCTTAATGGTGTTGATGGTTTAATTCATATTACTGATTTAAGTTGGGGTAGAATTAATCATCCTAGTGAGGTAGTTAAACTTGATGAGAAAATTAAAGTTGTAGTAACAGATTACGATAAGGAAAAGAAGAGAATTTCTCTTAGCTTAAAACAACTTCAGCCACATCCGTGGGAAAATATTGATCAGAAATATAAAGTTGGTGATAAAGTTTCTGGACGGGTTGTATCTCTTACAGATTATGGCGCTTTCATTGAAATTGAAAAAGGTATTGAAGGATTAATTCATATTTCAGAAATGAGTTGGACTCAACATATAACCCATCCTTCACAATTTGTTTCGATGGGACAGGTAGTTGAAGCTGTTATTTTAAGTCTCGATAAGGAAGAAAAGAAAATTTCACTTGGAATGAAGCAACTTACGCCAGATCCATGGCAAGATATTGTTAAAAAATATCCTGTTGGTTCACGCCATACCGGAATTGCTAGAAACTTAACAAACTTTGGAGTATTTGTTGAACTTGAACCTGGAATTGATGGCTTGATTCATATTTCTGATTTATCATGGACAAAGAAAATTAGACATCCTGGCGAAGTTGTAAAAAAAGGTGAAAAAATTGATGTTATTGTATTGAATGTAGATACTGAACAAAGAAAAATTTCACTCGGTCATAAACAGATTAATCCAAATCCATGGGATAGCTTTGAATCTGTATATGCTGTTGGTACTAAAACAGAAGGCAAAGTTGTTCGTATAATCGAAAAAGGATTAATAGCAGAATTGCCTCTCGGAGTGGATGGATTTATTCCTGCAACACAATTATCTACTTCAAAAATTAAAAATTTGTCTTATTGTTTTCCAATAGGTACAAAACTAGAATTAAAAGTAGTAGAATTTGATAAAGAAAATAAAAAAATTGTACTAAGTGCTCTTGCTGTTTTGAAAGAAAAATCTGACGACGAAATTATTGAGTATATTACAAAACATAAACTTGAAAAAGTTACGGTTGAGGATATTAGACAAGCAGATGCAGGTAAATTTGATTCTTCTGACTTTAATTTGTATGAAGATAAAGTTCCTCCAACTCCTCCTCAACAATCACAAACAGATGTTCAAAAACAAGAAGATAATAAAGCAGAATAATACTTTTAATTGTTAAAAAGGCTGAGTTTTAATCCATAATGAAAGGTTGAAAAATCTCAGCCTTTTTTATTTTTTTATTATAAATTAATTAGATTTGTTTTTATTCAATGTTTAATTCTTTTCTTAATTTTTTTTAATTATTACTTAAGAATTTTTTTAAGAAATTGATAAGATTATGAACAAAAAAGTTGCTTTTTACACACTTGGATGTAAGTTGAATTTTTCTGAAACCAGTACAATAGGTGAGCAATTTTTGAAAAAGGGTTTTAGCATAGTAAACTACAATGATAAGGCAGATATTTATGTAATAAATACATGTAGTGTAACCGAAAATGCTGAGAAAGAATGCCGCCAAATTGTTAGAAGAGCTCTTAGAAATAATCCCAATGCTTTTGTAATTGTAACTGGATGTTATGCTCAACTTAGGCCAGAAGAAATTGCTAAAATAGAAGGTGTTAGCGTTGTATTGGGCAGCAACGAAAAATTTAATCTATTTAATTACGTGGATAGTTTTGAAAAGAAAAGTTTATCTAGCATTTATGTTTCTCCAACAGAACAACTAAATTCATTTTATCCATCTTATTCAACAGAAACAAACGATAGAACAAGGGCATTCTTTAAAGTTCAGGATGGATGTGATTATAAATGCTCTTTTTGTACTATACCTCTTGCAAGAGGTAAAAGTAGGAGTGCTATGCCAGAAGAAGTTGTTACTGAATTTAAATCCCTCATTAACTCTAATTACAAAGAAATTGTTTTAACTGGTGTAAATGTAGGCGATTATGGAAAGGCATTTGGATACAATTTGTATCTATTACTAAAAGACTTGATTAAAATTGAAGGTGAGTACAGAATTAGAATTAGCTCAGTAGAACCAAATCTATTAAACGATGATTTGATAGATTTAATCGCAAATTCAGATAAGATTTGTAATCACTTGCATATTCCATTGCAAAGTGGAAGTAATAAGATTTTAAAACTGATGCAAAGAAGGTATAAAGTAGAAGATTATCAAAAATTAATTCATAAAGCAATTAGTAGAATTAAAGATTTAGCAATAGGAGTTGATGTTATAGTAGGTTTTCCTGGCGAGACTTATGATGATTTTCTCGAAACATATAATTTTTTGAAGGATTTACCTATAGCTTACCTTCATGTATTTACTTATTCTGAAAGGCCTAATACAAAAGCTATAAATTTGCCTGGACAAGTTGATATAAATGAACGGAAAAAAAGAAATAATATGTTAAGAATATTGAGTGAAAAAAAGAGAAATGAATTTTACCGCTCTATGATTAATAAAGAATTAATAGTATTGTTTGAGGCAGAAAACCATAATGACTTTATGAAAGGATTTACTTCAAATTATGTAAGAGTAAAGATTCCATTCGAAGAAAGCTTAGTTAATCAATTTTTAAAAGTAAAAATAACAGGGGTTGATGAAAACATTGCTACTGCAATACCATTATTAAATCAGGTCGAAATATGAAAAAAATATTTCTTTCCTTATTAATATCATCAACTATTTTTTCTCAGCAAAAAGAAAATTTATATACGCTTAAATATGACTTTTTAATGAGCTTACATGATGAAAAAGCCAAATATGAGTATGTTCAATGTTTACCTCACGCATTTAATCCAGCTATTAGTGAAATCTTACCTAAAAAGAAAAGTCCTGGTCTTGCAATATTGTATTCTATGTTAATTCCTGGTATGGGAGAACTATATGCAAATAATTATGCTAGTGGGAAATACTTTACAATTGCTGATGGAATACTCTGGGGTTTTTTTGCTGGCTTTAATATTTATGGAAAATGGAAAGAAGATAATTATAAAACATTTGCTATGACAAGAGGAGGAGTAAATCTGGAAGGTAAAGACTCAGATTATTTTGCAACAATAGGAATTTTCATTAGTATTGAAGAATATAATCGACTAAAAGAATTAAATAGAGACTTTTATAATGTTTATGATCCAAAAACTTTTTATTGGAAATGGGAAAGTGAAAATCAAAGAAAAGAATATCGTCAAATGTGGCTTTCAAGTGAGCAAGCTTATAATAATTTAAGGTTCGTAGTGGGTGCACTTATTTTAAACCGCATTATTAGCGCAATAAATGCTGTTAGGCTAGTTAATGCATACAATAGGAGCATTTCTTCAGCTGAGTGGAATATTAATATTAGTACTTCGAATAATTACAATTTACCACCTACAGTATTATTAAATTTTACAAAGAGTTTTTAATGCAAAAATAAATTTTTTTCTTTTTTGTTAATTCTCTTAAGAAAAGGATTCATATAATTAAGTGCGCAGATATATTAAATTAAATTTTTAATTCCCACGAAAAAGTGTAATTTTAATCAAATTTTTTAGTGAAAAATGATCAACTACCTTTTGCATGTTCAGTATGATGGGACTAATTATGCTGGATGGCAGATTCAAAAAAATGCACCTACAATTCAACAAAAAATCACAGATGCTATTGAGGTAATATTAAAAGAAAAAGTTAATCTTATCGGTTCAGGTAGAACTGATTCTGGAGTACATGCTCTTGGTCAAATGGCAAACTTTAAGACCGAAAAAAATTTTGATTTAAACAAGTTTTTATATTCATTAAATTCATTGTTACCAGTAGATATTTCAATTAAGAATATAAAAAAAGTAAGCGAAGATTTTCATGCTAGGTATAGTGCTATTAGTAGAAGTTATATTTACTTCTTTTCGCATTACAAATCTCCTTTCTTTGAGAAATATTCATACCATTATCATAACGTTTTAAAACTCGATATCAGTAAATTAAACGAGCTGAGTAAAGTATTTTTAGGGGAGCATGACTTTACTTCTTTTTCAAAAGTAAATGATGATTTTAATAACAAGTCTTGTATAATACATGAAATTCACTGGAAAAGAGTAAAAGATTTTACAATTTTTTATATAAAAGCTAATAGATTTCTTCACGGTATGGTTAGAACATTAATAGGAACTTTGCTTTATACTGCTGAAAAAAATTTTCAGCAAGATTATTTAATGGACATTTTAGAAAAGAAAGATAGAACTAAAGCAAGAGAAGCGGTACCAGCTAAAGGCTTATTTTTGTATAAAGTGAGGTATTAAATGATAAATCTGAATAATAAAGTTACAATAATTACTGGTGGTACTCGCGGCATTGGCGAGGCTTGTGTTAGGTATTTTGTGCAAGCAAATTCTAAGGTTGCATTTACTTACAAAAATTCCAAAACAAAAGCTGAAATGCTAGAAAAAATTTTTTCTGAAAGGGTAAAGGCATACAAGGTTGATATGAAATCGGAAAAGGAAATCTTTGAAATGGTCAATAGTGTAGTTAGAGATTTTGGTAAAATTGATATTCTTGTACATAATGCCGGAATTTGGAACGATGGTACTCTCGAAAATTTATCTTTGGAGAGATGGGATGAAATGATAAAAATTAATTTGACATCAGCTTATCTTTTAGCAAAAGCATGTTTGCCATTTATGAAAAAAAATAATTTTGGTAGAATGATTTTTGTATCTTCAACTGCAGGACAAAGAGGAGAAGCTTTTCATTCTCATTATGCAGCTTCTAAAGGAGGTATTATTTCTTTCACAAAATCTCTGGCTGTTGAACTTGCTCCTTATAATATTACTGTAAATTCAGTAGCCCCTGGTTGGGTCGATACAGATATGTGTAGTGAAGTTTTTCAAGATAAAGAGTTTAAAGAAAAAGTGCGTAGAGAAATTCCAGTTGGAAGAATTGCTACTGCAGAAGATGTTGCTGGTCCAATTCTTTTTTTAGCTTCGGATTTAGCTCGACATATTAACGGGGAAATATTAAATATAAATGGAGGAAGTGTACTTTGTGGATGATAAATAAATTGTTATTTATAAGTTTCTAAAACGTATTACTCGACATTGTTTTACTAACTCTAAATTAGTTTTTAGCATAAAAACAAAAGAAAATTATGGAATTCCTTTCAGAGTTTCATAATAAAGTAGTTCATTTTCCACTTGCAATTTTTGTTTTGTACTTTTTATTTGAATTTGCGGGTGTAATATTAAGTAAAAACTATTTACATCAGTCAGCATTAATTTTGTTAATACTTGGGGTTTTAAGTTCTATATTTTCAGTTATTACAGGAAATCAAGCTAAACAATTGGCAAATAATCTTATATCAGGAAAATACTTATTAATACAATTGCTCGAAAAACATGAAAGCTATGCAACAGTTACTATTTGGTATTTTACAACTTTACTTTTTTTTAGGATTTATTTAATTACCAAGAAAAAATTTAATTATAAATATCAAATTTTATTTGTTTTACTTAGTTTTATCGGTGCAGTATTAATTCTAATTACTGGTTATACTGGTGGAATACTTGTTTATGATTATGGATTAGGCACAAAACTTTTTGGGAAATAAAACAATTTATGAAAAAAACTCTGATTCTATTCATAATTCTACATTCTATTACTTTAGGACAAATAGTAAAATTTGGAGAGGCAAGAGGGTTATTTATGGCGGTAGGGGTTGGACCTAAATTCCCTATTGGAGAACTTAATAATAATAGTAATATAGGTGTAGGTTTTGATGTAACTTTGTCTTATACTGATAATATTTTTATCCCATTTTTTTTGTATACAACTGTAGGATATGGTCATTTTCCAGGAAGGCAGGATTTATACAAAAAGTCAGATTATTCATCTTTTTCAAGTAATGTTCTTTTAATTTCATCCGGAATTCGTTACTACTTTCCTCCTCTTCTTGAAAGCGTAGTTTTATTAATGCCAATAGTTGATGCTGGTATAGAGTACGCTTACTTTGAAAATTTACATCAGTTTAAAATAGATAAGAATAAACAAAATTTTTTAGAAAATTTTGGAAGATTTGGCTTTCAAGCTGGGATGGGTTTTTCTATGTTTATTTTGGATGTGATTACTTATTATAACTATTTACCAAGTAATCAACACATATCTTTTGTAATAAAAGCAAATATTCCAATATTTGTTAAGTTTTAGTCTATCTATATTTATCCCATCCTTAATAAAATTAAATATATTTTCTTGACAAAAATTTTTTCGTAATTATGATTACAAAACAAAAACTTACAAAATATCTTTTTGCTTTAACGGTTTTACTGTTAATTGTGGATGTATCGATAGATTTTATTTATAAGCCTAAGAAAAATAAAAGTTCCGAATCAGAATTTTCATGTGCACAGCTTGATTCTATCTTTTATAATGTCTTAGATGAATTTGGTATTGAAAGTCAATGGATTTCTTATATAAAAATTAAAATTGCTGATGAAGATTCAATCCAAAAAAAGATAATAGTTAAAATTCCTGAAGATTTGCCAATTCCTGTTATTATTAAAGATTTTCAAGAAAAAGTTGAAAATGATATTACAAGTTTTGTATCTGAAGAAAAAAAAATTTATGGTACAACGGAAATACGTATTTATTCAAATGAATATTTGAAATTGGTTGTAGAGTTAATTCCAGATAATAAAATTGTGAGAAATAGAAATGAATTGTCTTTTATTATTTCTAATGTTTTTGAACTGAACGAAAAAGATTTTAATGAATTTCTATCAATTCCATACAAATTTTCTGCTACTGTAATTCCTTCTGATGATATGATTCTATTAGCACAAAATCTTAAAAATTATTCTAAAGAATATATTGTTCTAATAAATGATGATATTAAAGATTCTCAGTTTGAACTTAATTTTAAATCGCATAAAGAGGTTTTAAGAAATTCTATAAAAAATATAATATCAGCATTTAGTGAAGCACAACTTTTTTGTATTGATGAAACATCAAAATTATTTAATTCAACTGTTTATAATTTTATTAGAGATGAATTTCAAAAAAGAAAAAGGCCATTAGTTCCTTTGTCAGAATTCATTCATCTTAATTCTGATGATGAAGTTGAGCTAATATCGAAATTTAAATTCTATGTAGAAGATACAACAATGAGTAAGCAAAAAATTTTTTATCTACCTTATGAAAATTTTACAAAAATAAGAAGTGAATTTGATAGAATGAGAAAAAAGGGAAATAAAGTAATATCGCTTTCATCAACCCAGCTTTTTAAAGGCCTAATTAAAAATGATAAATAAAAAATTTATCAAAGATTTTATAGAATGTTTATTTGATGGCCCTCTAAGTCTAATTCAATAATTTTTTCGGTTATAGTTTTAATTTGTGGTAGAATTTTATTTTTATCACCTACAATGACAACCGTAAGTTTATCTGTATGTATGTTGTTTTTTGCGGCAATATAAATGTCTTCTTTACTTACTTCTTCAATGTTTTTAATGTAATCTTCAAAATAATTAAGTGGTAGTTCGTGTATAATCAGTAGAGCAATATTATGAATAAGCTGATTATATGATTCAAAGTAAGCAGGGAAATGGTTAATAGAATATGATTTGGCTAGTTGAATTTCTTCGTCAGTAATGTTTTGTTTAATGTTGTTTAACTCTTTAAAAACTTCGGTAATAGCTTCTGCTGTATTTTCTATATTTACTGCAGTACTTACTTCGAAATATCCAGCGTTTTGATAGTATAAAAATGACGAATGAGCTCCGTATGTTATACCTCTTCTTTCTCTAAGATTTAAATTTATTCTACTAAAAAATTCTCCGCCTAAGATTGAATTAACAATTTTTGTATGGAAGTAATCAGGTGAATTTCTTTTTTTAGCTATATGACCAATTCTTATTTCACTTTGCGGTGAATTTTCCTTGTGAACAAGATAAAATTTTGTGTTAGACTTTTCTGGTAATATTAATTCTGGGGATAAAGTTGTTTGATTATTATTACTGAAGTATTTATCGACTAAATTTGAAATTTCTTCTTCCGAAGTGTTGCCTACAACCAAAAATTTTTTTCTATTATTTTTTAAGTATTTTTGGTAGTAGTCCTTAATATCTTCGAGTGTAATATTTTTAACTGTTTGTTCGTATCCTACTGTGGGATGTGAATAATAAGAGTCAAGAAAAATTTGTTTATCAAAAGCAGCACTTGCAATGTATGAAGGTTCATCTTTTAATTGTAGAATTTTGTCTAGTAGCTTTTTCTTTTCACGTAAAAAATCTTCTTCTTTTAATTTTGGCTCGTTTAGGATTATAGAAACTAATTCAAGTGAACGCTCAAAATTTTCTTTCAAAGATAAAATAGAAAAAGAAAATGTATCGTGATTTACAGATATACTAAAAATTGTTCCAAGCTTTTCAAATTCGTTACTAATTTGAAATGCATCATAATTAGCAGCCCCTTCATCGATTAGGAAAGAAGTAAGTAATGCTAAGCCTTTTTTATCTGTGGGGTCATTTTTACTTCCAGTAAATAATAACACAGCTAAATTTATTATTGGTAATTTGTCTTTTCTAATAAAGTAAATTTCATTTTCCTTTTGTGTTCTAAAATTTTTTATTTCTGGAATTTCAAACGAAGTATTTTTAGACGGCTTTGGAATTTTAGTTCTATCTATCATATTATTTTTTCTTTCTTGGTATTATTTGTAGTTCAACAAATGGATTTTCTAAATATTTTTTTGCAACGTAAATAATGTCTTCTTTTGTAACTCTTTCGTATCTGTTCAAATCATATTCGAAAGAATCTGGTTCACCTAAATAGAAATTGTAATGATTTATGTGGTCTACAACATTATCTAATTTTTGTAATGAATAAACGTAGTGTGATTTAATAGTGTTTTTGGCTTTTTGTAATTCTTCATCATCAATCCCATTTTGTATAAGTAAGTTAATTTGATAGAAAATTTCGTTTTTAATTTCGTCTAAAGTTGTTTCTGGTTTTGCAGTTGAAGTTATAAAAAACATACCACCGTATTTTCCAGAAATTTGAGACGAGGAAACATCTTGTGAAATTTGTTTTTCATATACTAATGATTTTGTTAATCTTGAATTTTTAGACGAACTAAGTATGTCGGAAAGTATATCTAAAGATGGGTCGTCTTTACTGTATATTTTATCTGTATGCCATGCTAAATAAATTCGAGGAAGTTGAACTTCATCTTCATATACAATTTTTTTATTTTTCAATAGCTTTTGTTCAGGCGCTATTACTTGTGGAATTGCGTTATTTTGTGGAATTTCTTCGAAATATTTTCTAACAAGGGAAATTGTTTCATCAAGTTCAATATTGCCGCCAATAGTAAGTGTAGCATTATTAGGACTGTAATAGGTTTTAAAGAAATTTTTTGCGTCTTCGAGGTTAAAGCTTTTAATATCTTCCATCCAGCCTATTGTGGGCCAAGAGTAAGGATGGTCTGGTGAGTATAAATTTGAAAGAAGTATTTCCCAAGCTCGTCCATAGGGTTGATTTTCGTATCTTTGTTTTCTTTCATTGATAACAACATCTTTTTGATTATTAAGTTTTTCTTCATCTAAGGCTTCAATTAGAAACCCCATTCTATCAGATTCAAGCCAAAGAGCTAATTCGAGATAGTTGGAAGGCAAAGTTTCGTAATAATTTGTTCTGTCGAATGAGGTAGAGCCATTAAGAGTTCCACCTGCTTGTTGAATTAATCTAAAATGTTCACCTTTTGGAATATGTTTTGAACCCTGAAACATCATGTGCTCAAAAAGATGTGCAAAACCTGTTTTACCTTTTGATTCATTAGCAGAACCAACTCGATACCAAATGTTAACAGCAACAATTGGAAGATTTTTATCTTGATATAAAATTACCTCTAATCCATTTGCTAATTTATGTTTTTGATAATTTATTTTGAGAATATTGTTGTTCATAAGACTATTTATTTTATTTTTCATTTAGGATAAATTCAATTCTTTCTAGCTTACCGTCTATATTTGAACGCGGAGAAATATTAAAAATTTTACATAATAGTGGATATAGATCAATATTCCACAATGTTCCTGTTTTATAATTTTTTTTAAATAAGGGACCTTTTGCTATAAAGATTCCATGCATATCCAGTTGATTATTATCATAGCCGTGATCACCTTTTGCAGTAAAATTTTTCTTAGAGCCAGTTACAAATGACCATCCCAGATCTGCAATTGCGATAATTGAAGAAATGAAGGGATGAGCTTTGAAGTGATAATAATCAGGAATTTCTTCTTTTAGATAAACTTTAAAATGATTTTCATTCTTTTTAAGTATATCAAATACCTCTTTTCTGTTTTGAGGAGCTGGCTCTATTTGAGCTATTGGCCCATCATAAACAATACGACAGTTGTAGTTTTTAATGAAGTTCTCAATGTCAATAGCCTTTTCATTTGATGTTGTAGTCATTCCGTGATCAGATACAATAATCACATTAACGCTATCTTTCATATTAATTTTAGCCAATTCGTTAAAAATGTTGCCAGTTATGCTATCTAGATATTGAATTGCTTTATTAACTTCTGGAGAATTGGGACCAAAATCGTGTCCATAAGTATCAACTTCGTGAAAATATAATGTAATAAAATGTGGCCTATTGTAAGGGGGCAATTTAAGCCAACTTATTATAGTTTCTACTTTTTCTTTGTATGACGTATTATGGTTATAATATTTAAAGTATGATGGACGACGGTAAGGAATCTTGATTTCTGAACCAGGCCAAAAATAGCTTGCGGTTTTAATTCCATTTCTTTCTGCCGTTTCCCAAAAAGCTTCTCCTAAATACCATCTTCCATCTCTAACTGAGATGGTATCGCTTAGTTTATATATTAAACTGTGATATGGATCTGCAAAATGATTCCCAATTATACCGTGGTTTTCAGTATATAGGCCTGTAATTAAGGATATGTGATTAGGAAAAGTTCTGGAAGGGAAAGTAGGTTTTAGTGATAAGGCATGAACTCCCTCTTCACATATTTTATTCAAGTTTGGTGTAATTCCGCGATTTAAATAATCCCACCTAAAACCATCGAAAGATATTAGTAATACATATGGTTTTTGTGAATATGTAAGATAGGGGATTATGCATAAAATTAGTACTATTATATTAAAATTTTTTTTCATAATACTTCCAAAATTTTAATACCAAATATAGCTCAAAAATAAATTAAATTATTTGTAAAGTACGTGTCAAATAAATTATATGTAAAAGTTTTTTTATAAGTACATAGCTGAAAAAAAATCTTTTGGCTATTAAAAGTAATTTCTTATTTTCAATTATGTAAAAATCTGTTTACTAAGAGGATTGTTAAAAAATTATTAACAAAGAAATCTATACTTGTTTATGAAAATAAATCCTCTGATATTACGCTACAAAAAAACATTATTTGTTCCAATCAAAAACCAATCAAATAATAAGGGAGTGTATATGCAAAAAATTCAACAATTTACTTTTTACTTTATGTTGTTTTTATTTATGCTGAGTACGTCTTTATGGGCGCAAGGCGTTACCTCAGCAGCAATTAATGGTAAAATAGTTGACCAAAATGGAAATCCTTTGCCTGGTGCAAATATTATAGCTGTACACCAGCCCTCTGGAACGCAGTATGGAACAACTTCAAGAGAAGACGGAAGATATAACTTGTTGGGTTTAAGAGTTGGTGGTCCATATAAAGTTACAGTTTCTTATGTGGGTTACACAACGCAAGTTGAAGAAGGTTTTTCTCTAGAGTTAGGTCAGAATCTAAGAATTGATTTCAAGTTACCAGAGCAAGCTGTTGAATTAAGTGGTGTAACGGTTACAGCAGAAAAAGGAGCTATTTTAAGCCAAGCAAGGACAGGTGCTGCACAGATTGTTTCACCTAGAGCTATTGAATCTATACCAACAGTGAGTAGAAGCTTCCAAAGTTTTGCTAAGTTATCCCCACTATTTTCAGGGACTGATTTAGGAGCTGCAGGAAGAACAAGTCGTTATAATAACATTCAAATTGATGGTACACAGTATAATGATTTATTTGGATTAGGTAGTACAGGAACACCAGGAGGACAAGCTAACACAAATCCAATTAGTCTAGATGCAATCAGTGAATTCCAAGTTGTAATTGCCCCCTATGATGTTCGTCAAAGTGGATTTACTGGAGGTGGTATTAATGCAATTACTAGAAGTGGAACCAATAATCTTTCTGCCTCAGCATATTTTTATGGAAGAAATCAGAACTTTGTTGGCAAGTATAAAGATAATGGTGTGACTTCAAAAGGAGTAGATAAGTTTAAAGAATATCAAACAGGTTTTAGAGTAGGTGGACCGATATTGCATGATAAGCTATTCTTCTTTGTAAATGGTGAAATAACAGCTAATGACAATCCTGCTCCAAATGTATCGTTAATGAATGGTTTTGGTGGTAAGACTCCCACAGAATTAAAAGCATTAGCAGATCAAGTAAAAGCTGCAATGCTTGCTAAAGGTTTTAATCCTGGTTCTTATGAAGATGTAACACTTGAACAACCAAGCACAAAGTTATTTTTAAGATTTGATTACAACCTAGCAACTAATCATAAATTAACACTAAGACATAATTTCGTAGATGCATATGCAGATAAGTTTTACAATTTCCGCCAAGTGAATACATTATTGTTTAATACTCAACCTTATAGAATGAGTAACACTACAAACTCTACAGTCTTAATATTGAACAGTACATTTGGCAATAAAATGTCGAATGAATTAATTGCTGGTTTTACAATGATTCGTGATAAAAGAAAGGGTATTAGTGCAGATGCACCGGAGGTATTGATTAGAGAATTAAATGGAACATTTAATATTTATGCTGGTCCTGATAGATTTTCATCTGCCAATAGACTAGACCAAGATATTTTTGAGTTGACAGATAATTTCAACATTTTTGCAGGCGACCATACGTTTACAATAGGAACTCACAACGAATTTTTTAGATTCTCTAACCTTTTTGCTCGTTCAGCATTTGGTTACTATGAATATAATAGTTTGAATGATTTTATTAATGAAAAAATTGCTTTTTATCAAAGAGTTTATTCAAGAAAGGGAGATCCTAAGGATCCTAAAGCAATACCTGCAGCTGAATTTTCTGTATTGCAGCTAGGTTTCTATGTTCAAGATGAATGGACTGTATCTTCAAGATTGAAATTAAATTATGGACTACGTATTGATGTTCCAATATTCCCAGATAAACCAGATGCAAATCCATTAGTACCACAATATTTCCCAGATTATAGAACAGATAGAGTCCCAAGCGGGAATATACTCTGGTCTCCAAGAATAGGCTTTAACTATGATGCATCTGGAGATAGAACAACACAAATTCGAGGTGGTTTAGGCGTATTTACTGGACGCATTCCTTACGTATGGATGTCAAATAATTTTGGGAATACCGGTACTCTATTAGCAGAAGTAAGAAATTCTGGAACTGGCTTATTGTTCAGACCAGATCCATATAATCAGTATGTAGCTGGAGATCCTGGAACTGGCGCTGCAAGATTACAATCTGAAATAAATATGGTAGACCCTGATTTAAAACTTCCACAGCTTTTAAGATTTAATGTGGGTATTGATCAACAGTTGCCATTAGGATTTATTGGAACCTTCGAGGTTCTTTATTCAAAAAATATGAATGAAATGTTGTATAGAAAAGTTAACTTAAATCCTCCAATAGCAAAAATTTCTACAATTGGAACAGGACAAGATGGACGTCCTATTTATGGAGGAACAAATACAGCTAATAATAATTTCTTTGATGTACTTGAATTATACAACACAAGCTCGGGTTATCAGTATAATTTAGTTTTCCAGATTCAGAGAAATGTAATGCGTGGTCTTTCAGTTAATGCTGGTTATACATATGGACAAGCAAAGGACAAAAACAGCTTGAATTCTTCTCAAGCACAATCCCAGATGAGGTATAATCCAATTGATATTGATCCAAATAATCCAAAACTTACTACTTCTCAGTGGGAAATTGAACATCGTGTGTTTGCATCCATTTCTTATACCGAAGAATTCTTTAAAAATGCTCCAACTACAATTTCATTATTTTACAATGGTCAGAGTGGCTCACCATATTCCTATATTGTCTTTGGTGATTTGAATAATGATGGATTCGACCAAAATGATCTTTTCTATATTCCAAGAAATAAATCTGAGATTCTATTAGGTACTATCGTCAATAAGCAATATGTACCAGCAAGTACAAAGATGTATGACGATTTAGAAGCATTTATAAAGAACGATAAATATTTGAATGCTAATCGTGGTAAAATTGCAGAGCGTAATGCAGCTAAAGACCCATGGCAACAGTACTTAGATTTAAGAATAACCCAGGATATTCCAGATTTGTGGGGACTTGGTAGATTCCAACTTTCTGTAGATATTCTAAATGTGCTTAATTTGATTAACCCTGAATGGGGTAAAGTAGAAACAGTAGGAAGCTCAACGTATCGTATAGTTACACTACAGGGAAGAGTTGATGAAAATGGCAATGTAAATTCAAATGCTGCATTGAATACTAGACCAGTTTACACATTTTCTAAACCAAACAATAATAAGGCTGCTCAAATAAACGACTTGGCTTCTCGTTGGAGGATGCAAGTTGGTTTAAGATATAGTTTCTAAGAAAAAATAGTAATTTTGTAAAGAGCCTTCAGTATTTCTGAAGGCTCTTTAATTAAATTTTTTTATTAACTAAAATTTGTAGTCCTAGGTAACAAAGATTTACTATTGACTTTTAGTTGTTCATTAATAGTTAACCTTTCCTCTGAGGCGATAATTATTTTCTTATCTTAACTATGTTAGTTGACTTGTTATTTGAGTCCCTTGTTTATATTTAAGATATTTAATTATCATAAAAAGTTTTGAATGATTTTTACTTGGTGTAATGTTTTGAAAATAAGTTAGAGCTGCAAGTAATTAAATATATTAAAAATATTGTATTTAAAACTATGGGGTGCTTTGCGTCAAGTTTAATAAAAAAGTTTATATAAATATTTGAAATTAATAATAAATAACTTATATTCACTTCCAAATTGAAGAGGGTATAAGGAAATTTTTGTCCCCCTTAGCAAAATATTTTTTGTAAGTTATGTTTTTGATAGAATGCATAGAACAAAAGTTACATAGGGCAGCTATATTTTTAATTTTTCTGATATTACCCTACAGTTTAGATGCTTCCAGTCTAGATATTCAGATAATTAATGCACTTAAAGAGAAGGGTTTTGAAAATATTTTTGTTAGAGTCTATTCTACAAAGATTACTGTAATTTTTGAAAATAGAATTTATAGGTACAATGTAGATGCATTGATTTGTGTTATGCAGATTATATCCAATTACAAGGATATAAGTATGGTACAGATATTTATTACAGAAAATAAACTTCCATATATTTTGTTAAAATACAACAATCATGATTATAATGATTATTTGAATAAAAAAATTAGTTTGTTGACATTTAAAGATAGACTAGAAGTTTCTTACTGCAATGTTAATGAAGAGCTTGAAAAAAATGGGGAATTTAATTATACGAATAATTCAACAGGGAAAATTGATATTGTATTGCTTCCTATCTTTAGGGGACAATTTGGGGATTTCGACAATCCAGTAAGAGCACAATTAAATATAATCCCTGAAATAAGTACAAGTCTATGGAGGGGAGCACAAATTATTATTCAAACTATATTCCCTATTTATAATGAATTTCCCGGTGAAGGAAATTATGTAAGGCCTGGAATAATATCATTGAGTCAAAATATTATATTTGATAGAAACTGTTTTATTTCCCTTTCAGCAGGGTACTTTAGTGATAATAGATATGGAGTAGATATGACGTTAAGAAAAATTTTTTTTAATGGGAAGTTGATGTTCGGCATGAATACAGGGTATACAGGATATTTATCCTCTTATGATAAAAAAATACTTTATTCGGAATTATATCTTTGGACGGGGAACATAAGTTTTGATTACCGAATTAACAGCTACGATTTAAATTTAGGATTAACACTTGGAAAATTTTTATATGGAGATAAAAGCATCAGAGTTGACATAAACAGACAGTTTGGCGAAGTGGAAATTGGTTTCTTTTATGCTCAATCTACTTCTGGGGCAAAAAATGGTGGCTTTAATTTTAGTGTACCTATTCCTCCTTCTAACTATAGTAAATCTTCTATCATTAGAGTTCGCCCTGTGGAATATTTTAGATGGGAATACAAAGTAAGAGGAGAAATATCATCGATGATAGGAGTTTCTTATAATACTGGGAATTCATTTTTATGGAAATTAAAAAAGTACAACCCAAATTTTTTGTATAAAACAATTTTCATAAACCAATAAAAAGGAGTATAGTATGTTAACAAAAACAAATCGTTTTATAAGCCTTATAGCTTTATTCGAAATAATTTTCTTAGCAACTATTTTTAATAGTTGCGAAAGTACAAAAACTGGTCCAATAGTACCGGCTCCACCTACCGAAGTTTCACCACCTGCACCTTTAGTTTTAAAAGGCTATGTTAAGGATGCGGTAAGTTTGGCTTCAATACAAGGAGCAACTGTTATTTTAGCAAATGAATCAGGTACAATATTAACAACACTAGCAACAGATCAATCGGGGAAGTACGAATATGATTTAACAAATGTCCCAGGAACAAAGTTAAATATTAGTGCATCAGCAGCATCTTATACTTCTAAAAAAATAATAGCACTTATAGACAAAACAAATTATACAGCAACAGTTCCTACAGCGTACTTAACTAAAATTACTGGAACTGCACAAAATATTGTTGCTTTAACAGGAGGGCAAGTAACAAGCAGCTCTATCGAATCTGTTTCAGGGCAGCCTTTAACTTTGCAAATACCAGCTAATGCTTTATCTCAAAATACTACGATTACTGTAGCGGCACTTACTACAAGTAGTATTGTGCCTTTACCGCAAGCTGTTAACAAATTGGTTGCATCTTCTGCAAATTTTCAACCAACAGGCATTAATTTCTTACAACCAGTTAGTGTAAAATTTCCTTTACCTTATACTGCAACACCTGGTAAACTGTTAGATTTGTATAGGTTAAATCCAATAACGTTAACATGGGAAAATAGAGGAAATGCAACGGTTAGTTCAGATGGTAAAACAGCAACAGCACAATTAACAGGATTTTCAACGTGGGCAGTTGCAGACAACGGTGCATTTACACAAACGAGTTTTAGTGATGCTCAACCAGATGCACCCGAGCAGGAAGTAGCTAGTGGACAAACAGTTCAACACTCATATACACCAGTAATTAGTATTTCACAAAAAAATGGTGATTTAACTGATACGTGGATAAGAAATATCATAGGTTATGCAGATGCTTTTACAGCATATGATTTAAGATTTGATTCTCAAGGAATAGTTCAACCCATAACAATTTCTTATACTGCATCACCTCAGCCTGATTTGCCTAATGAATATAAAAGAGATGTAGATGGCAATGGAACATTGGACCATTATAATCCAGCTGCTCCTAATGAAAGGGGTACTTGGAATTGGTCGGCTGTTGTTAGAAGATTCATTGTAAACATTTCAGGGACAGTTACTTTAGGGAATAATTCTGCTCAAGTGTCAGCTACTTTTAAAGTTTATAAAAAAATTCGTGATGTTTGGAAATGGGTCAAGAAGCATGATCAAGGAATAGGTGGGTGATTCAATGGGAGTATAATTAGCTTTTTGTGATTCATACAGTTTTGTAGTTGAGTTATATACTAAAAAAGACAGGATTGTTTTTTAGTTTCAAATTATAAAGTAATTAGTTTTTTGACTTAATTGAAGACTTTATAAAGATTATTGTCGGGGTGGAGAGATTTGAACTCTCGACCTCTTCGTCCCGAACGAAGCGCGCTAACCGGGCTGCGCTACACCCCGATTTTGTATTACAAAAATATTGTTTTCAAAATAGATATGAAAATTAATTAATGATTTTTAAAGCTAAAGAAGGGGGTAATTATGAAAAAAGTATTTTTGACAATTATAATGTCTAGCTTACTATCATTTTCAATACTCGCTCAACTTGCTGAGAATAGTTGGGTTGTTTCTGCAGGTGGAATTTATCCTCGCTTTGTAAATGTAAATATAACTGCCACTAATACTAATTATGGTGGTTTCTTGTCAATTCAAAGAAACTTTACAGAACATGTAGGATTGCGCTTGACAGGGTCATATCTTCATCTCGAAGGAGAATGGGGTACACCTGTTATAACTTCTGAAACAAATGCCTTATTAGGAAGCCTAGACGTACTTTATTATTTAGTCCCATGTGAAAGCGTTTCTCCATATTTATATGTAGGAGGAGGAATAAACTATAGAATGTTAACTAATAAGGCTACGGCTACTTTAGATGACAATGCTGCAAGCGCGCAAATGAATGCAGGACTTGGACTTGAATGGGGATTAACATCTGAATTAAAATTATTAACCGAGGCAGCTTATCATCTAAATTCGAATTCTGAATTTGATGGGGCTATTGGGATAGGTGAAATTAATGGTAAAGATTCTTATATGACTGTTAAAGTTGGTATCTTATATTATTTTAGTAAAGGTGAACCTTCTAAGTACTGCCAACTTTATTCTGGATTAGCAGCCGAAAGAAAAGTTCAAATAGATTATGAAAGAATTGAAGAAATTGTAAAGAGATACATTCCACGCGAAGTTGTAAAAGAAGTAGTTGTTGAAAAACCTGCAGAAACAGAAAAAACTAAAGCAGAAAAATGGATACTTGTGGGCGTTAATTTTGAATTTAATAGTGCTAAAATTACTCCCGAATCATATCCAATATTATATGACGCAGCAAAAACTTTGCTTCAAAATCCTAACTTGAATGTAGAAATACAGGGTTATACAGATAATATCGGCTCTGAAGCATACAATAAAAAACTTTCTCAAAAAAGAGCTGAAGCAGTAAAAAATTATCTTATATCAAAAGGAGTTAGTGCAAATAGATTAAAAGCAGTAGGATATGGAGAAGCAAATCCGATAGGAGATAATAATACCGCCGAAGGAAGAGCAATGAATCGAAGAATCGAATTTAAGATACAATAGTAAGAATGCCTCTTTACTTTAAAGAGGCATTCTTTTAAGTTTGCTCTTGATTTATCCTTTAATTTATCCTGTGAGATAAAAAGGAATGCTAATATTAAATTTTACTTTTCTAAAAACCTCGGAGACTATAGGTCAACGAGGATTTTTTTTATATAAAAAGAGGCATTGGTTATGAATATAAAAGCAAAAATTATTGATGAAGAAGGATTGAATAGAACTATAACTCGTCTAGCTCATGAAATTCTTGAAAGAAATAAAGGTTCTAAAAATATAGTTTTAATTGGTATGAGAACAAGAGGTGAGTATATTGCTCAAAGGATAAAATCAAAAATAAAAGAAATCGAAAACTGTGAGCCTAATTTTGGTGTCCTTGATGTAACACTGTACAGAGATGATTTTAGAACGCGATTAAAACAACCTCAGGTTTCAGTAACAAACATTACTTTTGATATTAATGAAAAAGATGTTATTCTTATTGATGATGTACTATACACGGGAAGAACAGTACGGGCTGCCTTAGATGCATTGATGGATTTAGGTAGACCTAGTACAATTCAACTATGTGTTCTTGTAGATAGAGGTCATAGAGAGCTCCCAATTAAGGCAGACTTTGTTGGGAAAAATATACCAACTTCAATTGACGAAGAAGTAAAAGTTAAACTAAAAGAAATAGATGGTGAAGATGCAGTCTATTTAATTCATGCACCAATAAAAAATTAAGGTGATAAAATGTCTTTATCAAGTAGACATCTTTTAGGATTGTATGGGGTACCCAAAGATGATATTCAACTAATTCTTGATACTGCAACAACTTTTCGTGAAGTTCTTGAAAGGCCTATAAAAAAAGTTCCAACATTACAAGGGAAAACCATTGTTAATCTTTTTTATGAAAATTCTACAAGAACAAGAATTTCTTTCGAATTAGCCCAAAAAAGATTATCTGCTGATACTATTAATTTTACTACTTCTACAAGCAGTACAAAAAAGGGAGAAACATTTAAAGATACGGTACGCAATATAGAAGCAATGAAAGTAGATATGATAGTTGTGCGCCATCAATCAGCTGGTGTCCCTCAGTTTTTAACGAGGATTACTAAGGCAAACATTATTAATGCTGGAGATGGCTTACATGAACATCCTACTCAAGCTTTACTTGATATGTATTCAATTAGAGAAAAATTTGGAGAGCTTAAAGGTTTGAATGTGTGTATTGTAGGAGATATAGCTCACAGTAGGGTTGCAATGTCGAATATTTTTGGTTTGAAAACAATGGGTGCAAATGTTTCTGTTTGTGGCCCCTCTACAATGATTCCTATGGGAATAGAATCTTTAGGTGTTAAAGTTATAAATAACATTGATAAGGCTATTGCAGAAAATGATGTTTTGAATGTTCTAAGAATTCAACTTGAAAGAGATGCCGGTAGAAGAATCCCCTCAACAAGAGAGTATCATAATTATTTTGGTATAACATCTGAAAGAATCGAAAAGAATAATAAAAATATTGTTATACTTCATCCAGGTCCAATTAATCGTGGAGTAGAACTTTCTTCTGAGGTAGCAGATGGTCCTTATCAAATAATTTTAGATCAAGTTACAAACGGAGTAGCAATACGCATGGCAGTACTTTATTTACTTGGTACAATGGTAAATTAAAAGGGTGAATAATGAAGATAATATTAAAACAAGTTATATTATTTAATCCATATCAAAACTTAAATGAGAAGAATGATTTACTTATAGAAAATGGAATAATTAAAAAGATTGGAAATATCAGCACAGACGAATTTAACTCTGCAAAAGTTTTTGACTTTGAAAATAAATATTGTGTACCAGGTTTGTTTGATATGCACGTTCATTTAAGAGAACCTGGAAGAGAAGATGAAGAAACTGTTGAGACAGGATCTAATGCTGCAGCAGCCGGGGGATTTACAGGTGTTGCTTGTATGCCCAATACGAATCCTGCAATTGATTCAGCTGAAATTGTAAGGTATATAAAAGAAAAGTCTAGTAACCACCTAGTTGATGTTTACCCAATAGGAGCTGCAACTTTGGATAGAAAAGGCGAAGCCTTATCTCCAATGTATGAGTTATTTGAAGCAGGAGCAGTTGCATTTTCTGATGACGGTAATGCAATTAAAACAGCAGCAATTTTACGACATGTAATGGAATACTCAAAAATGTTTGATGCTCCTATTATCGAGCATTGCGAAGACGAGTCTTTGGCTAATGGAGCAATGAATGAAGGTCTTACTTCTACTATTCTTGGTCTACCTGCTATTCCAAAAATTGCAGAAGATTTAATTGTTATGAGAGATATTATGATGGCTGAGTTTACAGGAGCGAGAGTTCATATTGCACATATAAGTTCAAAAAATTCTGTTGAACTAGTGCGCCAAGCTAAAAAGAAAAATATCAAAGTTACGGCAGAAGTTACTCCTCACCATTTTACACTAACAGAAGAAGCCCTTAAAAATTATGATACTAATTTCAAAATGAGTCCACCACTTAGAACCCGTGAAGATGTTGATGCTATTATAGAGGGACTAAAAGATGGTACGATCGATTGCATAGCAAGTGACCATGCTCCACACTCAATCGAAGAAAAAGAAATGGAATTTATTTTCGCACCAAATGGAATTATTGGCCTAGAAACCCAATTGGGTTTAGCTTTAACCGAGTTAGTTCATAAGAAACACTTAAATTTTTCGCAATTAATCGAAAAATTATCAATTAACCCAAGAAAAATTTTGAATCTTCCAATTCCTTTAATAAAAGAAAATGAAAAAGCTAATTTGACAATTATTGACCCTGATTTAATCTGGACAGTTGATGTTTCTAAATTTAAATCCAAGTCAAAAAATTCACCCTTCGACAAAAGGATTTTAAAAGGAAAATCCTTAGCTGTAATTAATAAAGGAAAAATGTTTTTTGAGGATAAATTTTTTGATATAATGTAAATTTTCTTCTTTTCTAATCAGTGCTTGTATATGATTTGATACAAGTTTTTTCCTAAAATTTTTTTCCCATTTTATTTTACTTACAAATTAGATGGCACCTTATTTGACGGATGTACTTTTAAATGATTTGAAGTTCTAAAATGAGAAAATTAATCAGGATTCTTTTTATATGCTTTAGTGTTTTATTAATTAATTCTTGTATTAATAGCCTGGACTATGATGATATACCACCATCGCCACCAACAAATATTAGAACAATTACAGGAGATCAGTGTGTTTATATTTATTGGCATCCTAGCCCCGAACAAGATGTTGCTGGATATAATATTTATTGTAGTTATTCATATAATGGCAAGTATACACTGATAGGAAGTACAAAAAATCCTTATTTTGTTGATAATGAATGTAAAAATGGTATTACTTATTATTATGCAGTAACTGCATATGACTTTAATAATAATGAAAGTGAATTAAGTAAAGATATTGTTTACGATACTCCACGACCCGAAGGATTTAACCAAGCAGTTTTTGATTGCAATATTTCTCCTAATAACTCTGGATACGATTTTAGTAATTATCAAGTAGTGCCATACAACAGTAATAATACAGACTTCTTTTTTGAAAGCTACAATGGTAAATTTTATGTAACAGTTTGGGAAGATACCGATATACAGGATATGGGACATACAATTGATATTTACGATGTAGATTATGCACCGTTAACAGGATGGATTCAAATTAGGAGTGGAGAAAATGTTAAATATGTGGAAGCTATTATTGGTCATACCTATGTTATATGGACTTGGGATAATCATTATGCAAAATTTAGAATTAAGAATATAACAAAAGAAAGAATGGTTTTCGATTGGGCTTATCAATTAGTAGAGGGTAATAGGGAACTTAAAAGAAATCCTAAAAAATTCGATAGAATAAAACTACCCGAAAAAGTAACTCGTATCTACTAAAGTAAGTCATTTTTTTTTGTTTGAGAAAATGCATCTTTTCTTTGTGATATGGTATTAGTTTTATATTTTATTAGAAAAAAATTTTTGTGAATGAATTGAAAAAATATATTCCATGTTCGTTTTTGGGTTTATATATATTATTTTCTACAACAAGTGTAAATTATTCTCAAGAAGCAAAGTTAAGTGAGATAGTTAAACTATTTATTTATTTTGAAGATGGATTAAATAATAATTCGATTGATAGGTTTGCATCTTATTTCTCTGAAAAAAGTTTTCTTAGTTTATTAAATGGCATTACAGGTTATTACAGTGCAAATCAGTGTTATTACATATTAAAAGATTTTTTAAGTATTTATAAACCTCTATCATTTAAATTAACCAACATTGTAACAGATTCCTCTAATCCATTTGCTTCGGGCGTATTAAAGTACAATAGTAAGGGAATAAAAGGTTCTGCCATTGTTTTTATATCATTACATTTTGTTAATAATAAATGGCGAATATCGCAAGTTACAATAAATTAAAAAGCTGAATGAAAATAAAGGAAAGTAAATTTAAAATATCCGTTCTGGTATTTTTTATTCTTTTGTTACTTACCTCAGGATTTATTTCGTCTATTATTAAAAGATATTCGGGAAGCTGGGAGTCAATAATAAAAAATAAAGTAAATAAAAACATAAAATTCATTAAAGAATCTTTTGCTCAAAAAGAAAAATCGGTAATAAAATTTGCTGAAGAAACTAAAAAAAATTTGCGTGTATTATTATTGAAAAAAGATTTTAGTTCTTTCTTAGAGATTTATGAAAATAGTAACTATATCATAAACATTTATGATTCAAGCAGAAATTTATTTTTATGGAATACAAATAATTTTTTGGATCAAAAAAACTTATTAGAACAAGGGAAACTCAAGGAAAGCTTCTTTTTTAACAAAGATTTTACTGTTTATCTTACATTTATTGATACTTTTAATGTTAGAAAAAATTTTTACTATTTATCAGTTAATTTACCACTAGAGAAAAAATTTGGGTTAGACAATTTTGAAAATCTAAGTTGGTCAGAATTTCTTTCTCAAAAATTAAATATTAATGTACAAATTATATATAATAATGTTTCTTTAATTGAAGATGGAAAGTTTTATAAATTTAGTTTGTTTAATGCTAATAATAAAAAAATTGCCTCTATATGTTTTGAAAAACCTACTTTGGATAATTTAAATAATGAATTAGAAAGTACAATTAAGACAATTCAATTAGTTCTTTTAGTCATTATTTTTTTAGTCGTAATATGGTTACTTATTCCTAAGATTAAAGAACAAAAAAACGAGTTATTAAAATTTGTTTTTTATGTAGTAATTGCATTAGCATTCAGAATATTATTATTTGTAACAAATATTCCATCTGTAATATTTAAAAATTCGGTTACAGAAGCTTCATATTTTTCTTCAAAATTTGCTTTTGGAATTGTAAGATCTCCACTTGAATTTGCTATAACAATAGTTACTGTTACAGTATTAGTAATTGTAGCTTATAAAAATTTTGTAAACTACATAAATAAAAAGAAAACTAATAATAGGTGGGGTAAGTTTATTTTTTTAATTCCTTTAATATTTTTTTTGGTATTACTTGTATGGAGAGGTCTTGGTGCTTCTTTAAGAAGTGTAATATTTGATTCTGCAATCAGATATTTTAAGGAACTGAATTTAATCCCGGATGCCCCGACTTTTCTTATGGATTTTAATATTCTTTTGCTTGGTTTATCTGCTATTATCTTTTCTTTGATCTTATTGCAATTTCTCTATTCATTTAATCCATTAAAAAATAATAAAAAAAGTTCACTGCGTTTATTTGTTCTTTTATTTTTATGCTTACAAATTAGTGGATATATATTTGATGTGTTGCAAAAACAACCTCAAGGAACTCCATTAATAAGAGTAATTTATATAACAATAATATTTTTTTTGCTTTATTTAATTGTGTTTGAAAACGTCAAAGATATTATAAGATATGTTTATATAGCTTTTGGAGCTTCTATTGCAACTGTTAATCTCCTTACATATTACAATTCAAAATTGGAAAAAGAGTCATTAAAAATAATAGCTCAAGATTTAATTAGAGCAGACAAAAGTATTTATCAATTCATGGTCTACGAAACATTAAATAATATTGTAAATAGTGAAGAGATTATTAATAGTTACAATCAAAAACAAAATATGAATTTAAAAGCTTTTGAATTTTGGACTAAAAGTTTATTGTATAATGAATCAGTCCCTGCATTTATAAATTTTTATGATAAAGAAAAAAAACTAATTGGCTCTTTTATAGCCTCAAAAATTCGCCTTAATAAGGACCAATTATTGACTGATGAAAAAAATACTGAAATGATTAACGTAGAAATGATTCCTAATACTTACGGAACTGGTATAATAATTAGAGGTTTAGCGCCAGTAAAAACTGCAAATAAAGTTTTAGGTTATGTTGCGGTAGGTGTATTGTATGATGATATAAATTTTAGATATGTAAATATCCCCTCGTATTTGTTAAAAGAACAACAAGATTGGACATCTGTATTGAATTTTGAGAGGGTTAAAATATTCTACTTTAATGAAGGTAGATTAGTAAAGTTTTATGGTTCGAATTTGTTATCAAAGAAAGATATAACACAGATCCTTAGTGCGAATTTTTCTGAGATGAATGATGCGTGGATGAATATTATACTTGATAATGAAATATACCTTTTTTATTTGTTAAGAATCAATCCCAATAAAATCCTTGCTGTTGGTAAAGAAGAAAAAAATATGACTTGGAATATTTCAGATTTTTTTAAAGTTTTTTTCGTTCATTCATTCTTAATTTTAATTTTCGTTTTAGTTACAGCATTAACTAATATTAGAAAGCTTAGACAATTTTTAGAGGGATATCAAACAAAAATAGTAGCTGGATTTATATTAGTATCAATAGTTCCATTGTTGATTATAACTATATATTACAAAAAACTTTTTGATGCTAATAACGAAGAAATATTGGTTAAAAATATTACTAATGAAAGCAAACGAGTAATAAATTATTTAGATAAATACAAATTAACCAATATTCGTAATCCAGAACTTATCTTCGAAAAGGCATCTCAAGAACTAGGATTGCAGTATTCTTTGTTTAAGGACAAAAATATTGCTTTTTCATCTGTAAAAAATCTATATGAAGCAAATTTAGTTAGTAACTTAATTCCTCCAAAAGCTTACTTTGATATTTATTATGATGGAAAAATTAAATCGATATTAAAAAATAAATTAGGGGGAAATTATTACTCTATATATTCTAAATTAAATTTTGGTAGTGAAGAGTATATTTTGGAAATTAATACTTTATTTAATGAATATAATATTAATTTCTCTGTGAAAGAATTAAATGTATTTATGTTTGGAATTATTTCATTGGCAGCTATCATGATTATTATATTGAGCTCTTTTCTTGCTAATCAAATTTCAAAACCAGTTAAAAAATTAACACAAGCAGCAAGAGCTGTAGGTAGTGGAGATTTTGATGTTAATATATCCGGGAAATACAATGGTGAGATGTATGAATTAATAACAGGATTTAATAATATGGTTTATCAATTAAAAAAGAGTCAAATAGAACTAGCAAAACTTGAAAGAGAAACAGCATGGAAAGAGATGGCAAAACAAGTAGCCCATGAAATTAAGAATCCATTAACACCTATGAAGTTGTCTATTCAACAATTAGTTGCTGCTTACAAAGATAAGTCTAATAAATTTGATGAAATATTTAATAAAGTAACTAATACAATAATTAATCAAATAGAAGTTTTGAAGAATATTGCTAATGAATTTTCAGAATTTGCTCGGATGCCTATTTTGAATGTCAAAGAAATTAGCTTGAAAAAGGTAATTGAAAACTCTGTAAACTTATTTTCTAATGAAAAAGTAAGTATAAAATATTCAATTGATAATGATGATATCATTATTTATGCCGATGATGAGAATTTATGTAGAACATTTATAAATATGATAAGGAATTCTCTACAAGCGGATGCTAAAAATATTTTTATTATTGCAACCAAAGAGAAAGATTTTTGCGAAATCCGAGTAGTTGACGACGGAATAGGAATAACTACAGAAGAAATAAATCTGATCTTTAATGAGAATTTTACTACTAAGAAACATGGAATGGGATTAGGATTGAGTATAGCTAAAAAATTTCTTAATAGTATTGGCGGAGATATTGAAGTAGAAAAAACATCCAAAGAAGGAACCACGTTTTTAATTAAAATACCACTTGTTAAATGATGTTAACTCGATATCAAAAAGATGCTCTTAACTATAATTCAAATATCTTTTTATCAGCTAATGCTGGCTCTGGAAAAACATTTGTTCTCTCAAAAAGATTTGTTAATATTTTAGTAGAGAATGACATAGGTCTAGAGAATATAGTTGCTATTACTTTTACAGATAAAGCTGCAGGAGAATTGAATAAAAAAATAGCAATAGAGATTGATGAACGAATAGAGAATGAAACTGATGAAAAAATAAAATCTAAACTTGAAAATATTAGACGACAACTTGTATCTGCAAATATTTCCACAATTCATTCTTTTTGTGTATCAATACTAAGAGAGTTTGCCCCAGAAGCAGGAATAGACGCTAATTTTATTCCTATTGATCAAATTACAGCAGATGAAATATTAGAACTTGCAGTAGATGAATCAATTAATAATTTAATTAATGATAAGAAATACAATGAAAAATTAAAATATCTAATTAGGTTTTTTGGTTCTAAAAGAGTTGTAGAGAATCACATTAAAGATGCAATATCCTCTCGTAAGATTATTAATCAGCATCTAATAACTTTGTATGATCAATCTGAAGATAATCTTGCTAATTACTTTTCCAAAGAATTTGAAAGAGTTTTTGTTTTATTATTAGGTGAAAATCTAGAAAAAGCAATTGAATCGATAAATAAAATAAATTCGTGGGTTTTAAAGCATGAAAATGAAAATCAAATAGCACTAGAAGTTTTACATTGGTTGACTAATTTCTCAAAATGCAATTCACTAAGAGAAAAAATTATATGCCTTAAAAACATTTATAGTTTAATAATAACATCTGCAAAGAAAATTAAAAGCAGAGATTATTTAACTAGTGATAGAGTGTTATTTGAAAATGAAATATCTTTTTTAGAAAAATTTTACTCAGATATAGTTAATTTTTTTGATATTGAATATGAAAGTGAACTACATTTTGAATTAGCAAAATTTGGGAAAAATTTCATTGATATCTATAAATATGTTCATAATAGCTATACGGATAAAAAAAATCAGAGAGGTTATTTAGACTTTGAAGATATACTATTGTATACTCAAAAAATTATCCATAATGATGATGTTTTGTTCTATTTAAGAAATAAGTATAAGTATATAATGATTGATGAATATCAGGATACAAACGAACTCCAGTATCAAATTTTTATGCCTATACTTGATGATTTAAAACGGGGGAATCTTTTTGTTGTAGGAGATGATAAACAAAGTATCTATATGTTTCGAGATGCCGAGCTCGAAATTTTTAATAGAACTAAAGAAGAAGTTGAAAAAAGTTATCCACAAGGGGAATTACTATCTCTTCCTCATAGTTTTAGATTAGCTCCGAATATTGTTCTTTTTACAAATAAAGTATTTTCAAAATTATTTTCTGAGCCAAATGATATTTTTAATGAAGTAGAATATAGTGAACTAATTTGTGCAAGACCTGAACAAGAAAATGGAGAAGTAGAATTACTATTGGCAGATTTGGATAAAAGTATTACGGAAGCAGAATTAGTTGCAGATAAAATAATCGAGATTACCTCAGACGAAAACAAAAAAGTCGAATTAAAAGATATAGCTATTTTATGTAGAAAAAGAAGTAACTTTCTAGAGCTTGAAAAAGAATTTATTAAAAAGAAGATTCCATATACAATAGTAGGAGGAAAAGGTTTTTATCAACGACAAATAGTTTATGATGTTTATAATTATCTTTCATTTTTAATTAATACGAGCGACGACGCTGCTCTAATTGGTATTTTGCGGGCTCCTTTTTTTGTGGTCTCAGATGATGAATTGTTTGATATTTCACTCGAGAAAGGACAAACTTTTTATGAAAAATTGATTATTAAATCCAAAGAAGATGAAAAGTATAAAAAAATTGTTAGCCTACTAGAAGAACATAGAAAAATTTCTGCAAGTTCTGATGCTTATTATTTAATTAGAAAAATTTTACTAGATACAAATTATTGGGCTGTAATATCTTCTAAAAGAAATGCTGAACAAGAATTAGCAAATCTTAATAAATTAATTTCGCTCTCAAGAAGCTTTACAAAAAAGAGCTTTAAAAATCTATATGATTTTGTATTTACTTTGAAAAACTCTATACAAACAATTGAAGAAGAAGGTCAGGCACAAATAGTTAAAGATAAAGATGCAGTAAATTTACTTACAATACATCAAGCAAAAGGTCTGGAGTTTAAAGCAGTATTTTTATATGGGTGTAACTCATATACGAAAGAAGAAATTGTAAAAACCAAAAATATAAGCTTCGATAAAAGTTTTGGTATACTTGTCAAAGTTCCGCTGAATGAAGATTATTTTAAGCCTCTTAAAACGCCTCCGATTGCTGCGCTTTACAATTTAATATATCGTAAAAAGAATATTGCGGAGATTAAAAGATTGTTATATGTGGCTATAACTCGTGCTATGAATTATCTTTACATCAGTTTAACACATAAAGAATATAAACCAAATACAAATTCTTTCTTTCATTTTATTACTCAAGCACTAAATCCAAATTATCTTGAGGATGAAATTTTATTAAAAGATAAAATAAAATTTATGAAACAAAGTGAGAATGATTATGAATTTTATGAAAAAGAAATCGAATTAAAAATACCATTAGTTAAAGAACTTAAAAAGCTAGAGAGTCATTATAATTTTGAAAATAAAGACAAAGATTTAAAAAAAGAATTTTTGATACACCAAATAAAAGATAAACCTAAAAAGGAAATATTTTCAGCAACCAAAATATCTATGTTTAACCAGTGTCCTATAAAGTATGAGCTAACTTACGAGTTAGGTTATACTACTATTTTTGACGTTTTTAAAAAATATCAATCTCAATATGAATTTAATATAAAGGAAGATGAAGAAATAAAATTATTTTCTGACCTAAGGGGAAGAGTTATTCATTCAGTGTTAAGGGAAGATCCAAAAATAGAAAATATTATTCCACTAGTTGATAAAGCTCTAATTGATGAAAATGTTAAGGGATTGGAAATAGAGAACAAAATAAGGAAAGATATAATAGAAGAACTTATTAGATTTTGCTCTTCGGATTTTTATAAACAGCTCTGCAAATATTCTGAATACAAAAATGAATATGAAGTTTATTGTGAAGAAGGTGAACATTATCTCTTTGGAATTATTGATAAATTAATTATTCAAAAGAATCTTTTGACTATAATTGATTATAAAACCGATATTATTAAGGAATCCAATATTGAACAAAGAGCTAAAGAGTATTTTATACAACTAGAATTTTATGCTTATGTATTAAGTAAATATTTTTATGATATTAATGATTTTGAATTGAAAATAGTTTTTACCAGTTATCCGAATAATGTAATAACGAAGTTTGTAAAAAAGGATGATTTAAATGAGTTTGGTTTTAAGTTAAATGATTATATCAATAAAATAATAGAGAAAATTTTTGCACCGAATTATGAACATTGTATAAATTGTCTTTTTTTTATGGATAAGAGTTTATGCATAAAAGAATATTCTCAAAAGTATTTATTATAATTTTATCGTATACATTAAGTAGTTGCTATATATGCAATTTCCCCTTATATGAATATCCCCCAGATTGGAAAGGTATTTCTAAAAGAGATAGTGTTTTAGCATATTATTCTAAGTATTTGAACGGTAAAAAAATATTTTTAGACCCTGGACATGGAGGAGAGGATAGAAAGAATAGAAGTAAAGATGGAAAAATAATAGAGGCAGATGTTAATTTAAGAGTTGCACTTTATTTAAGAGAATATCTTCAAAAAGCTGGTGCTGTTGTGATAATGTCAAGAGAAGAAGATAAAACGGTTCCTCTTTATTTAAGATCAGAATTGGCAAATCAAAGTAACGCAGATTTATTTATAAGTATACACCACAATGCTCCTGCAAAGTGGGAAGATGATTACACAAACTATACGGCAACATATTATCATGCAAAAGAAGATAGCTATGAATATGAACCATGTGAGAGAGATATTGCAAAATATATACAGCGAGATTTGTCTTATGTAATGGGCAATCCAGGAGGACTTGGATCTTTCGATGGAACATATTCAGATTACGAAATTTATCCGGGCGAGGGCTTTTCTGTTTTAAGAAAGACAAAAATTCCAGCTGTACTTGTAGAATGCGCATTTCATACAAGTCGCTTAGAAAATCTTCGATTGAATGATGAAGTATTTAATCAGATACAAGCCTGGGGAATTTTTCGTGGAATAGGAAAATATTATAGAGCAGGTATTCCTGAAATTGTAATCATTAAGGATAGTGTTTTTTATAAAAACAATTTACTCAAAATAGCTTTTATGTTAAAAGATTCTTCAGGAATTAATCCAAAGTCAATACGAGTTTATTTTAATAAAGAGGAAGTAAGTTTTCAATTTGTAAATAATATTGTTTCTTTAGGTATAACTGTAAATGATAATAAAGAGAATTTCTTAAGAGTTATTTGTGCCAATAAAAATGGTAATCATTCGTTACCATTTCATAAAAAAATTTTAATAAATAAAAATGATGAAGTAAAAATTTTGGACATAAATTAGTGATAGTGAGGTATAATATGAAAATTTATTCAAAACAAGAACTTAATAATTATTTTTTGTCCTTGACTTATGATGATATAAGTATAATTCCAACGGAGATATCAAACGTAAAGTCTAGAACGAATATCGATACAAAATCAAAGTTTCTTGATCTTGAATTATCATTACCGATTATTTCAAGTCCGATGGATACTGTTACAGGAATTGAAATGGCAAAAGAATTGACAAACCTTGGTTGTCTTGGAATTGTAAACAGATTTGATTCTTCATTAAACGAAATTTTTAGTAATAGCAAAGTAGTTGAGGGAATTAAAGCAGTGTCAGTTAACTTAAATGTGGAAGATAGTCTTTTAGAAAAAATTGCAGAAAATAATTTAATTGTATGTATTGACACTGCTAATGCAAATAATGCTTTTGTTTTGAAGAAATGCGAGCAAATAAAAAATAAATATAATGTAAAAGTAATTGTTGGAAATATAGCTGCTGGTTCTACATTAAGAGATATAGCAAATGCTGGTGCAGATGCAGTGAGAATTGGAATAGGTGGAGGGAGTGTATGTACTACTTCTATTCAAACAGGGATAGGTATAGGACAAATTTCATCAATTCTAGACGTATATTTTGCTCGAGAAGAGCAAAAAATAAATATAGAATTAATAGCTGATGGAGGAATAAAAAATCCTGGCGATATAACTAAAGCAATAGCATGTGGAGCCGATGCAGTGATGCTTGGAAGAATGCTTGCAGGAACAAAAGAGACGCCAGGAGAAGTAATTAAGTATAATGATCAATTGTGGAAAAAGTATCGAGGATCAGCTTCTTTTGGGGTCAAAATGAAAAGCGAATTTATTGAAGGAGAAGAAACTCTTGTCCCTTATAAAGGTACAGTTAGAAATGTTATTAATACAATTTCCGATGGATTGAGAAGTGCAATGAGTTATTTAAATTGTAATAGCATAGAAGAATTAAAAAAGATAAATACGTTTGCAGTATTAAGTACAAGTTCATATTTAGAAAGATTACCAAGAAAATAAATTATATACTTGCTTTTTTTAGTCTTAAAGAATTTGTTATAACGGAAACAGAACTAAATGACATCGATAAAGCTGCCAACATAGGATTTAATAAACCAAATGCTGCTAAAGGAATTAATATTATGTTATAGATAAATGCCCAAAATAAATTTTGCTTGATTGTTGTAATAGTTTTCCTAGATAAATGTATTATTTTGATTAGGGAGTTTAAATTCCCATTTACTAATACTATATCGGCTGTCTCAATAGCAATATCTGTACCTGTACCTATTGCTATTCCTAAGTCGGATTGTGCAAGGGCTGGGGCATCATTTATTCCATCACCTACCATACCAACAATATTATTATTTTTTTGGAAATCTTTAACTACATTGGCTTTATCTTCTGGTAAAACTTCTGCTTTGTATTCCTTAATTCCAACTGTATCTGCAATTAATTTAGCAACTTTTTTATTATCACCAGTTAAAAGAACTGTATGAATTTTCATCTCATTTAATTTTTTAATTGTTTTAATAGAATCTTCTCTAATTCTATCTTCAATAACTAGAAGACCTTTTAACTTACTTTCAATGGCAACACAAACTAATGTTTTTCCTTTTTCAACGAGTTCATAGTATTTGTCAATTAGATTGTTGGTTTCTACGGAATGTTCTTTTAATAAATTTATACTACCAACCAAAATTTGTTTATTGTTTACTGTTCCGGCAATCCCAGCACCTGAGAAATTTTTTACGCTGTCAGGTTCAATGTAATTTACATTGTCTGATTTTGCTTTATTTATTATTGCTTTTGCTAAAGGATGCTCTGACTTTGATTCTACAGAAGCTGCATAAAAAAGGAGCTCATTTTCATTGATACCATTAGTATAAATTACTTTAAGCTCTGGTTTTCCCTCTGTAATTGTTCCTGTCTTGTCAAAAATGATTGTTGACAATTTATAAGCTGCTTCAAGCGCTTCGCTATTTTTTATTAATATTCCATATGAAGCCCCTTTACCAATTCCAACTATAATAGCAGTAGGAGTTGCTAATCCTAAGGCACAAGGGCATGCTACAATCAATACAGCTATGAAGTTTATTAAAGAGTTACTTAAAGAATGTTCTGGGGAAAAAATCAACCAACCAAAAAAAGTAATTATTGCAATAATTATAATGGCAGGCACAAAAATAGTCGCTATTTTATCTACTAACCTTTGTATTGGTGGTTTGCTAGCTTGAGCTTCCTGAACAAGTTTTATGATTTTTCCTAATATCGAGTTATCCCCTATTTGAGTTACTCTGAAATTAAAAGTGCCATCAATGTTAACTGTGCCTCCAATTACTTTTGAATTAACAGTTTTATCTATAGGCATACTTTCGCCAGTTATCATTGATTCATCAACGGTAGAAGTTCCCCACACTATAATCCCATCAGCAGGAATTTTTTCTCCAGGTTTTATTACAACGATATCGCCTGTTTTTAATTCTTCTATTTGTATTTCTACTTCTTCACCATTTTTTATTATTCTAGCAGTTTTTGGCTGGAGTTCAATTAACTTTTTAATTGTATCTGTTGTTTTTCTTTTGGCTTTGTGTTCTAGAAGTTTTCCCATTAAGATTAATGTAATTATTACAGCAGTAGTATCGAAATAAACATGGTGTTTGTTATTCGTAAAAATTTCAGGGAATAAAACGGACATAATGCTATAGATATATGCAGAGCTTGTTCCAATGGTTACTAATGAATTCATGTCTGCTGTAAGATGTTTAAGATTTGTCCAAAATGCTTTAAAAAATCTTTTTCCTGCTACTAAAATTATTGGTGTTGTAAGAATTAATAATATTTTGTTGACTTGAGCAGAAGTTAAAGGTATTATTTTATAGAAAAATTGATATTCAGTTAGCATGCTAATAATAAAGACCGGAATTGTAAGAACTAAAGCAAGTATAAATTCATTCTTTAAAGAGGAGTAGTAATCATCTCTATAATTTTCTTCTTTATTTTGCAATTGAGGAACTTTTAATTCATAGCCATAGTCTTTTAATTCAGTTGCTATTTTATTTAGATCAATTTTATCTTCGTAACATTCAAATGTTACTCGTTCAGTTGCAAGGTTAACATTAACATTTTTTATATGCTCATGTTTACTAATAATTTTTTCTACGCGTGCTACACAGCTTGCACAAGTCAACCCTTTTATTTGTAAGTCGTATCTTTTCATTTTTTAATTTTCCCTTGCCTTATATCCCGCTTTTTCAATTGATTTTATAATTTCTTCTGGTTTTATTTTGTTTTCATCATAAGTTATTTTTGCACTTCCAATTTTTACTTCATAAAATTGAATTTGAAGCTGTGATAATTCTTTTTCAACAGCCATTATGCAGTGTTTGCAACTCATGCCTTCAATTAAAAATTCTTTTGTCGTCATTTCTTATACCCATTTTTATTACAAAGTAAATTTAATTTTTTGACTTATAATAAGGTTATAAATTATTCTGAATATCTTACATAAATTTAAGATTTTGATTTGGGGGATGAAATTTTATCGAGAGGTTTGCGTATATTTTTAGTTAGTTTCTTAAAGTCTCTTGCAGAGAAACCTGTAATTTTTTTGAATTGACCAGATAAATGTTGAACACTGCTGTAGCCAAGTCTATATGCAATTTCACTTAGAGAAAGTTCGTCATACTTTAATAATTCTTTTGCTCTCTCTATTTTTTGTAGAATGATGTATTGTTCAATTGTTATACCCTCCATCGAGGAAAAAAGGGAACTTAAATAATTATAATCCAGACAAACTTCTTTTTCTATAAGCTCCGAAAAATTTTTTTTAGAGATTAAAAACTCCTCTTGATTAAATATTGTATTAATAATTATGCTTTTAGTTTTTTCTACAATTCGTGCTTTTCTACTTTCTATTAATTCAAAACCATTATCTTCAAGAACTTTTTTTATTTTATCGAGTTTACTTTTTGTTAGTGGATAATAGGTTTCTACTTCGCCTAATGAAATATTTTTAATTTTAATACCAATTTTTTCTAATTCATCTTTTACAACTTTTATGCATCTATTACATACCATGTTTTTTATGTAAATAATGTTAGGATGACTTTTCATTTTTTATATTATTTTCCGGTGTTGATTTGTTAAAAATCTCTTCATTATTACTGATTTTTGCATTATACTTCTTTTCAGTTAGCAAGTCTATGTTTTTGTATTGGGTAGAATCTAAAAGAGGCATATGATTTTTTATGGGATTTTTGCTTGTTTTTTTATTTAATATTTCAAGTCTTGTTTTTTTGTTATTTTGTTTCTTGTAATTAATCAATGGTTTTTTATTAGGGGGAATATTTTCTTTAGTAACAATTTTATTACTTCTATTAATGTCTAGTTGTGACTTATAATATAAACTTGAATTATTTGCTTTAGTAATTTCATTGTTTCTTGGTGTATTAGTTTTTTCGTAGCTTACAAATTTTGTAATTATTATTGTAAGTATAGTTAAAGTAATAGTAACTACTAGTATTATATAGATAATGGGGACTAATTCCATAAAATATTGTTAAGAAAATTGTAGCCCTAAGATAAAGATATTTTTGATAAAAATGTGATGAGCAGAAAAATATAATTATCTAATTTACCGAGTATATGGAACAATTTTTATAAAATCGAACTTGCTATCATTATTATAGTCATTATAATATTTCAATAAATCAACTTTTGAAATATCAACATTTGCTCCTCTGTAATTTACTTTCTGATAATTTTTACTAGTGAATTTAGAAAAACTGTTCATAATCTGAATTCTTGGTTTTATGTTTTTAAGTTTATTAGAAGGATATTTTGAATTGTTATTAAGTTTTATTTCGTTATCATTTTTTCTTTTTTGATAACTTTGATATTGTAGGCTTTTGTAATTATCATTATTATTTTTTCTGTTAGATTTATACACTTCATTGTAAAAATTGTTTTGCAAATTATTGTGAATATTTACTATCCTTTCAGGAATTTGTGAATGAATATACTTTTTTTGTTCTTCTTCTATTAAAGGATTTTTTTGAGCTTTTAATTTATATGCAATGTAGGAAACAATAATTACAATCATTGCTAAGCCAAAGAAGAGAACTAAGCTTGTATATATGATTGGTAATAGACTCATATTCGCATCCCTTTTTTTTTTGGAATATATTGTGCAATAGTTATACCAGAAAAAAACTGGTTTTTTTATTAATTTTTTTAACTAGCACTTCGTTGTAATATCTAGAAATTAGATTTCTGTTTAATTATGAAACATTTTGATGATTTGTGTTTTTAATTGTAAGAAATTGGATATAATTTTTAGTTTTAATATTTTTTCAGATGTGATTTATAAAAGCGGAGAAAATATGACAAAAGCAGATATTGTAGAGAGAGTTGCTCTTGGTACTGGTTTAACTAAATTAGAAACAGAAGCAATTATTGAAGGATTCTTAAATACAGTTATTGAAGCTTTAAAAGAAGGCAAAGGGATTGAAATAAGAGGTTTTGGGAGTTATAAAGTAAAAAAGAAAAAAGCTAGATATGCTAGAAACCCAAGAACTGGTGAAACTGTTTTTGTAGAAGAACATTATGTTCCAGTATTTAAATTTTCAAAAGACTTCAAGGCAGCTGTTAATAACGGTATGAAAGAAAAAAATCGAGAAAAGGAAAATACTTGAAATGGGAAAAGATATTAAATGTACAAAGTGTGGTGAAATTATAGAGCCTCATTTTACTTATTGCCCAAGTTGCGGATCTAAGCTTAAAAAGGGGAAAGAAGTATCTGAAACAACATTAAAGAATGGTCAAAAAAACAATACACTAACTCAACAAAAAAATTTCCCAATAGTTAAGCTTTTATACATATTGGCATTTTTAATTGTAGTTGGTGGAATAATTATTTATTCATCAGGAACTTTTGATAAGCCAATTAAAGATGTAAGTGTCAATCAGATGCCAAATGATGAAATACATCGTGGAATTAATTTAGAAAGCATTAAACAGATAAATGCCTTAGAAGAAGAATTAAAATTAAATCCTCATGATAAATCTAAGTTACTAAGTCTTGCTCATTTATTGAATGATTCTGGTTTTAAGGAAAGAGCAATTGAGAAATATAAAGAGTATTTAAGGCTTGATCCTTCAAATGCAGATGTAATAGTTGATATGGGAGTTTGTTATTATGAGTTGAAAAATAATGAAGAAGCTCTTAGACTAATGAAAGAAGCATTAAAATATCAACCTAAACATCAGATAGCACATTTAAATATTGGAGTAGTATTATTAGCAAGTGGTAAACGAGAAGAAGCTAAGCAATGGTGGAAAAAAGCTGTTGAAATAAATCCAGAAAACGAAATTGGTAAGAGAGCTCAAGAATTAATAAATTCACACTAAAATGGGAGAATGAAAAATGCCTTGTGGAAGAAAAAGGAAACGCCATAAAATGGCAACTCATAAGCGTAAAAAAAGATTACGCAAAAACAGACATAAAAAGAAATTAAGATAATATAAAGCCATCTTAGCTCAGTTGGTAGAGCAGCGCATTCGTAATGCGCGGGTCGGGGGTTCGAGTCCCCCAGATGGCTCAATTGCATACCTTAATTATAATTTAATAAATCCTTTCGTAGCTCTCCCTAAGTTTTCTTTCTTAAGGTTTTTATTTGAGCCTTCTCACAACATTTTCAATTTTTTTTTGCAAAAAATTCTTGACAATCCCATATAAAAACAGTTATTTTGCACATAAGTGGGAAAAAGTGTTGAATTGTGTCAAATAGTAGGAGAAAATAATGTTTATTGGTAGTTTTAGGTATTCTATTGATTCAAAAGGTAGGTTGAGTATTCCATCGAAATTTAGAAAATATATTAATCCAGAAGCTGATGGTACTTTTATAATGACCAGAGGATTATATAGGAATATTGATGTATATCCACTTGACTTTTGGAAATCAGAAGTTCTTGTAAGGATAGATCAATTAGATGATTATATTCCAGAAGAAGCAACTTTTAAAAGAATGCTTTTTGAGTTATCTGCTGAAGATAAACTTGACTCACAAGCACGATTATTGATTCCTAAAAATCTTCTTGAGTTTGCAGGAATTGATAAAGAAGTTTTTATTCTAGGCCAAAACAAGAAGTTTGAGCTATGGAATCCTGATATTTATGAAGAATTCAAAAAAGAAATTAACCTTTCTTATGCAGAGTACTCAAGAAATATTATGCAATTCAAAAAGAAATGAATTATCATACGCCGGTTCTCCTACAGGAGAGCTTAGATTTATTGATAACAAAAAAGAATGGAGTTTATTTTGAAGGTACTGCTGGTTTTGGTGGCCATACAGAAGGTATACTTAGGGTTTTAGGTAAAAGAGGAAAATTAATTGCCACTGATAAAGATGAGAATGCATTTAGATTTTGCAAAGAACATTTTAAGTCTGATAAGAGATTTTCTATTTACAATACAACTTTTTCTAACATAGATATTATTTCTAAAATAGAGTTCATTGAAAAGTTTGATGGCATCTTTGTAGATCTAGGGGTATCTTCTTTTCAACTTGATTTTGCCGAAGAAGGTTTTACGTTTAGAGAAGAAGCACCCCTTGATCTAAGGATGAATAAGAAAGAAGGCATAACAGCTGCAGAAGTCTTAAATAGTTTTTCTGAAAGTGAGATAGCTGAAATTTTATTTAAATATGGTGAAGAAAAAAATTCGAAAAAAATTGCAAAAAAAATTGTAAACGAAAGAAGTAAAAATAGCTTCAAAACTACATCACAATTAAGAAAGATTATTGAAGAGTTAGTACCTAAAAATTATTTATTAAAAACATTATCTCGTGTCTTTCAAGCACTTAGAATCTATGTAAATAATGAATTAGAAGAGTTGAAAACCTTTTTGGATAAAGCAGTTGATTTGCTGAATGAAAAAGGGAGGATTGTAGTTATAACTTATCATTCACTTGAAGACAGAATAGTAAAAGAAAAATTTAGATATGAGACATTGAAATGTGTTTGTCCAAAAGAAATTCCAATTTGTGTCTGCGGAAAAGTTCAAAGGTTGAAATTAGTTAATAATAAACCTATTGTACCAAGTTTGCAAGAAATACAAAAAAACAAAAGAGCAAGAAGTGCTAAACTAAGAGCTGCAGAAAGAATTTAAAGATGAAATTTGTATCATTAAAAAATTTTTTGGTGATAGTTTTTACAATAGCATGTCTACTTTTTATACATGTTGCTACTGTTTCAGAAATTAAGAATATGAAAAAAGAAAAAATTAGTAAACTAGAACAACTCAATGAAAAATTAAATAAAATAGAGATGAAAATAGTAGAAAGACAAAAATTAATAGCTGAAGATAGAATTGTAAATATTGCAAAAGATTCACTTGGACTTATACTTCCAACGAAAAATATACAAACTATAAAAATATCGAAAGAGCAAATAAAAAGGGTAGAAAAGCTAGTTAAAGAAAAATATGATTAATTACAGAGCATTAATAATTCTTGGATTTGTGTTTTTAATCTTTATTGTTTTGTTGGTAAGATTGTACTCTATACAAATAATCAATAACGAGTATTATACTCTAAAAGCGCAAAAACAACAAAATAAACCACAAACTGCAAAAGCAGAAAGAGGTATTATAAAAGATAGAAATGGTGAAATACTAAGTTATACAAAAGATAATGTTTCTTTCTATGTTGACACTAGAATGATGGATGAAAGAAAAATTGAACAAATTTCAAAAAAGTTTGCAGAAGTTTTTGGTAAAAGTCAGAAGTATTATAAAAATTTGATAGAGAATGGTATAGGTAATGTATGCTTAGAGAAAAAAGTTCCTATGGAGAAAGCTATCGTATTAAAAAAACTTTATATAGATGGTTTGTTTTATATGGATGATTTTACAAGAGTATACCCGTATAATAATTTAGCATCTCATGTATTGGGATATGTTAATAGGGAATTAAAAGGAACTGAAGGCATCGAAAAAGTTTTTGATAAAGAATTATCTGGGGTCGATGGTTACTATGTCTTTCAAAGAGATGTTTTGGGAAAAATAATTTCCTTAGATGAAAAAAAATCTAAAGCACCTAAACCGGGTTACAATATTGTGTTAACAATTAATAAAATATATCAGAGTATACTTCAGGAAGAATTATTGAATGGATTAAAAAAGTATGAGGGCGAATCTGCAGTCGGGATTATTATGAATCCAAATACAGGGGAGATATTAGCTTTGGCAAATATCCCTGATTACGATCCAAATAACTATGATGAATATTCTAATGATGCCAGAAGAAACAGAGCAATCACAGATACTTATGAACCTGGCTCTACAATAAAATCTTTAGTTCTTTCAATGCTATTTGATAAGAATTTAGTAGATGAAAATGAAATCATTAATACGGAAAATGGTAAACTCTTATTTAAAAATGTTAGAATATTTGATTCTCATGCATTCAGTAGTTTAACGGTAAGGCAAATTCTTGAACAGTCAAGTAATATAGGTATGACAAAACTTTCTACAAGAATTTCTGATGAAATCTTTTATAAATATTTAAGAGATTATGGGTTTGGTAATTATACATCAATTGAATTACCGGGAGAAACAGATGGAAAATTAAAAATACCTTCTAACTTTACACCATATACAAAGGCCTTTATGTCATTTGGTTATGAACTTTCTGTAACACCATTACAAATGATAACTGCTTATAGTGCACTTATTAATGGTGGTGTATTGTTAAAACCATTTGTTGTAAAATCTATAGTAAATGAGAAGGATAGCATTATAAGAGAATATAAGCCAACTATTATTAGAAGAGTTATAAGTAAAAGTACATCATATAAAATGAGAAATTTACTTGTTGGTGTAGTGGAAAATGGAACTGCTAAAACTGCACAGCTTGATGATGTACTGATTGGAGGAAAAACAGGAACCTCACAAAAATTAATTGATGGAAATTATACGAACAGTAAGCATAATTCTTCTTTTATTGGATTTCTTCCTGCAGATAATCCGCAGATTATTTGTTTGATTTTAGTTAATTCTCCTAAGGTGGGAAAGTATGGAGGTTTAGTAGCTGCTCCAATTTTCAAGAATATAGTTAAGAAAATACTTGATGTTGATTTAGAGTTAGCCCCAATTAGAAAAAAAATCAATCGTTCTAATAAAATAGATGTATTGATTAGCGAAAATAGTACCAATAATAGAACAAAAACTTTTATGAATATTCCTGAAAAAGAAACAAAAGATTATAAATCTCAAAGAATATTTATAAAAGATAAAAGTACTATGCCAAATTTAATTAATTACTCTATGAGAGATGCTATTACAATTTTGAATGATATTGGACTGAAATTTAATATTACAGGTACTGGGCGAATAGTTTTTCAGAGTATAGAGCCTGGTACACGATTAACCGAAAAATCAATTTGCTATTTAAAATGTGCACCAATTAAGAAAAATATTCCAATTAAAAACTAATAAAATAGCTGTGAAACTGAGTGAATTATTAAATAATGTAAAAGTTATTCAAGTTGTAGGTAATGCTGAACTAAAAGAAATAGAGGATATTACTTACAATTCACAGCTTGTAAGAAAGAATTCTTTATTTTTTGCAATAGAAGGATTTAAAACTGATGGCCATAAATTTATTTCAGATGCAATTAATAAGGGTGCAGTAGCTATCGTTTTAACAAAGCCAAATGCTGTACCAGATCAGTTGTTTTTACATTCGAATTGCGTGAAAATAGTTGTAGAAGATAGCAGAAAATCATTAGCAGAGTTTTCAAATTATTTTTATGGAAAGCCATCTGAGAAAATCAATCTTATTGGAATTACTGGAACAAAAGGGAAAACAACAACAGCTTTCTATGTTAAGAATATTTTTGAAAAATCTGGCTATAAATCTGGACTAATCGGTACAATTGCAAATTATATTGGGAAAAAAGAGATTAAAACAATGCTTACAACTCCTCAATCAAATGAAATAAATTATTTACTTGCGGAGATGATTAATAAAGGCTGTTCATATTGTGTAATGGAAGTTTCATCTCATGCACTAGATTTGCACAGGGTAGATTTCCTCAGATTTAAAACTGGAATTTTTACAAATATAACTTCAGACCATATGGATTATCACAAAACATTTCAACACTACTTAAAATCCAAGAAAATTTTATTCGATATGCTTCCCAAAGATGCATATGCTGTAGTTAATCTAGATGATTCAAATGTTACTAAGCTGTTAAAGGATACAAAAGCTAAAGTAGTTACATATGGAACCAATGATAAAGCTGACTTTGTAATAAAAGATATTGACTTTACGCTTGAAGGCACATCATTTTCTATAAGACATAAAAGAAAAAATTATAAAATTAATACAAAGTTGGTTGGGCATTTTAATGCATTTAATGCAACTGCAGCGTTTGCTACAGCTTACATAAATGGTATTGAGATCCAGGATTTAATAGATGGAATAAAGTCAACTCCACAAGTACCAGGAAGATTTGAGGTACTTTCGAAGAAAAATAAAAAAATAATTATTGATTATTCTCATACAGCTGATTCTCTCAAGCAGGCCTTAATTGCTATTCACTATATAGTTAAAAACGAAAGACCTATTTATACAGTTTTTGGTTGTGGAGGAGATAGGGACAAAACAAAAAGGCCTGTAATGGGAAAAATTGCTTCTGAAATGAGTAAGAAAGTATTTGTTACTTCTGATAACCCAAGGACAGAAGACCCAAAGAAAATTATTAAAGAAATTTTACTAGGAATAAAGTCAAATAATTATGAAGCTATTGTAGATAGGGAAGAGGCAATTAGGAGGGCAATATTTGAAACAGAGGATAATGCAGTTATATTAATTGCAGGTAAAGGACATGAAAATTATCAGGAAATAAATGGAATCAGAAAGCCATTTTCAGACAAAGAAATCGCAACTAAATACTTAAAAGAATGGGCAAAATAAAAATTACTTTAGAAGATTTGTTTAATATTTCCGGTTCTGTGATTTATAACCCAGATAGTTATAAACCAGTTTCATGTGTATCTATAGATTCTCGTAAGATTAATGGTCCATCTTTATTTGTAGCAATTAAAGGGGAAAGATTTGATGGTCATAATTTTGTAGAAGAAGCAATCTCAAAAGGTGCAAAGGCTGTTATAATTAATAAAAATAAGCTGAGAAAATTTAATTCTCTAAAAATACCTTTCATTACAGTTCCCGATACTATCAAGGCTTATGGTGAGCTTGCAGCAAGATGGAGAGATAAGTTAAATGCCAAGGTGATTTCTATTACTGGGAGTAATGGCAAAACCACTACAAAAGAAATGATAGCGTCTTTACTCAGCGAAAGATTTAATGTTGTTAAATCTGAAGCAAATAATAATAATCATATTGGCGTTCCTTTGACAATTTTTTCTGCCAACGAAAAATGTGAAATGTTAGTACTTGAACAAGGGACTAATCACATTGGGGAAATTCCATACTCTGCAAAAATTTCTAGACCAGACTTTGCATTGATTACAAATATTGGTGAGTCACACTTAGAATTTTTAAAAAGTAAAGAAGAAGTTTATAAAGAAAAGTCTGCTTTATTCGAAGAAGCAGAAAAACGTGGAGGTATAATTTTTATTAATGTTGATGACCCTATTATAAATAAAAATAGAAAAAGGTATTCAAACATTGTGACTTTTGGATTCAAAAATAACCCTGATGTGAAAGGAAAAATTCTGAATAATGATGATTTTGGGAGAGCAAGGATGCTAATTCAATATTCGAATGAAAGATTTGAAATATTAGTGCCTTTGCCAGGAGTATCAAATGCTAAGAATTTCTTAGCAGCTACCGCTGTAGCAATAAAGTTGGGCTTAACAAGCGAAGAAATTATAAGAGCATCACAGAAAATAAAACCTGTAAGTGGTAGACTTGAGATTAAGGAACTTAAAGATGCTATAGTAATTGATGATACTTACAATGCTAGTCCATCTTCAGTAAAAGCAGCTTACGATTTTCTGAATGCGATGAAGATTTACAAAAAAAAGATTTTGATCTTAGGTGATATGTTTGAACTTGGTAAGTATGCTGTGAAATTTCATAGAGAGCTTGCAAAAAACTTTAGAAAAGACAAAAACTTAGTTGTACTTACTCATGGAAAACTAATGAAGCATTTGCACAAAGAATTAAAAAAGAGAGATATAAAATCAATACACTTTGAAACTCGCGAAGCTTTACGTCTTTATCTTCAATATGAAGTTGAAGGTAAGTCGATTATACTTGTTAAAGGCTCGCGAGGAATGAAAATGGAAGAATTTATTAACATTTTAGAGAACAGGTTTAAATAATGTTTTACTATTTATTTAATTACATAAACGAAACTTTTAATCCGCCAGGGTTTGATCTTTTTAGGTTCTTATCATTTCGATCTGCATTGTCTGCTATTACTGCATTAATAATATCTTTAATTTTTGGACCAAAGATAATTAGGATGCTAAAAAAATATCAAATAGATCAGCCTATTAGAGATGATGGACCAAAAACACACAAAAAGAAAGCAGGTACACCTACTATGGGTGGGCTTATAATTTTACTTTCTGTTGTGATACCTGTGCTTTTATGGAGTAATTTAAAAAGCATTTATATTTTGCTCACTCTCTTTGCAACAATCTTTTTAGGAGCAATTGGTTTTCTTGACGATTATTTAAAAGTAGTTAAAAAACTTCCAACTGGACTAATTGCTCGTTATAAATTATTAGGACAAATTTTTGTTGGATTAGTTATTGGTTGTGCTATCTTTTTTTTACCAGAATTTTCACAATATAATACACAAACTACTTTACCATTTTTCAAAAATCTTAATTGGGATTTTTCCTACTTATATATTCCTTGGGTAGTTTTCATTATTACAGCAACGTCAAATGCTGTAAACTTGACTGATGGTTTAGATGGACTTGCTATAGGAACTATGATTATAGTTATGCTTGCCTTGGCTGTTATAGTTTATGTTACGGGAAATGTAATTTATGCTGATTATTTGAATATAATTTATTTGGCTGGTAGCGGAGAACTTACAGTTTTTATAGCTGCTTTAATTGGTGCTGGGCTTGGTTTCTTATGGTTTAACTTTTATCCTGCTGAAGTTTTTATGGGGGATACTGGCTCACTTTCATTAGGGGGTGCATTTGGAGTAATTATGATTTTAGTTAAAAAAGATTTGCTAATACCTATACTCGGTGGAATTTATTTTGCAGAAACTCTTTCGGTTATAATTCAGAGATTTTATTTCAAATATACTAAGAAAAAGTATGGTGAAGGTCGAAGAATTTTTAAGATGGCACCTATTCATCACCATTTTGAACAATTAAATTGGGCTGAACCAAAAATTGTAATCAGATTTTACATTGTAACAATTATCCTTGCAATTATAAGCTTGGCTTCATTTAAGGTGAGATGATGAATATTGAAGGTAAAAAAATTTCTATAATTGGTGCTGTAAGAAGTGGTATAGGAGCAGCAAAATTGGCTAAAAAAATGAATGCTATTCCTTTTGTTAGTGATTCTGGTTCTTGGGAAAGTCTACAAAAATCAATAGAAATTCTTCAAAAAGAAGGTATTGATTATGAAATTGGATTGCATTCAGACAAAGTTTACGACTGCGACTTAATAATTACAAGTCCAGGAGTTCCATCAGATTCTGAAGTATTGCAAAAAGCAAAACAAAAAGGTATTGAAGTTATTAGTGAGCTTGAATTTGCATCTTGGTTTTGTAAAGGTACTATAATTTCGATAACTGGCACTAACGGAAAAACAACTACTACTTCTTTAATGAATTATACTTTAAATGAATGTGGATTAAAATCTTATTCGGCAGGTAATATAGGAAATGCCTTTTCAGAAATTGTGCTCAATGTTAAAGAAAATGAGTTTGTAGCTTTAGAAACCTCGAGCTTTCAATTAGATTTTGTAAATAAATTTAATCCAAAATTTGCAATATTACTTAACATTACTCCAGATCATCTGGATAGATATAATAATAATTTCGAAGAGTATATAGCAGCTAAGTTTAATATTTCTAAAAATCAAAATGAAGATGATTTTTTTATTTATAATGCTGATGATTTAACAATCGTTGAGCGAATAAAGGATATTAAAGCTCGCAAAATAGGCTTTTCGTTATATAAAAAATTAGAAGTTGGTGCATATTATAGAGATGGTAAAATTTGCTTTGCATGGTATGGAAAACATGAAGAGGTTTGTAATTCATCAGATTTATTTATAAAAGGAGAACATAATATTGCAAATACGCTTGCAGTGCTTGCAGTTGCAAAGATTTTGAATCTTCCAAACAGAAAAATCAAAAATTCATTTTCAACTTTTAGAGGGGTTGAACATAGAATTGAATTTGTAAGAGAACTTGATGGAGTGGAATATTATAACGACTCTAAAGCAACTAATGTTGATTCAGTTTGGTATGCACTTAAAAGCTTTGATAAACCTATTTACTTAATTCTTGGTGGGAAAGATAAAGGCAATAACTATGATAAGATTAAAGATTTGGTTATTCAAAAAGTAAAAAAAATATATGCTATTGGATCTTCTGCCAATAAAATATATGAATATTTTAAAAACATTGTGCCTACAGAATACATGCAGACGATAGAAAATTGTGTAGAAACAGCAAGAAAAGAAGCTGAACCTGGTTCAGTTGTTCTTTTATCACCTGCATGTGCAAGTTTTGATATGTTTGATAACTACGAACATCGAGGTAAAGTCTTTAAAACGGCAGTAAAGAACTTAAAATGATGAGGTTAATGATTAAAATTATGATAGTAGTAGTAGTAGCACTTATGCTTTTAGGTGCTATTATGGTTTTTACTGCTAGTGGGACTTATAGTATGAATAAATTCAATAACTTTTATTTTTTATTCAAAGCCCATTTATGGAAAGTTTTAGTTGCCTGTGTTTTAATTTTTGTTTTTGCTGCTATTCCGTATGATATATATCGTAAGTGGAGTATATGGATGATGTTGATGATGACAATAATACTAGTAATTACTTTGTTTGCTGCTACTAAGTCGAAAGGTGCAGGAAGATGGCTTAACGTTTTTGGATTATTTAGCTTCCAACCATCGGAGGTAGCAAAAATTTTATTAATTATACATCTGGCTGCTTTGATAGAAAAAAAGAAAAAATTAATACAGAATTTTAAAAAAGGGTTTCTTATAGCTTTAATGTGGATTGTATTATTTGTTGGATTAATTATTGTACAACCTCATGTTAGCGTTTCAATTATTATGATAATAACTTCATTTACAATACTATATGTAGGTGGAGCAAAACTAAAACATATTTTGAGTGTATTTTCTGTATTAGCAACTTTTTTTGCAATAGCAATTTTATTTTTCTCTCACGCAAGACAAAGAGTAAATGACTATATAAATAGCTTAATTACTGGAAATGATGTAAATATTCAAGTTATGCAGGCAAAAATAGCATTAGGAAGTGGTGGATTAAGAGGATTAGGATTTGGTCATAGTCGCCAGAGCGACCTTTTTCTACCTGAATCATATGGAGATTTTATTTTTTCAGTTATAGGTGAAGAAACTGGATTTATTGGTGTCTTTGTTGTTCTTTTACTTTATTTGGTTTTTTTTGTAGCCTGTTTAGTTATAGCAAAAAAGTCACAAGATAAATTTGGCCAAATGCTAGTATTTGGTCTTAGTTTAAATATTATAGTAAATGCATTTGTTAATGTTGGAGTTGTTACAGGATTACTGCCAACAACCGGTATCCCACTGCCATTTATAAGCTTTGGTGGAACTTCAATTATATTACTTGGTGCATCAATAGGAATAATCTTGAATGTTGCTCAGCAATCATTAAAAACAGAAGAACTAAAATTAGCACAGGTAGGATGAAAACTATTTATCGATTCATATTTGCAGGCGGTGGAACAGGAGGACATTTGTATCCTGCTATTGCAGTAGCTGAAAGAGTGCGTGCTCTGAAACCAGAAGCTGAAATTTTATTTGTAGGTACAAAAAATAAAATAGAGGCACAGGTAGTTCCAGAACATAATTTTAATTTTAGTACAATTTTAATAAGTGGTTTTTCGAGAAAATTTAGTTTTAACAATTTATTATTCCCAATTAAGTTGTTTATAGGAACAATTCAATCACTGATTATCAACATGAAATTTAAACCTCGGGTAGCTATTGGTACAGGGGCTTATATTTCTGGACCTGTTATTTGGACTGCTTCTTTGATGGGTTCAAAGATAGTTTTACTAGAACAAAATAGTTATCCTGGATTGACAAATCGGTTGCTTGAAAAAAAAGCAGATGAAATTCATTTAACTTATGAAGAATCAAAGAAATACTTTAGAGAAAAACAAAAATTATATGTTACAGGTAATCCCGTTAGAATTAATTTGAAACTTATAGATAAACAAGAAGCACTAAAAAAATTTAATTTAAGTTATTCTAAAAAAACTTTGTTAGTCCTAGGTGGCAGCCTTGGTGCAAAGTCAATAAATAATGTTGTAGCAAATTTCATAGAAGAAGTGATTAAAAATGATATTCAAATTATTTGGCAAACAGGTGTAAAATATTTTGATGAGTACAAAAAGTACCAAAAAGAAGGAATTAGAATTTTACCATTTATTAGTGATATGCAGGCCGCTTATAGCGCATGTGACTTGGTTTTAGCTAGGGCAGGAGCAACAACTATAGCAGAAATTTCTTCTATTGGATTACCTGTTATTTTTGTTCCTTCAACAAATGTAGCTGCAAATCATCAGTATCTTAATGCAAAAGTTTTGACAGAAAATAATGCAGCTATACTAATCGAAGATAATAATTTGCAAAATGAGTTTTTGCCTAAAGTTATTGAAATAATCAATGATGAAGAAAAACTAACTACTTTGAAAAAAAATATAAAACAATTTTCTAGGCCAGAGGCTGCAAATATAATTGCAGAAAGAATAATAAAATTAGCAGAAGCTTTTTAATTGAAGGATATAAATTTTATGATGACTAAAACTATTAAGAAAATTCATTTTGTTGGAATAGGCGGAATAGGAATGAGCGGAATTGCAGAAATACTCTTAAGTCAGGGGTTTATTATTACTGGTTCAGATTTACAAAAAACAGAAATTACCGATAGACTTGAGAGTCTTGGAATAAAAATTTATGAAGGGCATTCACCTGAATATATCAAAGATGCAGACCTTGTTGTATATTCATCTGCGGTAACATTAGATAATCCTGAAGTGAAAGCTGCAATTGAAAAGAAGGTTCCTGTGATTAAACGTTCTGAAATGTTAGCAGAGTGTATGAGAATGAAATATGGAATTGCTATTGCAGGAACACATGGAAAGACTACCACAACTTCTATGGTTGGTCTTGTTCTTACCGAAGCAGGATTGGATCCAACAATTATAGTAGGAGGTAGGTTATACAGTTTAGGTGGGACAAACGCAAGATTGGGGAAGGGGGATTTTATTGTAGTAGAAGCAGATGAATTTGATAGAACATTCTTAAAATTATCCCCAGTTATTGCTGCAATTACAACACTAGAAAGAGAGCATCTTGATACTTATAAGGATTTAGATGATTTAAAATCTGCCTTTACAGAGTTTGCTAATAAAGTTCCTTTCTTTGGATTTATTGTTCTTTGTCTTGATGAACCAGCACTTCAAGACATAATTCCTTTTATAAACAAAAAAATATTTACTTATGGACTATCTCCACAGGCAGATGTTAGGGCAATTAATGTTGCGCATAATAGGAATTCTTCTGAGTTTACTGTAATGTACAAAGGAGAAGAACTTGGTCAAATTAAATTAAATATTCCTGGAATTCATAATGTAAAAAATTCGCTTGTAGCTATTACAATAGCCCGAGAAATGGGTGTTGAATTTAATATTATAAAGAAATCGCTGGAATCTTTTACAGGTGTTAGTCGTCGTTTCGAAATAAAATATGATAAAGAAATAATGGTTATAGATGATTATGCTCATCACCCAACGGAAATTGATGTTACTCTTGATGGAATTCGTCGAGGTTGGAATAGAAGATTAGTAGTTGTTTTCCAGCCTCATTTATATTCAAGAACAAGAGACTTCTATTCGGATTTTGGTAGGTCTTTTTTGAATTCTGACATCTTTATTTGTACTGATGTCTATCCTGCTCGTGAAAAACCTATAGAAGGAATTACAGGCGAATTAATTGCTAATGCAGCCAAGAATTATGGACACAAAAATGTTTATTATGAACCAGATAAAACAAAAATTCCTGATTTATTAAAAAGTATTTACAAAATGGATGATATAATAATCACTATGGGTGCAGGCGACATTTGGAAGTATGGTGAAAAATTTATAGAACATTTGAAATTGGGAAGTAATTGATTATGAAAAAAATATTGAGTTTGGTATTAATAATTTTTTTAGTAGGAATAATTATAAGTATAGCAATAGCTCAAAGAAATAATAATGAGGTCATTATTAAATCAATAATTGTAGAAGGTAATAATCATCTTGATTCAATTGACTATATGAAATTTGCTAATCTAATAGGTAGTAATTATAAAGATTTATCTCTTAGAATTATTAAAGATAGGATTGAAAAGCATCCATATGTAAAATATGCTGATGTAAAATACATGGGTGGTTTTAAAGTGTATATTAAGATCTATGAAAAGAATTTTGAGTCTATTCTAATAGATAAAGGGGAACAGTACATTTTAACAGAAGAACTTGAACTGCTGCCATTTTTGTCTGGTCTAAGAGATATAAACTTACCAATAATTTCAAATATTTCTAGAAAAGATTCATTGAAAATATTAACTCAACTAAGAAATAATCATGATATTCTGACCGCATCAAAAATTTTGAGCGGGCTTAAATTTACTAGCAGAGAGTTATACAACGAACTCTCAGTAATTGATATGAATTATGGAAAAGATATAGTTGTATATTTTAAATCAATCGATTATCCAGTTATAATAGGGAGAGAAAACGAAATAAAAAAATTGGTTTACTACTATAGTTTTTGGGAAAATTTGAAAGGAAACGAAATTAATAATCTAATTAATTACATTGACTTACGTTATAGTGGACACATTTATTTGGGAATTCAAGATAGCTTACTAGTAGGAGAAAAGAAATTATGAAAAAAAATGTAGTAGCAGGACTAGATTTAGGGACAACTAAAGTTTGTGCTGTGATTGCAGAAAAAACAGAAAACAATATTAATATTCTAGGCTTCGGTATTTCGCCCTCCGAAGGATTAAATCGCGGTTTAGTTGCAAATATTTCTAAGACCGCAGAGGCAATTAAACAAGCTATGAATGTTGCTTCTAACAGGGCAGGCTTAAGTGTAAAAGAATTGAATGTCGGAGTTGCTGGTGAACATATTACAAGTTTAAGACATAGAAATTATGTTACAATTAACAATCCTGACCATGAAATTACTAAGGAAGATTTGCTTCGACTTGAATCAGATGTTCAGACGATAAGAATTCCTTCTGATAGACAAATTCTTCATATTATTCCAGAAGAGTACTTTGTAGACTATCAAGGTGGGATAGATGACCCAATAGGACTTTGTGGCTCACGTCTCGAAGCTGTTAATCATGTTGTCCTTGCTTCTGTACCTGCAATGGAAAATATTAGAAAATCTGTAGAACGAGCAGGTTACTCAGTTAAAAATTATATACTACAACCTCTTGCTTCTTCTATTTCTGTGCTTGAGGAAAATGAAAAAGATTTAGGAGTATTGCTAATAGATATTGGTGGTGGAACTACAGATTTAGCAGTGTTTCATCGTAAAGCAATAAAGCATACAAAAGTAATAGGAGTGGCTGGTAATCAAGTTACAAATGATATTAGAGAAACACTTGGTATTGTAACAGCTGATGCTGAGAAATTAAAAAAGGATTATGGTTATGCTATTGAAAGTGCTATTATAAAAGATGAAGATATTTATATCAAAGGAGTAGGAGCAAGGGGAAATATTAAAATCCCTGTTTCATTACTTACTCAGATTATAAGTGTAAGAATGAGAGAGCTATTTACACTAATAGATAATGAATTACGCGTTTCTGGCTTTAAAAATAAGATTAAGGCAGGTGTCGTATTAACTGGTGGTGGTTCACTGCTTAAAGGTTGTGTAGAATTAGCTGAAGATGTTTTTGGAATGCCAGCACGAATAGGTGTACCTCTCGATTTAGGTAGTGGCCTTTCACATGAGATAGAAAGCCCAGAGTTTGCAACGGTGGCTGGATTGATAAAAGGTCTACCGGGAATGCAATATGATGAAACTTCAGTAGAAATAAAAAAGATTAAAAAGGATAAGAAATTTCATCCTGGTAAATACTTTAAAAAGTTGCAAGAATTTTTTGAAAACTTATAAATGCCACAATTAAGGAGGTATTATGACGGAAAATAACAATAAAAGTAGACTTAGATTTGTTACTCTCGATAGAGAAGAAACACAAAAACTTACAGCAGTATTAAAAGTTGTTGGCGTAGGGGGAGGAGGTTGTAATGCTATTGATAGTATGATAAATCGTGGCTTAAGTGGAGTTGAGTTTATTGCAATTAATACAGACGCACAAGCTTTAGCAAGAAGTTTAGCACCAACAAAAGTTCAAATTGGAGCAAATATTACTCGTGGTTTAGGAACAGGTGCTATTCCAAGTATTGGTAAAAAGGCAGCTGAAGAAGATCGTGATAAATTGACAAGAATTTTAGATGGTAGTGATATGGTTTTTGTTACTTGTGGTATGGGAGGGGGAACAGGAACTGGAGCAGCTCCAATCGTCGCATCAATAGCAAAAAGTTTAGGTGCTTTAGTAGTAGGTATTGTAACAAAACCATTCTCTTGGGAAGGTAAACAGAGAATGAAAAATGCAGAAGAAGGAATAAAAGAATTAAAACAATATGTTGATAGTTTAATCGTTGTACCAAATAGTCGAATTCTAAGCATAGTTGACTCTGCCACCGCTGCTGTTGCTGCTTTCGATAAACCAAATGAAATACTTTATGAGGCTACAAGAGGAATTGCTGATATCATTACTATGACAGGAATCATTAATGTTGATTTTGCAGATGTTAGAACAGTAATGAAAGAGAGTGGACAAGCGTTAATGGGCTGTGGAATTGCTAGTGGTGAAAATCGAGCAATTGAAGCTGCTCAAAAGGCAATTTCTTCCCCATTGCTTGAAGGAATATCTATCAAAGGGGCAAAAAATATTTTGCTAAATGTTTCCGGTTCTTCAAATATGACAATGCAAGAAATTGAAGCTGGTAATAATATAATTTTTGAAGCTGCAGGTGAAGAAGCTAATGTGATTTTTGGGGTGGTAGTCAAAGAAGAATTGAATGATTATATTTCTTATACAGTAATTGCCACAGGATTTGGTGCAAATGGTCAATCGAATGGAATAAGTAGTATTAATAAACAAAATTTGGAAGATAAAATTAAAAACAATAAAACTTCTACTGGTATAGGCGGCTTCCATAAAAATATATCACTTGACAATGTTGATGATTTGAATATCCCTACAATTCTTAGAATGAAGAGAAAGGATCCAGAATTGTTCCCCGATGATAATTTTCAGACTGGTTTCAAAACTGACTCAAATTTTGAAAACTTAAAAGATGAACCTAATAATAAGAAAAATGGGGATAACGATGGAGAAGAAGATAGCTCATCTTTCTTAAGGAAGATTATGGATTAAAGTAAGTTGGCTTACATTTTTACTTTTTGTGTATAGATGGTATATTTTTGAAATTCAATATGATTCTTATTTATAACTATTTTTGGGACAATTCTAACTTAAGATGTGTGAAGATAATTAAGTAAATGATAAATTTTATTAGATTGTCAAAATAGTCTTACCTAAAGCAGCTCAAAAATTTATTGTGATACTTTGAAAGTGATAATTAATTTTGTAAACAATGACTATAAATTATTTTTGTTTTACTCAAAGAATTACTAATTTGAAAAAGAAAAAATTGGCTTGAAGAACTATGAAAAAATATATCGTTTTTTTATTTATAATTTTATTTGGTGTTATAACAAAAGCACAAGACGAAGAAGTTGGCTGGGTTTCACGTTTTGGAATAGCTGTGGGTATTAATCCAGCTTATGTCTTCCCAAATTTAGATGAGATTAATAAGCAAGTAACAAAAATGGGAATAGAAGAATTGAATAATTCTGGATTCATTATGATGGGAGGAAGTGGATATGCATATATAATGTTTGTTGAAAATCTAAGAATAGGTGCTATAGGGTTAGGTGGATCGACTTCTTCGAGTGGAAAAATTGGCAACTATGATAAAGAAGTTAAATATAGTCTTAGCTTAGGAGGATTAACTTTTGAATACACACTTCCATTTATTAAAAATGTTGCTTTTTCTTTGGGGGCTATTATTGGTTATGGATCTTCTACAATTGATATTTATCAGACTTCAATGAATTATACATGGGAAAATTTGTGGTCAAAGGTAACTAAAGATATTTTGATTACTAGTGAAGTTAGTGATAAAGTTACCCAATCATTTTTGTTATTTTCGCCAATAATTAACTGTGATATCCCACTTAAAAGATTTATTTCTTTTAGAATTGGCGGTGGATATAATATAACATTTAATAAAAACTGGAAGATAAATAATAATAGAAGTATATCAAATGTCCCTTCTAATTTAACTGCAAACTCATTCTTTATTCAAACAGGTATTTATTTTGGATTCTTTGCATATTGAAATGAACAAAAAGACTGTACTTGTAACAGGTGGAGCAGGATTCATTGGCAGTAATTTTATAAATTACATATTATCTAAACGAGATGATTATTACATTATAAACCTTGATAAACTTACCTACGCTGGCAATCTAGAAAATCTTAAGCCTGTAGAAAAAAATAAAAATTATCATTTTATAAAAGGCGATATAACAAATCGAGAACTAGTCGATTATATCTTTAAAAAGTTTAATATAAAATATGTAATTAATTTTGCAGCGGAATCGCATGTAGATCGTAGCATCTTAGGTTCTGAGATTTTTTTTAGAACTAATGTAATTGGTACTAATGTTTTACTGGAAGCGTCAAAGAGATACGACATTGAAAAGTTTTTACAAATATCAACCGATGAAGTATATGGAAGTTTAGACAATGAAGGTTATTTTACTGAACAGACTCCCCTTTCGCCCAATAGTCCATACTCATCAAGTAAAGCAGCAGCAGATTTAATGGCTCTTGCTTTTCATCATACTTATAGATTACCCATAGTAATAACAAGATGTTCAAATAATTATGGCCCTTATCAATTCCCCGAAAAGTTAATCCCTTTGATGATTATTAATTGTTTGAACAATAAAAAGCTTCCAGTATATGGAAAGGGATTAAATATAAGAGATTGGATTTTTGTAATTGACCATTGTAGAGCTATTGAATTGGTTTTAGAGAAAGGTAAAGAAGGAGAAGTTTATAATATAGGTGCTAATTGTGAAATGAGAAATATTGATATTGTAAGATTGATTCTAAGAAAGTTAAATAAATCTGAAGATCTAATTGAATTTGTTAAGGATAGACCAGGTCATGATTATCGATATGCTATTGATTCTTCAAAGATTCAAAATGAACTTGGCTGGAAACCATTATTTAATTTTGAAAATGCATTAGATAATACAATTGACTGGTATATTAAAAATAGAGATTGGTGGGAAAGAATAATTTCCGGTGATTACGTGAATTATTATAAAGCCCAGTATGGGGAATTGTAAATTAATTTATTATTCTAAATTGTACCCAAGATTGTTTTTCTACTGTATTTACAACAGAAAAAGTGATATTTTTTGATTTAATTTTATCAGATACTTACAACTTTATTAATAAATAAAAAAGAAGAAAATGAAAATAAAAAAAATTGTTTATTTAATATTGATAATTAGTTATAATTTAATCTTAGCACAAGAATTGGAACAAACAACATCAAAGACCTTACAAACTGCACTAATGCAACCAATTACTGTTACAGTTGGCGGAAATTTTGTAATAACAGGTTCTTTTACGGCTTTAAGAACTCAGCGATTAGATCATTTTATAACTACTCTTTATTCCAAAGCCCAAGAAATTTCATTAGGTAACATCAATAAACCCGAAGTAATAAGGCAAATCAAAAAAGAATTACAGAAATATCCTTTAAGAGATATTACTTTAAAGAGAGCAGATGGAACTCAATTAAAAATTGATTTACTAAAATTTAGACTTACTGGTGATTTTAAATATAATCCATATTTAATGAATGATGATGTAATAATTTTTCCGTCATATGACGAAAAGAAAAATATAATTGATATATCTGGTGCAGTAAATCATCCTACACAATTTCAATTTGTAGAAGGTGATAGATTATCAGATGCAATTTTATTTGCAGGGGGTATCAATAAGGCTTATGATAATGTTACTGAAGCTGAAATTTCAAGATTGAAAGATAATGGTAATTTAGAAGAAATTATTAAAGTAAAAATTACAGACGACATTCCATTACAAAGAGGAGATAGAATCAGGATCTTGTTCACTGAAAATAATAAAGTAGCTTTTAAAGTATTGGTTTTGGGTGAGGTTAATAGACCAGGTTATATTTACATAACTAAGAATAATACTACTATTAAAGAAGTAATAGAAAAAGCTGGGGGCTTTACTCAAGATGCAGATTTAAAAAGAGCAGAGATACTAAAAGGCACTGATGAAGCACAACTAATGAAAATTAAGGCTATTAGAGATGCCTACGAACAAGATACTACTTTTACAACTCTGCCCTTAGTTCTTAAAACGGTTGATGAATTAAAAAGTGAAGAATTAAAAATGATGAGAGCTGCAAATGTTACTTATGAAGAATTTCAGTATTCTTTTGCATATGACAATGCTTTGCGTTTTATAGAAAACAAAAGTGCAGTAGATTTTACAAAAATATTTTCAGATGCATACAAAGATGGAAGTTTTATTGTTAATGACGGTGATGTAATTATAATACCTAAGAAACAAAATTTAGTTTATGTTTTTGGACAGGTTGTTAATCCTGGCTTTTACATTTATGATTCAACAAAAACATGGAAAGATTATATAAAAGAAGCTGGAGGAATTACGGAACAAGCAAAAAATGGTAAAAAAACTCAGATTATAAAAGGATTGAGTAGAACCTGGTTTAATGCAGACGAAGTTAAACAAATTGAACCAGGTGATTTTATTTACGTGCCTAAATCTTTACCGCGTGATTTATCATATTATGTTCAGCAAATTGGTTCCGTATCTGGTATTTTGACGGCAGTTGTATCTGTAACATTTTTAATTATACAAGCACTAAAGTAAGAGTTTTTATGGAACAAAGAGAAGAAAAGTTTATTGGTAGTACCTTTTTAGAATTTTTAAGAATAATTGTTAAATATCGAAAATTTATATTTTGGTTTGTGTTTACAATAACAACTGGTGCAACATTATATGCATTGCTTGCACCAAAGTGGTATAAATCTACAGCTTCAGTATTTCCAGCTGAAAGAACTGATTTACTTTCTGCATTGTCAGGATTATCAAGCTTAGCAAAAGGCTTTTCTGCAAGCAAAGGATTAGCAGCTTTAACAGGAGCAAATACCGAAGCAGATAGATACATTGCAATATTAAAAAGCGCTACAATAACAGATGATGTAATAAAGAAATTTAATCTGAGAAAAGTTTATGATATGGAAGATGACTACTATGAGAAAGTGGTTAAAGAATGGCAATCAAATCTAGATTTAGAAATTCAAGATGAAGGGAATTTAACTATTACAGTTTATGATAAAGACCCTAAAAGAGCTGCAGATATTGCAAATTATCTTGTTGAAAGGTTAAATGAAATAAATACAAGACTATCAGTTACAAATGCTAAAGCTAATAGAGAATTTGTAGAAAAAAGGTATTTACAAAATATTTCAGATATTAATAATCTTGAAACTGCTATGAAGCAATTTCAAGAAAAATATGGTGTTATAGCAATACCAGAACAGATTGAAGCTACTGTTAAATCAATGGCCAATATTTATTTAGAATTGTATAAAAAGGAAATTGAATATAATGTAATGCAGCAAACATATGGAAAGGAACATCCACTTGCGGCAAATGCTAAAATAGAAATGAATGAATTAAGGAAAAAAATTAACCAACTAAATGCAGGGTCGGATATATCACAAAAAGATGTGAAGTTATTAATTCCATTTAAGGAAGCACCACATTTAGCAAACGAATATTTAAAAATCTATAGAAATCTTGAAATACAATATAAAATTCTAGAGTTTATTCAACCTTTATATGAGCAAGCAAAAGTTGAAGAAGCTAGAAATACACCATCTGTAATTGTACTAGATAAGGCGGCTCCAGCTGAAAGAAAAGCTAAACCTAAAGGAACTATATTTGCAGCTGTTAGTTTTGTAGTTTCAAGTATTCTATCAATTTTTATAGCATTTTTTATGGAGTTTCTTAATAAGTTAAAGCTAACTTATCCAGAGAAATATATAGAACTAACTTCATGGATTAATCTTAATAGAATATTTAAAAAAGCTAACTAATAAAAATCTTTCTTCATATTATAAATGTACGAAAACTTAAAAATCCTTCTAGATGAAGGGATGTCTTCTTATAAACATCCAACTGGTATAGGTCAGCATGCATTAAATTTATATAAGCATTTATCAAAATTAACTTTTTGTTCTATAACAAATTATTCTTATATGAGATTAATACCTAAAGGATTTAGAAAATTTAGTATTGATCTATATATTAACTTAGTTCATCCATTTCGTAACTATGATGTAGTTCACTATCAAAATAATTTTGTTCCTTGTACAAAAGGTAAAAGTAAAAAAGTGGTAACCATACATGACCTTGGCGTCTTTCTTTACCCAGATACAGTTCCTTCCATTTATATTAGTTATAATAGACATTCTATTATAAATGCAATAAAAAAAGCAGACGCAATCATTACTCCATCAGAATCTGTGAAAAATGAGATTTTGAATATGTTTGAATTCTCTGTAGAAAATAAAATATTTGTATGCTATGATGGTATTAGAGATATTTTTTTTTGTTCTAAGGACAATCCGGATATTTTAAAAAAATATAATCTTACTGCTTACAATTACTACTTTTTTTTAGGGAGTTTGTCAAAAAGAAAAAATATAAGTTTTTTATTAAAAGCTTTTATTAAAGCAAGAAAAGAAAGACTAATTAGCAATCAAAGCTACTTGGTATTAGGGGGATATTTTTGGTGGGGGGCTGGAGAATTTAAAGATTTGATTAATATCAATAATGGTATTATTAGTTTAGGATATTTGTCTGATGAAGATATTCCATATTTATATAAGTACTGCAGAGCATTTATTTTCCCTTCTATTTACGAAGGATTTGGTATGCCCATTGTTGAAGCAATGAGTCAAAACGTACCTATTATTGTTTCTAATATACCTACATCAGTAGAATTGGATAATAGACACAATAACCAAATGTTTGTTTTTGAATTAAATAACGTTGATGATTTTATTAACAAATTAAGTTTTGTTGACTCTAATTTTGAACAAATTAGAAAAAAAATAAATTATGGTGATCTATCGATTTATAATTATGAAAATGTGGCTAAATATCACTTAGAGCTATACAAAAAAATAATATGATGTTAAAGTGAGGCTAAAAGAATTAAATGATAATAAACTAAAGAGTATAAAGAAAAATACATTTTTTTCTCTGATAACAATTGTTCTTAGAGTTTTAGCTAATTTTTTTCTGTTCTGGACAATAGCACGTTTTTATGGTGCAGAAATATTTGGTCAATTTACTTATGCTTTTACTGTAGTAAATATCTTTATGTTTTTAGCAGATTTTGGGTTGGATATTTTATTAATAACAGAGTTAGCTAAAAATAAAGATAGTTTTAACCGTGTATTTCAAGATTTTTTTCCTGTTAAAATTATTTTTATTGCTCTTACTTTTGTGATATTAATTGTCTATTCTCTGCTTGTAAATTTGAGCTCGACTTCATTTTGGCTTTTGATTATACTAAACTTTTACTTGGTATTTACTTCTTTACAAAATTATTTCATAGCATTTTTTAAGGGTATAGAATTATTATATCAAGAAACAAAAGTAACTTTCTTTTATAATATTTTATTATTGTTAGTAGTAATTGTTTTATGTTATAACCGTGCGTCAATTTACTGTTTCGCTTTTGCTTTGGTGATTATTAGATTGGTATCCTTGCTTTTAGTTTATAAATGTTTGCTTGATTTTAATGTAAGAATAAAAATAAAATTCAATGAACTACAAATTTCGAAATATAAAAGTCAAATTAGCATATTTGGGATTCACTACATTTTCAATTATTTGTATTACAATATAGATACTTTACTACTTGCATATATTTTAGGTGAAAAGGCAGTAGGTATTTTTCAAGCCGTCTTTAAACTATTGGTCATATTGTTAATAATCCCAGAGATAATTAACAATGCACTTTTACCATCTTTATCTAGATTATATACAGAAAATAGAACTACATGGTTAAAAATTTCTTCTTTAATGAACAAACTATTACTTATCACCATTTTTCCAGTAGTTATAATAATTTTTTTAAACGCTGATAGTATCATACACTTAGTCTATAGTAATCAATATAATGAAGCAATACCTGTTCTTAAAGTTTATGTTTTTTCTATAGCAATTAGATTTATTATAGAACCATTAGGGATGGTACTCACTACATCTAATAGACAAAAAATTAGAGCATTCACAGTTTTTTGGGTTACTATAATTAGCATTATTTTAAATATCATTCTGATTAAGCAATATAATATTATTGGGGCAGCACTTACTGCAAATATTACTAATTTTATTGTACTGGTTATATATGTAATATCAAATCTCGGAATTTGCTTACAATGGTATTTAAATAAAAATGTACTTTATTTCGTTTTTTCTATTATAGTTTTTGCCTTTATTAATGCGTATATAGGCAATTTTATACTGAATATAATTCTATATATACTTTACTTGATTACTTTTGGATACTTTGTATTATTAAATGAAGAAGAAAGAAAATTTGCATTTCACAATGTTTTAACAAATAAAAATTTTTCTATAATGAAATGAGTTTAATAAGTTTTATTTCATTTGCAATATTTTTCTTTATTATAACTTATTCTTTGGTAAAAAGAGAAGTTGATATATTTTCTCCATCAAAACTTTTCGTTTTGGTTTGGTCTTTATCAATAGGTATAACTCAACTTAAATTAAGCAGATTACAATTTGACTGGACTACTTTGAGTTGGATATACTTATTAATTCCAATTTTTGCTTTTCTAGCGGGAACATTTACAACCTTTGTAATTTTTTTTGGTAAAAGAATAAATACACTTAATACAATTCGGGATAATATCCGTTCTAATGGTGTTAGTGAGAAAAGGTTAACACTCATTATTTTTTTACTTTTTTTTATTTATTTAATGTCGTATTTAATTATTTATGCTTATGTGGGATATGTGCCATTGTTTACAAAATATCCTAATGAGGCAAGAACGAAGTGGAGCTTATTTGGAGTGGGATTATTTGTACATCTTGCCCCAGTTGTTTTATACTTAGTAGTGTTGTATTGGTTTTTGATAAAAAAGAAATTTTTAAAAAAGGTTGTGTTATTCTTAGTATTTATAGTAACGCTAATTTCTTTTTTGTTTCTATTGCAAAGGTTTGGAATTTTTATTGCAATAGTTCTTACAATAGTATTTATTTATTATGCCACTAATAAGTTCAATTATGTGACTTTTCTTGGTGTTTTAGTATTTATAGCAGGGCTTTCATATTTAGTATTGTCATTAAGAGCAGGAAGTTTAATACTTCAATATTTCCATTATGTATCTCAAATGAAGTACAGTGCTAAGTATTCAATTTTTACTGAACCATACATGTATATTGCTATGAACTTAGAGAATTATGCTTATGCAACTACGAAAATTAAAGAATTTACTTATGGCCTTTCTTCATTTGATTTTCTATTTGCTGTTACGGGATTAAAGCATTGGTTAAGGGAGTATGTTAATTTTAAGGAATATCCCTTTTTAATAAATTACAATTATAATACATATGGGATGTTTTTTGCTTACTTTAGAGATTTTTATGTTTTTGGAATATTTGTTATTCCTTATCTATTAGGAATGTTAGTAGAGTGGTTATATTACCGAATGTATTTAAATCCTAACATTAATACTATAACAATTTATGGTCTATTTGTTATGGTTATATTGTTTTCTTTCTTTAATCCTGTTCTTAGCTGGTTATTCTATATTTTTGACATATTAGTTTTATTTGTTGCTACAAAGTTTATAACAAAGAAAGAATCTTTTATATGAAAATTGGTATTGATTGCAGAGTACTTAACAGAGGAATTACAGGGACTGGAAGATATTTAAAAAATTTACTTTCAATATTACCACAAATTGATAAGAGTAATAAGTACTACTTATTTTCTGTTAAGGAATTAGATGTTGATAAAACTTATTTTACTGTTATAACTAAGAACTTCAAAGTTCCATATAAAATTTTTTCACCATTTTGGATGAATTATTTTATTCCCAGCTTATTAAATAAGTATGATATTGATGTGTTTGTTTCTCCCAATATTATCTTACCAATTAAAAAAAAGACCAATATAAAATATGTCACAGTTATTCATGATGTTATACCATTTATTTATAAAGAATATTATCCTTTATATTATAGAGCTTATTTAAGTTTCTTTGTCCCTTTAGCAATAAGAGTAGCTGATAAAATATTAACTGTATCAGAACATTCTAAGAAGGATATTATAAGTTTATTTAATATAAGTGAAGAAAAAGTAGAAGTTACGTATAATTTCGCCTCAGAAAATTTTTCATATCTTAAAGAAGAAAACCCTTTATTGCAAAGCGTTAAGCTCCCCGAAAAGTATCTTCTATATGTTGGTGCTATTGAGAAAAGAAAAAACGTAGCAGGACTTATTAAAATAGTAGATAATTTGTGGGGTCTAGGTTACAAATTACCTTTAGTTATTGTTGGGAAGCCAAATTATGGTTATAAAGATTTAATGAATGAGATTAGTAAAAGAACTGAAAAAATTATTTTTGTTAATAATTTAAATGATGGCGAACTTAATATAATTTATAACAAAGCATTCTTATTTCTATTCCCTTCGTATTATGAAGGATTTGGAATACCTGTGTTGGAAGCAATGAAATGTGGTGTGCCAGTTATATGTTCGAATACTTCCTCTTTACCCGAAATTGTGGAAGATACTGGTTTAACTCATCATCCTGATGATATTGAAGGATTTGTGAATGATATAATATCATTGATTAATGATAAGGCTAAGTATAATTCTTTGAAGATGGCAGTACTTAGACAGTCAGAAAAGTTCAATAATTATAACGTTGCTATTAAATTTGTATCAATAATTAATGATTTAAAAAAGTGAAAGTACTCCTTTTAATTACTAAATCTGAAATTGGCGGTGCACAAATATTCGTCCTTAATTTAGCCAAAGAACTAAAAAGGAAAGGCTTTGATGTTGTAGTAGCAGCTGGTGATGGGGGCTTCCTTTTTGAAGAACTAAAGAAAATTAATATTGATCATTATTATCTCAAATCTCTTAAGAGAGATATTAGTGTTATTAATGCATTGTATTTTATGTTTGATCTATACAAGTTATTAGTGAAGAATAATTTTGATATTCTTCACTTAAATAGCAGTAATACTTTGTTAGCGGTTATACCTGCAAAGGTTCTTAGAAGAAGACCTAAGATTGTTTTTACATTTCATGGTTTGTCTCTATTAGATAAAAATTATAAATCGTTCTTCCTTATTAAATTTATTTCAAAGTTATACTTTATTTTTTTCTCTAAATTTTTAGATGAATCAGTTTTTGTAAGTGAGATTAACTATCAAGAGGCTAAGAAAAATCGAGTAATAAAAAAAGGCGAAGTAATTTACAATGGCTTAAACGAAGAGGAATTAAATTTTTGTGATAAAGCAGAAGCTCTAGATTTCTTAGTCAAGAAGTGTAATTTTCAGTTTAATAACTGCTTTTTAATTGGTTCGACTGGAAGGCTATCTTATCAAAAAAATTATGGGTTTTTAATAGATAATTTCTTTAAAATCAAAAAGGCTATACCAAATGTTAAAATAGTTATTATTGGAGAAGGGATTCTATATAATAAGCTTTATAATAGAATAAAAGAACTTGGACTTGAAAAAGAAATTTTTTTAGTAGGAGCTGTAAAAGACTCTTATAGATATCTCAAAGCATTTGATTTATTTACTTTACCTTCGAGGTACGAAGGATTATCAATAAGTCTCTTAGAAGCAATTTATGCTGGAATTCCTGTTCTTGCCTCGGATGTAGGAGGAAATAAAGAGATTGTAAACAACGATACACACCAATTGTATGAATTTAATAACATTGATGATTACATAGAAAAACTTTTATATTTGAAAGAGTATGGAAAATTTGTGGCAGAGTATAATATTGGATTAAGAAAGAAGTTTAATTTAGATACAATGTCTGAAAGATATATTAGTATATATAAAAGATTAACTAATTTGAAAAGATGATGTACGATATAATTGTAATTGGTGCCGGGATAGTAGGCTTGGCTTCTTCTCTTAAGATCTTGGAGAAAAATCCACGTCTAAAACTTTTGATTATTGAAAAAGAAAATGATATTTCAAAACATCAAACAGGGAATAACAGTGGTGTTATCCATTCAGGAATTTATTATAAACCAGGTAGCTTAAAGGCTATTAACTGTATTCGTGGTTATAGAATGCTTTTGGACTTTTGTAATAAGTACGAAGTTAACTATAAAATTACCGGTAAAATAATAGTTGCAACAAAACAAGAGGAAATTCCTATTTTGAATAATATTTTTAACAGAGGTCTTCAGAATGGATTGAATAATTTAAAGAAGTTAAATAAATACCAAATTAAAGAACACGAACCTTATGTAAGTGGCCTTGAAGCGATTTATGTTCCTCAGACAGGAATAATTGATTTTGTTGAAGTGTCAAGAAAATATCTTGAAATTATTTTGAAGCACGAATCAAAAATTGAATTTACTAACGAAGTATTAGATATAAAGATAAAAAATAACCATTGCGAAGTCATAACAAATAAGAATGTATTTCAATCAAAATTTATTGTAACATGTGCTGGACTTTATTCCGATAGGCTAGCAAAAATGACTCATAAAGATCTTCAATTAAGAATAATCCCCTTCCGTGGCGAATATTATAAAATTAAGGAAGAAAAAAAGTATTTAGTTAATTCGTTAATTTATCCAGTTCCGAATCCAGAGTTTCCTTTCCTAGGAGTTCATTTTACAAAAATGATAAATGAAGATGTTGAAGCTGGACCAAATGCAGTTCTGGCCTTTAAACGAGAAGGATACAAAAAAATGAGTTTTAATTTTAAGGATACTTTGGATACTTTTTCATGGAAAGGCTTTTATAAAATTGTAAGGAAAAATTGGAAAATTGGACTCTACGAATTTTATCGTTCATTTAGTAAAAAAGCTTTTGTTAAAGCATTACAAAATTTGATTCCTTCGATTGATGAAACAGATTTAATTAAAGGCGGAGCAGGAGTAAGAGCACAAGCATGCAGTAAAGATGGTGGCTTATTAGATGACTTTTATTTTGTAGAAGATAAAAGAGTACTTCATGTTTGTAATGCACCATCACCTGCAGCAACTGCATCTCTTTCTATAGGAGATTATATAGCTAATAAAGTACTACAACAATTCTAGTTCATATTGAGGAAAAATTGAGTAAAAAAACAGAAAAAATATTTCTGCTTATTACAGATTTTATTACAATAAATTTTTCTTGGTTTTTATTTTTTTACCTTCGTGTTAATACCGGCTGGTTCGAGTTAATATCTCAACCAGATTTCTTTCTTCCAATGCTTGCAATTTACTTTTATTGGCTTATCATTTTTACAATTGTTGGAATGTATAGAACATGGTTTGCTCAATCGAGATTTGATGAGATTTCTACTTTATTCAAAACTTCTTTTGTAGGCATTTTTATTCTGTTATTTTTAATTCTTTATGATGACTATAAAACAGGTGTTTCTACACCATTTAGGTTTTTCATTTTCATGTACTGGATTATTTTCTTTGTTGTAGTAAGTACAGGCAGAATTTTAATTAGAAGCGTTCAAAGAAGTCTTTTAATAAAAGGTTTTGGAAGAAGGAATGCACTAATTGTAGGCTTTAATCCTAAATCGTATGAAATTTATGATATGATTAATAACCATAAAGCTCTTGGATTAGATGTAGTTGGCTTTGTATCTGTTTTAAATGAAAATGTGGATAGAACTTATAATGGCACAAAAGTTATTGACTCTGTAAATAACCTTGAAGCAGTAATTGAAAAATATAATGTTAAGAATGTGATTATTTCAGTAGAACGTCATCACGAAGAATTAATACTTGATATAATTTCAAGATGTGATGGGAAAAATGTAGAAATAAAAATTGTTCCTGATCTTTATGATATCATTAGTGGACAGGTAAAAACATCTCAAATTTATGGCATCCCTTTGATTGATATAATGCCAGAATTAATGCCTGAATGGGAAAAAAAATTAAAAAGGCTTTTTGATATTGTTTTCTCCTTAACTTTGTTAATAGTTACTTCGCCATTTACAATTTTAGCTGCTATTGCAATTAAGCTTGAGAGTGAAGGACCTATATTTTATAAACAAGAAAGAATGGGTATGAATGGCAAGATTTTTAAGATAATTAAGTTTAGAACAATGATAAAAGATGCAGAAAAGCATACTGGTCCAGTATGGTCTACTAAAGATGATCCAAGAGTAACAAAAGTGGGTAAGATTTTAAGAAAAATTCGTCTTGATGAAGTTCCTCAGGCTATTAATATTTTAAAAGGTGATATGAGTTTTGTAGGCCCTCGTCCAGAAAGACCATATTTTGTGGAAAAACTCTCCAAAGAGATTCCTCTTTATAAAAGAAGATTAAAAGTTCGCCCCGGACTAACAGGTTGGGCGCAGGTTAAGCATAAGTATGATGAAAGCCTAGAGGATGTTAAAATTAAATTAAAATATGACCTTTATTATATCGAAAACATGAGCCTAAGACTTGATTTTAAAATAATTTTTAGAACTATCTTTGTAGTATTATTTGGAAAAGGCCATTATGATTAATTCATTAAAAGCTCTTGTAATAATTCCTACTTATAATGAACTTGATAATGTCCAAAAATTAATCCCTTTTATTTTAGAAAGATATCCTGATATTAATATTTTAATTGTTGATGATAACTCACCAGATGGAACAGCTGATTACATAGCTCAATTAGGTAAAAATGATAGTCGAGTAAAATTGATTAAAAGAGAAAGCAAGATGGGTTTGGGTACTGCTTATGTAGAAGGATTTAAATTTATGCTAAGAAATGGTTACGACGTAGCAATACAAATGGACGCAGATTATTCTCATGACCCGAATGAAATTGAAAACTTTTTAAATAAAATTAAAGATTATGATTTGGTAATAGGAAGTAGATACATAGATGGTGTACGAGTAATAAATTGGCCAATAAGAAGATTGTTGCTAAGTTACTTTGCGAATTTATATACAAGAATTATAACAGGAATGCCAATTAAAGATGCAACAGGTGGTTTTAAATGTTTTAAGAGAAAAGTTCTAGAGTCGGTAAATCTTGATAAGATTCGTTCAAATGGTTATTCATTTCAAATTGAGATGAATTTTATAGCATGGAAAAAGAAATTTAGAATAATAGAAATACCTATTGTGTTTGTTGAAAGGACGCAAGGTTCATCAAAAATGTCAAAGAAAATAGTTTATGAAGCTATCTTTATGGTATGGAAATTACGAATTAAAGGATTATTAGGTTTCTATAAGTGAGTATGGTTGATTTATCAATTATCATAGTTAACTATAATGTAAAAGAATTTCTGTTGAATCTTCTTGATTCAATTAGGAAAGCGCTAAACAATTTATCTGTAGAAATTATTGTTGTTGATAATGCTTCTGAAGATGGTAGTGTTGATGTAATAAAAGAGAAATTTCCCGAAGTAAAATTAATTGTAAATGAAAAAAATATAGGTTTTGGTGCAGCAAATAACTTAGCATTAAAAATAGCTAAGGGGAAATATTTTTTGCTTCTCAATCCAGATACAATTTTACGCGAAGATACTCTGGTTAAAATGATAGAGTTTTTTGACAAACATCCTGAATGTGGGATTGCTGGATGTAAAGTTCTTAATCCTGATGGGACTCTCCAACTTGCTTGTAGAAGAGGTTTTCCAGGACCATGGACTTCGTTTACAAAGGTGATGGGATTGAGTAAGTTATTCCCTAAAAGCCGCCTTTTTGCACGGTATAATTTAACATATCTTGATGAAAATCAAACTTACGAAGTAGATGCGGTAAGTGGAGCTTTCATGATGTTGCGACGTGAAGTATATGAAAAAATTGGTGGGTTTGACTCACAATTCTTTATGTATGGGGAAGATTTAGATTTATGTTATCGTGCTCAAAAAGCAAATTATAAAGTTTTTTATGTTCATTCGACAGAGATTATTCATTATAAGGGAGAAAGCACAAAAAGAAGCAAAATTGACGAAACAAAATTATTTTATGATGCAATGCATCTCTTTGTAAAAAAACATTTTTCGTCATCTTTTATTGTTGAAGGAATTTTACAATTAGCAATTTTATTTAGAAAATTATTGGCATTTATTAATGTTTACAAATTAGCTATAATTAGTTTTCTTTTAGACTTCGCTTTTTTTAGCCTATGTGTTTTTATTGCAGAACAAATTTATGCAAGCGAACATTGGCAAGGCTTTCCAAAATATGTTATTCCGTGGATTTATTTTGTCCCTGCTTTGATTCAAGTTATTATTTCTTCTCTAAGCAATGTATATCAAAAACTTTCTATTTCTGTTTTAAAGAGTTTAATCTCTCTCTTTTATGGATTTGTAATTTTATCTTCTTTGACTTACTTTTTTAAGCAATTCGCTTTTAGTCGTGCTGTTGTATTGATAACTTATGTTTTAGCATTAATATTTTTTTCGGGATGGAGAATTTTTGTAAAAGTTGTTTTTAAACTTGGATTAGTTAGCAATTCAAAAAAAGCTCGTACATTAATTGTAGGCAATAATCAAAAATCAAGTGAATTGGCCTTAAAATTAAAATCTAATATTACTTCGCTTTACCAAATTGTTGGATTTGTTGGATTAAACAAAAAAGAAATAGGTGAGAAAGTTGGTAATTATAAAATTCTTGGTGCACTAGACAACATTAAAAAACTTATAATGGAAGAAAAAATTGAGAAAGTTATTTTTTCTTCTGATAATATATCATTTGAGAAAATATTTTCTGTTGTATCTGAATGTCAGGGTTTAAATGTTGAATTTATGGTTGCTGGAAAAGAACTCGATTATCTTGTTGGCAAATCTTCTGTAACTATGCTTGATGATATTCCATTATTGAAGATTAATTACAATATATCATCATTTGGTCATCGTCTCACAAAATTAATTTTTGATTACACTTTGAGTTTAATTTTACTTTTGATTTATCCTTTTATATTTTTGCTGCAAAAATTCTCATCTAAAAAAAACGACTTTTATAATTTCATATTACAAGTTCCAGAAGTTTTAAAAGGAAAGAAAAGTTTTGTAGGACCAAAGTTTACTTCTTATTATGGTGATTTATATGTAGGTAAAATTGGTTTAACAGGGATGTGGTTTGTAGAAAATGTTTCAGAAGAAGATGAAGAGGAAATAAAAAGTCTTGATGTTTTTTATGCTAAAAATCAAAATATTTGGCTTGATTTAGAAATTATTGGTAGAACATTATCAAAAATATTATTTAGGACGGAGAAATAAATGGCAAAAAATTCTCTTGACTTTGAAAAACCAATTATTGAACTTGAAAACAAAATAGAAGAGATGCGTAAATATGAAGGGCATCTCGATATATCAAACGAAATAAAAACACTTGAGGAGAAAGTAATTCAACTCAAAAAAAGTATTTACGAAAATTTAACACGCTGGCAACGTGTTCAACTTGCACGTCATCCTGAAAGACCTTATACACTTGATTACATTTACATGATGACTGAGGATTTTGTGGAACTTCATGGCGACCGTCTTTTTAAAGACGATCACGCAATAGTAGGTGGGTTTGCAAAGCTTGATGAATATAAAGTAATGATTATAGGTCATCAGAAAGGTAGAGACACAAAGTCAAATCTTTACAGAAATTTCGGAATGCCAAATCCCGAAGGCTACAGAAAAGCTCTTCGATTAATGAAGCTCGCAGAAAAATTTAATAAACCTGTAATTACAATGCTCGATACACCAGGAGCTTATCCTGGAATTGAAGCAGAACAACGTGGACAGGCAGAAGCAATTGCACGCAATCTTTTTGAAATGAGTAGGTTAAAAGTTCCTATAATAGTTGTAGTAATTGGAGAAGGAGCAAGTGGTGGTGCTTTAGGTATAGGAGTGGGGGATAGAATTTTAATGCTTGAAAATACTTGGTACTCTGTAATAAGTCCTGAATCATGTTCAAGTATATTATGGCGTAGCTGGGATTATAAAGAACAAGCTGCCGAAGCTTTAAAACTTACTGCTAATGACTTGCTTCAACAAGGAATTATCGATCGTATAGTTCCTGAACCTTTAGGTGGTGCACATAAAGATCATCAAGCAATGGCAAATACATTGAAATCAATATTGAAAGAAGAACTTGCTGCATTAATAAAAATTAAACCAGAGAAACTTGTTCAAAATCGCCTTGAAAAATTTGGTAAGATGGGAGTATATATTGAATGATTTTTATATATGAAAATTTTTTATTGGTAAAATAACTTATCATAAGTTCTTATAAATGCTTAGTCATAAAACAGAAATTAGAGTACGCTATGCCGATACAGATAAAATGCAATTTGTTTATAATGGTAAGTACTTAGAATACTTTGAAGTGGGAAGAACAGAATTATTAAGGTCTACTGGTCTACCATACTCTGAACTAGAAAAATTAGGCTACCAATTGCCACTTATTGAAGCTTTTATTAAATATAAAAGTCCCGCACAATATGACGATATTTTAGAAGTTGAAGCTGTTGTGAAAGAGTTATATTCACCTAAAGTTCATATAGAATATACAATTAGAAGAAAATTAACAAATGAATTAATTGCCGAGGGGTTTACAACTCATATTTTTATTAAAACAGATACTAAAAAAGCCGTGAAGCCCCCTAAAATTTATATAGATGCATTAAAAAAATTTTTTTATTAGCGTTACACTCTATTCACTATTAAATAATGTTTGAAAAAATTAAAGAACTTACAAAAGACACTGTTATTTATGGTATAAGTACAATAATTGGAAGATTTTTAAATTTTCTTCTTGTACCTTTTTATACAAATGTATTTTCTCCAGCCGAAGTTGGTATTTATTCAAATATTTATGCTTATATAGCATTTTTCAATATTGTTTTTATTTACGGAATGGATGCTGCTTTTATGAAATATAGCTCAATTGCTCCATTAGATAAAAAAAAGTCTGCTTATTCAACTGCTTTCTTGTGTATTGTAATATCCTCTTTTTTTCTTTCTGTAGTTTTATTTCTGTTTAGAAATTTTTTTGTTAAGTTAATCGAAATTCCCCTAGACTATTTTTACCTTTATTATTATTTAATTTTGATTATAGTTGTTGATACTTTGGCTATAATACCTTATGCAAATCTGAGATTGAATAGAAAATCTGTAAAATTTACAATTATTAGATTAACCAATATTATTGTTAACATTTCTTTGAACTTTATTCTTGTTTTAAAATATAAGATGGGAATCGAAGCAATTTTTATTGCAAATCTCGTTGCTTCAACATTATCGTTTTTAATTCTTTTTGCAGATATTAAGAAAAATTTTGTTTTTAGAATCGAGAAAGAATTTTTAAAGCCTATGCTTAAATTTGCTATTCCATATCTACCTGCAAGTTTGGCTGCTACTATAGTTCAGGTTATTGATAGGCCTATCGTTTTAGCTCTTACTAATGAAGAAACATTAGGTATTTATCAGGCAAACTATAAGCTTGGAATATTTATGATGCTTATAGTACAGATGTTTCAATTTGCATGGCAACCTTTTATACTTACAACTTCAAAGGATGAAAATGCAAAGGAAATTTTTTCGAAAGTGCTTACTTTATTTTTAATAGTTACGTCAATTGTTTGGATGCTTCTTTCTTTTTTTATTGACGATATAGCTAAAATTAAATTTTATGATAATGTAAGTTTGATAGGTTATAAGTTCTGGGGTGGATTATTTATAGTTCCAATAATTTTATTAGCTTACCTATTTAATGGTGTATATGTTAATTTTCAAGCAGGATTATATATCGAAGAAAAAACAAAATATTTTCCAATAGTTACTGGATTAGGAGCAATAATAAATATAATCGTTAACTTTTTGTTAATACCTTTAATAGGAATAATTGGAGCTGCATTAGCTACATTGGCAAGTTATATTGTAATGGCTCTTACATTATTTTTCTTTTCACAAAAAGTTTATAAAATAAAGTATGAATATGAAAAAATTATAAAAATTTTGTTAATTATTTTTGTAGCATGCATTGCTTATTATTTCTTTTATTATAATGGCTATTTAGTTTTCCCATTAAAAATAATTTTATCAATAGCTTTTCTGGTTTTATTCTTTATTATGAATATTAGAGAAATAAAGTTTTTATTTAACTTCAAAAATTTGCTGTTTAGAAAAAATGTCTGAAAAAATAAATTTAAAAAACTTTGTGTTACTTTTAAGGGAATATGAAAGGCTTAGCAAAATTATTGATGATAAATGGAAATCGAAGACTATTTGGTTTACAATAATAACTGTTGTAATCTTAATTTCTTTTGTAATTCTTGAAATATCAAGATTAGGGAATTTTGGGAAAATTTTATTGCCTATTCTTTTTATTATTCTTACCTGGCAAATTTATATGTTATCAAAAAATTATAATGATAATAAATTGTTTATTATTCTATCTACATTATTAGGTAAATACAATGATGGTTTTACCAATTATTACACTCTTGAAAATTCTGAGAGATTAAAAATAAAAGTAAAAAGAATATCAGAAAATTTTAAAGATATACCTTTACCTGAATATGCTACTGATGGTAGTAGTGGCTTAGATATTCGAGCAGCAATTGATAATGAACTTATAATTCCGAAAGGCAGTTTTGTTATAGTTCCAACTAATCTTAAAGTTGAAATTCCAGATGGATATGAGATGCAAGTTAGACCGCGTAGCGGTTTAGCTGCCAAGTATGGAATAGGATTGTTAAATTCTCCTGGCACAATTGATTCAGATTACCGTGGTGAACTAAAGATTATTTTATTCAATTTTGGCAAAGAAGATTTTGTTATTAAGCGAGGTGATAGAATAGCACAGCTTGTTCTTTCAAAAGTAACTAAGGCATATCTTGTTGAGTCAGATAATTTGAGTAATAGTAATAGAAATGAAGGAGGTTTTGGGCATACAGGGTTAAGTTAATTTTAGGTAAAGATGTTTTTACTCGAATAGTCATTTTAACCTATCAATTACATTTACAAAAGAATTGACTTAAATAAATTTTCATATACAAAATACTGGCCATATGTATAGTATAACTTGTTTTTTATAAACTGTTTTTATTGTAGAAAGGTAATAGATGTCAGATTTTATTCATTTACATAACCATTCACATTACAGTTTACAAGATGCAGCATGCACAGTTGAAGATTTAGTAATGGCTGCAAAGAAGAATGACATGCATGCTGTTGCATTGACTGACCATGGCGTAATGTTTGGTGTTATACAGTTTTATAAAAAGGCTAAGGCAGAAGGTATTAAACCAATAATTGGTATGGAGGCATATGTTGACTTTGAAAAGAGTAGATTTGAAAAAGTAACAGAATCAGAAAATGGTAAAAAGAAATCGAAACATTACAGCCATCTTTTGTTGCTTGCAAAAAACGAAACTGGATACAAAAATTTAATGAAGATTTCCACAATTGGTCATACCGAGGGATTTTATTATAAACCACGAATAGATTTAGAAGTATTAACTAAATATAAAGATGGTTTAATTTGCACTTCTGCTTGTCCTGCTGGACCAATATCGACACAATTGATAAATAATAATTGGTCAAAAGCAAAAGAAATAGCTATTAAATTGAAAGAATTATTTGGTGATGATTTTTATCTTGAAATACAAGACCACGGAATGGATATTGAAAAACCTATACTAGCAGGTATGCCAAAACTAGCAAAAGAATTAGGAATAAAATTAGTTGCTACTAATGATATTCATTATATAGACAAAGACCATTCAATAGCTCATAATATTTTACTTTTGCTTGGTGATAAAACTGGAAATGCTGATTATCGTGAACTAAGATATGGAACAGATCAAATATATTTTAAGACCGAAGAAGAGATGAAGAAGATTTTCAAAAATTATAAAGGAGCAATAGAAAATACACTTGAGATAGAAGAAAAAGTAAATTTAATACTCGACTTTAATAAACATCACTTCCCCATATTTCCTTTACCAGATAATGCAAAATCTTTGGAAGAATACTTAGTTAAATTAGCATACGAGAGATTAGAGAAGAGATTTAAAAAAATTACTCCAGAAATTGAAGACCGACTTAAATATGAATTAGATGTAATTAACCAAATGGGTTATGCAGGATATTTTTTAATTGTTCAAGACTTTATAAATGCATCAAAACAAAAAGGAATACCTGTTGGTCCTGGCAGAGGAAGTGCGGCTGGAAGCCTAGTAGCATATGTACTGGGTATTACAAATGTTAATCCACTTGAATATGATTTATTATTTGAAAGATTCTTAAATCCTGCCAGAAAATCGATGCCAGACATTGACGTTGATTTTGCAGATGATAAAAGAGAAGAGGTAATCAATTATGTAAAAGCAAAGTATGGTGAAAACTCTGTAGCTCAAATTATAACTTTTAATAGGTTATCATCACGTCAGGTAATAAGAGATGTTGCAAGAGTCTTAAAAATTCCAATACCACAAGTTGATAATATAACAAAATGGATTCCACAAAAATTTGGAAGAGTATATACAATTGATCAAGCACTAGAAGAAGTGCCAGAATTACAGTGGATTAAAAAATCAGACGATCCTGTAATACAGGAGTTAATTAAATATGCTAAAATACTTGAAGGTATGAACAGAAATGCATCGAAACATGCTGCAGGAGTAGTAATAACGCCAGGTGATGTAAGTGATTACGTACCACTCGCTATTTACGGAGAACAAGGTGAGACGGCAACTGTAACTCAGTTTAATATGAAAGACCTAGAAGAGGCTGGTATACTTAAAATGGATTTCCTGGGACTTGATACACTTTCTATTATAAGAGATACGATTGAACTTGTAAAAGAAACAAGAGGTGAAATAATTGATATAGAAAATATTCCGGTTGATGATCCAAAAACTTATGAGCTTTTTGCAAAAGGACAAACAACCGCTGTATTTCAATTTGAATCAGCTCCAATGAAAGAGTATTTGAAAAAATTGAGACCTACAAGTATTAAAGATCTGGCTGCAATGAATGCTCTTTATCGCCCAGGTCCAATGGAATTTATAGATGATTTCATTGCACGTAAACATGGCAAAAAAGAAATTACTTACTTACACCCTGTGCTCGAACCTATATTAAAAGAAACTTATGGAATTATTGTTTATCAGGAACAAGTTATTCAGATTGCAAATAAAGTAGCGGGAATGAGTCTTGCAGAGGCAGATTTGCTTAGAAGAGCAATGGGTAAGAAAGATCTGAAAGCTATGCAAGAACAAAGGGATAAATTTATAAAGGGAGCAGCACAAAATAATATTGATGAAAAAATCGCTGGAGAAATTTTTGATGCCATAGATAAATTTGCAAATTATGGATTCAATAAAAGTCATGCTGTTGCTTATAGTATCTTGGCTTATCAAACTGCATATCTTAAAGCGCATTATCTTGAGGAATTTTTAGCAGCAAACCTTTCTAATAAATTTGATAGTACAGAAAAAGTAACCATTCTTCTCGAAGATTGTAGAAAATTAGGAATAAAAGTTCAACCACCGGATATTAATTATCCAACTGTAAGATTTCAGGTTAAAGATGGTAAAATAATTTTTGGGATGGCAGCTATTAAAAATGTTGGAATACAAGCTGTCGAAGAAATTAAAAGAGCTCATGATGAATTGGGCAGAGACTTTAGAAGCATTTATGATTTTTGTGCAAATGTAGATACAAGAATTGTAAACAAAAGAGCTCTTGAAGGCTTAGTTTTAGCAGGAGCATTTGACTCTCTAGGAGGAACAAGAGCCCAGCATTTTGCAGCTATTGAAGAAGCCCTTGAATTCGGAAGTAAAGTTAAAGCTGCAAAAGAATCTTACTCAAATAGTTTATTTAGCTTATACGAAGAAGAATTTACTTATGAAGAACCTTCATTACCTGATGTTAAGCCTTGGGATTCAAAGGAAAAATTGGCAAAGGAAAGACAAGTTTTAGGATTTTATTTAAGTGGCCATCCTCTTCATCAATACGAAATTGAGTATAATTCTTTTGCAACAGTCCATCTTGGAGAACCAGAAACATATAAATATGATGAAATAGTAAGGGCATGTGGAGTTATAACTGAAGTATCTCATAAGATTGATAAATCAGGTAAACAGATGGCATTTTTTAGACTGGATGATTTTACTGGTTCGTGTGAATGTCTTATGTTTTCAAAAATATTCAAAGATTATGGAGAATTAATTACTCTTGAGTCCACAATATTAGTTAAAGGTCGACTTGAAAGTAGCGGAGATGCAGTAAAACTTCATGTGGAAGAAGCTTATCCATTAAGTGATGTAAGAAATAAATTTACTAAAAGACTGGGATTAATTTTGGACTCGAATGTGCATAGTATTGAAGTAGTAGATAAAATAAAAGAACTCGTTGAAGTGTTTGAAGGCGATATTCCTGTTCTAGTTTGTATTAAAGATAACGGCAATATTAGAGAATTTGTAATAGATTACAAAGTAAGCTTAACAGATGAATTTATTGATAGGTTAAAAAAAGTTGTTGGTATCGATAATATCCAATTATTTATGAACTAGGAGTACTTTTAGGAATGGCTTATTCAATTCATTTAGAGTAATTTTTGTTATTAAATATGGAATGATTATTCTTTTTAAGATGAAGAAATTTTTATAATAATAAAGTCGTTTGATTTGTTTTTTCTATTTCTTAAGTTTGCACTCACTTAATAAAAGGGGAAAAACTAAATGGAAAAAAAATGGGCATTAATTTTAGGTTCATCAAGTGGATTTGGTGGTGCTACAGCAATTGAACTCTCAAAACATGGATACAACATATTTGGAGTTCACCTTGACCGCCAAGCTACAATGCCTCAAGTACAACAAATTATAAAGAAAATAGAAAAAAATGGTCAGCAAGCAGTATTTTTTAATATTAATGCTGCAGACCAAATTAAGATAAATGATACACTTGATGAAATAAAAGAGAGATTTGCTGCATCAAAAGAGCAGTCAAAAGTTAATGTGCTTGTACATTCATTGGCTTTTGGAACATTAAAACCATTTATAGGAAAAAATCCTGATGAATGTGTTACTCCGGCACAAATGTCGATGACATTAGATGTCATGGCTCATTCACTTGTTTATTGGACTCAGGGATTAGTCTTTAGAAATTTACTTGCCGAAAAAGGAAGAATATTTGCATTAACAAGTGCTGGATCTCATACAGTAATACCTAATTACGGAGCTGTTTCTGCAGCAAAAGCCGCGCTCGAAGCTCATATTCGCCAGTTAGCTGTAGAACTTGGATTTATGAAAGTAACATGTAACGCAATTATGGCTGGTGTAACAGATACGCCGGCAGGAAGAAAAATTCCTATGTTTGATAAAATGCTTCATGCAGCACAATTTAAAAATCCACAAGGAAGATTAACAACTCCTGAAGATGTTGCTAAAGCAATTGCAGCTCTTTGTGATGAAAAATGTGATTGGATTTCTGGAAATGTTATAGGAGTTGACGGAGGAGAATATATAGTAAACTTTATAGGAGAAAAGGCGCACTTAGCTTTTAAAGTGGATTGAAAATACAAACAAATCAGGAATAAATAATGAATGAATTTACCTTTACTGAAGAGCAAAATATGCTCCGCGAAACTGTACGCGATTTTGTGAACAATGAGATCAAACCAATAGCAGCAAAAATTGATGCAGAAGAAAAGATTCCTGAAGACTTAATTAAGAAGATGGCAGAGCTTGGATTTCTTGGCATTTCTTTTCCAGAAGAATACGGGGGTGGTGGTTTTGGAGAAGTAGGATATTGCATTATGCAAGAAGAAATTGCAAGAGGTTGTTTGTCAACAGCTACTTTTATTGGTGCTCATCAATCTATAGGAGCTAATGCAATTTATATAGGAGGCACTGAAGAACAAAAGAAAAAGTATCTTACACCCTTAGCAAAGGGTGAAAAAATTGGAGCGTTTTGTTTAACAGAAGCCCATGCTGGCTCAGATTCTTTTAATGTTAAAACACGTGCAGAACTTGATGGAGATGAATGGGTTTTAAATGGCGAAAAACTTTGGATTACTAACGGCGGAATTGCAGATATAGTAACTGTATTTGCAAGAACTCCTAAAGGTGTAAGTGCTTTTATCGTTGAAACTAATACTCCAGGATTTCATGCAGGCCCGCCAGAAAAGAAAATGGGAATTAAAGGAAGTGTTACAAATCCAATTACTTTTGATAATGTAAGAATTCCAAAAGAGAACTTACTTGGAAAAGAAGGTAGAGGCTTTTTACTTGCAATGAAAACTCTTGATGCTGGAAGACTTGGTTTAGGTGCAGCTTGTCTAGGTGCCGCAAAAGAACTTTTAGAACTTTCTACACGTTATGCAAAACAAAGAAAACAATTTGATCAAACGATATCGAATTTTCAGGCTATTCAGTTTATGCTTGCTGAAATGGCAACTATGATTTATAACATGGAATCAATAGTCTATAGAACAGCAGTCGACTACGATTTGGGTAAAGATATCTCATATCAAGCAGCAATAGTAAAGCTCTATTGTTCAGAATCTTTGGATAAAATTGCGGATTATGCGGTTCAAATTCATGGAGGGATGGGTTATTCACGTGAACTACCAATAGAAAGATTTTATCGTGATTCTAGAATTAATAGGATTTTTGAAGGCACTAATGAAATTCAAAAAGGAATTATCGCACGTGAAGTTATAAAGAAAAATGGAGTACTGTTTAATTAAAAAATAAATTGCAAAGACGGTAGCAAGTTTTTAATACAAAGTAAAAGAAAGGAGTTAACGCTAAGTATGAAACCATATATATTTACTGATAGCAACTTCGATTCAGAAGTACTGAATTCTGATATTCCTGTTATTGTAGATTTTTGGGCAGCATGGTGCGGACCCTGCAGAATGATTGCTCCTATAATAGAAGACTTATCAGAAGAATATGCTGGAAAAATAAAAGTGGGTAAATTAGATGTTGATGAAAATCAACAAACTGCTATTCGTTATGGGGTAAGAAGTATTCCAACAGTTCTTTTTATTAAAGATGGCGAAGTTAAGGATTCAATAATTGGAGCAGTCCCCAAAAGTGTTTTTATAGAGAAAATTCAAAAAATACTACAGTGATATTTCTCATCTATAAAATTTATGCCAGAAAGTTTTTAGAAATTACTTTATAAATCAGAAAAATTTTTTTTATTGTATTTAATACTTGACAAAACAAATTACCGATGTTATTTTTTTATCCGAATTGAAAAAATTTCGAATTATTATTTGAGTAAATTAATTTTGCTTTTATAACAGGGTAAAAAGATTAGCAACGATTTTGAGGTGTAGAAAATTCTTTTCAATATAGATATACGAAAATTTTTAACATATATCTCATAAAGATAGGAGGTAAATATTATTAAATATTTTACAATTTTTACCATTCAAAAACCCTTTCTTAATTACAATAACAAGCTAAGGAGTAAAGTATGCATCGAAGAATTTTTTACTTTTTGATGTTGCTTGCTCTTTTTCCTGCATTAATAACTGCAGGAACAAAGGGTAGGATTAAAGGTAAAGTAGTGGATTTGCAAACAGGCGAGCCTCTAATAGGTGCTAATATTGTAGTAATTGGTACCACTATAGGAGCGGCCTCGGATGCAAATGGGGAATACGTACTGCAAAACCTTGACCCAGGTGTTTATACAGTTAAAGCATCGTACCTGGGATATCAGTCAATAACAGTTTCTAATGTACGTGTTAATGCAGACTTAACCACTTCATTGGATTTTCAATTGCCGAGTGAAGAAATACAAGTAGGAACAGTAGAAATTGTTGCACAAAAACCTCTTATACAAAAAGATAATACTAATGCAGTCAGAATTACTACAAGTGAAGATATACAAGCACTTCCTGTTCGTGGTGTAAATAATATTATTAGCTTAACAGCAGGTGTTGTTCTTCAAAATGGTAATATTTATATCCGCGGTGGTAGAAATGATGAAGTAGGGTACTATCTTGAGGGAGTATCAATAAAAAATCCAATTACGGGAAATCGCGGAGTAACAATTTCACAAGATGCTCTTGAAGAAATTCAAGTACAAGCGGGTGGTTATACTGCAGAATTTGGAGGTGCAAATGCAGGTATTATACGTCAGTCATTTAAAACTGGTGGAACAAAATTAAAAGCAAGTTATGAATATATTACGGATAACATAACTTTTAAGAGTAAAGACAACGCTTTTGATGGGAAAAAACGTTTAGGTGCATACTGGTGGGGTTATAATGAACAAAGTGCTGTTTTAAGTGGCCCTCTTTTTGATAATAGAATAAAATTTTTTACTAATATTAACTATGTCTACTTAAGAGATCCTAGCCCTCAGCCTTATCCAGGCCTTAATTTAGGAATATTAACAGATAATATTACTCACGATACAATTAATTTTGTTTATCCAGCTGGTCCTCAAAAAGGTGTACAAGAACAACGTTTTACTTATACAGGTACATTAAATTTGGATTTAAAACCTGTTATGATAAGATTAGCAGGGACATATACAACTGCTAATTCAGATGTGTGGGCTGGAAATCCAAATGGTGATGATTCACCTATAAGAAATATATTACAAACTCGTCGTGGTAGACTTGAACAAAACGATGGTGCAGTAAATTTAAAAATTACTCATGTTTTAAGTCCAACTATGTTTTACGAACTTTCTGCCGGTTATTACTTTGCAAATAGTGAAAGATATACACCAGGACTTGGTTCCAATTACTGGGCTTATGGTGATAGTGTAGCTAATGCAAAAGTTGGGTGGACAATACCGAGAACTCCTGAAGATATTCATAATGGTGTAGTTGGAAGATATGTTAGTCCAACACAAGCAAGCATAATGGGCTTTACTTTTAATAGGAACGGAGCAGTTCCAGCTACTTATGCAAAAAATGATAGAAATGGTATTTCATTAAATGGTTCTCTATCATTTTTATTAGGGAAACATCACTCATTTAAAGTAGGTGGTGAATATCAACAATATACTTTAAGAACATGGGGGTTACGAGGACAAGTAAGTTTAGCTGCGTCGTTATATAATTGGGCGAAAGCTAAAGTACCAGCCGATGTTCTTAAAAATAACAAGAATTGGGGTACAGAAGAGATTATTGAATGGTTAAAAAACAATAAATTAGTGACCGATGAACAAGTTACAGCTGCAAAAAGACAATTTATTTTAACACGCGGTGTTAATAATTATGGTTATGACGTATTTGGTAACGAAACAGACGAGGGATTCTTTGATGCGCCCCATAAACCAGTATTTGCAGCCGCATATATTCAAGATAAAATTGAATATGAAGACCTTGTAATTAATGCGGGCTTAAGATTTGATTACATCGACATAGATAATCTTACATTTGTGGATCCTACGCAACCAGATCTTGCTATTAATCCTCAAACTGGTGAACTATACGAAGCTGGTTGGAAAAAAGTACCCACATTTAGTGCAATTAGCCCACGTTTAGGATTTTCATTCCCTGTTACTGATAAAACAGTTTTCCATGCTCAGTTTGGTAAATTTGTTCAACAACCAGCATTAAACACTGCATATCTTGGCTATTATGAATTAGCGTGGGAAATTAAAGGTGGTTATTTCATATCTCAACCTGTAGGTTCAGATATAAGACCAACAAGAACTACTCAGTACGAACTTGGATTTACACAACAGCTAACAGATTTTATGTCCTTGGATATTACAGGATATTATAAGGATATTAAGGATCAAGTTCAGTATGTAAATCAACCTGTTGTTAGAACCTCAGCATTCCAAAATTACAATATATTAGCTAATGGTGATTATGCTACAACTAAAGGTGTCGAAATTACACTTAATATGAGGAGATATCAAAGACTAGCTGTTAATGCTTCGCTTTCATTCCAAGATGCAAGAGGTACTGGTTCTAACCCATATTCAAATAGTGGTATAGTTGGTGCACCTCTTGATGGAGTTACTATTTTTGTTCCAAAGTATATTAGTCCTTTATCCTTTAATCAAGCTATCAAAGGCAATGTTAATATAGATTATCGTTTTGGACCTAATGATGGTCCTGCTTTATTGCGCGATTTTGGAGTATCTATGTTAGCAATGTTTAATAGTGGTCATCCGTACACAAGAGGCTATGGAGCTTTAAATGCAGAGACTGACGCAAGATTTAGACAGCCATTAGAACCATTGAATGCATCAACTACTCCTGCTGAATTCCAAGTCGATTTACGTATTGATAAGACATTTAGATTGATGGATAGACTTTCATTAAATGTCTATGTTTATGTAATTAATTTATTTGATAGAAAAAATGTTCGTAATGTATTCTTAAGAACAGGTTCGGCTGATGACGATGGAGTAATTTATAATCCAGAGTTATCTCAGCAACTAGTTGCAACTTATGGAGAACAATACATAAATCTCTATAAGGCAATTAATATTGATTATCAAGAAGGTTATGGTGGTGTACCAGGTGCAGTAACTAACTTATTGTATGGACCGCCTCGTCAGATTCGACTTGGTATCAGGTTAGAATACTAATAAAGTTTGAAAAAAAACAGGAGTAAAACATGAAAATAATTAGATATTCAAGTTTAGCGCTAATACTAATAGCGTTTACATCATTGATTTATGCTAAAGGTGGTGGAGATAAAAACACCAGACTTAATAAAAGTCTTGGAGAACCAGTTTATACAAAGATTAATATTAATAATATATCCACTTGGATAAAAAATGATGGAGAAACTGATATTAATCAAAATGGTAATTCTGGTTTTGTTTTTCCAAAAGGAAGTAATAAGACTGCAGTTTTCCAGTCTGGCTTTCTTTGGGGTGGAAGAGTAGATGGTCAATGGAGAGTTGGTGGGTCTACTTATCGTCAGGGAACTGTGCCTGGGAGAATATTACCTAATGGTAAACCTGCTAATCCGAAAGACCCTGATGTTAGAATTTATAGGGTAAGAAGAGATTATAAAGACGGTGATTTAAGTGCTGAACTTGCAGATGGAGATGGTCCAACTATTGAGGCTATTCGAGCTCAGTATGAAAAGGACTGGAATGAATGGCCTGCTAATCAAGGCGCACCCTACGAAGATGTTAATGGAAATGGTAAATATGAACCTAATATAGATATACCAGGTGTGCCAGGTGCTGATCAAACTGTGTGGTTTGTATGTAATGACTTAGATCCAGCCCAAACTGATTATATGTACGGTTCATTACCAATGGGTATAGAAGAACAAGTCACAGTTTGGGGTTATAAGTCAACGGGTGCTTTAGGTAATATGATTTTTAGAAAGTTCATTATTATAAATAAAAATCCAGATAAAAAGCCATTTACAGAAATGTATGTTTCTATGTGGAGTGATATTGATGATGGTGATGCAGGTGATGATTTTGCAGGTTGTGATACTACATTAAGTCTAGGTTATTGTTATAATGCTAATGCTACAGATGCAGTTTATAATCCACTACCACCTCCAGCAGTAGGTTTTGACTTTTTCCAAGGTCCTATGGTACCAGGAGAAGCAACTGATAGAGCAATATTTAAGGGTAAGTATGTAGAAGGTAAGAAAAACTTACCAATGACTGCATTTTATTTCTTTATTAATGGAGATCCTGTTTATAGTGATCCAAGATTGGGAATATATGAAACAGGTGCACTTCAATGGTACAATTTGTTTAGAGGAAGAATATCTACGAGCGGTGATCCATTTGTAGATCCAACAACAGGACAACCCACAAAATTCTGCTTGTCTGGCGACCCAGTTGCAGGTACGGGCTGGCTTGATGGAATGCTTCATCCGCCTGGAGATAGAAGAATAGGACTAGCATCTGGACCTTTTGAAATGGCTTATGGAGATACTCAAGAAGTTGTAGTAGCTCAAATAGCAGCAGGGGCTGTACCAGGTGTAGATAGATTAGGTGCTGTTCAGTTATTAAAATTCTATGATTTGCAAGCTCAACTTGCTTACGACAATTTCTTTAATGTACCTACTGCTCCTCCAGCTCCTGTAGTATCAGTAGCTGAACTAGATAGAGAAATAGTTCTTTCCTGGGGTAGTGACCCTGCAAAAGTTGAAGCTACAGAAAAATATTCAAAAGGTGGATTTGAATTCCAAGGATATTGTGTATATCAATTGCCTTCAAAAACAGCTCAAGCAAGCGAAGCAAAATTAATTGCAACATATGATAAAGTTGACGGAGTACTAAAAATAAATGATTTAGAATTCGATCCCGCTTCAGGAGTTGTACAAAGTAAAGTAGTAAAATTTGGAACGGATTCAGGAGTTAAAAGATATATAAGTATCAAAACAGATGCGTTTAAAGGTGGATTGCCTTTAAATAATGGAAGTAAATATTACTTTGCTGTAACTGCCTATGCTTATAATCCTGATCCAAATGCTGTCCCAAGAGTACTTGAAAATGCTATGAATGTTATAGAAGTAACTCCTCAGACTACGAAGCCTGGTGTAAGATATGAAGGAAGTTTTGGTAAAGAGATTCTTGGAAAGCGTACTAAAGGTAAGAGTGATGGCAAGGTAATAGGATTGGTAGTTGACCCATCTAGAACAACAGGTGGTAATTACATAATTCGTTTTAAGGACGATGGTCAAGGACATGGTGGAGTACTCTGGTCTTTAACAAAGGATGGAAAAGTAATTTTAGACAATCAAAGTAACCTTAGTGGGGACGACAATTATTTAATAGTCGATGGAATTCAATTTAAGGTAATTGGTCCACCTCCTGGAGTAAAACATGATGATATGTTTTCTACGGATGATAAGTCAAAATGGGGGTGGGATATACCCTCTGGCTCAAGAAGGTTTACTTGGGCAGGTGGAGCAGATGGTTTCCACTTTGAAGGATTCCAAGGAGCATTAGGCTGGGCAAGCCCAAGGTCTATATTTGGTGATGGGAAAATGATTGTAGGACCAGGAGAAGTTAAAAATGTATTATTAAAATTAGCCAAAGTTAATTTTACTGGAGATTATGATCCTCCATTAGATCCAAACGACCCGAATGTTTCTTATGGTTATAGGTATATGAGAGCTGCTCAAAGAGCTGCTGCTAAACCTGAATTCGCTCCATTTATAATAAATAAAGAAAACTACGGTTTCCAAGAATTTGCTAAGAATGTTCCTCTTTCTGCTTGGGATATAGAAGATCCTGCTAATCCAAAAAGATTAGCTGTAGGTTTTCTTGAAAACAATGTTGAAGGTGGTTTGGTAGATGGTAAGTATTGGCCAGGAAATCATAATAATTACGATAATTATGCAACAACAGGACCAAGAGAATGGTTATTTATATTCGATGAGCCTTATTCAGAAACTCCAAATCCGAAATTAATGACAAATATTCTAACAAGTGATGCTAGAGTAATGTATTGGTTGACAGCTGCACGTAGAGGTGCTGCTCCATTCTCGCCTAACGGAACAGGTCAAGATCAATTTGCAATTTATCCTAACAAAGCTATTACACCAGCTGACGAGTTTCAGTTAACAGCTCCTTCAGTAACAATTAGTACTGAATTAGCTAAGGAGGATGTTGAGAAGATTAATGTTTTCCCAAATCCATATTATGGTGTTAATCCTCAAGAAATAAATAAATATCAAAGATTCGTTACATTTACGCACTTACCACAAAAGGCCACAATCAGAATATTTAATTTGGCAGGTCAATTAGTTAGAACTATAAGAAAAGATTCTCCGGATCAGTTCCAAAGATGGGACCTTAATAACGAAAGTAGCTTGCCTGTTGCTAGTGGTATCTATATAGTGCACATCGATATGCCGGATTTGGGTAAAACAAAGATTCTTAAAGTAGCTATTATTCAAGAACAACAAGTTCTTGATAGGTTCTAAAAAATTTGAAGGAGACTGAAAATGAAAAAAATAAATCTTTTAGTTGTATTAATTTTAGTACTAGTTACCGTCTCCAATTTATTGGCTGGCGGTGGAAGTCGTAATGGTACTGCTGGAGCAACAGAATTACTAGTTCCAGTAGGTGCTAGAGGGATTGCAATGTCTGGTTCTACCTTAGTTGGTGCTACTGGCGTAGAGGCTCTTTATTGGAATCCTGCAAATTTAGTTCGTGGAGAATATAACACTTATGCAATGTTCTCTCACATGAATTATATTGCAGATATAACTGTGGATTACGGAGCAGTTTCTACAAACATTGAAGGATTTGGTGCTTTGGGTTTCACAATTAAATCTATAGGTATTGGTGATATTCCTGTTACTACAGTAACTAATCCAGATGGTACAGGCCAAACTTTTAGACCATCATTTGTAACATTGGGCCTTACTTACTCAAGAATGCTAAGTGATAGAATTTCTGTAGGTGTTACAGCAAACTTAGTTACTGAAAGAATTGAGCTGGTTTCGTCTACAGGAATAGCATTCAATATGGGTATTGCTTACAAAAACTTAGCAAATATTGAAGGGCTTAGCTTTGCAGTGGTACTAAAAAATATTGGCCCACAAATGAAATATGACGGAAGTGGCTTGTATGTCAAAGCTATATCTACTGATTTAGCTAGACCAACTCAATATTATAAAATCGAAGCTGCTTCTTTTGAACTACCATCTACACTAGAACTCGGACTTGGATATAATTTACAGATTAATCAATCTAACGCACTAATGGTTAATGGTGTTTTTCAGAATAGTAACTTCTATGGAGATGAATACAAATTTGGTGCAGAATATGCCTATAACAATACCTTCTTTATAAGAGGTGGTTATATGTTCATGCCAGAACTTGATAGTGATAGTAATGTATTTGGTTTAACAGCAGGCTTTGGAATTAATTATGACTTGGGTGGGGTTGGGGTTAAGTTAGATTATGCATACCGTCAGGCTAAGTACTTCGACGCTAATCACGTATTTACAATTACATTAGGATTGTAAAAATACTAATTCAATTTTCTAAAGAAGCCCTCTTTTTTAGAGGGCTTCTTTTTTTTTAAAAATAGAAAAATTCATAAGATTGATTTATTTTACTCTGTATTAAATTAAATGCTACTTTTAAATAGGAGTAAATTATTAATGAAAAATGTATTATTTGTGTTAATTTTTTTAGCAACTATTATTGAAGCACAAACAAGAGAATTAGGTTTTGAATTTGATTATGCAAGGTTTAAATATGATACAAGTTCTGTCTATATGGAATTTTATTATGAGTTAAATCCTTTAGGAATGTCAGTTAAAGTTACTGATGCTGGTCATTTGTCTGAAGCTATAGTTCATATAGAAATGAAAAATATTGATGTTGATACTTTTTTTATTAACAAAGATTGGAAAATATCTCATCTAGTAAAAAATCAAAAAGAAGAAGAGCTTAAAAGTTACACAGGAGTGATAGGTTTTGTTGTTCCTAAAGGGAATTATTCTTTATTTATAAATGCTTATGATGTGGGAAATCCTTCATTAAATAAAACTATAAGAGAAAAAGTTATTATTACTCCTTTCAAGGATGATAAATATTCCATAAGTGATATTCAAATTGCAAATAATATTAAAAAGGATGGAGCAGACCCAAGTTCAATCTTTTATAAAAATACACTCGAAGTAATCCCTAATCCATCAATGATTTGTACAGATAAAATGCCCGTAGTTTTCTATTATGCGGAACTTTATAACCTTAAATTGGAAAATCCTGAAACAGATTTTAGACTACATAAGATATTATTTAACAGTGTTGGGAAAAAGGTTTTTGAACAAACAAAAGTTATTAAACAAAGTCCAAATTCTTTTGTTGAAATTGGAGCTATAAATTTATCTAAATTTCCCACAGATTCTTACAATTTAGTATTGAGTTTGGTCGATACAAAAACTAATCAAGCATATCTTTCTTCAAAGAGGTTTTATTTTTATAATACAAAATTTGTTGACACAGTATCAAAGACAATTTCTGATAGAGGATTTTTAGGTAGCGAGTTTGCAATTTATAGTAATGAAGAGTGTGATAAAATGTTTTCTCAAATAAAATATATAGCTTCTCAGAAGGAAATAGATCAGTATAAAAAGTTAGATTCATTGAACGCTAAAAGAGAATTTTTGTATAATTTCTGGAAAATGAGAGATCCCGATCCATCTACTCCTATTAATGAATTTAAGGAAGATTACATGAAAAGAGTTGATTATGCAAATAAAAACTTTGGTCTTTATACGAAAGAAGGCTATTTGACAGATAGAGGAAGAGTTTATTTGATGTATGGGGAACCAGATCAAAGAGACTTTTATCCAAGTGAATCAAATATGAAACCATATGAAGTTTGGTTTTATAATCAAATAGAAGGAGGGGTTACTTTTATTTTTGGAGATATAACTGGTTTTGGAAACTACGAGTTACTTCATTCTACAAAAAGAGGAGAAGTGAAAGACGAATATTGGCAGAGAAGATTAACTACACAATAATTTTTTATGCTTAATAAAAATAGAATTGAATTCTTTTTCTTTAATACTCTTAATAAAATATTCAAAAAAATTGGATTAAAAAAAACCAGAAAATTAGCCAAAATTATTGGTCTAGTAGTTTATTATTTATTACCGATTCGTAAAAAAACTGTTCTGCAAAATTTACGCACAGCTTTCCCTGAAAAAGATGAAAAAGAAATTAAAAAAATTGCTAAAAAAAATTATCAGAATATCTCGATAACATTTTGTGAGTTATTATTGATTCCGCATTTAAAGTTAAGTGAAGTTAAAGAGCAAGTTAGTTTTGAAAATTTAGAGTTAGTAAAAAAAAATATTGAGAAAAAAGAAGGGTTAATTATATTAACAGGGCATTTTGGTAACTGGGAAATTTTAATATCTTCTATAGTTGCATACATTAATGCCAAATATCATGTTCTTGTAAAGCCTCAGCGAAATCAATATATAACTCAATGGCTAAAAGAAACAAGAAGTGTTGGAAATACAAATGTTATTGCATCAGGAATATCAGTAAAAGAAATTATAAAAGCACTAAGATCGGGCGAAGTTGTATTAATTGCTGGTGATCAAAGAGGACCTTTTGAAGGTCATAGATTTCAGTTTTTTAATCATCCTACATCTCTGTATACTGGTACTGCTTCGATTGCACTGAAAACTAAAAGTAATGTTCTACTTGCAGCAGTTGAAAGACAAAAAGATTATAAGTATAAAGTTTTCATTGAAGAACTAGATTTTAATAATCTTCCAGAAAATGATGAAGAAAAATCTCTTGAATTAACACAACGTTATATTTCCTTTCTCGAAAGATATATCAGAAAAAGTCCCGAACAATATTTCTGGATGCATAAATTATGGAAATATTAAATACGGGTAAGAAGATTCTTGTTATTCAAACTGCATTTTTGGGAGATGCAATTTTAACATTACCAATGATTCAAAAACTAAAAGAAAAGTATAATGATTCTATGATAGATGTTCTTTGTATTCCTGCAACTTCTGAAATATTTTATCATTCACCTTATGTTAATGAAGTTATTGTCTATGACAAAAAAGGCAAACAAAAATCTTTAATTCATTTAATAAAGCTTGTAAGAAAAATAAGAAATGCAAAGTATACAAAAATATATTCACCACATCGCTCATTTAGAACAGCAATTATAATATTATTTTCAAAAGTAAAAGAAACCTATGGATTTGATAATTCGTCTTTAAGTTTTGTTTATAAGTACAAAGTTCATTACAATAAAAAAAAACATGAAGTCGAAAGAAATCTAAATTTAATTGGGTATGATACTGAAAAAAATAGTTGGCGAATCTTTCCAGAATTAATTTTTAAAAATGAAATTTCACAAAAGTTTAACAATATAATAAGTGATAAAAAGTTAGCAGCTGTAGCACCTGGCTCTGTATGGAAAACAAAAATTTATCCTAAGGAATATTACAAGGTTATTATAAAGTTTCTAATAGACACAGGCTATTTTGTTTTGCTAATCGGAGGAGAGCAGGATAAAGACTTATGCCAAGAATTTTATATGGAATTTAAGAACTCTTCTTATTCATTTGCTGGAATGTTATCTCCAGTTGAAACAATTTCACTATTAAAGAAAACTTCTTTGTTAATTTGTAACGATAGTGCTCCAACCCATATGGGAATGGCAGCTCGAATTCCTACTTTAACAATTTTTTGTTCAACCGTCCCTGAATTTGGATTTTATCCATATAATCCTATGAGTGATTTTATATCGTATGATAACTTAAAATGTAAACCTTGTGGTATACATGGCTATAAAAATTGTCCTATTAGAACATTTGACTGCGGATATTTATTAAAGCCAGAATACATAATAGAAAAACTTAGAGTAATGATTAATAGAAGAAAATAAGTTTGTAAATTTTTATATTTGGAGTGTATACAAGGGAGTGAGATGAAATTTTTTAATTTGGATACATTAAAAAAAATTTTTGTAATTATAGCACCAAACATTCCAGACTCGAGCACTAAAACCTATAAATTTAGCTTCTTAAGAACTACAGCTTATATTTTAATTTACACCTTTATTTCTTGGCTTGTGTTGATTTTTATTTTATCAATCACGCCTTTGAAAGATTTTTTATTTGTAGTTGACAATCAAGAACTAATAGCCCAAAGAAAGAAAATAAATGAACTTCAGGAAAAAGTTAAAATCCTTACAAAAGAATTAGAAGATATTTCTACTGTAAATGAGAAAATTAAATATTCATTGCAGCTTGCTAAAAAAGATACAGCAGATACTTCCAAAGCACTTTATGAAAAATTGAAAAAGAAGATAACAAAAAAAGTAAATATTGAAGGGAATGTATTTTTAACTATAAAGGAATTCTTGTTGAAATTTTTTAATAATAGTGAATCAAGTGATTCCTTAGTGTTTATTGCTCCATCAAGTGGATATTTAACTAAAGAGTTTTCCCCAAAGACAGGTCATTTAGGTGCTGATTATGGAGTTAGAATTGGGTCACCTGTTTATGCTGCTGCGGGTGGATTAGTGATTTTTGCAGATTACACAATTGACTATGGGTATACAATCATTATTCAGCATGATTATGGTTACATTACAATCTATAAACATTGTTCATCTTTACTCAAAAAGACTCAAGACTATGTTAGACAGGGCGAGCTAATAGCTCTAAGTGGAAATTCAGGTAAAAAAAGTACAGGACCACATCTTCATTTTGAAATTTGGCATTATGGTAAACCAATTAATCCGGAAACTTTATTAATTAAATAAGGAGGGAGCTATGGCTTCTAAAAAAGATTCTCATGAAGATGAAGTAAGTATAATTAGTAGCGGTGTCAAAATTGAAGGAAATTTAAGTAGTGAAGGAAACGTTAGGATTGATGGAATTGTTATAGGGAATTTATTGATCAATGGGAATCTTACAATTGGAGATTCATCAGAAATAAAAGGAGAAATAAGAGCAAAAAATGTAACAACAAATGGTAAAGTTGAAGGTAAAATTTATGCTTCAGAAAAATTAAAATTGGAATCAAAATCAATTATAAAAGGTGATTTGGTTACCAAAACATTAATAATTGAAGAGGGAGCTATTTTTGATGGCCATAGCACAATGAATGGTTATTCATCCGATATTAAAAAAGATGATAAATAATTTTAATAATCACTCAAAAAAGATTGCATACATATATCGTAACATTGGTCCATATTTAGGATTAGGGACTCAACTTGCTTTGACAATTATATTAATGTTCTTTCTAGGTAAATGGCTTGATGATTTTTTTAATACTAGCCCAATTTTAATGCTAATTTTTTCTTTTTTAGGTTGTTTTGCCGCAGTTTTTAATTTTGTTAAGACAGTGATCAATCTTAATAAAAAAAATAAATATAATGGCAAAACAAATTAGAGCTTCCTTTTTATTCTTACTTTTTATTGCCGTAATAATAATATACCTTTATTTTTCTGAAATTATTACAGATTCCCATTTTAAGTCTATCATATTCGCAAAAATAATAGCAGTGTTAAATTATATTTTGTTTCTTATTTTATTTAAAATTTCTATTGATAAAAGTATATCTAAATTCGTATTAATTAATATAGGAGGTATGGTTTTAAGAATTTTATTAATACTTGCTTTAGTTTTTATTATATTCAAATTCTTGAAAGTTGATGAATATAGGTTTATATTTGCATTCTTTATAATGTATTTTTTGTTATTGGTTTTTGAATTATTTATTGTACTAAAGTCAATTTCAAGGAAATCTTGCGGTAATTTAAGAGATGTTATTAAATAATATTAACCTTGCAGACACACTAAAAAAAGCACAGTCAGGTCAAGATACTGGCTGGATAATGCATCATATTTTAGATTCAAAAGAGTTAGATTTAACTCCGTTTGGTGTTATTCATCTTCCCGAACTTCATTTATTTGGTCTGGATTTATCTATTACGAAGCATGTGGTTTTTATGTGGATAGCTGCTTTAATATTAATTATTACATTTATAAAAGTATCAAAGTCATACAAAAAATCTCTAGTCCCGAAAGGGGTTACAAACCTTATTGAAGTACTGGTCTTATTTGTTAGAGATGAAATAGCAAAGCCTACAATTGGTCAAGGACATGAAAAATTTCTTCCTTATTTACTAACAGTATTTTTCTTCATATTAACATGTAACTTTTTGGGTTTACTGCCATATGCAGCCACTTCAACAAGTAATTTAGCTGTTACAGCAACACTTGCTATTATGTCATTTTTGGTTATTCAAATTGGTGGTATACTAAAAAATGGATTTGTAGGATATTTTAAAGGTTTATTACCTCATGGAATTCCTTTTTGGTTGGTACCAATTATGTTTGTTGTAGAATTGCTTGGACTTTTTACTAAGCCATTTGCGTTAGCTATCCGTCTTTTTGCAAATATGACTGCAGGCCATATTGTTATTCTTGCTTTGCTGGGGTTGATATTTATTTTGAGAACTTATTTCGTAGTTCCAGTTTCAATTTCGTTTGCTTTGTTTATTTATTTGCTGGAAGTTTTAGTAGCAATAATTCAGGCATATATTTTTACAATGTTATCTTCATTATTTATTGGTATGGCATATCATCAAGAACATTAAAATAAAAAAGGAGGAATCAATGGAATTTGTTTATTTAGCAGCTGGATTCGGAGCCGCCCTAACAGTTATAGGCGGTGCATTTGGAATTGGTAAATTAGCTAGCTCAGCTATGGAAGCAAGTGGCCGTCAGCCAGAAGCGGCAGGAGAAATTAGAACTTCCATGATTATTGCTGCTGCTTTGATAGAAGGTATTTCACTTTTCTCTTTAGTTATTTGTATTCTATTGGCATTAAAATAATTTGCGGTTAATTTTTTAAATGTGGGGTAGATTATGAGTTATAGACTTTTGCTAGTATTAGCTTTGGTAAGTGAAGGTGGAGCTTCGGGTAGCCCTTTGGATGTTAATCCTGGATTGATGCTATGGACAATAGTAACAGTTTTTTTGCTTTTTTTAGTTCTTTCAAAATTGGCTTGGAAGCCTATTCTGAAGTCTCTTAATGAAAGAGAAAATTTTATTAGAGAATCAATTGAAAAAGCAGAAAATGCAAGAAAAGAAGCGGAAAGAATAATAGCTGAAAATAAAGCAAACCTTCAGAAAGCGGAAGCAGAGGCTCAAAAAATTGTAGAACAGGGAAGAGAATATGCTGAGAAATTGAAAATGCAAATATTAGAAGAGAGTAAAGCTCAGGCCAAAAAGATGATTGAAGATGCACAAAAAGAGATTGAAAGAAAAAATATTGAAGCTTTTTCGAAGCTGAAAGAACAAGTTGCTGATATTGCAGTTGCTGCAGCTGAAAAAATTATAAGAGAAAATTTAGACAAAGAAAAACAAATCAAGCTAATAAATAAGTATCTTGAAGATCTTTCGAAAAATTAAAGATGAGTGTATATAGAATATCATATCGTTATGCAAATTCTTTATATCAACTGGCATTGGAAAAGGGTGTATTAGATAAAATTGCAGCCGACGTTGAGTTGGTTTTCTTAACGATGGAAAAATCAAGGGAATTAAGAGCATTGCTGAAAAATCCAGTGCTTAAGCAAGATAAGAAAAAAGAATTGTTACAAAAAATTTTTGAGAGCAAAGTTAGTAAAGATGTGTTAGATTTCATTGATTTCGTAATAGAAAAGAAACGTGAAGATATTTTATACGAGATTTTTAGAGAATTTATGAATATAAGGGACGAAAAAGAGGGAATTATCAGAGCACAAATTGTAACTGCCTCTGAAATTGATGAATCATTAAAAAAACAATTTGAATTTGTAATTGAAAAGAAAGAACAAAAGAAGGTTAAATCACAATTTGTAATTAATCCGGAAATTATTGGTGGTTATGTCATTAAGTATAATGATATGGTAATTGATGCTTCCTTGAAACATCAATTAGAAAGATTGAGAAAAAAGTTTTTAGAAGACATAAGTATTACGAACAATTAGGGATGGGATAAAAAATGATAGAAATAAGACCTGACGAAGTTTCAGCAATATTAAGGAAACAACTTGCCGGTTTTGATAATGAAGTAGATGTCTATGATGTTGGAACAGTTTTACAGGTTGGGGATGGTATAGCTCGTGTTTATGGTCTTACGAAAGTTATGGCAAGTGAATTAGTAGAATTTCCTAATGGAGTTATGGGAATGGTTTTGAATCTTGAAGAAGATAATGTTGGTTGTGTTTTATTTGGTGAAAGCACTTTAATTAAGGAAGGTGATATAGTTAAAAGAACAAAACGCGTTGCTTCATTTCCTGTGGGGGAAGGCTTGCTTGGAAGAGTAGTTAATCCTCTTGGTGAGCCTCTTGATGGTAAGGGGAACATTCAATTTGAAAAATATTCTCCTATTGAGAGAAAAGCATTGGGTGTTATATATCGCCAACCTGTAAAAGAACCATTGCAGACGGGTATTACAGCTATTGATGCAATGATTCCTATAGGTCGTGGTCAAAGAGAATTAATAATTGGTGACAGACAAACCGGTAAGACTGCAATTGCTATTGATACTATTATAAATCAAAAGTATACACATACAGAAGAAGCTAAGAAATATGGTATTAAACCAGTATACTGCATCTATGTTGCAATTGGGCAAAAGAACTCTACTGTTGCACAGGTAGTTTCAAGACTTGAAGAATTTGGTGCAATGGAATATACTACTGTTATTTCAGCTCCAGCTTCTTCGCCAGCACCACTACAATATATAGCGCCTTATGCAGGAGCAACTCTAGGAGAGTATTTTAGAGATAACGGAAAACATGCGCTTGTTGTTTTTGATGATCTTTCAAAACAAGCTGCTGCATACCGTGAGCTTTCTTTATTATTAAGAAGACCTCCTGGTAGAGAAGCATACCCTGGAGATGTTTTTTACTTGCACTCTAGATTACTTGAAAGAGCATCGAAATTAAGTGATGAATTAGGTGGCGGAAGCTTAACTGCTCTTCCTATTATTGAGACTCAGCAGGGTGATGTTTCTGCTTATATCCCAACAAATGTTATTTCAATAACCGATGGTCAAATTTATCTTGAACCAAATTTGTTTAATGCTGGAGTTCGACCGGCTATAAATGTAGGAATTTCTGTTTCGCGTGTTGGTGGGAATGCTCAAATAAAAGCTATGAAAAAAGTTGCTGGTTCTCTAAAATTAGATTTGGCTCAATATCGCGAATTAGAGGCTTTTGCAAAATTTGGCTCAGATTTAGATAAAGCAACGCAGAGAACTCTTGCAAAAGGTGCTCGTCTCGTAGAATTATTAAAGCAATCTCAATATTCTCCACTCCCTGTTGAAAAACAAATCGTTAGCGTTTTTATAGGAACTAATGACTACCTTGAAACTATTGATGTTAAAGACGTTAAAAGATTCGAAAAAGAATTTCATGAATACATTGAATTAAAATACCCCGAAATATATGAGGATATACGTTCAACAAAAGATTTAACAGAAGGTACAACACAACTTCTAAGAAAAGCAGCTGAAGAATTTTTGGAAAAGTTTAAGAAGGGTTAATAGTTTACTAATGGCTACATTAAGAGATATAAAAAGAAGAATAATTGGTGTTAAAAATACACAGCAAATTACAAAGGCAATGAAAATGGTTGCCGCAGCAAGGTTGCGGCGTGCTCAGGAAAATATTATCAATGCAAGGCCTTATTCAAGAAAAATTTATGAAGTTTTATCTCATCTATTAAGTATCGAAAAAGATATTTCTAATCAACTTCTTCAGGAAAGAGAACTTAAAAAAGTTGCTATAGTAGTTGTTACTTCTGATAGAGGTCTTTGTGGTAGCTTTAATGTAAATGTTATAAAACAAACTGAAGAATTTATTAAAGAAAAGTTTAATGAATTTAATGAAAATGGTGGAGTTTTTTTATACTGTGTTGGTAAGAAAGGCTATGAATATTTTGCAAAAAGAAATTATAATATTACTAATTCTTACCCTGGTATCTTCTCCCACTTAAAGTTTGAGTTCGCTTCAGAGATAGCTAAAGAATTGACACATAAATATCTGAATAATGAAATAGATAAAGTTTATCTAATTTATAATGAATTTAGGTCTATTATTCAACAGAAAACTGTAATAGAACAATTTCTGCCAATAAAACCATTTGAAAAGAATGAATATGATACAAAAGTAGCAGAATTTATATATGAGCCAAGTAAAGTTGATATAATTAATTTTTTGTTGCCCAAGCATTTAAATGCGCAAATGTGGAGAGTATTGCTTGAGTCGTATGCTGCAGAACTCGGAGCAAGAATGACTGCAATGGATATGGCAACAGAGAATGCTAAAGAATTAATACGCTCTTTACAGTTGACTTATAATAAAGTTCGTCAAGCTACAATTACAAAAGAAATTATTGAAATAGTCTCTGGAGCGAACGCCCTGAAAGAAAGCTAATCATTTTTTGAAATGTATTTCCTTTTTATTATCTTTTAATTGGATTTTATGCTTGAAGAGTTAACTGAGAAATTAGAACGCGCATTAAAGAAAATAACAGGACAAGGTAAATTAACCGAAGCTAACATTTCTGATACGCTTCGGGAAATTAGACGTGTTCTTTTAGATGCTGACGTTAATTATAAAGTTGCAAAGCAATTTATAGAGGACGTAAAAAATAAAGCACTTGGGAAAGAAGTTTTACTTTCAGTAACTCCTGGACAGTTAATTACAAAGATAATATATGACGAATTAACAAAATTACTTGGTGGAACAGGTGCAGAGCTTAAAATTAATCCTAACGGAGTAACTGTTATAATGTTGATAGGTTTGCAAGGCTCGGGAAAAACAACATTTAGTGCTAAATTAGCAAATTATCTTAAAGATAAAAAAAGAAGTGTTCTTTTAGTTGCTGCTGATGTTTACCGTCCTGCTGCTGTTGAACAATTGAAAATTCTTGGTTCTAAGATCAATGTGCCAGTTTTTACGATTGAAAACAGCAAAGACCCTGTAAAAATTGCTGAGGAGTCGCTAAATTTTGCAAAAGAAAATAGAATTAACACGGTCATTATTGATACAGCAGGACGTTTACATGTAGATGATGAAATGATGGAAGAAGCTGCAGCCATCAAAGCTAAGGTTAATCCTACTGAAACTTTGTTTGTTGTTGATTCAATGACAGGTCAAGATGCAGTAAATTCAGCTAAGGCATTTCATGAAAAGGTAGACTTTGATGGGATAGTAGTTACAAAATTGGATGGAGATGCAAAAGGTGGCTGTGTTCTTTCAATAAGAGCTGTTGTTGATAGACCAGTAAAATTTGTTAGTGTGGGCGAAAAACTTGATTCTATTGAAATTTTTTATCCAGATAGATTAGCTTCTAGAATTTTGGGAAAAGGTGATATAATTACTCTTGTTGAAAAAGCTCAAAAACAAATAGATGAGAAAGAAGCAGAAGAACTTGAAAAGAAACTATTAGCAAATAAGTTCGATTTTGATGATTTTTTAAAACAAATTAAAATGATAAAAAAAATGGGTTCTTTGAAATCTTTGCTCTCGATGATTCCTGGAATTGGTTCGACTTTGAAAAATGTAGATATTGATGATAAGCAATTAGTAAGGGTAGAAGCAATAATTCAATCTATGACAAAGGAGGAAAGAAAAAATCCAAAAATTTTAAATGGTAGTAGAAGAAAAAGAATTGCAAAAGGAAGTGGTAGTACTATTCAGGATGTTAATAGGTTAATAAAACAGTTTAACCAAATGCAACAAATGATAAAATTATTAAATGCGAAATCAGGTAAAACTGGGTTCATAAATTTTAGAAATTTTAAAATGAATTAATAAAACAAGGAGGAAAAGTCAAATTGGCCGTAAAATTAAGACTGAGAAGAATGGGTAAGAAAAAACAGCCTGTTTATAAAGTAGTAGCTGCTGATTCCCGCTCTCCAAGAGATGGTAAATTTATTGAAGCAATAGGACTGTATAACCCAAAAACAGAACCAGCTACTATTGAAATTAAAGAAGATAGAGCATTATATTGGTTAAATGCAGGTGCTCAACCTACGAATACTGTAAGAAGTTTATTATCGCAAACAGGAGTTCTCTTAAAAAGACATTTAATGAAACGTGGTTTTACTGAGGAACAAATAACTGAAAAATTAGAAGAATGGAAAAAGCTTAAAGAAGCAAAACTTGCAACTAAACTTAAAAAATTAGAAAAAACAAAGACAAAAAAAGAAACGGAATCATCGGAAAATTCTGATAATGTAACGGAAGTAAAGGGTACTGCTTCCGAAGAAGCTTAATAGCTTTGGCTTTAATTAGGTACCCTTAGTCACTTAATTATAGGTACTCTCATGAAGGATTTTATAGAATTTATCGCCAAACACCTTGTTGACAATCCGGGTAACGTTTCGATTGAAGAAGCTAGACCCGATGAGAAAACAATTGAGCTTACTTTAAAAGTAGGTGCAGAGGATGTAGGAAAAGTTATTGGTAAGCAAGGTAAGACAGCTCAAGCAATGAGAACTTTACTTACAGCAATAGCAGCTAAAGAAGGAAAACGTGCAATACTTAAAATCTTAGACTAAATTTTAAGTGGAAGATTTAATTTTAATTGCTGTTGTAAAGTCTGTATTGAATAACGAGGGGTTTGTTGCGATAAATTCTTATTCCGATTTTGACGAGAGGTTTTTTGAATTAAAAAAGGTTTTTATTGAGTTCTTTGGAAACTCGAAAGAGTTTACTGTCGAAAAAATTAAAATAATTGACGGTAAAATTGCACTTAAAATAAAAGGATTCGATAATAGTAAAGATGCAGCATTGTTTTTAGGCAAAAGAATTTTTGTTAAACCTAATGATGCTGTTAAATTAGAAAAAGATACATATTTTATACACGACTTAATTGGTAGCAAAGTTTATAGAAACCGTAAATTGCTAGGTTACTTGAAGGATGTATATGTTCTTAAATCTAATGATGTTTACGTTATAGAAGACTTAAATGGAAGAAAAGTTTTAATCCCGGCTATTAAAGATTACATTAGAAAATTTCAACCAAAGAAGAAGAGGTTAGATTTAGTAGAAGATTGCGATTTACTTTATGATGATGAGAATTGATGTTATTACTGCTGTGCCAGATTTTTTTATTAGCCCATTAAATACTAGCATAATTAAAAGAGCACAGGAGAAAAAAAAAGTTGAAATTCATGTTCATAACTTACGTGATTATGCATACGATAAACATAAGCAAATTGATGATAAGCCGTTTGGTGGTGGACCTGGAATGCTTTTAAAGCCAGAACCGTTCTTTGAATGTATTGAAAAACTTTTAAAAGAAAGAAATTATGAACATATTATTTATCTTACACCAGGTGGGAAATTTTACAATCAAGAATTAGCTAAAAAATATTCTCTTGCTCAGAATATTATAATTATTGCAGGACATTATAAAGGAATAGATGATCGTGTTAGACAAAAATTTGCAACAGATGAAATTTCAATTGGAAATTATATTTTGACAGGTGGTGAAATTCCAGCTTTGGCAATTATTGATTCTGTAATTCGATTGATACCTGGTGTTCTTAATGATAGTGAGTCTGCTCTAAATGATTCTTTGATAGATGGTAATTATATTGAAGCACCATATTATACTCGTCCAGCAGAATATAAAGGGATGAAAGTCCCAGATGTTTTACTTTCTGGACACGAAAAAAAAATAAAAGAATGGAAAGAAGAACAATCAAAATTTTTGACAGAAAAATGGAAAAAATTAAATAATTTGGAGTAACAATGGATAAAATAAAAGAACTAACTGCTGATCAAATAAGGACTGACTTACCAGCTTTTAAAGCAGGAGATCATATTCGTGTTCACGTAAGAGTAATAGAAGGCGATAAAGAAAGAATTCAAGCTTTCGAAGGAGATGTTATCAACATTAGAGGTACAGGACTTAGTAAGACATTTACTGTTAGAAAAATTTCTAGTGGAGTTGGAGTTGAAAGAATTTTCCCATACAATTCTCCCAAGATTGCTAAAATAGAAGTGTTACGCGAAGGTAAAGTTCGTCGTGCAAAATTGTTTTACCTGCGTAAACTTACTGGTAAGGCAGCAAAGATTAAAGACAAAAATCTTAAGTAACTTTTACGAAAAGCCGCTATACATTGGCGGCTTTTTATTTGAGTAAAAAATGAACTTATATCTTCCAAATAATATCTTTGCTTCAATTTTTGAAGCAGTTGCTCCCTTAGATTCGAATATTAAAATTATAAAAAAAGACTCTGCACTTCTTGCAAAACAATTACTTAATGATGAGTATTCTATTGCTTTAATTCCATCCTTAGAATTAATTAATGTAGAGGATTTGTTTATATCTTCCAAAGTAAGTATCTCTTTTGATGGGCTTCTATCGCATTCTTATTTTTATTTCACAGAAAATGAACGAGTTATAGACAAGGTTTTTGTTCGTGCAGATGCTACAATAAATGAAATCATTTTAACAAAAATTTTATTTGCAGAAAGATATAATATATATCCTGAAATTATACTAGATACTTCTTCTGAAACACAAGGAGGAAGAGACTATTTAGTCTGTGGTAATGAAAACTTTATTAGATGGCATTTTAGTAAGGGAATAAGCTTTGCAGATGAGATTTCTGATTTAATAGACCTCCCATATGTTAACTTTATTTTTGCTTCTCAAAATAAAGAGTCATTAGAAAATTTTAATAAACATTTTGAAGATATTGATAGAAAAATTGAAGATAATATTGAAAAAATTCTTTTACCTCTGAGTTATTCTGAAAATGCGAAAAACTTTATTATAGAGAATCTTGGCTCGGTTTATTATGAATTTACGGATAATGAAATTGAGGCACTCCGTGAATTAATTAAACTTCTTTATTATCATGAAGTTATAGATGATATTTTTGATTTGAATTTTGTTTGATATATATAAACTTTATATGCTAGAGACTATTCTTAATATTTATATAATCATAGAAAAAAATTACGTAGTTGGTTTTAAAGCAATAAGCTACGAAGTAGAGGGAACTGATGAATTAAAAATCAAATTCTTAAAAGAGAATGCTAAAAAAGATTTTGATAAGGCTTACCATTTCAGTGCCCCAAGGAATTCAAAAGGGGAATTTATGCCTTATAGAAAGTTTTCCAAATTAGAAGCTCAAGGGATGCAGTTTCAGCTTTTTGAAGAAATATTTGAAAGATTTAATGTTCCTGAAAATCCATTAATCTGTGTCACTCCAGTTGTAAATGGTAAAATTCTTTCATCCTGAATTATAAAAGATATTTGATAATTATAAAACCACCAATAAGTAAAATCGTAAAGGCAAAAGCAAGCCAGTTGAAATACTTGTCAATAAAGCTTTTTATTTGTGGGCCAAATTTCCAAATTAATCCCGCAACTAAATAAAATCTTCCAGCTCTGCCTACAATCGAAGCTATTATGAACCAAAATATATTTATATTAAATGCACCACCTGAAATAGTAAAAACTTTATAAGGTATAGGTGTAAATCCTGCTGTAAAAATTATCCAAAAATTCCATTCATCATACAATTTTTTTACATTATAAAAAACATTATGAGAAAATCCTGGAATATTAGCAAAGAAAAACTCTGCTATAGAAGAAAATTGATTGGGAGAAGACCACCATAAAAAATGTCCTATACTATAACCAAATAAAGCTCCTAATACAGAAGCAATGGAACACACAAAAGCAAATTTAAAAGCTTTTTTTTGTGAGCCTAAAACTAGAGCAATTAAAAGTGCATCTGGAGGAATAGGGAAGAAAGAAGCTTCTGCAAAGGATAATAAAAATAAAGCAGGTAAACCATATGGTGTTTCTGCCCAGTGAAGAACCCAATCATATAACCTTCTTAAGAGTTTCATAAATCTAACTTTTTTAAGAACGAAGTATATAAAATTTATCCTTATTAGAAAATAATTTTAATTGCATTTTAGAGCTCCTAAAATTATTTTGTATAAAAAACTTGGAGAAGAAAATGCCTATATTAAAAGATTTTAAAACTATACCTCAATTGTTTAACATTGTTACTACAGATTTTGGTAAAGGAAAAGAACGCCCTGCTCTTAAACATAAAATAGATGACAATTGGATTGGGATTACATATGACCAGTTGTATGAGGAAACAGAAAATTTTGCTTGTGGATTAGCATCATTAGGTGTAAAAAGAGAACATAAGGTAGCAATCATTTCTGAAAACCGTCCTGAGTGGGTATACTCGGATATGGCAATCTTAGGAATAGGTGCAATTGATGTTCCTATATATCCAATTTCAACTTCAGAAACAATTGAATATATCTTGAATAATTCTGAATCAATTGGAGTAATTGTTTCTAATAAGTTTCAACTAAATAAGATTCTTAAGATTAGGAACAATTGTAAGCATTTAAAATTTATTATTATAATGAATAATCATGAAAAAACAAACGATAAGGATGTTTATTCATTTGAAGAAGTCCAGGTTAAAGGAAAAGAATTTAGGAAAGAAAACCCTAATTATTTCAAAGAACAAAGTGAACTTTGTAGAGAAAATGACTTATGTACTATTATTTATACTTCAGGTACTACTGGCGAGCCAAAGGGAGTAATGCTTACTCATAGAAATATTGTTTCAAATATTAAAGCTGCTCATGAAGTATTTTATATTGATGAGAATGATGTATTTCTTTCGTTTTTACCGTTATGTCATATTTTTGAGCGAATGGCAGGTTATTATACAGCTTTTTCTTCTGGAGGTACTATAGCTTATGCAGAATCTATTGAGAAAATCGCAAATAATTTACTTGAAATAAGACCTACAATAGTTACAGCTGTTCCAAGGCTATTTGAAAGAATGTATTCAAAAATAAAAAGGAATGTTGAAAGCCAATCAGAAAGAAAGCAGAAAATTTTTAATTGGGCTATAGAAGTAGGGAAGGAATATCAATTAGCAAAAAAATCGAATCAACCAGTTCCACTAACTCTTACTCTAAAACATAAAATAGCTGATAAATTGGTTCTTTCAAAATTGCGAGAACGAACCGGAGGTAGAATAAGATTTTTTATTTCAGGAGGAGCCGCATTAGCAAGGGAATTAGGAATCTTTTTTGAAGCAGTAGGTATTTTAATAATCGAAGGCTATGGATTGACAGAATCTTCACCGGTTCTTACTGTAAATAGAGTTAATGATTATAAATTTGGAACAGTAGGAAAACCTCTTCCGGGTGTTGAAATAAAAATTGCTAAAGATGGTGAAATACTTGCCTCGGGACCTAATATTATGGTTGGATATTATAAAAATAAAAAAGAAACAGAAGAGGTTTTGAAAGATGGCTGGCTTCATACTGGAGATATTGGAGTTTTTGATGCAGAAGGATTTTTGATTATTACAGATCGTAAAAAACACTTGTTTAAAACTTCACAAGGGAAATATATTGCACCAACTCCCATTGAAAATATGTTTTTGGCAAGTAAGTATATTGACCAGTTTGTAATAATTGGTGATCGTAGAATGTTTATAACCGCTTTAATTGTTCCAGATTTTGAAGCATTGAAGGAATATGCAGACGCTAACCGAATTCAATATAACAGCATAGAAGAACTTGTTAAAATGAAGCAGATTTATGAACTACTTGATAGAGAACTCGATCAATTTCAAAAGAAGTTAGCAAGTTTTGAGCGCATTAGAAAATTTGCAATACTCGATAAACCTTTTTCTATCGAAACAGGAGAATTAACACCATCACTAAAAGTAAGAAGAAAAGTTATAGAAGAAAGATATAAAGATTTGATTGAAGAAATGTACAAAAGTCTTGAAGGATGAATTAGAAATTAAGTTTTATAATAATTTTTTTAGCTCAGAGCTTAAAGATATACTTTTTTATATTATCGCTGAAAGGAAATGATTATATTAAGAATAAAATTGATAATAGATTGTACCCCCGAGAGGACTCGAACCTCCGACCAAGAGTTTAGGAAACTCCTGCTCTATCCATACTGAGCTACGGGGGCAATTTAAGAACAAATTTTTTTATTGATTAAAAGGCAATAGATTAATCATAGCAAATATAAAAAAATTGTATTTATACTTCCCAATTTTATTATAGTCTGTCAGATAATATCAAAAACTTAGAAATATAATTGATATTACTTCAATCTTTTAGTTATTTTTGTAATTGATATTCACAAATTTATAGGAGTTATGAAATGACTACAATAGTAGATGTTTGGGCAAGAGAAATTCTTGACTCAAGAGGTAATCCTACAATTGAGGTGGAAGTAGCCTTAGAATGTGGTGTAGTAGGTAGAGCTGCAGTACCAAGTGGAGCTTCTACAGGCGAAAACGAAGCTGTAGAGCTCAGAGACGGTGATAAATCACGCTATAATGGTAAAGGTGTAAAAAAAGCTGTAGAGAATGTAAATAACAGAATTGCCGATGAAATTATTGACTTCGATGCAACAGAACAAGTAGCTATTGATAATCTATTATGCGAACTAGATGGTACACCAAACAAATCTGAACTTGGAGCTAATGCAATTCTTGGTGTTTCCTTAGCATGTGCTAAAGCCGCAGCAGAAGCTCTAGGTTTACCTTTGTATCGTTATATAGGTGGAACTAATGCAAGAACTCTACCTGTTCCGATGATGAATATTTTAAATGGCGGTAAACACGCCGATAATAATGTCGATTTCCAAGAATTTATGGTTATGCCAGCAGGTGCTCCAAGTTTTTCAGAAGCTTTACGTATGGGAGTAGAAACTTTTCATAGTCTAAAATCTGTATTACACAAAAAAGGTTACAATACTGCTGTAGGCGATGAAGGAGGATTTGCTCCAAATTTGAAATCTAATGAAGAAGCAATAGAAGTTATTCTCGAAGCTATTGAAAAGGCAGGTTATAAAGTAGGTAAAGATATTTATATAGCACTTGACCCAGCAGCAAGTGAAATGTGGGACGATGAAAAGAAAGCTTATTATTTCTTTAAGTCAACAAAAGAATATATCTCTCCTGAAAAAATGGTCGACTTTTGGGTAAATTGGGTAAACAAATATCCAATTATATCTCTTGAAGATGGTATGGCAGAATTTGATTGGGATGGTTGGAAATTATTAACCGATAAGCTTGGAGATAAAATTCAGTTAGTTGGAGATGATTTATTTGTAACAAATACAGAATTTCTTGCTAAAGGTATTGAAAGAGGTATCGCTAACTCAATTTTAATTAAAGTAAATCAAATAGGTACATTAACCGAAACACTTGAAGCTATTGAAATGGCTAAGAGAGCTGGATATACTTCTATAATTAGCCATCGATCTGGTGAAACTGAAGATACTACCATTGCAGATATAGCAGTAGCTACGAATGTTGGACAAATTAAAACTGGTTCTGCAAGTAGAACAGATAGAATTGCTAAGTACAATCAATTGCTAAGAATCGAAGAAGAATTAGATACGACAGCTTTATTCCCTGGTTTAGCTGCTGTAAATTACAATCCAGAAATTTAAACCTATTGGCTGTCTCAATTATGAAATCTTTTCTAATTGAGGCAGCCATCTTTTTATTATTTATCTAATTTTTAGGAGTTAAAATTGGAACTAAATTTATTAGGTAAAAATGTACTAATAACTGCAGCAAGCAAAGGCATAGGGAAAGCAACCGCAGAACGTTTTATTAAAGAGGGTTGTAATGTTGCTATATGTTCCAGAAACCAAGAAAATTTATCAAAAGCAGCACATGAGATAAAATCACTCTATAATAAAGAACCACTTTGTATTGTTTGTGATATCAATAAGTTGGAAGATATTGTAAATACGTTTAAAGTTGTTAATGAAACATTTGGTGCAATTGATATTCTTGTTAATAATTGTGGTGGACCACGAGCTGGTTATTTTGAAGAGTTAAGTGATGATGATTGGGATTTTGCTTTTAAGCAAATATTGATGAGTGCTGTAAGATTTATACGTCTAGTGTTACCAGCTATGAAAGAAAGAAAGTGGGGGAGAATAATTAATATTACATCTGTTTCAGTTAAGCAACCAATAGATAATTTAATTTTATCAAATTCAATGAGAAATGCTGTTACTGCGCTTGCAAAAACATTGAGTAATCAAGTTGGAAAATATAATATTACAATAAATAATGTTGCCCCTGGTTATACATTAACATCAAGGATTTACGAATTATCTGAGATAAAAGCTAAACAATTGGGAACTACTCAGGAAGCAGTTCTTTCCTCGATGGCAGAAGAAGTTCCAGTTAAAAGATTAGCTAGTCCACACGAGGTAGCTGCCTTAATTGCTTTCCTTGCTTCTGATCATGCTGGATATATAACTGGTTCTACAATCGCAATAGATGGGGGTGTAATTAAAGCAACTTACTAAAAAATGTGATTAAATAATAATTAGCTAAAATAAAGGTAATTGTAAAATAAATGGCTTAGTAAAGTTCGGTTTTTATAAAAGCGAATGATAATTAAAAAATTTTATACTAGAACAATATAATTCCACATAGAAGCAACCATTACTTGTTCCTCTTACTATTTAGAAAAAAAATTTAGTAAAAATTTCCCAATAGTTATTTCTTAGTTATCCGGTTATTTTCCTCATAAATAGAGGACAAATATGAAAAAAGAGATTGAATTAACAGTACATCCCGATTATATCTTTAATTATGAATTTATAAAAAGCCAAGCGGCATCTCTTTTAAAAGTCAGCGCTAATGAATTAACTTTTGTAAGGATCTTAAAACGCTCTATTGATGCAAGAAAAAAAGAACCTGTTTATAAATTAAAGACTATTGTCTATATCAATGAGCAACCTGAAGAGTTATATAGGAAAATTGATTTTAATGCTGTCGATAGTAGTAAAAAAGTAATAATAGTAGGATTTGGTCCTGCAGGAATGTTTGCTGCATTAAGATTGATTGAATTAGGAATTAAACCAATTATAGTAGAGCGTGGTAAAGATGTTCAAAATAGAAGAAGAGATTTAAAAGCTATACAAAGAGATGGTATAGTAAATCCAAATTCCAATTACTGCTTTGGGGAAGGAGGTGCAGGCACTTATAGTGATGGAAAACTTTATACACGATCAACAAAAAGGGGGGACGTGTATAGAATTCTTTCATTGTTTGTTCAACATGGAGCCCCAGAGGAGATCTTAATTGATTCCCATCCTCATATCGGGTCTAATAAATTGCCTAAGATAGTACAAAATATTAGGCAAACAATTCTCAATTGTAATGGCGAAATACATTTTAATTCTAGAGTAACCGATTTCATTATAAAAGACAAAACGGTTATTGGTGTAATAATTAATAATGAAAAAGAAATTATTGCTGATGCTGTAATTCTTGCAGCAGGACATTCAGCTAGAGACATATATTATTTATTAGATAAAAAAGGTATAAAGTTAGAACCCAAACCTTTTGCAGTAGGAGTAAGAATTGAACATCCACAAAGTTTAATAGACGAAATTCAGTATCATTCTAAAGTTAGGCATCATAATTTACCAGCAGCAAGTTATAGCCTAACATGCCAAATAGACGAACATGGTGTTTATTCTTTTTGTATGTGTCCAGGTGGAATAATCATCCCTGCTTCTACTGCACAAGATGAGCTTGTGTTAAACGGTATGAGTGTATCAAGGAGAAACTCTCCATATGCAAATTCAGGACTTGTGGTTTCAGTTGGAGAGAGAGATTGGGAAAAGTTTAAGAACTTTGGAGTTTTTGCTGGTTTGGAATACCAAAAGCAAATTGAAAGAAAAGCATATGAAGCTGGTGGTGGAAATCAGCAAGCTCCTGCACAAAGAGTTACAGATTTTTTGAGTAAGAAATTATCGAATTCCTTACCAAAAACCTCGTATATACCTGGTACTAAAAGTGCAAATTTGCATGAGGTTTTACCCAAAAATATTGTAAAGAGTTTAATAGGTGCTATGAAAATTTTTAATAAAAAAATGAAAGGTTTTATAACTGAAGAAGCCCAATTGCTTGCACCGGAAACTCGAACAAGTTCACCTATAAGAATTCCAAGAAACAGTGTAACTTTGATGCATATTGAAATTGAAGGTCTTTTTCCTTGTGGAGAAGGTGCTGGTTATGCAGGAGGAATTGTGTCTTCTGCAATTGATGGCGAAAAGGTTGCAGAATCAGTAACAGTTTATCTTAATAGAAAATAATTATTTTTGAAGATAAATATTAATTTGTGAAAAACTTTACTTACTAAATAGGAACCTACTAGAACCTCTTTTTTGAAATTTTAATTTGGTACAGTAATGTAAAAAGATTGCTTTAACTAAAGCTGTTTTACCTGTGATTATATAGATATTTTGTGCTTTGTATATATTTTTTAGTTCGATAATAACTAGATATTTTTAATAATTAGGTACATAATTTTATAAATTTTTTTATGCATAAAACTTCGAGCAATATACTTTTTACAATGTTGCAAAATTGTAATTATTTACTTTAAAAGTAACATTTTCTTTGTATCTATATTTAAGCCATCAATTTCTAAACGATAAAAATATACTCCACTTGATAAATCACTAGCATTAAATTTTAGAGAATAATTTCCTGCATCAAGTTCATTGTTTATAAGTATACTAACTAATTTACCGAAAATATCGTAGACTGAAAGTTTTACATTGCATCTTTTTGATAAATCAAACCTAATTGTTGTTGTTGGATTAAATGGATTTGGATAATTTTGGTAAAGTGTAAATTTCTGAGGAATAGCTTTAGTGTTATTTTCAATACTAAGAGTTACACCGCTTTCACGATATACGGCAAGTCCTCTTTGCGTTCCTATCCATATGTTATCTCTTGAGTCGACTTTTATTGTATTTATAACGTTATGAGGTAAAGGAGAATTTGAAGAATTAAATGTTGTCCATTTTGACCCGTTAAACTTTACTAGCCCATCAGTTCCAATCCAAATATTTCCTTTATTATCAACTGTTAGTGCAGTTATAGAATTATTTGTTAAATCGGAATTCGTAGTGTTATAGATAGTCCAATTGCTTCCATCAAATTTTCCAAGGCCGTAGTTAGTTCCAACCCATATGTTTCCTTGATAATCGGCAGCTAAAGAAAGAACCATCATACCCAATCCAATATTGAATGTATTGAAATTAGTCCAATTTAAACCGTCAAACTTAGCAAGACCTAAGTCAGTTCCAATCCATTTATTGTTTTTATTATCAATTGCTATAGCATTTACACGATTGGAGGGAATATATGAGTTATGATTATTGTAAATAGTCCAATTTGAACCGTCAAATTTTACAAGGCCGCCCCAATCTGTACCAACCCATACGTTTCCTTGATAATCGTATTCTATTGCGTTAATTGAATTATCTGGTAAACTAGAGTTAGATGTATTATAGATTATCCAAGTTTTTCCATCAAATTTAACCAAACCACTTGTTTCAGTCCCAATCCATATGTTTTTTTGAGGATCAATTTTTATTGATTTAATGTTATTGTCTGGTAAGCCTGAATTTCCAGTAGTGAATTTAACCCAATTTGATCCATCAAATTTAAAAAGCCCCTGAAAAATTGCAGCAATCCATTTATTATTTTTATCATCAATTTCTATTGATCTAATCTCTTTCTCTTGTATGCCAGGGTTATATGAGTTGTAAATAGTCCATTTATTTCCATCAAACTTAGCAAGTCCTCCTTTTTGTGTCCCAATCCATTTATTACCATTTGAATCAATTGTTAAAGAATTTACTATATTATGCGGCAGACCTGAATTAAAATAGTTGTAAATTGTCCAAATTGTACCATCGAAACTTGCAAGTCCGTCTTCTGTTGCAATCCATATATTGCCTTGCTCATCTGCTAAAATAAACTTAACAAAATTAATTGGTTGCCCAGAATTTGATTGATTATACAGTATCCAATTAGAGCCATCAAACTTTACAATTCCTTTACCATATAAGCCAAACCATTTGTTACCATGTTTATCAATAGCTATTGTGTTTACTTTTTCAAGTATTAAATTTGAATATAATGTATCATAAAAATACCAACTTCTACCATCGAACCTTGCAATCCCTCCGTATGTACCAATCCATTTAGTTCCTTGGGCATCAATAACTATAGAAAGAATTGCTTCGTTCAGTAACCCAGAATTTTTACTATTATAAACAGTCCAATTTGTTCCATCAAACTTGGCTAGGCCATGCGATGTTCCAATCCACATGTTACCTTGATTGTCTATAGTCATACATGTAACTAAATTGCTTGGTAATCCAGAATTTGATGTATTATATATTGTAAAACTTAAGCCATTAAATTTAATCAAACCTTCATTGTAAGGATTAGACCATAAGTTTCCTTCTTTATCTATGGCTAATGTGCCTAGCCAGTTATTAGGTATTCTTGAATTTGATGAATTGTAAACACTCCATATGGAACCATCAAATTTAGCAAGACCACCGCCCCAAGTGGCAATCCATTTATTTCCTTGTTTATCAATAACAATTGCGGAAACATTATTATCTGGAATTTGAATATTAAAACTGACCCAATCTGGATATTGAGAAAGAGTTAGATCTACTAAAGAACTTAGAATTAAAATTGTATTTATAAAAAATTTTATACCTTTCATATGCATCTAAAATATTGTTTATTAAAAAAAGTAAAGCTTATCTAAATAAAAATCAAAAAATCAATGGAAGTTGCTTTGCTTTTTTTAACAGCAAATTCATAACGCTGTTTATAATAACATAGATACTTGAGTTTAAAGTTTAATTTTGTATTTAGAATATTCATTTTTAGCGGTATTCTTTTAATTAAAAACCATACTTCATTATAAAATGCTTTTCTTGAGATGTAATTTAGTTACATATTGATAGCTTAATTTTTTGAGGGGTAGATAGTACGATTTAATGTAAAAAATATTATAAGAATTAAATTAAACAAATAAAGAAAGGATTATTTAATTTATAAATTTCCCCGGCTTTTGAAGCTAATTTTTAGTTAATTTGTTAAGTTTAACTAATTAACAGGTATTATTTATTGGTATTATTGGAGAGAATCTTTGATAATTAAGTGTTTTAATATTAGCAATTTTTTCGTATTCGAAACATTTGATTTCATTTGTGCCAATTATTTTTCCGTAAAGTACTTTTTTCCCTTTTCCGTTTTTTGTGATGTAAAGAGGCTCAATAATTATTTCTTTTAATCCATATAAAAATTTAATTCTGTTTCTGTTATTAATAGCAGACTTAAAAATTTTCGATTTCATTTCTAATCCCTTGTTTTATGTGTAGCTTCTGAAAACCCCAACTACCTTGCCTATTATCGTAAAGTCTTCTGGATTTTCAATGACTATTGGCTCATATTTTTCGTTTTCTGGTACAAGAAAAATTTTCCCATTCTTAATTGTAAACCTTTTCATTGTTGCCTCATCACCTACAAGTGCAATTACAATATCCCCATTTTTTGCTTCTCTTTGTGGTTGGACTATAACAAGGTCACCATCAAGAATTCCGGCATTTATCATACTATCTCCTTTAACCTTAAGTCCAAAGCATTCTGTTCTATTGCCAATTAAATTTTTGTCGATAGTTAAATTTCCTTCAATGTTTTCTTCAGCAAATAATGGCACACCGGCAGCAACTCTTCCAACTATTGGGATGTCAATAATGTCTTTATTTTTTGTTTGTGAATTGGTTATTACTAAAGATAATGTTCTGCTTGTTCTTGACTCATTTGTTAAATAACCTTTTTTTATTAATGCGTCGATATGACGTTTCACCCCAAAAGTGCTTGAAATATTGAATTTTTTTCCTATCTCTCGATATGTTGGGGGATAACCGTTAAAATCGATGTATTCTTTAATAAAATCTAAAATTTCCTTTTGTCGTTCTGTTATAATTTCTTTTTGCATATGAAGTGTTCATTTGTTCACTACTAATATAGTGAACAAATGTTCACTTGTCAAGTATTAGATAACACTTTATTTGGGTGATTAAATAATTAGGAGTATTAGACTTAATAAAATTTGGTTTGGTAATTCGAAGGATCTTTAAGTAAGATGAAAATTTCAAATCAAATCAACCAACAATTTTTGAAAATGAATATGCTGTAATTAAATTTGTTGCAATAATAGTATTTTGAGAAAAAATTTTAGTACGGAAAAATTCTGATTATTCTACATAAGTTATCCAGCCATATCGATCTTCTATTTTACCATATTGGATACCGGTAAGCTCATCATAAAGTTTTAGTGCTAATTCACCAGGGGTAGTATCACTAAAGTGTAAGACTTTTTCATTGTATTTTAATTTACTAATTGCTGATATTACAGCAGCAGTGCCTGTTCCAAATATTTCTATCAGTTCACCTTTTTCATATGCTTCAATAACTTCTTGAATAGATATTGGCCTTTCCGAAACATTGTATCCCCAATCTTTAAGTAATTGAATTACAGACATACGTGTAATGCCGGGCAAAATTGAACCAGTAAGTGCTGGAGTAGCAACTTCGTCTTTAAATCGAACAAAAATATTCATTGCCCCAACTTCTTCAATATATTTTTGTTCAACAGCATCAAGCCAAAGAACTTGTGAATAGCCTTCTTTTTTTGCTTCAACTTGAGCTATTAATCCCGCGGCATAATTTCCTGCAGCTTTACAGTCGCCTGTACCTTTTCTAATAGCACGTACATACTTATCTGTTACCATTATTGGTACTGGCAAAAATCCTTCTGGGTAGTAAGGACCAACAGGACTTAGAATTATTATAAATTTATAACTTTCAGATGGACGAACACCGAAGCATGGTTCTGTTGCAATTATAAAAGGGCGAATATAAAGTGAGTATCCAGGTTTTGATGGAATCCACTCTTTATCAATTTTTACAAGTTCAATAATTGCTTTTAATGCAAGTTGAGAGTCAACTTCTGGGATACACAATCTTTTGGCAGAACGATTAAGTCTTTTGACGTTCTCTTCTGGTCTAAATAAAGCAATTCTCCCGTTGACTTGTTTATATGCTTTTAATCCTTCAAATATAGCTTGCCCATAATGAAATACCATTGCTGCTGGACTTATACTCAAGTTTTCAAATTTTTTAATTGTGGGCTTTTGCCATCCGTCTTTCGAAGCTTCATATTCCATTTCAAATATATGATCGGTGAAAATCTTACCAAATACAATATTTTCTGGTAGCTCGACTTTTGATTTTCGTTCTACTTTTTCAATTAAAAAATCTTCCATTTTCTTACCGATTTTGTTAGAGTTTTATTATAATAATTTTTCTTTTTCCTATTTAATCATTTCTTTTTATACAATATATATGAAATTAATTTCTAATTGGCAATGATGAAAAGCTTTTGATTTTTGCAAAAAAGAGGGAAGGTTAAGTTTTTTATCCGATTAGAAATTTAGTTTTGTATGATTTATTAGGCAACTTAATTATATATTTAGAATTAATTTCGAAAATCAAACAACTTTATTAGTTTTGAAAGAAAAATAATTTTTGTGTATGATATTAAATTTATTTGAAAAGCTTGGGAAAAAAACTTTAGATTTTTTTCAGGAAAGTGGACAGGTTTTTAAGTTACTAGGAGAAATTTTTTTCTATACACCTTATTTAGTGAAAGGCAGAAGAAATTTTCTTTATCAGATGGAACACATTGGTGTAAACTCACTGCCTCTTGTTTTTATAATTGCAATTTTTACTGGAGCTGTTTCTGCCTGGCAAGCTGCCTATCAGTTAAAGGGACTTGCACCATTGTCTTTTTTAGGAGCTGCTACAAGTAGAGCTATTATTACTGAGTTAGGCCCTGTTTTGACAGCTATTGTCATTGCAGGAAGAGTAGGTGCATCTATTGCTGCTGAACTTGGTTCAATGAAGGTTACTGAACAGATTGATGCTCTTGAGACAATGGGAATTAGCCCTGTTAGGTTTTTAGCAACTCCTCGTTTTTTTGCATCCGTAATTATGATGCCAATACTTGTGATTTTTGCAAATGTTATTGCTACTATAGGAGCTTACTTTATTTCTAACTTTTTTCTTGGTATTTCTTTTAATGTTTTTTTTGAATCTGTGAGAAGATATTTTCTTTTCGGCGATTTTATTTTTGGTCTGGTAAAAGGGATGGTGTTTGGGGGTGTAACTTCTCTGCTTGGTTGTCATATTGGCTTCAAAACAGAAGGAGGAGCAGAAGGAGTAGGGTTTTCAACAATACGTTCATTTGTATTAAGTTCTGCTTTTATTCTTATTTTAGATTATTTACTTTGGACATTGGTTTTTTGATTCTCATTAACTTATAACTTAACTGGGACTCTAATGAAAAATTATATTAAACCTTCAAGAAGAACAGAAAATGTTACATATGCTGTTAGAGATATTGTAGTTTTAGCAAATGAAATTGCTAAAACAGGAAAAGAAATGTTATATCTGAATATTGGTGATCCCAATCTTTTTGATTTTGAACCTCCTAGACATTTGATAGAAGAAACTTACAAAGCAATGTTGAATAATTATAACGGATATGCTCCATCGTCTGGAATTAAGTCCGCTCTTGAAGCAATTGAGAAAGATGCTGAAAAAAAAGGCATAAAAAATATTCAAGATATTTTTGTTACATCTGGAGCAAGTGAAGCTATCGATATATGTTTAACAGCTCTATTAAATGATGGCGAAAATATTTTAACTCCAACTCCAGGATATCCACTTTATACAGCAATACAGAGCAAGTTACAGTTATTCGAAAATCCTTATTATCTTGATGAAAATAATGGTTGGCAACCTAATATAGAAGATATAAAAAGTAAAATAAACGATAAAACTAGAGCAATCATTATTATTAATCCAAATAATCCAACAGGTTCAAACCTTTCTGCTGAAACATTAAAACAAATTATTGAAATAGCACTTGAACATAATCTTGTTATTTTTTCAGATGAAATTTATGATAAGTTATTAATGGATGGTGAAACACACATTTCAATAGCTTCTCTTAATCAAGATGTGCCTGTGGTTACTTTTGGTGGTTTGTCTAAAAATTATATGGTGCCTGGTTTTAGAATTGGTTGGGGTATAGTAAGTGGAAATAAAGAAGCTCTGAAAGATTATATTGATGCTATTAATAAGTTGCTAAGAGCAAGGCTGTGTGCAAATCATCCTGAACAATATGGTATTGCGCCATCTTTACTTGGTGACCAAACTCATCTTGAAATTGCAATAAAAAAATTAACAAAAAGAAGAGACTTGACGTTTGAAATGCTAAATTCAATTTCTGGAATTTCTTGTGTATCCCCCAAAGGAGCATTTTATGCATTTCCAAGAATTCATAATATTAAGGATGATGCTCATTGGACATTGGAATTAATTAAAGAAACAGGTGTGGTGGTAGTTCCTGGAAGTGGTTTTGGACAATTACCTGGTACGAATCATTTTAGGGTTGTCTTTCTTCCCCCTGAGGAAATTCTTGAAAAAGCTTTTAAAGCTATTTCGAAGTTCCATGAAAAATATGTTGATACATTTATAAAATAAAAAAGGCTTTAGAGAATTTTTCTCTAAAGCCTTTAGTGTTTGTTGAAATTAATTTTAGATATACATATTAATCATTTGTTCTAATAATTCCTGCTTTCCACTAATTAATTTTGGTTCACCATACTTGATAGCTAAATCTCTTAAATCTTCGAGTTTAAGTTCACCTCTTTCGAATCTTGCACCATCACCGCTATCAAAAGAAGCGTATCTTTCCTTTCGAATCTTTTTGTAATCCGATTCATTAAGAATTTTTTCTGCTACAAGTAATGCTCTTGCAAATGCATCCATTCCAGCTATATGAGCAATGAATAAATCTTCGGGATCTGTAGAATTTCTTCTAACTTTTGCATCGAAATTCACTCCCCCAGTTCCAAAACCTCCAGCTTCTGCAATTACAAGCATTGCTTCCACTAATTCATAAATGTTAATTGGGAATTGATCTGTATCCCATCCATTTTGATAATCACCCCGATTTGCATCAATGCTTCCAAATAAGCCTGCATCAACAGCACATTGAAGTTCATGCTGGAATGTATGACCAGCTAATGTGGCGTGATTTACTTCGATGTTCAGCTTAAAATCTTTGTCAAGTCCATAGTATCTCAAGAATCCAATTACAGTTTCAACATCGTAATCATATTGATGTTTTGATGGTTCCATTGGTTTTGGTTCTATCAAAAATGTTCCTTTGAAACCATTTCTTCTTCCATAGTCTTTTGCTAATTCTAAAAATCTTGCCATATGTTCTTTTTCTCTTTTCATATTGGTGTTTAAGAGTGATAAATATCCTTCTCGTCCGCCCCAGAATACATAATTTTCACCACCCAATTCAATTGTAGCATCTATAGCTCTTTTAACTTGAGTGGCAGCATAAGTTACAACGTGAAAGTCTGGATTTGTTGCAGCTCCATTCATGTAGCGAGGATGAGAAAATAGATTTGCTGTGCCCCATAATAATTTTACTCCAGAAGCTCTTTGTTTTTCTTTTGCGTAATCTATCATTATTTGGAGTCTTCTATCAGATTCTTCGATTGTATCTCCTTCTTCTACTAAATCAAAGTCGTGAAAACAATAAAATGGTAAACCTAATTTTGTAATGAATTCAAATGCGGCGTCCATTTTAGCTTTACCGCGTGATATTGGATCTTTTTCTTGATTCCATGGAAGATTTTTTGTTCCTCTACCAAATGGATCAGATAATTCAGAACAGAAGCTATGCCAGTAAGCAGCAGAAAATCTAAAATATTCTTTCATCGTCTTCCCAAAGACGACATGATTTTCGTCATACCATTTGAATGCTAATGGATTTTTGGAATCTTTCCCTTCATATTGAATTTTTCCGATGCCTTTGAAATATTCTTTGTTACCAATTAGTACGTCCATATTTTTTATCCTTTCTTTGTTTGTGATTTATAAAAATTTTTTTAAGTGTTCAAGCCAATTATTATATGCATCTAGAGTTTTCTCAACTAATTCTGGTTTATGATTTATTATTTTAATTTTTTCTAAGTTTTTGAAAGCTTCATCGAAAGATTTATAAAGACCAGAGCCATAAGCAGCACCTCGCGCTGCGCCTTGTGCTCCATCGGTATCGTAAAGTTCAATTGTTGCTTCTGTTAAATTTGCAAGTGTTTCTCTAAAGATTGGGCTTAAAAATAAATTTGAATTTCCTGCTCGAATAACGTTTATTTTTAATCCCATTTCATTTATAATTTCAATCCCATATTTAAATGAAAATGCAATTCCTTCTTGAACTGCTCTAAAGAAATGAGCTTTAGTATGGCGATTAAAATCTATATTTAAGAAGTGACTACCAATGTTTTTATTTTCGAATACTCTTTCAGCTCCGTTACCGAATGGTAAAATTGTTAAGCCATCACATCCAATTTCAATTTTTTCTGCAAGTTCATTCATTTGGTTGTAAGATAAATCTGTTGCCATGTTTTTCCTAACAAATGAATTCAAAATTCCAGTACCATTAATACACAATAAAACACCTATTCGTGGATTTTCAAATACATGGTTAACATGAGCAAATTGATTTACCCGTGACTTTTTATCATAATTTAATTTATCAATCACAGCATAAACAACTCCAGAAGTACCAGCAGTTGCAGCAACTTCTCCCGGATTTAATACATTTAATGAAAAAGCGTTATTAGGTTGGTCGCCTGCTCTATATGAAACAACTACGTTTTCAGTTAAACCTAGTTCTTCTGCAGCAGATTTTGTTAATTTACCTTGAATAGAGAATGTTGGAACAATATCTGCAAGCAAAGATTCATCTATTTCATAGTATTCAAGTATCTTTTTAGAAACTGAATTGTTTTTAAAATCCCAGAAGATACCTTCTGATAATCCAGAAACAGTAGTATTTATTTCTCCAGTTAATTTCATTGCTATAAAATCGCCAGGAAGCAAAATTTTATAAATTTGCTTGTAAATTTCTGGTTCATTCTCTTTTATCCATCTTAATTTTGAAGCCGTAAAATTTCCGGGTGAATTAAGTAAATTGTTTAAGCAGTATTCATTTCCAATGTTTTGAAAAGCTTTATTACCAATTTCAACTGCTCTGCTATCGCACCATATTATTGAGGGCCTAAGCACTTTTTTATTTTTATCTACAACTACTAGTCCATGCATTTGATAAGAAATCCCAATTGATTTAATCTGAATTACATCAATACTTGATTTTTCAATTAACATTCTCGTTAGTATTTTCACATATTCCCACCATGTTTCAGGATCTTGCTCTGCCCAACCTGGTTTGGGCGACTTAATTTCCATTTCCTCTTGTGGATAATAACCTTGAATTACAGGTTTTCCTTTTTCGATATCGAGAATGGAACATTTAATTGATGAACTACCTATGTCGTATCCAATAGAATACAATTTAACCTCCAATGATTCTGAAAGTTATGTGTATAAAATACACTTAAAGAACTTAAAAATCACCAAAAATTTTTTAATGTAATCAAAAAATTATTTTTAAATTAGTTCACAAAAAGATTTCTTATTCAGGAATAAAATAATGTCTCATGTATTAAAAGATGTTATTAAAAACATTTCTATTGATTGTGTAATATTTGGATTTGATAATTCTACACTTGAAGTATTATTAATAAAGCGAGCAATAAGACCTGAAAGGGGAAGATGGGCATTACCTGGTGGTTTTATCAAAAAAAATGAATTAGTTAAGGAAGCAGCACAGAGAATTCTAGAAGAAACAACAGGGATAAAGAATATTTATCTCGAAGAATTTGCAATTTTTGATGCAATAGATAGATATCCATTAAGAAGGGTATTTACAATAGGTCATTTTGCACTAGTTAAACCAGAACATTATAAATTATCTACTGGGGTGGATACCACAGAAGTAAAATGGTTTAAACTATCAGAAATTCCAAAACTACCCTTTGACCATAATCAAATAATAAAAGTAGCTTTGGATAAATTAAGAACTAGAATTAGATATCGACCAATAGGGTTTGAATTACTTCCGGAAAAATTTACTTTACCTCAACTACAAACTCTTTATGAAGTTATTCTTGATAAAAAACTCGATAAAAGAAATTTTAGGAAAAAGCTGATGAAAATGAATCTTCTAAAAAAATTAAAAAGTATAAGTAAAAATGGTAAAAGAAGACCAGCATTTCTTTATAAATTCGATAAAAATAATTATGAAAAATTAAGAGAGAAAGGTTTTATATTTGAATTATAATTCCATTATTTTGAAAAGGTATGGAGCTTTATCTATATTTGTTCAATAACTTTTAAGATAATTAGTGGTTAAATCTTCTTTGAAGAATATAACAAGATTACAAAACGGTATAACAATTGTTTCTGAGAAAATAAATTACGTCAAATCGTTTTCACTTGGTTTTTGGTTTAATGTAGGTTCAAGAGATGAAATACCAGAAAACAATGGTATTAGTCATTTCCTTGAACATATGTTCTTTAAAGGCACAAAAAAAAGGTCTGCAAAAAAAATAGCAGAGGATATTGAATCCTTAGGTGGTTATTTAAATGCTTTTACTTCTAAAGAACATACATGTTTTTATGGTAGAGGATTATCAGAACATTTAGAGCCCACCTTTGAAGTTTTAGCCGATATGTTACAGAACTCTGTTTTTGACCCAAAAGAAATTTCAAAAGAGTCTAAAGTAGTTATTGATGAACTTTATGATATTGAAGATTCTCCTGAAGAGCTAATTTTTGATAAGTTTGAGTCTGTTGTATTTCAAGGGAATTCTCTTGGTATGCCAATTATTGGGACTGAAAAAAACTTGCGTTCATTTAAGCAAAAGGATTTGCTTGACTATGTAAAGGAAAATTATACATTCGATAGGTTTTTTATAGTTGCATCGGGTAATGTAAATCATAATCATTTGGTTAAACTGACTGAAAAATACATTACGAAAAATTTCAAAAGCACAAACAGCAAGGAAAGGCTATTAACTCTACAACCAGCACATGATTTGTTTGTAGAAAAAGATATTCAGCAAGTTCATTACATTATAGGAAAACCTACATATGGTTTTAAAGATGAAAAAAGGATTGTTGTTGCAGTATTGTCCCAAATTTTAGGAGAAGGAAGTAGTTCACGTTTATTTCAAAAGTTACGAGAAGAAAATGGAATTGCTTATCAAATAAATACATTCTTAAATTCGTTTTACGATGTATCAACTTTTGGCATATACCTTTCAACTAATGAAAAGTCTATACATAAGGCGCAAAGCTTAATTTTTAATGAATTAAAAAAATTAAAGCATAAGAAGGTGACTGAAAAGGAACTTGATAGAGCAAAAGAATATTTAATAGGAAATATTTTGATGAGTCTTGAAAGTACAACAAACAGAATGCAAAGAATTGCCCAATCTGTTATATACTTTGGTAAGATTAAGTCTGTAGAAGAGACTATAAAAAAAATAAGGACTGTTACTGTTAATGATATTTTAAATTTATCAAATGAACTATTCGACGAAAATACTTTAACAAGAGTTGTCTTGAGTTCAAAAAATTTATTACTTGAAAAAGCAGCGTAGAGGTATAACATATGCCAAAAATAATTTTAGATGGTAAAGAAATAGAATTTAAACCTGGACAAACAATTATAGAAGCAGCAAGAGATGCAGGTATAGATATTCCACATTTTTGCTGGCATCCTAAGTTATCTGTATCAGGAAATTGCAGAATGTGTCTTGTTGAAGTTGAACAAATGCCTAAATTAGTAATATCATGTGCAACCCTAGCATCAGAAGGTATGGTTGTTCATACAAGTTCACCAAAAGCAGTAGAAGCAAGAAATGCTGTAATGGAGTTTTTGTTAATTAATCATCCACTTGACTGTCCAATTTGTGACGAAGCTGGGGAATGCAAACTTCAGGAGTATGCTTATGCACATGGAAGAGGCGAAAGTCGTTTTGAAGAAATGAAAGTAAGAAAGGAAAAAAGAATTCAATTAGGACCATATATTAAATTCGATGCTGAAAGATGTATTTTATGCTCTAGGTGTATTAGATTTACTGATGAAATTGCAAAATCTCATCAGCTTACTTTTATTAAACGTGGTGATAAAGTAACTATTACTACATTTCCTGGAGAATCTTTCGATAATCCCTATACTTTAAATACAACTGATATTTGCCCTGTTGGTGCGTTAACTAATCAAGATTTTAGATTTAAGGCAAGAGTTTGGGAAATGTCAAAAACTAACTCTATTTGTATAGGTTGTGCAAGAGGATGTAATATTGAAATTTGGGTTCGTAACAATCAAATATTAAGACTAACACCTCGATATAATGAAGATGTTAATAGTTATTGGATGTGTGATAATGGTAGGTTAAATACATTTAAATTTGTTAATTCAGATTCAAGAATAGATGGTCCTTTTGTAAGGAGAAATGGATTGTTGGAAAAAGTTTCGTGGGAAGAAGCTTTAAGCGAAGCTTCTAATAAACTAAAAAAATACAAAGGTAACGAAATTGCATTCATAGGTTCTGCATATGCAACAAACGAAGATAATTTTATGTTTATTAAATTAGCTAAGTTGCTTGATGTAAAAAAAGTTATGTTTGCTAGACATATTAAAGAAGGTGATCAAGATGATATTCTAATTCGTGAAGATAAAACTCCTAATTCCTTAGGTGCAGAGTTGATAGGTCTAATGCCAATTAATGAAAACTTATTAAACGAACTATTCGAGGAAATTAGTACTGGAAAAATTAAAGTACTTTATATTATAGAGGATGATATATTTGGTAAATATGAAAATTTGAAAGAACTAGCTAAAAAATTAGAACTTATAATTGTTCACGCAACTAATAAAAATATCACTACAGAATTTGCTGATATTTTATTTCCCGCTTCAACTTATGCAGAAAAACATGGTACATTTGTTAATTTTCAAGGTAGAGTACAGAGAATTAGACCAGCAGTTGCAACAGTTGAATTAGATAGGGCACTTGATGGAATGAGTATGAGTAGATGGGATAAATTTGGAACTCCTTTCGATAGGTGGATGCAAGGTAAAAAATATGACGCTAAACCAAGCTGGAAAATTTTAACCTCTATATCTACAAAGTTAGGCCTAAAAATAAAATATGAAATGGCAGAAGATGTTTTTGAAGATATTGCAAATACAATTGATGAATTTAAGGGGTTGGATTACGATTTGATTAGTAATAATGGAATTAAAATTAAAAATAAAGCTTATGAATACATAAAGTAATTGATATGGAAACTTAATAATAAATTTTTTGAAAACTTTATTCATAAAATTGTAATGGTAGTGTAGATAAATTAAAAAACGATTTAACTATAAAAATATTTTGGAGCTAATTAATGAATATTTGGGAATTAGTAATAATAACAATTGTTAAAATATTAATTGCAATTACAACACTACTTTTATCTGTTGCATATATGGTTTATTTTGAAAGGAAAATTAGTGCATGGGCTCAAAATAGATTAGGACCAAATAGAGTGGGATATAAAGGTCTACTACAACCATTTGCTGATGTTTTTAAATTATTGTTAAAAGAAGATATAGTTCCTCAGGCTGCAAATAAGACATTACATACATTGGCTCCTTTCATCTCATTGTTTGTTGCTTTTGCAACTTATGCTGTTGTTCCTATTGGTCCCTCAATTAATATATTTGGAAAAGAAATTAAATTAGTTGCAGCAGATGTTAATATCGGAATCCTTTACGTACTTGCTCTAACTTCTTTAGGTGTTTACGGAGTTACATTTGCGGGTTGGTCTTCAGGGAGTAAATATTCTTTACTTGGTGGAATAAGGTCTTCTGCACAAATGATTTCTTACGAAGTATCCATGGGATTTTCAATTGCCGGAGTTTTGTTATTATCAGAATCGCTTAGACCCATTGATATTGTCAATGCTCAATATGGTTGGATGTGGAATGCAATTCTTCAACCAATTGGATTTATTACATTTGTTGTTTCAGCATTTGCAGAAACAAATCGATTGCCTTTTGATTTACCAGAAGCAGAACCAGAATTAGTTGGGGGTTATCATACAGAATATAGTTCTTTTAAGTTTGCCGGATTCTTTTTAGCTGAATATGCAAATATGATTATTGCTAGTTGCTTAATTGTAACTTTGTATCTTGGCGGTTGGCAAATTCCTTATATCGATAAATTAGGATTAAACGCAACTGTAACAACGATTTTACAAGTTGGTGCTTTCTTATTTAAAACTGCTTTTATGCTTTTTGTATTTATATGGGTAAGATGGAGTATCCCAAGATTTAGGTATGATCAATTAATGAATATTGGATGGAAAGTTATGTTTCCGTTATCTTTGGTCAATATAATTTGGGTTGCACTCTTAATAATGATTTTTAAGATTTAGTTTGAAAGGAATAATATGGTAGCTAAGAAAAGAAAAAAGAACTTAAATTTTTTTGAGCGAATATATATTGTAGAAATTATAAAAGGGATGATTCTGACCTTAAAAAATATGTTTCGTCCAAAGTTTACAATGGAATATCCGGAAGTTAAATTTGAACCACCAGCATCTTACCGTGGAAGACCAGTATTAGTTTTAGATGAAAATGGAGTAGAAAGGTGTGTGGCATGTGGCTTATGTTCAAGAGTTTGTCCTGCTCTTGCAATAGAAGTTCAAGCAGCAGAAACAGAATATGAAAAAGAAAGATATCCAGAAAAGTTTGAAATTAATATGCTTCGCTGTATTTTTTGTGGCTTTTGCGAAGAAGTTTGTCCAGAAGAAGCTATTGTAATGAGCAAAGATTACGAATTAGTGTATACTAACCGTGAAGATGCAATTTATGGAAAAGATAAATTATTAGTTCCAATCGAACAATTAAGAGACAGAATTGAATTTTTAAGAAAATTTAAATAATGTGTTTGACTTAGCATTATTTGGTCATTTGAGGGACTAAGACTAATAATATTTTTTCATTAATTATTTTTTATTAGTTTGAAAGAGAAATATCTAAAGTTTAATAATGTTTTCAAAAGTACTCTCTGCAGCTACTTTTGGAATTGACGCCTACAAAGTTGAGGTCGAAACCCACAGCGAAAAACAGCTTCCCTCAATTACAATTGTTGGTTTACCAGACAATGCTGTTAAAGAAAGTAAAGAGCGCATTGTTGCAGCACTATCTAATTCAGGAATAGAACTTCATTATAAAAAAATAACTGTAAATTTAGCACCTGCAGACATAAAAAAAGAAGGAAGTGCTTTTGATTTACCAATAGCAATAGGTATTCTTGCAGCAAATGAAATTGTAAGCCAATCTTTATTAGAAAAGTCTTTATTGCTTGGTGAACTTTCTCTTGATGGTTCATTACGCAGAATAAAAGGTAGTTTACCAATTGCAGTAGAAGCAAGAAGATTAGGTATAAAAAATTTAATTCTCCCAAAAGATTCAGTTAAAGAGGCTTCGATAGTTGATGGAATTGACGTTTATGGCTTTGAAAATTTAACTGAGGTAATCCAATTTCTTAATTCAGAAAATAGTTTTGAACCTATTCGCACAGATAAAAATGAAGTATTCGCAGAAGTTAACAATTATCATCTTGACTTTTCTGATGTTAAAGGCCAAGAAAATGCTAAACGAGCACTTGAAATAGCTGCTGCTGGTGGACATAATATTATTATGATTGGTCCCCCTGGTTCGGGTAAAACAATGCTTGCCAAGAGATTGCCAACAATACTTCCACCACTTACTTTTGAAGAGGCTCTAGAGACAACAAAAATTCACTCGGTTGCTGGAATTCTTCCTAAGGATAAAGCATTAATAACTGAAAGACCTTTCAGAAATCCACATCATACTGTTAGCGATGCAGCGCTAATTGGTGGTGGTAGCATACCTCGACCTGGAGAAGTTTCGTTTGCACATCATGGCGTTTTGTTTTTAGATGAATTACCAGAGTTTAAAAAAAATGTATTGGAAGTTTTACGTCAGCCACTTGAAGATTCTAAGGTTACTATTAGCCGCTCTAAAATGTCCTTAGAATTTCCAGCAAACTTTATGCTAGCTGCGGCAATGAACCCATGTCCTTGTGGTTATTTTACTGACCCATCTAAAGAATGCACTTGTACAACAGCTCAAATTCAAAAATATATGGCAAAAATTTCTGGCCCACTTCTCGATAGAATTGACATTCATATTGAAGTTCCACCAGTAAAATTTAAAGAACTTTCGTCATCTGACTCTGGCGAAAGGTCTGAGGTGATTAGAAAAAGAGTAGTTGCTGCCAGAGAAATACAACTAAAAAGATTTGCAGGCTTGAAAAATATTTACTGTAATGCTCATATGACATCAAAAGAAATCCGAAAGTTTTGTAAACTTGATAGTCGATGTGAAGAGCTTCTTAAAATGGCTATGACCCGCTTAGGATTATCTGCACGCGCTTATGATAGAATTATTAAAGTTAGTAGAACAATAGCAGATTTAGATAATTCAGAAAATATTTTGCCACAACATATAAGTGAAGCAATTCAGTATAGAGCACTTGATAGAGAATTATGGGGACATTAATGATATTTGAAAGTGAATATCAACTGTTATTACAATCCAGTATTAAAACTATTTGACAAATTTCATATTAATTACTTTCTTCATTATATAATTTTGAAATTTTGCAAAAAATAAGAGGAACAACATGAGAACTAAATGTATGTTAGATAACTTAAATATTTCTCGTTTTCTTGTTGTAATTTTATTTTGTTTTTTAACCTTCCGGTTTTATGCTCAGCCATCTGGTGGTCCTTATGGTCCTATTTACCAAGTTTATGAATTACCTAAAGTTTCTGGTAAAATTTACTTTGTTTCTCCAGATGGAAAAAAGGAAAATTCAGGTGAATCACTTTCTGCTCCAACTACAATTGAATCTGCTATCGAAAAAGCAAAAACAGGCGATGCAATAATTCTAAGAGGTGGAATTTATAGAACAGGAAATTTAGTTTTTAATCAAGGAATAATTATCCAACCTTATAAAGATGAACAACCAATTTTTAAAGGTACATATATAGCAAAAGAATGGAAAAGTTTGGGAAATGGTTTGTGGATAACAAAATGGGATAGATTATTTCCATCAAAACCTGCTGATTGGTGGATGCGCGAAAGAGAAGGCAAAAAAACACCTCTTCATAAATTTAACAATGACATGGTTTTTATTAATGGTAAATTTTTGCAGTCTGCTGGATGGGAAGGTGAAGTTGATGAAAACTCTTTTTACATCGACTATGATAGAGGAATAGTATATATAGGGACAGATCCAACTAATAAACTTGTTGAAATAACAGCCTTTGATGCTGCATTTATTCGTACTACTAAAGAAGTTCATGGTAAAGTTTCTGATAAAAAGGGACCAAAGATTAGGGGGATAAAATTTACTCAGTATGCCTATAGAGCAATTGAAATTGAAGGAACAGAGCCAGAAGGACCAGCAGATGAAAAAACTTTTGGAAAAGATGTGGTTGGAACTTTAATAGAAAATTGTGAAATATCATTTTGTTCAAGGGTGGCTGGTTATTTAAGAGGAGATAGTTTAGTAATCCGACACTGTAAAATAAGTGATACAAGCACAGAAGGAATTTATATTATTAGTTCAAATGATGTTTTATTAGAAAAAAATATCTTTACTAGAAATAACATTGAGAAAATTACTGGATATTACCCAGCTGCGGTTAAAATTTTTAATCAATGTCATCGTGTGACTTGTAATGATAATTTGGTTATTGATTTACCCTATTCTAATGGCATTTGGTATGACGTAGGAAATGTTGATGGAGTTTTTATTAACAACTGGGTAGAAAATGTAGGAAATAATAGAACCCAATTAAATGTTAACCAACCTTGGCCAAGTGATAATGGGTTTTTCTTCGAAATTTCTAAAGGAGTAGTATGTGCAGGGAATGTTTTTGTTAACTGTGATCATGGTATTTGGATATTGAATAGTTCTGATGCAAAAATTTTTAACAACACTTTTATTAATAGTACTGCTTGTATTTCTCGAAACGCAAGAGTTGCAGCAGGTGACCACTTTGGTTGGCATGCAAGTACTGGACCAGATGTTGATAAAAGAGAAGGACATATTTTTGTTAATAACTTAATGTATGGAGATGAAAATTTTAATAGACCACTCCTTTATGTGTGGCAGCCTGCAATCTTGTGCGAAAAATTAAAGAAACCTCAGCTTAAAATGCTCGATTATAATATTTATATTCGTCAATCTAATCTGAATAATGACATACTGATCCTATGGAGCCCGGTAAATAATGAAAAATGCCTAGCAGAATTAAAGTCTTTAGAAGAGCTAAGAAACCTACTTCCTGAATTTTCTGGTAATTGCAAATATTATTCTGATTATAATTTCCCGATATTTAAATCTATTGAACTAAAAGACTTTCATCTACTTAAAGTAATAACTAACTTAGAGAAAGGAATGGCCTTGCCTAAAGAGCTAAAAAAATTTATTCGCAGTAATAAAACTTATATAGGTGCTTATCCATTACTAAATTAAAATTTAGCTTTAATTTTTTTATAAAGTTAAATTTAACTTTTTATGCATTGTTATTTATAATTATGCAAAAAATTTTTAAATAATACTTGACATAATATTTTTTATCTATTATAATTGTACAAGAGTTATGAAAGACAATAACAAACATATTGCATTGTTAAAAGGTCTCGAAGAGCAACATAGGCTCTCAGGTCTAAACTATACAAGAAAGAAAATAGGCACATCTTTAGATATACTTCCTCTAGGGATTACAATCCTAATTATCAATCTAATTATAATTCTAGGCTAATATTTATTAGTCAATCCCTAAAATTTTTTTATGAGTTTCAAAATTTAGGGATTGACTAAGTCCCTAAAGTATATCTAAAGATGTTTAAAATAAAAACGAGAGGTTTAAGATGAGATCGGATTTAATAAAAAAAGGTTTTGATAAAGCTCCTCACAGAAGCCTTCTTAAGGCTACAGGAGTAATAAAATCTGATGATGATTTTAATAAACCATTCATCGGGATTTGCAATTCTTATATAGATTTAATACCAGGTCATGTACACCTCCAGGAATTCGGAAAAATAATAAAAGAAGAAGTGCGTAAAGCTGGTGGAGTTCCATTTGAATTTAATACCATTGGTGTAGATGATGGTATAGCAATGGGACATATAGGAATGCGATTTTCTTTAGCAAGTAGAGAATTAATTGCTGATAGTTTAGAAACTGTTGTAGAAGCTCATAGACTTGATGGCTTGATATGTATTCCAAACTGCGATAAAATTGTGCCTGGTATGCTCATGGGAGCTGCAAGAGTTAATATTCCTACTGTTTTTGTTTCTGGTGGACCGATGAAAGCAGGTTATACCCCTTCAGGCGAAGTTGTAGATTTAATTTCGGTATTTGAAGGAGTTGGCCAATTTTCAGCAGGAAAAATAGATGAAAAGAAATTAAAAGAGTTGGAAGATTATAGTTGTCCTACTTGTGGTTCTTGCTCTGGAATGTTTACTGCAAATTCAATGAACTGCTTAATGGAAGCATTAGGAATGGCTTTGCCTGGTAACGGAACAATACTTGCAGTTGATCCTAAAAGACATGAACTTGCTCGCCAAGCAGCACATAAAATTATGGAATTAATTAAACTTGATTTAAAGCCAAGAGATATTATTACTCGTGAGTCTATATTAAATGCTTTTGCTTTAGATATGGCAATGGGAGGAAGTACAAATACAATTCTTCATACCATTGCAATTGCAAACGAAGCAGGTATAGAATTTAAACTTGAGGAGATTAATAAATTATCAGAGAAGGTACCTTATTTATGTAAGGTTTCGCCTGCTACAAAGTTTGTTCATATAGAAGATGTAGATAGAGCAGGTGGTGTTTCAGCAATATTAAAAGAACTTTCCAAGCTCGATGGTGTTCTTAATCTTTCTTGTCCAACTGTAACAGGAAAAACTTTGGGAGAAAACATAAAAGATGCTGAGATTAAAGATAGGAATGTAATAAGAACAATAGATAATCCATTTCGAAAAACTGGTGGTTTGGCTGTCTTATTTGGTAACTTGGCTCCCAAAGGTTCAATAGTGAAAACTGGAGCGGTTGAAGAAAATATGTTAGTGTTTAAGGGACCAGCAATTGTATTTAATTCCCAAGATGAAGCAATAGAAGGAATCAGAAGTGGTAAGGTAAAACCTGGTCATGTTGTTGTTATTCGTTATGAAGGACCAAAAGGCGGTCCAGGAATGCCTGAGATGTTAGCTCCAACTAGTGAAATTATGGGAATGGGTTTAGGTGATAAAGTGGCATTAATTACAGATGGAAGATTTTCTGGAGGAACGAGAGGTGCATGTATTGGGCATATATCTCCTGAGGCAGCAGAGCGAGGCCCTATTGCAGCTCTAAGAGATGGTGATATTATTTCGATTGATATTCCTAATTATTCATTAAATGTAGAGTTAAGTGACGAAGAAATCCAGAAAAGACTAAGTGAACTTCCTAAGTTTAAACCAAAAATCAATAATGGGTATTTAGGACGTTACTCTAGAATGGTTACATCTGCTCATACAGGAGCAATTTTAAGTTTGCCAGAATAAAAACAAAAGAGAGGATTTATATATGAATTCAAGAAAAAAAAGTATGACCGGAGCCGATATATTTTTTGAGTGTCTTAGGCGTGAGGGTGTCGAATATATTTTCGGTTACCCAGGTGGTGCTGTCTTAAAGATTTATGAAAAACTTTACGATATTGATTTTCTCAAACATATACTTGTTCGTCACGAACAAGGGGCAACCCATATGGCAGAGGGTTATGCTAAGGCCACAGGAAAAGTAGGAGTCGTTTTAGTAACATCGGGACCAGGAGCAACTAATACAGTTACAGGAATAGCAGATGCCTATATGGATTCTGTGCCTATTGTTGTTTTTACAGGTCAGGTACCAACTCATCTAATTGGAAATGATGCTTTTCAGGAAGCTGATATTTGTGGAATTACAAGACCTATTACTAAACATAATTTCTTAGTAAGAGATGTTTCTGAACTTGCAACTACAATTAAACAAGCGTTTTATATTGCTTCTACTGGGAGACCTGGACCTGTAGTTGTTGATTTGCCAAAAAATGTTATTAATAGTATAACTGAATTTGACTATCCTGATAAAATTGAATTAAGAGGATATAAACCAAGAGTTCATGGGAACCAAAATCAAATTAAAAAAGCTGCTATGATGATTCAAAAGTCGAAGAGACCTTTGCTTTATGTAGGTGGTGGTGTTATAATGTCAGGAGGACATCGTGAATTATATCTTCTTGCAAAAGAAAATAATCTTCCTGTTACAATGACTCTTCAAGGTTTGGGAGCTTTTCCAGGTTCAGACCCTCAGTCTCTTGGAATGTTAGGAATGCACGGAACTTATTGGGCTAACCAGGCAGTTAATAATTGTGACTTATTGATTTCTCTTGGAGCTAGATTCGATGATAGAGTGACAGGTAAAATTGAAACTTTTGCAACAAAAGCCTACAAAATTCATGTCGACATAGATCCAACATGTATTGATAAAAATGTTATAGTTGATTTACCAATAGTTGGAGATGTTAAACATGTTATGGCAGAATTAGCAGCAGAAATTTCTGAAAAACCAGATGTTACAGAATGGTGGGAACAAATTCATGCCTGGAAAGAGGAATGTCCACTTGAGTATGATATGTCTGATGGAAGATTAAGAGCACAATACATCATCGAAAAATTATCTGATCTTACTAAAGGTGATGCTATTGTAGTTACAGATGTAGGACAGCATCAAATGTGGGTTGCTCAGTACTATAAGTTTAATTATCCTAGAACTCATATTACTAGCGGTGGCTTAGGCACAATGGGTTTTGCACTTCCTGCATCTATTGGAGTAGCTTTTGCTGTAAAAGATAAGCCGATTTTGTGTATAACTGGCGATGGTGGCTTCCAAATGAATATGCAAGAACTTGCAACTGCAGCGTATCATAAACTCCCAATAAAAATTTTTATTATAAATAATTCTTTCCTTGGAATGGTTCGTCAATGGCAAGAATTATTTCATGCAGAAAAATATAGCTTTACCGACTTATCTGATAGCAATCCAGATTTCGTTAAACTAGCAGAAGCATTTGATATTAAAGCTTATTCTGTAAGTAACATTAGCGATGTAGAACCTGTGCTTAAAGAAGCTTTGTCTTATAACGAAGGACCAATACTCGTTGATTTTAGAGTAGTTAAAGAAGATATGGTCTTTCCAATTGTCCCAGCCGGGGCTTCAATAAGTGATATGATTATTCGCAGATTAGATCCAAAGGAGATGATGTAATATGTTACACGTAATCTCAGCATTAGTAGAAAATAAATTTGGCGCATTCAACCGTGTTGTTACAATGTTTAGCGCCAAAGGATATAATATTCATTCTATTTCTATTGGAGAGACTGAAGATCCAACAATTTCAAGAATGACCATTGTAACTGAAGGTGAAGATAAGGTTATTGAGCAAATTGTAAAACAATTAAACAGATTGATTGATACAATTAAAATTGTTGATCTAACCTATCAGCCTAAAGTTCAAAGAGAATTACTTTTAATTTCTGTAGGATATCAAAAGGGAACGAGATCTGAAATTATTGACATATGTGAAATTTTTAGAGGAAATGTTGTTGATATTAATAACAAAACATTAATGCTTGAAATAACTGGACCCCCAGAAAAAATTGATGCAGCAATTAATGTGCTTGAACCTTATGGAATAAAAGAAATTGCGAGGTCTGGACTTGTAGCATTAAGAAGAGGCGAGCAAATAAGAAAAAACAAAGGAGAAACAGAAACCAATAAACCAGGAGAATTAAAATGAAAATTTATTATGATTCAGACGCAAACCTTGATATACTTAAAGGTAAAAACTTAGCAGTAATTGGATATGGAAGTCAAGGCCATGCACATGCCCTTAATTTGAAAGATAGTGGAATGGAAGTAGGTGTTGGTTTAAGAAAAACAAGTGCAAGATGGAAAGAAGCTGAAGATGCTGGATTGAAAGTTTTTACGGTAGAAGAAGCTGCAAAATGGGGTGATGTAATAATGATTTTACTCCCCGACCAAAATCATAAAGAAGTTTATGAAAATGAAATTAAACAGCATTTAACCGAAGGGAAAGCTCTTGCTTTTGCTCATGGATTTAATATTTTTTATAAACAAGTTATTCCTCCAGAAAATGTTGATGTAATTATGATTGCTCCTAAAGGACCTGGGCATCTTGTTCGTCGAACTTATCAGCAAGGCAGCGGTACTCCATGTCTAATTGCTATACATCAAGATTATACAGGAAAAGCAAAAGATATTGCTCTTGCATGGGCTAAAGGAATAGGAGGTACACGTGCTGGAGTAATAGAAACCACGTTTAAAGATGAAACAGAAACAGATTTGTTTGGTGAACAAGCTGTTCTTTGTGGAGGCTCTGCTGAATTAGTAAAAGCAGGCTTCGAAACATTGGTAGAGGCTGGTTATCCACCAGAGCTTGCTTACTTTGAATGTATGCACGAATTAAAATTAATTGTTGACCTATATTATGAAGGCGGACTAACAAGAATGAATTATTCCGTTAGTGATACTGCAGAATATGGAGGAATGACTAGAGGCCCAAAAGTTATTAATGCAGAAACCAAAAAAATTATGAAACAAATTTTGGAAGATATTCAATCAGGCAGATTTGCAGAAGAATGGATTAATGAAAATAAAAATGGTCAGCCGGTTCTTAAAAAACTAAGGGAAGAAAATAAAAATCATCTTATTGAAAAAGTTGGAGCTCAGCTCAGAAGTATGATGAGCTGGTTAAGTAATAAATAAGTTAAGAAATTTAGGAGTTTGTAATGTTTAGTATAACTCTTCTTCCTGGTGATGGAATTGGTCCAGAAGTAACATCTGCAGCTGTCAAAGTCTTAAAAACAGTTGCAGAAAAATTTAATATAGAATTTAATTTTAAAACAGAATTAATAGGTGGAGCTTCTTACGATAAATATTCAACACCATTGACTGATGAAGTCTTAAGTCAGTGTTATAGTTCTGATGTAGTATTTCTTGGAGCTGTGGGAGGTCCTAAATGGGAAAATTTGCCACATCATCTTAAGCCTGAGGCTGCACTCTTAAAATTACGTAAAGCCTTGGGACTTTATGCAAACCTTCGTCCTGCTAAAATTTATAACTCAATGCTTTCATATTCCTCTTTAAAAGAAGAGGTACTTAAAGGAACTGATGTCTTAATTGTAAGAGAATTAACCGGTGATGCATATTTTGGTGAACCTAGAGGATATGACGAGCAGAAAGGCTTTAATACAATGATTTATACTAAAGAAGAAGTAGAAAGAATTGCTCGAAAAGCATTTGAACTTGCAAGATTTAGAAATAAAAAAGTTACTTCAGTAGATAAGGCAAATGTTCTTGAAGTCTCTCAATTTTGGAGAAAAGTAGTTATTGATGTTCATAAAGATTATCAAGATGTAGAATTAAATCATATGTATGTTGATAATGCAGCAATGCAAATTGTACGCTACCCAAAACAGTTTGATGTAATATTAACTTCAAATTTGTTTGGGGATATTTTAAGCGATATTGCTGCAATGATAACTGGGAGTTTGGGCATGCTTCCTTCTGCAAGTTTAGGCTCTAAATATGCATTGTATGAACCTGTTCACGGAAGTGCACCAGATATTGCCGGCAAAGGTATTGCAAATCCGATTGCTGCAATTTCTTCTGTAGCTATGATGCTTAAATATTCTTTTCAAATGGATAAAGCAGCAGAATTAATTGAAAATTCAATTGAAAATACACTTACTAAAGGTTATAGAACTAAGGATATTTATAAGGAAGGAGATAAGCTTGTTTCAACTGATGAGATGACAGATAAAATTATCGAGGAGTTTGATAAACTATTTGCAAAAGAGGCTATTAATGTTTTTACGCTTTAATTTTTTTACAATACATAGCTAAGTAAAATTAATTGGGAGTAAGAAAAGTAAATAAACATTCTAAGAAAGAGAAAAATAAGAGGTAATTATGGAGCCGACTAGAATATTGATATTTGATACAACATTAAGGGATGGCGAACAATCTCCTGGTGCATCATTAAATGTTCACGAAAAATTAGAGATAGCACATCAGCTTGCAAAGCTGAATGTAGATGTAATTGAAGCAGGTTTCCCAATTTCTTCACCAGCTCAGTTTGAAGCAGTTAAAAGAATTGCCGAAGAAGTAGACTGTGTTATAGCAGCTTTAGCTAGAGCAAACGAGAAGGATATTAAAGCAGCTGCTGATGCGCTTTCTCCAGCTCGAAGAAAAAGAATACATACATTTGCAAGCACTTCCGATTATCATATATTAGGGAAATTTTCTCATGAAAAATATGGTCGGAATCTTGAGGAAAAAAGAAAAACTATTTTGAAAATGTCTTATGATTCGGTTGCTTATGCAAAGACTTTTACTGATGATGTAGAATTCTCAGCTGAAGATGCAGGCAGAACAGATATAGGTTATCTTGCAGAAGTTGTAGAAGCAGCAATTGAGGCTGGGGCTACTACAATCAATATTCCTGATACAACTGGTTATACATTGCCATTTGAATTTGGCAACAAAATTGCAGAATTAAGAAAAAGGGTTAAAAATATAGATAAAGTTGTTATTAGTGTCCATTGTCATAATGATTTAGGGTTAGCTGTTGCAAATTCTTTGGCTGCAATTCAAAATGGAGCTCGTCAAGTAGAATGCACAATAAATGGTATAGGTGAAAGAGCAGGTAATGCTTCTCTTGAAGAAATAGTTATGATTCTAAATGTTAGAAAAGACTTGTTAAATTATTACACAAATATTAACACAAGAGAAATTTATAATACAAGTAAAATGGTCTCTGCTTTTACTGGATTACTGGTACAACGCAATAAAGCTATCGTAGGAGAAAATGCCTTTTCGCACGAATCTGGGATTCATCAAGATGGAGTACTTAAGAGCCGAGAAACTTATGAAATAATGACACCAGAAAGTGTTGGTATTCCAACAAGTAAAATTGTATTGGGACGTCACTCTGGTAGACATGGATTGAAAGTTAGATTGCAGCAATTAGGTTATACAGTTACAGATGAAGAGCTTCAAAAAATTTATGATGCTTTTATAGAATTAGCAGATAAAAAGAAAGAAGTTTTTGATGATGACCTGAGGATGCTAATGGGCGATGAAATTCAAAAGAAAGATGAAATATATGAATTAGAATACTTGCATGTAAATGCTGGAACTAATCTTATTCCAAATGCTGTTGTTAAAATTAAAGTGGGAGATAAAATTCTTGAAGAATCTGCTACAGGAGATGGCCCTGTAGATGCAGTATTTAATGCTATTGAAAGAGCTCTTTCAATTAAATCCGAACTTGAATCATATCAAGTTAGATCGGTAACAGCAGGAAGAGAAGCAATGGGAGAGGTGATAGTTCGAATAAGGAGTGGAAGTAAGTCTTTTATGGGACGTGGAATTTCAACTGATATTATTGAGGCTAGTGCAAAAGCATACTTAAATGCTCTAAATCAAAAAGAGCAATTTGTTAAACAAGAAGAAGCTAAAGTAGAAAAAATTTCAGAAGTAATATAAAGGGTGTTATAAATGGGAATGACTATAACAGAAAAAATACTTGCAAAGGCATCTGGTAGAAAAAGAGTAGAACCAGGTGAAAATATATGGTTAAATGTTGATGTGTTAATGACTCATGATGTTTGTGGTCCACCAACTATAGAGATATGGAAAAGAGAATTTGGAGATAAAGCAAAAATATGGGATAAGAAAAAACTTGTAATTTTCCCTGACCATTATATATTTACTAAAAATCCACAAGCAAATAGGAATGTAAATATTCTTAGAGAATTTGCTAAAGAGTATGATTTACCAAATTACTATGATGTTGGTACCGAAAGGTATAAAGGCGTATGTCATATTGCATTAGCAGAAGAAGGATATAATTTACCAGGAAAAGTTTTATTTGGCACAGATTCTCATACTTGTACTTCTGGAGCTTTTGGAATGTTTTCTACTGGTGTTGGAAATACAGATGCTGCTTTTATACTGGGGACTGGAAAAATTTGGGAAAAAGTACCCGAATCCTTAAAGTTCATTTTTGAAGGCGAACTACCGCATTACTTAACAGCAAAAGATCTAATCCTTCAGGTGCTTGGCGATATAACTACCGAAGGTGGTACTTATAGAGCATTAGAGTTTGATGGAGAAGCAATATATTCTATGCAAATGGATGAAAGAATGACCTTAACCAATATGGCTATTGAAGCAGGTGCGATGAATGGAATTATCAAAGCTGACGAAATAACAGAAAAGTATGTAAGGGAACGAACAAATGAGCCATACGAAATTTTTGAAAGCGATCCAGATGCAAAATACAGGGCAATCTATAAATACAATGTAGAAGAAATTGAACCTCTTGTTGCTAAACCACATAGCCCTGATAATAGAGATACAGTTAGAAATGTTCAGGGGACAAAACTTACTAAATGCTATATTGGCTCTTGTACAGGTGGTAAGTTAACAGATTTTGTCAATGCTGCTAAAATTATTTTTGGTAATAAAGTTAAAGTACCAACATTTATCGTTCCTGCAAGCACTTATGTTTATAATCAACTAGAAGTAGAAACAATAAATGGAGTATCTTTAAAACAAATATTTGAGGATGCAGGATGCGTAATAGCTCCATCTTCATGTGCAGCATGTCTAGGAGGTCCTGCAGATACTGTAGGAAGAGCTCAAGATGGTGAGGTAGTAATCTCTACAACAAATAGAAATTTCCCTGGAAGAATGGGAAGCAAGAAATCTGAAGTTTATCTTGCATCACCTTTTACTGTTGCTGCTTCTGCAGTTACTGGCGTAATCACAGATCCTAGAGAATTTTTATAAAAAAATGGGAATTAATCATGGAAAAAATTGTAAAAGGAAAAGCATTTGTATTAGGTGATAATATTGACACCGATCAAATAATTCCGGCTGAACATTTAGTATATAGCTTAAGTGATCCTGAAGAATCAAAAAAGTATGGTCATTTTGCACTCTCTGGTGTACCCCTTAAAAATTCAGGATTGCCAGATGGAGGAATTCCATTTATTGATGGTGATAACTATCAATCGAAATATAACATTATTATTGCTGGTTCTAATTTTGGTTGTGGTTCTTCAAGAGAACATGCCCCCTTTGCTCTTCAAATGGCTGGAGTTAAAGTAATAGTTGCAGAATCTTATGCAAGAATTTTTTATCGCAATTGTGTTGATGGTGGATTTGCAATACCATATGAAACACCTATCAAATTAAATGACAAAATTAAAACTAATGATGAACTTGAAATTGATTTAAATAGTAACACTCTAAAAAATTTAACAACAGGTGAAATATATAAATTAAATCCTCTTGGAGATATTTTACCTATTATTGAAGCAGGAAATATTTTTGAATATGCAAGAATGAATAACATGATTTGATAAGTCAAATTTAAAAATTAGCAAAGAGGTAAGAAATGTTTATTGAAATATTTGATACTACATTAAGAGATGGGACACAGGCCGAAGGCGTAAGCCTTTCAGTGCAGGATAAATTACTGATTGCGAAAAAACTAGATGAATTTGGTATTGATATTATTGAGGGTGGTTGGCCTGGTAGCAATCCGAAAGACGAAGAATTTTTTAAACAGGCAAAGAATTTAAATCTAAGCCATGCTAAATTAACATCATTTGGCTCAACTGCTAGGTCTTTATCAGATATTGAAGGCGATTATAATCTAAATACACTTTTAAAATCAGAAACACCAATTATTACAATCTTTGGTAAAACTTGGCAATTACATTCTCAAAAAGCATTAGGACTTTCGGATGAAGAAAATGCAGAACTTATTTTCAAGTCTGTAAAATTTCTTAGATCTCATGTTGATAGAGTTATATTTGACGCTGAACATTTTTTTGATGGATATAAGGATAACCCAGAATTTGCAATGAAAATGCTTAAAGCTGCAGTAGAAGGTGGTGCTGATACTTTAGTTTTATGTGATACAAATGGTGGTTCACTACCAGAAGAAGTTTATAAAATAGTTTCTGAAGTTAAAAAGAATTTTAATTTAACAATTGGAATTCATGCTCATAACGATGCTGAACTTGCGGTTGCAAATTCTCTTGCAGCAGTTAATGCTGGTGCTACTCATGTTCATGGAACTATAAATGGAGTGGGAGAACGATGTGGTAATGCAAATTTATGCAGTATTATTCCAAATCTTCTTCTAAAATTAAATTATGAAACAAATCAGAAAAAAAATTTACAACAGTTAACATCATTATCAAATTATGTATACGAATTAATGAATATTCATCCAAATACAAGAAGTGCTTACACAGGGAAATCAGCATTTGCTCATAAAGGCGGTGTTCATGTTAGTGCTGTAATGAAAGATAGTAGAATGTATGAACATATCCAACCAGAATTAGTAGGAAATAAGCAAAGAGTTTTAATTTCAGATTTATCTGGTCAAAGTAATATTAAGTATAAGGCTAAAGAAGTAGGAATTGATATTTCTGACGATAAAGAGTTAAGTAAGAGATTAGTTAATTATATAAAATCACTTGAATATGATGGCTATCAATTTGACGGAGCTGAGGCTTCTTTTGAATTATTGTTTAGAACAGAAACTAATGAGTTTTCTCCATTCTTTAGACTTGTTGATGCAAAGGTGAATGTATTTTATGATGATGATGGACACACATCATCCGAGGCTGTTTTAAAAATTGAAGTAAATAATGAAATAGAACATACAGCAGCAGATGGTAATGGACCAGTTAATGCACTAGACTCTGCACTAAGGAAAGCATTACTTAGATTTTATCCTGAAATTGCTAATATAAAATTAGTTGATTATAAAGTTCGAGTTCTTGATGAAAAAGAAGGAACAGCTGCAAAAGTAAGAGTAATGATAGAATCAAGTGATGGAGTTGATACATGGGGAACTGTAGGAGTTTCTACAAATATTATCGAAGCAAGTTTTAAAGCATTAAGCGATAGCATAAATTATTGTTTGTTTAAGAAGTATAGAAATAAACAAGAAGTTGCGAAATCATAAAAGAATGGGATGATAATTTATTTACTATCATCCCTCTTTTGAAAACCATTTAAACGTGATAATTCTTTTGACCTTTCTTCTGCTCTTAAAATAGCTTTTGAAAATATTTCTGCGAAGTTGTTTTGTTTTAGTACTTCAAATGCTGCCTCAGTAGTGCCACCTTTAGATGCAACTTTTTTAATTAATGTATCTAAATCATTATCAGAATTATTTATCACATGAAATGCACCGTGCATGGTATGTTTAACAAGCAAACTGGCAAGACTTTCATCAAATCCCATTTTTTTAGCTGTTTCTATCATAGTCTTCACAATATAGTAAAAATAAGCTGGTCCACTTCCACTTAAAGCTGTAACTCCATCCATCAAATTTTCATCTTCAATCATAAAAGTTCTTCCTGTAGTGCTTAATAAATTTTCAACTGTAGAAAGATGATGGATATTAACTTTTTCTGAAGGAATATATACAGTTATTCCCATTCCATATTGTGCAGGCATGTTAGGCATTGCTCTTACAACAATAGGATGATTTAATTCTTTACAAAGGACTTCTAATTTTATGCCTGCTAAGATTGAGATTAATAAAGTTTCTTTATTTATTTTTCCTGATATTGGAGTAGCAGCGGCTAAAAAATCTTGAGGTTTTACAGATAAAATAATTACATCAGAATTTAATACAGCGTCATTTACTCCAATTGTAACAGTTCCTAAATCAAGTTCATTTAATTTTTTAGCATGTTCATCGTTTTTAGCTACTAGATATAAATCATTTTTATTTGATTTATGGTAATGGATAAAAGAGCGGGCATAAGTTAAGCCCATATTTCCACAGCCTATTATAGATATTTTCATTTAATTGCCAATTAATTAAAATATATAGCAAAAAAATAAGAAATTTTGTTAAAAAAAGACTCGTCGAAAAAGTCTAAAGGCTGAAAAAAATTGCTTTTTAAAAAAAATTATAGCTTTCTTGCTTTTTTTATTATATGCTTCTATATTTAATGCTCGTTTTTAAGTTTACTTGGTGAATTTTGTCTAAAGCAAACTTTTTTATGGGCGGACGCCGGAGTTGGAGAGCCGGGGCGGACTGTAAATCCGTTGGCGAATGCCTTTGGGGGTTCGAATCCCTCGCCGCCCACAATTTGATTGATATTTATTAAGTTTTCAAAATTAATTAAATAAGTTCTTTTTTATTGTTCAAATAATTAAAAAAAAGTAATATTTATTAAAATTTTGTTAAGCTGATGTAGCTCAGTTGGTAGAGCACTTCCTTGGTAAGGAAGAGGTCACCGGTTCAATCCCGGTCATCAGCTCATAGGTATAAAAGCGGGAGTAACTCAGTTGGCAGAGTCACAGCCTTCCAAGCTGTTGGTCGCGGGTTCGAGTCCCGTCTCCCGCTCTAATTAAATAGGAATTCATATGGCTAAATCAAAAAATGTTCGTCAAATAATTACCCTAGAAAGTACGGCGGGAACTGGATATCGGTATACAACTACAAAAAATAAAAGAAATCATCCTGGACGTGTTGAATATAAAAAATACGATCCAATAGTAAGAAAGCACGTAATCTTTAAAGAAACAAAATAATACGTCAGTAGCTCAATTGGTAGAGCAGCGGTCTCCAAAACCGCAGGCTGGGGGTTCAAGTCCCTCCTGACGTGCGATTAATAATTAAAATAAACATGAAAGAAAAAATTATAAACTTTGTTAATGATGTAGTTAAAGAGATGAAGAAGGTTACTTGGCCTTCTAAAGAAGAACTAAAAGAATCAACAACGATTGTTATAGTGGTTTGTTTAATTCTTGCACTGTTTACATATATCATTGATATGAGTGTTAGTCAAATATTTAAGGGAATTTTTTAATTGTAGGAAATTTTTTCTATGGCAGATGTTAATAATGGTAAATGGTATGTTGTTCGAACTTTTTCGGGTCATGAAAACAAAGTTAAAACTTTGATTGAGAATGAACTTAAAGATAATGATGAATTACGAGCAAAAATTTTTGAAGTTTTAGTGCCAACCGAAAAAGTTCTTGAAATTAAGGATGGGAAAAAGAAAACTAAAAAGAAGAATTTCTTTCCAGGGTATATTTTAATATGCGCTGATTTAGATCTAAAAGTGAAGGATTTTATTTTAAATACTCCATCAGTAATGGGCTTTTTAGGAAATCCTAAAAATCCATTACCATTATTGCCAGATGAAGTAAAAAGAATAGTAGGAAGAATTTCTCAGAGTGATGAAGCAGAGAGAACAGAAACTGTATTTCGAGCTGGTGATTTTGTGAAAATTATTGATGGACCATTTAATAGTTTTACGGGTGTTGTTGAAGAGGTTAATGAAGAAAAAATGAAAATAAAAGTAATGGTTTCAATTTTTGGAAGAAAGACTCCTGTTGAAATAGATTTTGTACAGGCAGAATTACAGAAATAAATTATTAGGATAAAAATATGGCTAAAAAAGTAGAAGCTTATATCAAACTTCAGATACCAGGTGGACAAGCAAATCCTTCGCCCCCAGTTGGTCCTGCTTTGGGTCAGAAAGGTGTGAATATTATGGAATTTTGTAAGCAATTTAATGCAAGAACGGCTGATAAGCAGGGACTAATTATACCAGTTATAATTACAGTTTATTCAGATAAATCTTTTACATTTGTAACTAAAACACCACCTGCAGCAGTTCTATTGAAAAAAGCATTGAAAATTGAAAAGGGTTCTCCTGAGCCAAACAAAACAAAAGTTGGGAAAATTACAAAAGAACAGCTAAGAGAAATAGCTCAAATAAAAATGCCTGATCTTAATGCTCATGACATTGAGCATGCGATGAGCATGATAGCAGGAACGGCTCGTAGTATGGGCATTACTGTTGAGGAATAAAAATTAATGGGAATTAAAAATGAAATTATCTAAGAGAGTAAAAGAAATAAGAAAAAATGTTGATACAAAAAAAGAGTATACTATAGAAGAAGCTATAAAAACGCTAAAAGAAAATTCTAAGGTAAAATTTGTAGAGTCATTGGATTGTGCTGTTCGTCTTGGCGTTGACCCTCGTCATGCTGATCAAATGGTAAGAGGAACAGTTACATTACCTCATGGTACTGGTAAGCAAGTACGAGTGCTAGTTTTAGCAAAAGGTTCTTTGGCAGAAGAAGCACTTAAGGCTGGAGCAGAATATGCTGGTTTTGAAGAATATATTGAGAAAATAAAAAATGGCTGGGCAGATGTAGATGTTATTATAGCAACTCCAGATACAATGGTCGAAGTTGGTAAATTAGGACGAATATTAGGTCCAAAAGGGTTAATGCCAAATCCAAAAAGTGGAACAGTTACAAATGATGTTGCAAAAGCTGTAAAAGAAGTTAAAGCAGGGAAAATAGAATTTCGAGTCGAAAAAGCTGGTATTGTTCATGTATCACTAGGAAAACTTAACTTTTCGGTTGAGCAATTGGCAGAAAATACACGTGCGTTTTTACAAACAATAGTTAAGTTAAAACCAGCTACTGCAAAGGGACAATACATAAAAAGCATTTATTTGACCTCAACAATGGGTCCCGGCTTAAAAATTACTAAAGACGAAGTAGCATTTGCTACAAAATAAGTTTACGCACTCTACCTGTCTTGAATTTTTTTAGGCAGGTTTTTTTATGCTTCTAAGCCCAAACTGAGATGTAAAAAAACTGTAATGGGAGAATAATGAAAAGAGCTCAAAAAGCTGAAATACTTGAACAAATTAAGGCTCTTGTAAAAGAATCGTCAGCAATGTTTTTAGTTGATTATAAAGGAATAAACGTTGCTGATATTAATAAACTCCGTTCTAATTTTAGGAAAGAAGGAGTAACATACAAAGTCTTCAAAAACACGCTTTTACGAAAAGCCTTGGAAGAGATTGGTGGTTACGATAAATTTTATGACCATCTTACAGGAATGACGGGTGTAGCATTTGCTAAGGACAATTTTGTTGCACCTGCTAAAATTATTAAAAAGTATTACGATGAGACAGGTAAATTTGCATTAAAAGGTTGTTACCTTGAATCGACATATTATGGTGCGGATCAGTTAGATGCTATAGCTTCGATGCCAACAAAAGAAGAAATTATTGCTGGTATTATTGGAAGTGTGGCATCTCCGGCCTCTGGAATAGTTGGTGCTATTAATGCTGTAATGAGTAATCTTGTAAGCGTTATAGATGAAATATCCAAGAAAAAAGCTGCATAATAATTTTTTTAGAAAACAATAGGGAGAAATAAAATGTCAGAAAAAGTTGCTGAAATTGTTGAAAAAATTAAAGCACTTACTTTAGTAGAAGCTGCAGAATTAAAAAAAGCTTTAGAAGATGAATTTGGTGTTACTGCAGCAGCTCCTGTGGTTATGGCTGGAGCTCCAGCCGCTGCGGCAGCAGCTGCGCCAGCTGAAGAAAAAACAGAATTTGATGTAATTCTCGAAAATGCTGGAGCAACAAAAATTAATGTTATTAAAGTTGTTCGGGCACATACTGGATTAGGATTAAAAGAAGCAAAGGATTTAGTAGATAGTGCGCCAAAACCTGTTAAAGAAGGTGTATCTAAAGAGGAAGCTGAAAAAATTAAAAAAGAACTTGAAGAAGCAGGCGCTACTGTAACAATAAAGTAATGTAATTATAAATATTAGTTTTATTGAAGTGGTAAAATGGAGAATATCCGTTTTACCACTTTCTTTCATTTATTAAAATGAAAGAGAATAATTAAAAATATTGGAGGTAGGGCTTTGGAAAAGCAAAAAATTAATAAGAACACTGGACGAATAACGTTTTCGAAGATTACATCGGCGTTGAAGGTCCCAGATTTGTTGAATATTCAACTTGAGTCTTTTGAAGAATTTTTACAGGCAAAAGTGCCACCTTCACAGCGTGAAAATAAAGGTTTGCAAGCTGTATTTAATCAGAACTTTCCTATCCTTGATAATAAAGAATTTTATAGGCTTGATTTTATAGAATATTACGTTGAAAAACCAAGATTCTCTATTTCAGAGTGCGAAGAAAGAGGTTTAACTTATTCTGTGCCCCTGAAGGCAAAATTACGACTTTCAACTAAAGATGAAGAAACCGGAGAGTATATAAATACAGTTGAACAAGAAGTCTACCTCGGAAATCTTCCTTATATGACTGAAAGAGGAACTTTTATAATTAACGGAGCAGAAAGAGTTATAGTTAGTCAACTTCATCGTTCTCCGGGTGTAGCTTTTGCTCAGTCACTTCATCCTAATGGTACGCCAATTTATTCTGCTAGAATTATACCCATGAGAGGTTCATGGGTTGAGTTTGCTACTGATATTAATAACGTTTTATATGTTTATATAGATCGTAGGAAAAAGTTTCCATCTACAACATTATTAAGAGCATTAGGATATGAGACTGATGAGCAGATAATGAATTTATTTAATTTAATTGAAGAAGTTCCCGTAAAGAAGTTAAATTATGAAGACCATGTTGGTCGTGTAGCTGCTAATGATGTTGTAGATATGCAAACTGGAGAAATTTATGTTTCTAAAGACGGCCAACTAACAGAAGAAATAATAGATAATATTAAAAAATCTTCTATTCAAAAAATACAATTGATTAGTGCTGATACATCGGTTGAGCAAGATTTAATTATAAATACTCTTAAAAAAGACACTGCTAAAACCAAAGAAGAAGCATTATATGCAATTTATCGTCAATTGCGCTCAGGTGAAGCTCCAGATATGGAAACTGCAGTTGGTTTGCTTGAGAAATTATTCTTTAACGATAAAAGGTACGATCTTGGAGAGGTAGGGCGTTTTAGGATGAATGATAGGTTGGATCTTAATGTTGATGAAAATATTCATGTTCTTACAGTCGAAGATATTATTGCTATAATGAAAAATATTATTATGCTTAAAAATGGTAATATGAGTGTTGATGATATAGATCATCTTGGGAACAGAAGAGTAAGAACAGTAGGCGAACAATTAATGCAACAATATAATGTAGCTCTTGCTAGAATGGCGCGCACTATAAAAGAACGTATGAATATGCGCGATACAGAAAATATGCAACCTCAGGATCTTGTAAATGCAAGAACAATTACTAGTGTAATTAATGCTTTCTTTGGTACAAATCAACTTTCGCAATTTATGGACCAAACAAACCCGCTTTCAGAATTAACTCATAAACGAAGAGTCTCTGCATTAGGCCCGGGCGGATTAACTAGAGAAAGAGCGGGATTTGAAGTGCGAGACGTTCATCATTCGCACTATGGTCGTTTGTGCCCAATTGAAACCCCAGAAGGTCCGAACATTGGTCTTATTTCTTCTCTTACAATATATGCTCGTGTTAACCAATATGGTTTTCTTGAAACACCATATAGAAAAGTTAAAGATGGAAAAGTAACTAACCAAATTGAGTATTTAAGTGCAGACCAAGAAGATGAATACATAATTGCACAGGCTAATGCGCCAGTAGATGAACAGGGTAGATTCCTTGTTGATAGGGTAAAATGCCGTCATAAGGGAGAATTTCCAGTTGTACCACCAACTGAAGTAAATTACATGGATGTTGCACCTTCTCAAATTGTAAGTGCTGCAGCATCATTAATACCATTCTTAGAGCATGATGATGCTAATCGTGCTCTTATGGGTTCGAATATGCAACGTCAGGCTGTGCCGCTTCTTGTTACAGAAGCTCCAATAGTAGGGACAGGAATGGAATATAAAATTGCTAGAGATTCTCGGGCACTTATTTTGGCAGAGGATGATGGAGTTGTAGAGTATGCAGATGCAAGAAAAATAATTGTAAGGTACGATTCTAATCTTGACCCTAACGAAGCTTTAGTAAGTTTTGATGATGAAAGAAGAGTAGAGTATGATCTGATTAAATTTGCCGGAACGAATCAAGAAACTTGTTTCAATCAAAAACCAGTTGTTTTTACTGGCCAAAGAGTAAAAAAAGGTGATGTTCTTGCTGATGGCCCCGCAATAGACAAAGGAGAACTTGCTTTAGGTAAAAATATATCAGTTGCATTTATGCCTTGGCGTGGTTATAACTTTGAGGACGCTATTGTAATTAGCGAAAGATTAGTTGCGGAAGATGTTTTTACTTCAATTCATATCGAAGAATTTGAATTGCAAGTACGGGAAACTAAGCGTGGTGAAGAAGAATTAACAAGAGATATTCCTAACGTTAGTGAGGAAGCTACTAAAGATTTAGATGAAAATGGAATTGTTAGAGAAGGCGCTGAAGTAAAAGAAGGTGATATTTTAATTGGTAAAATTACTCCAAAGGGAGAATCTGACCCAACACCAGAAGAAAAATTGCTAAAAGCTATTTTTGGTGATAAAGCTGGGGACGTTAAAGATGCTTCTCTTAAAGCTCCTCCAGGACTAAAGGGTATAGTTATTAAGACAAGATTATTTAGTAGAAAAAGAAAAGATGCAGAGGCTAAGAAGCTCGAGAAGAAACAGCTCGATGAATTAGAAAATCAATACAAAAAGCAGCAGGAAAAATATTACAAAAAACTTGTTGAAAAACTTACAAAGATTACATTAGGAAAAACTACTACCGGAATTAGAGATTTAGATGGTACTATTATTTTAAGGAGTGGTACACAAATTAAAGAATCGACATTCGAAGATATAGATGTAACAAAATTAGATTACTCAAAAGATTGGTTCGAAAAGAAAAATATAAATGAACTTATAAGAAAATTATATTCTAATTACTTCAAAGTAATTGCTGACATTGAAGAAAATTATAAAAGAGAAAAGCTTAAAATTCAAACAGGTGATGAATTGCCGCCAGGAATTACTCAATTAGCCAAAGTTTATGTAGCAAAGAAAAGGAAAATTCAAGTTGGGGATAAGATGGCGGGTCGTCATGGTAACAAAGGTGTTGTTGCTAAAATTGTACCAGTGGAAGATATGCCATATCATGAAGATGGTACTCCTGTAGATATTGTATTAAATCCATTAGGAGTTCCTTCTCGTATGAATCTTGGTCAGCTTTATGAAACTGCTTTAGGTTGGGTAGGTAAGAAACTTGGTGTTAAATTTGAAACACCTATTTTTGATGGAGCTAGTGTTAATGATGTAGAAGAATGGCTTAAAAAAGCTGAGCTTGACGAAGGAAGTAAAACATGGTTATACGACGGAAGAACTGGAGAAAGATTCCATCAAAAAGTTACTTGCGGTTATATCTATATGATGAAACTCGGTCATATGGTTGAAGATAAAATACATGCTCGTTCAATTGGACCTTATTCATTAATTACACAACAACCACTTGGTGGTAAAGCTCAGTTTGGTGGTCAAAGGTTTGGTGAAATGGAAGTTTGGGCTCTTGAAGGTTATGGAGCTGCTCATACTTTGCAAGAAATATTGACTGTTAAAAGTGACGATGTTGCTGGAAGAGCTAAAACTTATGAGGCAATAGTTAAAGGTGAAAATATTCCAGAGCCAAATATCCCAGAAGCATTTAATGTAATGATTAAAGAGCTTCAAGGATTAGGACTCGAAATTAAAATTAATTAAGGATAGCCAAACTGAAAGTGAAAAGAATTAAGGAGAAATAAATATGCCATCTAAAACACAAGATATAAAAGCTAAGGCAATCGAAAAGTTAACTATAAGTCTTGCAAGTCCAGATGATATTTTGAATAGATCGCATGGTGAGGTAACTAAACCAGAAACAATTAATTACAGGTCTTTTAGACCAGAAAAGGATGGCTTATTCTGCGAGAAAATTTTTGGACCTGTAAAAGATTGGGAATGTGCGTGTGGTAAATACAAAGGTATTCGTTACAAAGGAATTGTATGTGACCGTTGCGGTGTTGAAATTACTCTTAAGAGTGTTAGACGTGAAAGAATGGGACATATTGCTCTGGCAGTCCCTGTTGTTCATATCTGGTTCTTTAAGGCTCTTCCATCAAAAATTGGAAATATTGTTGGAATGACAACAAAAGAACTTGAAAGAGTAATTTATTATGAATCTTACGTTGTTATAAATCCAGGCCCAACTGGTTTGAATAAAAAAGACTTGATTTCCGAAGACCAATACTATGAAATAGTTCAGTCATTACCTCACGATAATGATGCCCTTGATGATAAAGATCCTAAAAAATTTGTTGCTAAAATAGGTGGCGAAGCAATTAGAGAATTACTTAAGAATACTGATATAGAACAAACATTTCAAGAACTTAAGGCTCAGCTTGCAAACGAAACTTCTCAACAAAAAAGAAGTGATATTCTAAAAAGATTACGTGTACTAGAAGCCTTTAGAGAACATGAAGGCAAAGTTCCCAATAAACCAGAATGGATGGTTCTAAGTGTTATTCCTGTTATTCCTCCAGAATTAAGACCACTAGTTCCACTGGAAGGGGGAAGATTTGCTACTAGTGACTTAAATGATTTATATCGAAGAGTAATAATTAGAAATAATCGATTGAAGAGGCTAATTGAAATTAAAGCTCCTGAGGTAATTCTTAGGAATGAAAAAAGAATGCTTCAAGAAGCTGTGGACGCATTGTTCGATAATTCACGACGCGCAAGTGCTGTAAGAAGCGATGGTAATCGACCTCTTAAGTCATTAAGTGACATGTTGAAAGGAAAACAGGGAAGATTCCGTCAAAACTTACTTGGTAAACGTGTAGATTATTCGGGTCGTTCCGTTATAGTAGTTGGTCCAGAATTAAAATTACATCAATGTGGTTTGCCAAAAGATATGGCTGTTGAATTGTTCAAGCCATTTATTATCAGGAAATTGTTAGAAAGAGGTCATTATAAAACTGTAAAAAGTGCTCGTAAAGCTGTAGATAGAAAAGACCCTATCATTTGGGAAATTTTAGAGAAAATAATAGATGGTCATCCAGTATTACTTAACAGAGCTCCTACATTGCATAGACTTGGAATACAGGCATTCCAACCAATATTAATTGATGGAAAAGCAATACAATTGCATCCTCTGGTTTGTACAGCATTTAATGCAGATTTTGACGGAGACCAGATGGCAGTGCATGTACCACTATCTTACGAAGCTCAACTCGAAGCATCAATATTGATGCTTAGTTCTCATAATATCTTATCACCTCAAAACGGAATGCCTATTGTAATTCCAACGCAAGATATTGTGCTTGGATGTTACTATTTAACAAAAGTTAGACCTGGTGCTAAAGGAGAAGGTAAAATATTTAGTAGCATGGATGAAGTAATAATAGCTTATAATTCAAAGGTAGTAGATTTACATGCAAGAATTAAGGTTAAATATGAAAATAGTTTGATAGAAACTACTGTAGGAAGAGTCATATTCAATCAAATTGTTCCCAAAGAAATGGGATTCATTAATGAACTTTTAGTAAAGAAGACCTTTAGTGGTCTTATTTATAAAATGTTTATGAAGCTTGGTAATGAAGTTACAGCTAAATTTCTTGATGACGTAAAAGATTTAGGTTTTAGATATGCTACAGCTGCCGGTATTTCTATTAGTTTTAGTGATATGGTTGTTCCAGATGAGAAACTAAAATTAATAGAAGATGCAAATAGAAAAGTAAACGCAATATTAAATGAACACGAACAAGGATTAATTACAGATGCTGAGCGTTATAATAAAATCATAGATGTTTGGACATTTACTACAAATAACGTTGCAAGAGCCTTAATGGAAAAATTGAAAAATGATCAAGGCGGGTTTAATTCGTTACATATGATGGTTGATTCTGGTGCGCGAGGTTCACAAGAACAGGTACGTCAGCTTGCGGGTATGCGTGGTCTTATGCAAAAACCACAAAAAAGCTTAACAGGTCAGTCTGGAGAAATAATAGAAAACCCAATTATTGCTAATTTCAAAGAAGGTCTTTCAGTTCTCGAGTATTTCATTTCTACTCACGGTGCTCGTAAAGGCCTTGCAGATACAGCTCTCAAAACAGCTGATGCTGGATATTTAACCAGAAGATTATGTGATGTTGCTCAGGATGTTATTGTAACAGAAGAAGATTGTGGTACTATTCGTGGTGTTTATGTAACAGCTCTCAAAGATGTAGAATTAGAAAGAGAACCATTAGCTGAAAGAATTACAGGACGTGTTGCTCAGGAAGATGTTTATGACCCAAGAACAGATGAATTAATTGTAGAAGCTGGACAACTAATTACAGAAGAAATTGCAGAAAGAATTGATGAAGCTAATATAGATCAAGTTTATATCAGAACAGTTTTGACATGCGAAGCAAAGCATGGAGTATGTGCAAAATGTTATGGTAGAAATCTTACTACAGGGCAATTAGTTGAGATAGGTGAAGCAGTTGGTATTATAGCAGCACAGTCTATTGGTGAACCAGGTACTCAGCTTACTTTGCGTACTTTCCACTTTGGTGGAACATCTTCGCGTATTGCAAGCCAATCACAAGTTGAAACAAATGTTGCCGGTACAGTTAGATTCGATAAGATTTTATACGTAGAAAAAAATGATGCTTTTGGTAAAACAAAAGTTGTTATAGGAAGAAGAGGTTCTATTGGAATTTATGATGAAGACGATAGACAAATTAAAAAGTATGAAATACCATATGGTGCAGAGCTTTTAGTTGAAGAAGGTCAAAAAGTTGTAAAAGGGCAACCTCTGTATAATCACGATCCTTATAATTCGGTTATTGTTTCTGACATAGGTGGTAAGGTTAGTTTTGTCGACTTAATTGATAATGTAACCTATCAACAAATAGCAGATGAGCAAACTGGGCACGTTCAGAAAGTTGTTATAGAATCTAAAGATAAAAACCTTACTCCTAGTATTCTTGTAAAAGACGAAGATGGTAAAGAAAAATTGTTCAATATCCCTACAAGAGCTTATTTAGCTGTAGAAGAAGGAGAAGTAATACAACCGGGGACAGTCTTAGCTAAAATATCTAAAGCCACTGCAAAAACTCGGGATATTACAGGAGGTCTACCAAGAGTTACCGAACTTTTTGAAGCAAGAAGTCCTCACGACCCAGCAATAGTTTCTGAGATTGAAGGTAGAGTAAAATTTGGAGCTCGTAAGAAAGGTGTTCAAGAAATTATTGTAGAGTCGTTTGATGGGTCTGTGCAAAAAGTTTATACTGTCCCATATGGTAAACATATTTTGGTTCAGGAAGGAGATGAAATTCCAGCTGGCGAAAAAATTACTGATGGACCAATAAATCCGCACGATATTCTTAAAATAAAAGGTCCTAATGCAGTTCAAGAATATCTTGTTAATGAAATTCAGGATGTTTATAGATTACAAGGTGTTAAGATTAATGACAAGCATATTGAAGTAATAGTTAGACAAATGTTACAAAAACTAAAAGTAGTTTCTTCTGGTGATACTAATTTTATTGAAGAAGATTTGGTTGATAGAAATAAGCTTTTAGAAGAAAATGAAAGAATTAAAAATATGGTTTATATCATCGATCCAGGTCAGTCAAAATATAAAGCTGGACAATTGATACCCCGTTCAAAATATAGAGAAGTAAATGCAGAATTAATTAGAAAAGGCAAAAAGCCAATGAAAGTAAGAGATGCTGAACCTGCTACTTTTGATAACGTTTTACTTGGAATTACACAAGCAGCATTAACAACAGAGAGCTTTATTTCTGCTGCATCATTCCAGGAAACAACTAAAGTTCTTACTAATGCGGCTACAGAAGCAAGAACAGATTACTTATTGGGATTGAAAGAAAATGTTGTAATGGGTCATCTAATTCCAGCTGGGACTGGTCTGAAAAAGTATAAGAATATAATTTTAACAGTAGAAGAAGAAGCAGCAGTAGCACAACAAATTTCTAAGGAAGGAGTAGAAGAAAAAGAATCGGCTAAATAATGTAAAAATATGAACTTGCTTTCTTGACAATTGGGACTAGAATCAATAAATTTCGTGTCTCGATTTTAATAAAAAAGAAACTTTGGAGGAATCTTAGTGCCAACAATTAATCAGTTGGTAAGAAAAGGGAGAGAAGTAGTAAAGGCTAAAAATAAAGCACCTGCTTTGGAAGGAAATCCTCAGAAGCGTGGTGTTTGTACTAGAGTTTATACTACTACTCCTAAAAAACCGAATTCTGCTTTAAGAAAAGTAGCAAGAGTTCGACTTACCAATGGAATAGAAGTTACGGCTTATATTCCAGGTGAAGGACATAATTTGCAAGAGCACTCAATTGTTCTTATAAGAGGTGGTAGAGTTAAGGATTTGCCTGGTGTAAGGTATCACATTATAAGAGGAACTCTTGATGCAAGTGGAGTAGAGGATAGAAAAAAAGGAAGATCAAAATACGGAACTAAAAAACCAAAAGCTAAATAATTTATGAGAAAGAAAAGAGCAGAAAAAAGGTTAATTAAGCCGGATCCCAAATACAATGATGTATTAGTTGCAAAATTTATTAATTATATAATGTGGGATGGCAAAAAGACTATAGCAAGAAAAATTGTATATGAAAGTTTTGATATAATAGAACAAAGGACTAAAAAACCGGCTTTGGAAATCTTTAAGAAAGCAGTACAAAATGTATCTCCAATGGTCGAAGTAAGAAGTCGTAGAGTTGGTGGTGCAACCTATCAGGTTCCAATGGAAGTACGACCAGAAAGAAGAACTGCATTAGCTCTAAGATGGCTTAGAAATTATGCGCGTGAGAGGAAAGATAAATCAATGGCATTAAAATTAGCAGCAGAATTAATAGCCGCTGCAAATAATGAAGGTAATGCAATTAAGAAAAAAGAAGATACGCATAGAATGGCAGAAGCAAATAAAGCATTTGCTCATTTTAAATGGTAATTTTATAGAAAGGAGTGAAGTAATTCAATATGGCGAATCGTGTTGACATAAGTAAAGTTAGAAATATCGGAATAATGGCGCATATAGATGCTGGTAAGACAACTACTACTGAGCGAATTCTTTTTTATACAGGTAAAGTTCATCGCATGGGTGAAGTGCATGATGGTTCGGCAACTATGGATTGGATGGAGCAAGAAAAGGAACGTGGTATTACAATTACTAGTGCTGCAACCACTACAATGTGGAAAGGACATCAGATAAATATTATAGATACACCAGGACATGTTGACTTTACTGTGGAAGTTGAACGTTCATTAAGAGTATTAGACGGAGCTATAGCTCTTTTTTGTGCGGTAGGAGGTGTAGAACCTCAGTCAGAAACAGTGTGGCGTCAGGCAGATAAATATGGAGTACCAAGAATAGCCTTTGTTAATAAGATGGATAGAGAGGGTGCGGATTTTTATAATGCAGTTCAAATGATGAAAGATAGACTTGGTGCTAATGCTGTGCCTATTACATTGCCTGTCGGGGATGGCGATTTGTTTAGTGGTATCATAGACCTAATGACAATGAAAGCTCGTATGTTTCATGAAGAAACACTTGGTACTACTTATGATGATGTTGAAATACCATCAGATCTGAAACCTATTGCTCAAAAGTATAGAACTCAAATGCTTGAAGCAGTTTCTGAGATTGATGATACATTGCTTGAAAAATATTTAGAAGGAAAAGAAATCTCAGTTGACGAAATTAAAAGGGTTTTAAGGCAAGCTACTATTCAATTAAAAATTGTACCTGTATTATGTGGTTCTTCGTTTAAAAACAAAGGCGTTCAGATGTTGCTTGATGCAGTAGTAGACTTTTTGCCATCGCCTTTGGATTTGGGAAATTTAGTTGCTCATCACGTTCACAAAAATGATCATGTCGAAAGAAGAATAGATCCTAATGAGAAATTTGCTGCACTTGCATTTAAAATAATGACAGATCCTTACGTTGGGAAATTAACATTCATTAGAGTTTATTCTGGGACGTTAAAAGCAGGTTCGTATGTGTATAATTCTGTAGCGGATAAAAAGGAAAGAGTTGGAAGAGTTCTTCAAATGCATGCTAATCATCGTGAGGATATGGAAGAAATTAGAGCGGGTGACATTGCTGCTTTAGTAGGATTGAAATTTACAAAAACAGGTGATACTCTCTGTACAGAAGACGATCCTATTATTCTTGAGCGAATGGCTTTCCCAGAACCTGTCATTCAAGTTGCAATAGAACCTAAAACAAAAGCTGATCAAGATAAACTATCGGATGCACTTTCAAAATTGTCTGATGAAGATCCTACATTTAAAGTTAGCGTCGATGAAGAGACTGGTCAAACATTAATTAGTGGGATGGGGGAACTGCATCTTGAAATTTTGGTTGATAGGATGAGAAGAGAATTCAAAGTAGAAGCTAATGTTGGAAAACCGCAGGTAGCATATAGAGAAACTATCACAAAGACAGTTCAAGCAGAAGGGAAGTTTATTAAACAAACTGGTGGTCGTGGAAAGTATGGGCACGTATGGTTAGAGTTATCGCCAAACGAGCCAGGTAAAGGTTTTGAATTTGAAAATGCTATTGTAGGTGGTGTAGTACCTAAAGAATATATTAACCCAATTATTCAAGGCATACAAGATGCAATGAGAAATGGGGTCCTTGCGGGATACCCTGTTGTTGATGTTAAAGTTAAGTTGTATGATGGTTCTTATCATGAAGTTGATTCAGATGAAATTTCCTTTAGAGTTGCTGCATCTATTGCATTTAAGCAAGGAGCCATGAAGGCAAATCCTATACTTCTCGAACCAATAATGAATGTAGAAGTTATAACACCTGAGGAATATCTCGGAGATGTTATGGGAGATTTGAATTCGAGAAGAGGTAAGATAGAAGGATTTTCTATGAGAAAAGATGCTCAGGTTATAAAAGCTCAGGTTCCACTGGCTGAAATGTTTGGATACGCTACAACTTTAAGGTCTATGACTCAGGGTCGTGCTATATTTACAATGCAATTCTCTCATTATTCGGAAGTTCCTAAGTCGGTTGCGGAAGAAATTACAGAAAAAGCTCAACTAAAGAAATCGTCTATTGAACAATATTAGAAAATTAAACAAATTAATTAGGAAATAAACAACAAGGAGAGTAACTCGATGGCAAAAGAAAAATTCGATCGTAGTAAACCTCATGTTAATATAGGTACTATTGGACACGTAGACCATGGCAAAACTACACTAACAGCTGCAATTACCATGGCATTAGCTCAAAAGGGATTGGCTCAAGTAAGAACTTTTGATAGTATTGATAACGCACCAGAAGAAAGAGAGAGAGGTATTACAATTGCCACTGCGCACGTAGAATATTCTACAGAGAAAAGGCATTATGCTCATGTTGATTGTCCTGGTCACGCTGACTATGTAAAGAACATGATAACTGGTGCCGCTCAAATGGATGGCGCTATTCTTGTTGTTGCCGCAACCGATGGTCCAATGCCACAGACAAGAGAACATATACTACTTGCACGTCAAGTTGGGGTGCCAAGAATAGTAGTATTTTTAAATAAAGTAGATATGGTCGATGATCCAGAACTCATAGATTTAGTTGAAATGGAAATTAGAGAGTTACTTTCTAAATATGAATTTCCAGGAAATGAAATTCCTATTATAAGAGGCTCTGCTTTGAAAGCTATGGAAGCTGGTATGGCAGGTGCTCCTGCGACCGATGAAAGATATAATTGCATTTGGGAATTGATGGATGCTGTTGATAGTTACATCCCAATCCCTGAAAGAAGTATTGATAAACCATTCTTAATGCCTGTAGAGGATGTTTTCTCGATTACAGGACGCGGTACCGTAGCTACTGGTAGAGTAGAAAGAGGACAAATAAAATTAAATGAAGAAGTTGAATTAATTGGACTTGGACAGCATAAAAAGACTGTTGTTACTGGTATTGAAATGTTCCGCAAGGAACTTGATGCTGCTATAGCTGGAGATAATGCTGGCTTACTCTTGAGAGGTATTGATAAGAAAGAAATTGAAAGAGGAATGGTTCTTGCAAAACCAGGTTCAATAACTCCACATAGAATATTTGAAGGTGAGGTTTATATCTTGTCAAAAGAAGAAGGTGGACGTCATACTCCTTTCTTTAATGGTTATCGTCCACAGTTTTATTTCAGAACAACTGATGTAACTGGCGTAGTAACTTTGCCAGAAGGAACTGAAATGGTTATGCCTGGTGATAATGTTAGACTTAAAATAGAGCTTATTTCTGAAATTGCTATGGAAGAAGGTTTGCGTTTTGCTATACGCGAAGGTGGAAGAACAGTAGGCGCAGGTGTTGTAACAAAAATTATACAATAATTATATAGGGGGAAGAGAAATCTTTCCCTCTTATTGTATTCGAATAAGGAGATTTAAAAAGTGCCGGGTCAAAAAATTAGAATTAAATTAAAGTCGTACGATCATATTTTAATTGATAAGTCAACTGAAAAGATTATTAAAACTGTTAAAAGTACTGGTGCGGTAGTATCAGGTCCAATACCTCTTCCAACTAAAAGGACTGTTTTTACGGTTTTAAGGTCGCCGCACGTTGATAAAAAATCGCGTGAGCAATTTGAAATTAGAGCACACAAAAGAATAATTGATATTCATAATTCAAATAATAAAACAGTAGATGCACTTAGTAAGCTGGAAATTCCAGCTGGTGTAGATATTGAGATTAAGTTATAGGAATAATAATATGCCTGGATTGATAGCAAAAAAAATTGGTATGACAAATATTTTTGCCGAAGACGGTAAAATAATTCCTGTAACCGTACTCGAAGCAGGACCATGTATAGTATATGGTATTAAAACAAAGGAAAGAGACGGTTACGAATCGCTTCAACTAGGATTTGGAGAAAAAAAAGAAAAGCATGTTAATAAACCTCAACTTGCTGTATATCAAAAACTAGGCTTAAAACCTCCAAGAGTATTAAAAGAATTTAGAAACTTTGAAATACAAAATTATAAAGTAGGAGATGAAATAAAGGTTGATATATTTCAGGTGGGTGATAAGGTTAAAGTTACTGGAAAGAGCAAAGGTAGAGGTTTTCAAGGTGTTGTAAAAAGACATGGATTTGCTGGTGTTGGTTCAACTACTCATGGTCAAAGTGATAGAGTACGTGCACCAGGTTCTATAGGTGCAAGTTCTTTCCCTTCTAGAGTTTTTAAGGGTCAAAGAATGGCGGGCAGAATGGGTTTTGAAAATGTTACTATAAGAAATTTACAAGTTGTAAGAGTTATTCCTGATAAAAATATAATTATGGTAAAGGGAGCAGTACCAGGCTCTGTTAATTCAATAGTTGCAATAAATAAATAATGTTGAATAACATGAAATTAGATGTTTACAAAATAGACGGTACAAAGACTGGTGAACAGGTCGAACTATCAAAAGAGATATTCGAGATTGAACCAAACGACCATGTTCTTTATCTTGCTGTTAAAGCTTACCTTGCAAATCAAAGGCAAGGAACACATAAGACAAAAGAAAGAAGTGAAGTAAGAGGTGGCGGTAAAAAGCCTTGGAGACAAAAAGGAAGAGGTAGTGCACGTGCTGGTTCAATTCGTTCTCCGCTATGGATTGGAGGCGGAACTGTTTTTGGACCTAAACCAAGGGATTATAGACAAAAGTTAAATAAAAAAGTTAATGAACTTGCAAGAAAATCGGCTCTCTCTTATAAAGCAAAAAATAATCAAATTATTGTTGTAGAGGATTTTGATTTTGATAAACCAAAAACAAAAGATTTTGTTAACATTCTTAAATCTCTTAATGTAAATGGCAAAAAAACTTTGCTTTTAACCAATGGTATGCTTGAGAATGTCTATAAGTCAGGAAGAAATGTTGAAAAAGTAAAAATTTTAGAAGCAAATAAAGCATCTGCATACGAACTTTTGAATAATCAGGTTTTGATTTTACAAAAAAGTGCAGTAAACTTGTTGGAAAGCACATTTAATTAATTTTGGAAAACTAAGATGAAGACGATACTAATTAGACCATTAATTACTGAAAAAATGACAAAAATTACTGAAAAACACCCTAATAAATATGGCTTTATTGTGAGTGTTGATGCAAATAAAATAGAAATTGCTAAAGCAATAAAAGAAAAATTTAATGTAGATGTTGTTTCGGTTAACACTATTAGATATAAAGGGAAGACAAAAACTCAGTTTACTAGAAAAGGTCGTTTTACGGGTAAAACACCAAAATTTAAAAAAGCAATAGTTACTCTTAAAGAAGGTCAAACAATAGATATTTTTGGACAAGTATAATACGAGTGTAACGGAGATTCAATGGGAATTAGAAAATTAAAACCAATAACGCCAGGTACGAGATTCATGACTTTCTCTACCTTTGAAGAGATTACTAGAACTACACCAGAGAAGTCTCTTTTAGAGCCTCTAAAAAAATCTGGTGGTAGAAATAACTTAGGTAGGGTTACGTCTCGGCATCGTGGCGGTGGGCATAAACGTCAATATAGAATCATTGATTTTAAGAGAGATAAATTTGGGATCCCAGCAAAAGTTTTTTCAATTGAATATGACCCAAATCGATCTGCAAGAATAGCTTTGTTACACTATGCAGACGGCGAAAAGAGATATATAATTGCTCCTGATGGTTTGAAAGTTGGTGATACTTTAATGTCAGGACCAGGGGCTGAAATTAAAGTAGGAAATGCATTACCTTTGAAAGAAATTCCTGTTGGTAGCTTTATTCATAATGTAGAAATGAAACCAGGTAAAGGCGGCCAACTTGCAAGAGCTGCAGGTACTTCGATACAATTGCTTGCAAAAGAAGGAAAATATGCACAACTAAAGATGCCTTCTGGTGAAGTAAGAATGGTTAGTGTTGAATGTATGGCTACCTATGGAGTAGTGGGTAATGCAGACCACGAAAATATAAGTTTAGGAAAAGCAGGTAGAAGTAGATGGTTAGGAATTAGACCTCATACACGTGGTGTTGCTATGAATCCTATTGATCACCCAAACGGTGGTGGAGAAGGTAAAAGTAAATCTGGTGGTGGATGGCAACATCCAACTTCGCCCTGGGGTCAATATGCTAAAGGTTTAAAAACTAGAAAAAAGAATAAATTATCTAATAAATATATTATAAAACGAAGAAAGTAGTGTAAGAGGACACTATGCCAAGGTCTGTTAAAAAAGGTCCATACATCAATATCAAATTGTTGAGAAAGATTAGGAAACTTAACGAGACTAATCAAAAAAAAATAATTAAAACATGGTCTCGTGCTAGTACAATTTCTCCAGAGTTTGTAGGTCATACTATTGCTGTTCATAATGGTAATAAGATGATTCCAGTTTATATAACAGAGAATATGGTTGGTCATAAATTAGGTGAATTTGCTCCTACAAGAACTTTTAGAGGTCATCCAGGTACAAAAGCTGAAAAAGCTTCTAAAGTAAAATAAGTGAATATAAGAGGATAACTATAAAATGGAAGCTAGAGCAACACATAAATATATTCCTTCGTCGCCTAGAAAAATGCGTTTGGTAATTGACTTAATTCGCGGAAAGTCTGTTGATCAAGCTCTTGAAATTTTACATTTTTCACCTAAACATGCATCAAAAGCAGCAGAAAAAGTTTTAAGGTCGGCGGTAGCAAATTTAATGAATAAAGATGAGAACGTTAAACACGAAATTTCTGATTTGTATGTTAAAGAGGCTTATGTTAATCAAGGTCCAACATTAAAAAGAATTATGCCAGCTCCTATGGGGCGAGCATATAGAATTAGAAAACGTTCAAATCATTTAACAATTGTTGTAGCAACTAAAAAGTAATTGGAGGAAGTTTTGGGTCAAAAAACAAATCCAATAGGTTTAAGAGTAGGAATAATAAGAGGTTGGGAATCTAACTGGTACGAGAGTAAAAGTTACGCACCAAAGCTTTTGGAAGATTATAAGTTAAGGCTTTATATTAGAAAAAGGCTTCAAAATGCCGGAGTATCTGCAATTAAAATCGATAGAACTTCCAAAAATATAATACTGACAATTCATACTTCTCGTCCAGGTGTTGTTATAGGCAAGAGTGGAAAGGAAATAGCTCAGATAGAAGAAGAATTAAAGAAAATTACTAACAAGGAAGTAAAAGTTCAGATAACAGAAATAAAAAGACCAGAATTAGATGCTTATCTTGTGGCAGAGAATATTGCTAAACAAATTGAAGGAAGAATTTCATTTAGAAGAGCAATGAAAACTGCAATTACAGCTGCTATGAGAATGGGAGCTGAAGGAATAAAAGTGATGTGTTCGGGAAGACTTGGTGGAGCTGAAATGGCAAGGTCGGAGTGGTACAAAGAAGGTCGTATCCCATTGCATACATTAAGAGCAGATATTGATTATGCGCAAGCTACTGCTCAAACAATTTATGGCTCCATTGGTGTAAAAGTATGGATATGCCGTGGAGAAATTTTAGGTAAACGTTCAACCGAATAATCCCTAAGGAGTTTTTATTATGTTGATGCCAAAAAGAGTAAAATATCGTAAAGCACAAAGAGGAAGAAGGAAAGGTAAAGCTTCGCGTGGTTACCTTGTTAACTTTGGAGACTATGGCTTAAAAGCTTTAGAACCTGCTTGGATAACAAGTAGACAAATCGAAGCTTGTCGTGTTGCCCTTTCGCGTAAAATGAAAAGAGATGGTAAGGTTTGGATAAGAATTTTTCCAGATAAGCCTGTTACTAAAAAGCCTCTTGAAACAAGAATGGGTAAAGGAAAAGGTGCTCCAGAATTCTGGGTAGCGGTTGTTCAACCAGGGAGAATTCTCTTTGAAGTTGGTGGTATAGATAAAAATACTGCTCAAGAGGCACTTACTCTTGCAGCGCATAAATTACCTATTAAAACTAAAATTGTTCAAAGAATTGACTTAGAAGCATAAAGGGTTTGATGCTATGAAAATATATCAAATTAGAGAAATGTCAACCGAAGAGATTAAAAAGAGAATTATTGAAGAACAGAAAAATTTGGTTGATTTGAGATTTCAACATGAATTAAAAAATTTGACTAATACTGCTAAGTTACGTCTTACAAGAAAAGATATTGCAAGAATGAAAACAGTACTTCGAGAAAGAGAATTACAAGAAGCAAAAAACTTAAAGCAAAATAAATAAGGAGCAATTACTTTTCATGCAGACAAGAAATTTAAGAAAAGTTAGGATAGGGAAAGTTATTAGCAACAAAATGAATAAAAGTATTGTAGTTGCAATTGAAAGACGGGTAGCACACCCGTTATACAAAAAATACTTTAAGAAAACTACAAAATTAATGGCGCATGATGAAAATAATGAATGTGGAATTGGTGATATTGTCAAAATTATGGAAACACGTCCTTTAAGTAAAAGAAAAAGATGGCGTTTAGTAGAAATTGTAGAAAAAGCTAAATAAAGTTCGACAGGAGTAGAAGTTATGATACAAGAAGAAACAAATTTAGTTGTTGCAGATAATTCAGGAGCCAAAAGAGTTCGTTGCATAAGAGTTCTTGGTGGTAGTAATCGTAGATATGCAACTGTTGGCGATGTCATAGTTGTAAGTGTAAAGTCTGCTATACCAAATGGCTCTATTAAAAAAGGGGAGGTTACTCGTGCAGTAATTGTTAGAACAAAAAAAGAAGTAAGAAGAAGTGATGGTTCTTATATAAGATTTGATGAAAATGCTGCAGTTCTTTTGAATAATCAGGGTGAACCAAGAGGAACACGTATATTTGGCCCTGTAGCAAGAGAATTACGTGATAAAAAGTTTATGAAAATAATTTCTTTAGCTCCAGAAGTTTTATAAGGATAGATAAAATGAAGATTAAAAAGAATGATACAGTTATCGTAATTGCAGGAAATTATAAAGGTAAAACAGGTAAAGTTTTAAAAGTATTTCCCGACAAAAATAGAGTGATAGTAGAAGGCGTTAACATTCGTAAACGCCATACTAAGCCAAATCAGAAAAATCCACAGGGGGGAATTATAGAAAAAGAGGCCCCTATACATGTTTCAAATGTTATGATTTTAGATCCAAAAACAAATAAACCTACACGGATTGGGTCTAAAATTATAATTGATGAAAAAACTGGTAAAAAGAAAAGAGTAAGAATTAGTAAAGTAAGTGGTGAAATGCTTGTATAAAATTTAAGGGTTTATAATAACAATGGGAAAACAAAAAGAAAAAGAACAAGTTCAACAAAAAGAAAAAAAAGTTAAAGCAGTTGAAGAAAATATTGCTGCTAATGTAGTCGAAGAAAAAGTGCCTGCTAGATTAAAAATAAAATACTTTAAGGAAATTGTTCCTAAATTAATGGAACAATTTGGTTACAAAAATGTAATGCAGGTTCCAAGACTTGAAAAAATAGTGATTAATATGGGAGTTGGAGAGGCAGTCCAAGACCCTAAGGTTCTTGAAGAGGCAGTCAAAGATTTGGAAACTATTACTGGACAAAAACCATCGATAAGAGCAGCTAAAAAGTCAATATCTAACTTTAAATTGCGTGCAGGTATGAAAATTGGGGCAAAGGTGACTTTAAGAAGAGAGAGAATGTATGAATTTTTAGATAGGTTAATTACAATTGCTCTTCCTAGAGTAAGGGATTTTAGAGGTGTGCCGGATAAGTCCTTCGATGGAAGAGGAAATTATACACTTGGTATAAAAGAGCAAATTATCTTTCCTGAAATAAATGTCGATAAAGTTAATAGAATCTTAGGTATGGACATTACGTTTGTAACAACTGCTAAAACAGATAAAGAGGCCTATGCATTGCTAAGTGCTTTTGGAATGCCATTTAGAAGAAAAGAAGCTTAATTAGGAGAATACCATGGCAAGAAAATCTTTAATTGCACGTGAGATTAAAAGAGCAAAATTGTGTGAAAAATATGCTCAGATAAGAAAAGAGTTAAAAGAAAAAGGCGATTACGAAGCTCTGCAATTATTGCCTCGTAATTCTTCTCCAACTAGACTTCATAACAGATGTCAGATTACGGGGCGCCCGAGAGGTTATTATAGAAAGTTTGGAGTTTCAAGATTAGTTTTAAGAGAAATGGCTTTAAGAGGTGAAATTCCTGGATTAAAAAAAGCAAGTTGGTAATAGAAGGAGATTAAAAAATGCCAGTAACAGACCCGATTGCAGATTTTTTAACAAGAATAAGAAATGCAATAAAAGCAAGAAAAAAATATGTAGATATACCTTCTTCCAAAATGAAGGTAGGTATTGCAGAAATTTTGAAGAGAAACAAGTTTATTAAAGATTATAACATTATAGAAGATAATAAACAAAATATATTAAGAATTCATCTTCAGTACATAAATGGTATGTCGTCTATAACAGGTTTGAAAAGGATTAGTACACCAGGTTTGCATATTTATGTGGATAAAGATCATATTCCAAGAGTTCTTAATGGATTGGGAATTGCTATAATTTCAACTTCAAAAGGTTTATTAACAGATAAACAAGCTAGAAAAGAATCTGTAGGCGGAGAAGTAATCTGCCATGTTTGGTAAAAATTGAGAGGTTAAAAAGTGTCACGAATAGGAAGAAAACCAATACCAATTAAAGACGTAAATGTAACTTTAACCGACGGAATACTAAAGGTTAAAGGGAAACTTGGCGAGTTGGAGATGAAAATTCATCCCAACATTATAGTCGAAATTAATAAAGACGAAATATTAGTTAAAAGGCCAGACGATTCAAAAGAAAACAGAGCTTTACATGGATTAACAAGGGCTCTAATTTATAATATGGTTAAAGGTGTTACCGAAGGTTATACTAAAACCTTGGAAATTGTTGGTGTAGGTTATAGAGCGGAACTTAAAGGGAATAACTTGTTAATTACAATAGGCTATTCACACCCGATATATTTTATTCCTCCAGAAGGAATAAAATTAGAAGTCCCAAACCCAAACCAAATAAAAGTTTTTGGGATAAACAAAGAATTAGTGGGACTTGTAGCAGCAAAAATTAGGTCATTTAGAAAACCTGAACCATATAAAGGTAAAGGTATTAAATATTCTGATGAGGTAATATTACGTAAAGCTGGTAAAACTGCAGGTAAATAAATTTACTTAGGAGATTAATACAAATGTTTTTGAAAGATTATAAAAGAAGACTTAGAAGAAAAATTAGAATTAGAAAAAAGATTCATGGAACTGCACTGAAGCCTAGGTTATGTGTTTATAAAAGTTTGAAACATATTTATGCACAACTAATCGATGATGATAAAGGCCATACACTGGCTTTTGCTTCGACGCTTTCTAAGGAAATTGCTGAGGAAGTAAAAGATTTAAAAGGCAAAATTCCAAAAGCAAGATTAGTTGGAAAACTTTTAGCTCAAAAAGCTCTTGAAAAAGGTATAACCACTGTGGTCTTTGACAGAAGCGGTTATCCTTATCACGGAAAAGTAAAAGCAGTAGCAGAAGGAGCAAGAGAAGGCGGGTTAAAATTTTAATTCTGCAATATTGCAAGAATTAACTTCTTGCCGGATCGTCTAATGGCAGGACAGCGGCCTTTGGAGCCGTATGTGGAGGTTCGAATCCTCCTCCGGCAGCAATAAGAAAAATTTATGAGTTATAGGAGATGAAATTGAATTTCAAACACAAAAAAGTAACTGGCTTAGAAAACTTAAAAGAAAAAATTGTACACATTAACAGAGTAGCAAAAGTAGTTAAAGGTGGTAGACGCTTTAGTTTTAATGCCATTGTTGTTGTGGGCGATGGTAACGGACATGTAGGAGTAGGACTAGGTAAAGCTAACGAAGTTACTGATGCAATCTCTAAAGGAATTGATGATGCTAAGAAAAATGTTTATAAAGTGCCAGTTATAAACGGTACTATACCACACGAAATTATAGGTAAATTTGGGGCTGGTAAAGTTTTATTGAAACCAGCTTCTCCTGGAACTGGTTTAATTGCTGGAGGTGGTGTTCGTGCTGTATTAGAAGCTGCTGGGGTTCAGGATGTGTTAACAAAATCTTTAGGCTCTTCTAACCCGCATAATCAAGTAAAGGCAACTTTAGTTGCTTTGCTTAATTTAATTGATGCAAGAACTATGGCTGCAAAGCGTGGTCTTAAAGTCAGTGAACTTTTTAATTTAGAATGATGATTTTATGGAGCTTATAATGGCTAAGAAATTAAAAATAACTCAAATTAAAAGCATAATTGATAGACCAAAGCCACAAAAACTTACTATAAAGGCTTTGGGCTTAGGAAGACCTAATTACCAAGTCATTCATAATGATACTCCTCAAATTAGAGGAATGATTAGAAAAGTATCTCATTTAGTAAAAGTTGAAGAAATAGAAGAATAGGTGATTAAATGAATATTTTAAGTAACTTAAAGCCAGCTAAGGGTTCTCATAAAAAAGAAAAAAGAATTGGAAGAGGCGAAGGAAGTGGTCATGGCGGTACGGCTACTCGTGGTATGAATGGACAGCGTTCGCGTTCAGGTGCTAAATTTAAGATTTGGTTTGAAGGCGGCCAAATGCCACTTCAAAGAAGAATACCTAAAAGAGGTTTTCGAAACCCATTTAAAGTAGAGTACCAAGTAGTAAATTTGGGAAGAATTCAAAAACTTATTGATGAAAATAAGTTAAGCGATGAAGTAATTACAGCGGCCTCACTTTATAGGTGTGGATTAATTTCTAAAGCAGCTGCACCTTACAAAATTTTAGGTGATGGTGAATTAAAATCTAAAATAAATATCGAAGCACATGCCTTTAGTGCTTCGGCAGTTCAAAAAATTCAATCACTTGGTGGAACTATTAAAGAGATTAAATTTTAATGGCTACTTTTCAAGAAACATTTCGTAACATATTTAAAATTCACGAATTAAGGCAGAGAATTCTTTATACTCTTGCCTTGCTAATAATTGTTAGGATAGGTGCTCATGTTACATTGCCGGGAATAGACTCTCATCTTTTAAACTCGGCAATGTCTAATGCAACTTCTGATAATCTGTTTGGACTTTATGACTTATTTGTAGGAGGTGCTTTTAGGAATGCTGCATTATTTGCACTTGGAATTATGCCTTATATTTCTGCTTCAATTATTTTGCAGTTGGCAGGTGCTGTAATTCCCTATATCCAAAAGTTGCAAAGGGAAGGAGAGGAAGGGAGAAAGAAAATTACTCAATGGACACGTTATGGTACTGTAATAATTTCAGCTTTTCAAGCTTGGGGAGTTACAATTCACCTCTTAAATATTCGTTACAATAATATGCCTATTGTTCCAGAAGAAGTTAGAGGTATTGGTTGGACACTTTCTACTATTGTATTTCTTGTTGCAGGAACAATTTTTATAATGTGGATGGGTGAGCAAATTACTGAAAAAGGAATTGGGAATGGTATTTCATTAATAATTTTTATTGGAATAATTGACCGTTTCCCGTATGCAGTTTTAGATGAATATCGTCTTATAGCCTCTGGTCAAAGAAATTTAGTTATTGAAGTAGTTATAATAGCATTTATGGTGCTAGTTATTGCGGGAGTTGTTCTTGTAACGCAAGGAACAAGAAGAATACCTGTTCAGTATGCTAAAAGAGTTGTTGGAAGAAAAGTTTATGGTGGTGTTACTCAATATATTCCTTTGAGAGTTAACACTGCTGGTGTTATGCCTATAATATTTGCTCAGTCAATAATGTTTATTCCAAGTACTCTGTTTTCATTTTTTCCGAATAATGAGTTTATTGCTTCTATTGCTGGTTATTTCAACTATCAATCTTTTACTTACTCTTTTGTTTATGCATTAATGATAATTTTCTTTACGTATTTTTATACAGCAATTGCATTTAATCCTCAGGATGTGGCTGAAACTATGAAAAAGCAAGGCGGTTTTATTCCTGGTATAAGACCAGGGAAACAAACTGCTGAATTTATAGATAATATTTTGACTAAAATTACTTTGCCAGGTTCAATCTTTTTAGCAATAATTGCAATACTTCCGGCCTTTGTTTCTAAAATTGGTGTTTCAGGAAGTTTTGCTTCGTTTTTTGGTGGTACAAGCTTGTTAATAGTTGTTGGAGTTGCCTTGGATACATTACAGCAAATAGAATCCCATTTGCTTATGCGTCATTATGACGGATTTATGAAATCTGGCAAAATTAGAGGTAGAAGATTTTAATTATAACGACAGCTTATTGTGATATTAATAAAAACTAAAAAAGAGATTGATTACATTCGAGAAAGCTGTCGGATTGTGGCAGAAGTTTTACAACTAATTAAGCGTTATGCCAAACCTGGCATAACGACACTTGAGCTCGATAAAATTGCTGAAGATTACATTTTAAGTAATAACGCAAGAGCAGCTTTTAAAGGATATTCTCAAGCAGGCTCTTTTGATTATCCGGGCTCAATTTGTTCTTCAATTGATGATGAGGTTGTTCATGGAATCCCAAGCAACCGTGTCTTAAAAGAAGGAGATTTACTTTCGGTAGATGTGGGAGTTGAAAAAAATAATTACTTTGGTGATGCAGCAATAAGCATTGGTATAGGAAAAATTTCGGAAGAAAAAAAGAAATTGATGGAAGTTACCGAAAAGTCCTTATACTTAGGTATAGAGCAGGCTATTGCAGGTAATAGAATAGGGGATATTGGTAATGCTATACAAAGTTATGTTGAATCATTTGGATTTTCTGTTGTAAGGGATTTGTGTGGACATGGTGTTGGGAAATATTTACACGAAGACCCTCAGGTTCCAAATTATGGAAAGAAAGGGTCTGGAGCTTTAATAAAAAATGGGATGACATTGGCTATTGAGCCAATGATAAATATGGGTTCATATAAAGTTTTCGTTGACCGAGATGGTTGGACAGTAAAAACTGTAGATGGTTTGCCTTCAGCACATTTTGAGCATACAATTGCTATTATAGATGGCAAACCAGAAATTCTAACAATTTATTGATTTTAATTATGGCAAAGCAAGGACCTATAAAAGTAGATGGAATTGTTACAGAAACATTGCCAAATGCACATTTTAAAGTTAGACTTGAAAATGGACACGAAGTACTTGCTCATATTTCTGGTAAAATGAGAATGCATTTTATTAAAATACTTGTAGGTGATAAGGTAGCAGTAGAATTGTCACCCTACGATCTAAATAAAGGAAGAATTACATATAGATATAAATAATGGAGATTTTATGAAAGTAAGAGCGTCTGTAAAAAAAATGTGCGAACATTGTAAAATCATTAAAAGAAAAGGTGTTGTAAGAGTAATTTGTAAAAATCCTAAGCATAAACAAAGACAAGGTTAAAACAAGGAGGAAAAAGATTGGCTCGTATAGCTGGTATTGATTTACCAAAACAAAAAAAAGCTTTTATAGGATTGACTTACATTTATGGTATAGGTAGAAAATCTGCTATGGATATTCTTAAAAAAGCAGAAGTCAATCCAGATAAAAGAATAGGCGAATTGACTGAAGAAGAGATTGCAAGAATTCGCTCAATAATGACCGCAGAATATAAAGTTGAAGGTGCTTTAAGAAGTGAAGTACAGCAAAACATAAAAAGGCTTATGGACATTGGTTGTTATAGGGGATTAAGGCATAGAAAGGGTTTGCCTGTTAGAGGTCAACGAACAAGAACTAATGCAAGAACTAGAAAAGGTAAACGTAAAACAGTTGCTGGCAAGAAGAAAGCACCAGCTAAGAAATAAAAATTAAACGAGGAGTAAAATTGGCTAAAGCAGTAAAAAAAGCAAAAAAGAAAGTTCATGTTGATGCGGTTGGAATAGCTCATATAAAAGCTTCATTCAATAACGTGATTGTAACTATCACGGATATTTACGGAAACACTATTGCATGGTCCTCCGCAGGAAGAAATGGATTTAAAGGTTCCAAGAAGAGTACACCATATGCAGCTCAGGTTACAGCCGAAGCTGCAGCAAAAGAAGCCTATGATCTTGGAATGAGAAAGGTTGATGTTTATATTAAAGGTCCAGGTGCAGGTAGAGAAGCTGCTATAAGAGCTCTAAATACTGCAGGATTGGAAATATTATCAATTAGAGATAATACGCCTATCCCTCATAATGGGTGTAGACCACCAAAACGTAGAAGAGTATAACAGGAGAAATTTAGATGGCAAGATATATTGGTCCAAGTTGCAAATTATGCAGAAGAGAAAGACAAAAATTATTCTTAAAAGGTATTAAATGTAATACCGAAAAATGTCCATTGGGAAAAAGAAATTATCCTCCTGGACAGCATGGTTTAACACGCAGAGCTAAGTTCTCTGAGTATGGAGTTCAATTAAGAGAAAAACAAAAAGTAAAAAGAATTTACGGAATTCAAGAAGCACAATTCCGTATTTACTTTGAAAGAGCTACAAGACAAAAAGGTGTTACAGGAGCAAACTTAATCAAACTCTTAGAAAGAAGGCTTGATAATGTAGTATATCGTCTTGGATTTGCTCCATCAAGAAAAGCAGCTCGTCAATTGGTTTTGCATAGACATTTTACAGTAAATAATCGTATAGTTGATATTCCTTCTTATTTATTATCACCAGGCGATGTAGTAGCAGTGAGAGAAAAAAGCAAAAAACTTGATGTTATACATAATTCATTAAGACGAGCAAAAGATAACCAATACAGCTGGTTATCAATTGATAAAGCTACTCTTTCTGGAACATTCTTAAATATTCCAGAAAGAGAAGAAATTCCGCTTAATGCTAATGAACAATTAATTGTAGAATTATATTCTAAGTAATTTTATAAATTTAATATAGAGGATAATTTACATGAGCTATCCGTTTATTAAAATGCCCGATGGCGTTATTCAAGACGAATCCTCAAAAAGTGCTACTTTTGGAAGATTTATTATTCAACCATTAGAAAGAGGATTTGGGGTTACATTAGGTAATTCGTTAAGAAGGGTACTACTATCCTCTCTCCCTGGCGCAGCTATTACTGCAGTTAAAATAGAAGGTGTTCTTCATGAGTTTTCTACTGTACCTGGTGTTTTAGAAGATGTAACGGAAATTATTCTTAATCTTAAAAAAGTAAGAATGAAAATGCTCGATAAAAAAACAACGAGCTGTCAAATTTCTATAACAGGACCTGGTGAATTCAAGGCAGGAGATATTGAAAAGGCTTGTGCAGATGTTAAAATTCTTAACCCAGATCTTCACATTGCTAGGCTTAATGCAGATGCTAAATTAAATATGGAGCTTCGTTTTGGAGTAGGAAAAGGGTATGTTCCGGCAGAAGAACAAAAAACACCTGATATGACAATTGGAACAATCCCCATCGATTCAATCTTTACTCCTATTGTTAATGTTCGTTATGATGTGGAGAATGTTCGTATTGGTGAAAGAAATGATTATGAAAAATTAACTATCGAAATTACTACAGATGGCTCAATTACTCCAGAGGAAGCATTGTCTACTTCTGGAAAAATTTTAAGAGATCATATTCAGTTATTTATTAACTTCGATACAGAACCAGAAGAAGAAAAAGTTGAAACTCAAGTTGATGCAGAAACAGAAAGAATTAGAAAAATATTAATGACAAGTGTCGATGATCTTGAATTAAGTGTTCGTTCTCATAATTGCTTAAAATCTGCTAATATAAAGACTATAGCCGATTTAGTAAGACGCGATGAAAATGAAATGCTTAAATTTAGAAACTTTGGAAGAAAATCTCTTGCTGAACTAAAAGAGATTATTGAAGGTTTTGGACTACATTTTGGTATGAATGTAGATAAATATCTTTCAGATAAATCAGAAAAAAAATAGTTAAGGTTAAATAATGAGACACAGAGTTAAAGGAAGAAAGTTAAAAAGGACTTCAGAACACCGTCTGGCATTATTGAGAAATCTTGCAACCTCGTTGTTAAAACATAAAAAAATTAAAACTACGGTTGCAAAAGCAAAAGAATTACGTACTTTTATTGAACCAATAATTACTAAAGCAAAAGAAGATACAGTTGCCGCCAGAAGATATGTATCAGCTGATATTAAAGATAAAAGCGTTGTAAAGGAATTGTTTAAAGAAATAATACCTAAAATTGGTGATAGACCAGGTGGTTATACTAGAGTTGTAAAATTAGGTCAAAGAAAAGGGGATGGTGCTGAAATGGCTATTATAGAGTTAGTTGATTATAGTGGTATTGTAAAACCAAAACAAGAAAAGAAATCTAAAGTAGAGAAAGAAAAACCAACTGAAGAAAAAGAAGCTGTTGCTGAAGCAAAGACTGAATAAAGGAATTTAAATACTATTTGCAGAAATATGAGAGACTTGCAATTTGCAAGTCTCTTTTTTTAAAAATGCCAGAATTTATTTTTGAGGCCCTATCATTTTTTCTGGTCTTACAATTTCGTCAAACTTTTCAGGAGTTAAAAAGCCGAGTTCTATAGCGGCTTCTTTTAATGTTTTATTTTCTTTATAAGCTTTCCTTGCTACTTTAGCTGCATTATCATAACCGATAACCGGATTTAAAGCAGTCACTAGCATTAAAGAATTTTCGAGGTGTTTTTTAATATTATTTTCATTAGCAGTAATTCCAACAACACAATTATCAGTAAAACTCTCACATGCATCGGCAAGTAATCTTATTGATTGTAAAATATTATATGCAATTACAGGCATGAAAACATTTAACTCAAAGTTACCACTTGCGCCAGCTATGTTAATAGTAACATCATTTCCAAAAACTTGTGCGCAAACCATTGTCATTGCTTCTGATTGAGTAGGATTGACTTTGCCTGGCATTATAGAACTTCCTGGTTCATTTTCTGGTAAAGATATTTCACCAATTCCGCATCTTGGTCCAGAAGCAAGCCAACGAATATCATTTGCTATTTTCATTAACGAAGCTGCTAATGTTTTTAATACACCACTCATCTCAACTAAAGCATCTTTTCCAGCCATAGCTTCAAATTTGTTTGGAGCTGTCTTAAATGGTTTACCAGTAATTTCCGAAATTTTTTCTGCTACCTTTACTGCATAATCGGGATGTGTATTTAATCCAGTGCCAACAGCAGTTCCACCAAGTGGAATTTCATAAAGTCTTTTTAATGCATCTTTTATTCTTTCAAGACCATTTGTTAGTTGCTGTGCATAACCAGAAAATTCTTGGCCTAGTGTAAGTGGAGTTGCATCCATTAAATGTGTTCTACCTATTTTAATTATATGCATGAATTCTTTTGATTTTACTTCAAGTGCATCTCTTAGTTTTGTAACCATTGGTATCAATCTTCTATGAATTTCTTCGACAGCTGCTATATGTATAGCTGTTGGAAAAGCATCATTGGTAGATTGAGATTTATTTACATCATCATTTGGGTGTATAGGTTTTTTACTTCCTAAAACTCCTCCAGCCATTTCAATTGCGCGATTTGCAATTACTTCATTTACATTCATATTAGTTTGAGTACCACTACCAGTTTGCCATACAACAAGAGGAAAATGCTCATTAAGTTTACCTTCTATTATTTCTTCTGCAGCTTTTACAATTAAATTCTTTTTTTCATCCGACAAAAGTCCTAGTTCATTATTTGTAAGAGCCGCTGCTTTTTTTACTATTGCTAATGCTCTTATTAGTTCGAATGGGAATCTTTCAGCTCCAATCTTAAAATTCATTAATGACCTTGCAGTTTGAGCACCGTAATACTTATCTGCAGGTACTTTTACTTCTCCCAAGCTATCGGTTTCAACTCTATATTCCATTTTTTCTCCAAATTATTATTTAGAAAGATTAGATTTCTTAATGAATTATTCCTGTGGTATTTCAATTCTTCTGGCACCATAATATCTCTTGGCATAATACTTTTCATTTAGCGAAGAAATTGTAACCCCAAGTTTTCTACTTGAATGAACGAATTGATTATCCCCAATATAAATTCCAACGTGACCTGGTTTAACGCGGCGACTAGTATTAAAGAAAACTAAATCTCCAAATTCTAATTCATCTTTTTCAACTTTTTCCCCAATCATAAATTGTTCTCTTGCAGAACGAGGTAGTTCAATTGAAAAAGAGTTTAGGAAAATTTGCCTTATAAAGCCAGAACAATCTATTCCTTCATTTGAATTACCCCCATATTTATATGGAGCGTCAAGATATTTTATTACTTCGAGTAATATTTTTTCTCTGAAGCTAAGAGGTATATCAGGATTTATATAGTTTTTATAATTAGCAACAAATTTTTCTTTATCGATAGGATTTTCTTCAACAGGTAACTCGTCAAATTCATCTTGTAAAGTATCAGAAGGTGTTTTAGTTATTTCTGAATTTGCATTCTTTTGTTGAGTAGAGTTTTTAATTGAATCTTGAGATGTAAATCTTATAGATTTTTTCTGCTGTGTTTTTTTAATTTTTTGTTGATTATATCTTTGTGCACTCGAAGAAGGAGTACAACCTATAAATAAATTTGTTGAGATTAATATTATTACTGCTAATTTTAGAACTTTAATAGACATATTGAAAAGAATTAACCTAAATATGCTCTTAAATTTTTGCTTCTAGATGTGTGTCTTAAGCGTCTAATGGCTTTTTCTTTGATTTGACGTACTCTTTCTCTAGTAAGATTAAATTTTTCACCTATTTCTTCTAATGTTAACGAATGTTCACCATTTAGTCCAAAATATAGTTTAATTACTTCTGCTTCTCGGTCTGTTAGAGTGGATAAAGCTCTTTCGATTTCTTTTTTAAGTGATTCAGTCATAAGTCTGTGGTCTGGAGATGGAACCTCTTCATTAGATAAAACATCAAGCAAACGGTTATCTTCACCTTGAGCAAAAGGAGCATCCATAGAAACATGTCTTCCAGAAACTCTCAGTGCATCTGTAATTTCATTTACATCCATATCTAATTCTTGGGCCAATTCTTGTGCACTTGGTTCACGCTCAAATTCTTGTTCAAGATTACTGTAAGCTTTTCCAATTTTATTTAATGCCCCAACTCTATTTAATGGAAGTCGTACTATTCTTGATTGTTCTGCCAATGCTTGAAGTATTGACTGACGTATCCACCAAACAGCGTAAGAGATAAACTTGAACCCTCTAGTTTCGTCAAATCTTTTGGCAGCCTTTATTAAACCGAGGTTACCCTCGTTAATTAAGTCTCCTAATGATAATCCTTGATTTTGATATTTTTTTGCAACTGAAACACCAAAACGTAGAGTAGCTTTAGCTAATTTTTCGAGTGGTTTTTCATCTCCTTTTTTTATTCTTTTTGCGAGCTCAATTTCGTCTTCAGGGGTTAATAGATCTACTTTACCAATTTCTTGAAGATATTTGTCTAATGAGAGGCTTTCGCGGTTTGTAAACTGTTTGGTTATTTTCACGGCATACCTCCTATTTTGTTTCTATTAAGATTATTGTGCATTTTGAAAACATTATAATTTTTTTGTAAAAGTAAGTACAAACTAAAATCTAATTCGAATTTATGAATTTTACTATGCATAAGTTAGATTTAATTGCCCAATAAATTACAATTAATTTTGATATGACACATAAATTGTTATTCATTAATTTTTACATCAAGTTTATCGACTATTGCTATAATGACAGCATCTACAGGTTTATTTTGTGTAAAAGAAGTTAGGTGAGCTGAACTTCCCTGAGTAACAATAACTATTTCTCCTACCCCAGCCCCCACAGAATCGACAGCAATTAGTGTTGAATCTTTTGGGGTAAAGTCGAAATCAAGCTGCCTTACTATTAAGAATTTTGCTCCAACAAGATTTTCATCTTTTCGTGTTGACCAAACAGTTCCGATTACTTTACCAAGTATCAATTTTGCCTCTCAAATTTTTTGGGTGAATAATAACTAACCCACTATGTTTATATTTGTTAATGTCGTTTGTTAAAATAGTTAATTTGTTAATCTTAGCTACAGTACAAATTAATGCGTCACGCACGGTCGCAACTTTATTAAAAAATTCTGAAATGTTCAAACTGTATCTTGAATTAAGACCTAAAACTTTTAAAGCCTTGAAAAGATTGTCCACTGCATATCTTTCTTCATCAGTAGCATTAAAGTATAACTCGGCAGCATTTATAACAGTTGTAAAACAAATCCCGTTTATCATAGCAACTTCAAGGTCGGAAAAATCATTTTCATTGTGTACTAAGTGTTCAATTAAAATATCTGTTTCAATTAGAAAATGTTCTTTTTCTTTCATTAAATAATCTTTCTTTAATGTTAGAGTTTTTTAAGCTGCCCTTTGACTTAATTAGATTAATGACAATTTCTTCTGGTATACCTTGAGTATCTTTAATTTTTTGATAAAGGTTTATATCAATCCCAGATTTTGCTATGTAGTTATTAGTTGTAGTATAAATATTAACTATAATTTCGTTATAGCCATGATGAAAAATTTTTTTTACTTCTTCAACAGGGTAAACGAAAGTTCCATCTTCTTTAATTGTAGTTTTAAAAGAAATTAATCTAATTAAATTTTCTTCACTCATATAAAAAGCTTCTCCCATATAGACAATTATTTACTTTAAAAAAATTAGCTGCTGTTTGTGCGACATCTGCAAAAGTTTTTCTTACTCCAAGATTTTTTCCCTTTTTGTTTTTTCTGTAAAATAATAAAGGTACATATTCTCTGCTATGATCGGTGCTTGTAGTTGTAGGGTCGTTGCCGTGGTCAGCAGTAATAATTAAAGCATCGGACTCATCTACATTTTTTAGAATGTCTGGTAATCTGTTATCAAACTCTTTTAATGCATTTGCAAATCCTATGGGGTCATTTCTATGACCATAGTAAACATCAAAATCAACAAGATTTACAAAAATAAAGGAGTCTTTTACTTCTTTTGTTACTTCTATAATCTTATCAATACCTTCTGAATTAGATTTTGTTTTGATCTGAATTTTTATTCCTCTGTAGTTGAATAAATCGTTTACCTTTCCTATGGCAATTGTATTTATATTTTCATTAAATAAGTAGTCGAGTATTGTGTTATCAAATGGGTCTAAAGAAAAATCTTTTCTGTTAGTAGTTCTTATATAGTTATTTGATGTTCCTGTAAATGGTCGAGCAATTACTCTCGCTACTGCATGTTCATTAATTAAAACCTTCTTCCTTGCAATTTCACATATTTCGTATAATCTTTCTATAGGAATTACATCTTCGTGGGCAGCAATTTGAAATACAGAATCTGCAGAAGTATAAATTATAGGAAATTTGGTTCTAACATGCTCGTCTCCAAGTTTTAAAATTATTTCTGTACCAGATGCAGGTATATTACCAAGTATACCTTCAACTTTCGTTTCATAGATAAATTTTTGAATTAATTCTTTTGGGAATCCATCTGGATAGAGAGGGAAGGGTTTTTTTATTATTAATCCTCCAAGTTCCCAATGACCAGTTGTAGAGTCTTTTCCTACAGAAACTTCTGTCATTTTACCGAAAGATGCTAATGGAGAAATAACAGGGTCTACACCCTTAATATAAGAAATATTTCCTAGTCCAAAATTTTGAAGGTTTGGTAAATTTAGTCCGCCAACAAATTCTGCCATATTGGAAAGTGTATTACTGCCTTCGTCGTTATATTTATTAGCATCAGGTAATTCTCCTATGCCAAGACCATCAAGTATTATTATGATAAAATTGTTCACTTTTCTTTTCAGATAGTTTTGACTGTATTGCCACCTTTTTCAAGAGCTTTTTTAAGTGCAAGTTCAGCGTCGCTTATTACTTCCTTAACATCTGTTTTATTTGTAGTTGATGCAACGCCAATTGAGACTGTGAAAATTGTTTGTTTTAATGTAACTGATATTGGTTTTCGAGCAATTTTTACTCTTAATTTTTCTGCCCATAGAAAAACATCTTTTGGTTGAGTGTTAAAGAAGTACACGGCAAAAATTCTTTCATCTAATCTTCCTAATAAGTTCATTGGTGTCATTTCATCTCTTATCATTTGTGCAATTGCTTTTAGAACTTTTGGGAATGGGTCGTCATCAAAGAGGGATTCTTGTTCTAAAAATTCATCTATTTTAATTAGAGCAATTGCTCCAGGTAGATTTAATTCTTTACTTCTTACTAAATCTACAGTAAGTCTTTCAATGAAAGCATCATGATTTAAAGTTTTAGTTTCGATATCATAAGTCAAAAAGCTTTTGAGAATATTTATAGTAGAATATGAGTGAAGAATATAAGCAAAAAATTTAGTAGCATTTTTGATGAAATTAACGTCGTTATTTGTGTAAAGATTTTTTTTGAGACTTTCGAAACAAAGCACACCAAAATTCTGATCGTCATAAATTAATGGTATAGCTAAAAATGATCCATCAAAACTTACATCTTCGTTTTTTGAAAAACGGGGCACTTCGATGGCCGAGGTATCGTCGATTTTTACAGGTGTAAAACTTAATATTGCTTTTCCTACTAGAGTATTTGTTAAATCAATTTCGAGATTTTCTCCAACATATTTGAGAGAAGTTTTGTTTATTATTCTTGAAGTTTTGAATTTTTGTTCGTTAGGATTATATGAAACAAAAGTGAATACATCCCAATCAATAAGATCTTTCACAGAATTATCAAGTGCAGAAAAAATGTCTGATTCTGTTTCAAACTTTTTATCTTGTCCTAAGATTCCAAGTAATGCTTTTAATCTTTGTTCGGTAAGTGATTCAGAAAATTTTTCTTCAAATAAACTTATTATTATTGAGATAATTCTAACAACCTTGCCTAAGGAATAAATTTGTTCGATTCCAAAAGCGTCGTTAACTTTTGAATCTAGTACAAGAATTCCTGTTAAATTTTTTCCGTAAAATAAAGGAACCCCAACAAAACTTTTGATTCCTTGAGGAGTATTGTAGTATCTTATAACATCAGCTTCGGCATTAGGAGAAATATCTGTTAATATTTCTGGTTCTTCTTTTTGTACAATTTTGCTTAAGATATCATCTTCTAGTTCAAATCTTTGTTTTGTAATTTGAGACGAACTTGAAATATATCTTTCGAGAGTTAATCTTTTTCTATTCTTGTTATACCAAAAGAATGCTGCAGTATGTGCCATATAAGCATCTTTAATGACACTTAAAATTTTTTCTAAAACAAATCCAAACTGTTCATCTTGACTTACATCTTTTGGAAACTCTTCTCGGGCTATTTTATTAAAATTCTCTTTGAAATCCGGAGGTTTAAAAACGTCTTTGTTTCTATTAATAGAAGGAATAAAATTTTCTGAAGTAATTACTTCAATATTTTTTACAGGTGAAATAATTTTGAATTCTTCTCCTTCATCAGTAATATAATTATTTTTTTCACTATGAAATTTATTTTGAGAATCATCTTGTATTTTATAGTCGTTGTCTGTTGTTTCAGATTTAGAATCTCGTAAAAATATTATGAATCCAACATAAATAATTAAAATAGCACCAGCAATAATTTTTAGAAGAGTATCTTCTGTTAGAAATGGAATAATAATTAAGATGGGAATGAAGATAAAAATTAAAAATCTTTTTTTAAATTTTTCGGACAATCCCATCTTTCACCAGAATAAAATAATTATGTAAAATTTTTATTCAATAATAATAAAGTTTTGTGAATATTTCATGAAAGCAGTAGATTGGATAATAACTTTACAACTTCTTTTTTACCAATATTTTTTGTACAAGAATATAAAAATGCATTTGTACCTAATATTAATTCTGGGAAGAATTCATTTATTTTTTTCTTAAGTAAAGAAATTTCTGATTGTTTGAGTTTGTCTACTTTATTAAAAATTACATAGTAAGGTATGTTTTTGCTTTTTATGTAATCATGTAAAAGGTAGTCGGTCTTAAACGGAGAGTGTCTACAATCTATAAGATGAAATGCAAGAACAATATTTTTGTTTGAATCGATATATGATTCAATTAATTTTTGCCATTCTTTTCTCTCTTTTATAGATACTTTTGCATAGCCAAATCCAGGTAAATCTACAATATAAAATTTGTTTTCTACAAGGTAGTAATTAAGGCATCGTGTTTTACCAGGTTCAGAGCTAGTTCTTGCAATTTTTAATGGAGAGAAAATCGAATTTATAAAAGAAGATTTCCCTACATTAGACCTGCCGCATAATATAACTGTAGGTAACTCTCTTTTTGGTAAATCATCTATTTTGTAGACAGATTTGATAAACTCGATACTTTTCATTTCTAAAGTTTCAGAAATTTCTTAATGTAAATATATCAGAATAAAGAGTAGATTTTCTAAAATAAAACTTACTTTAGAATTTGTATTTTTTTGCTATAAAAACTAGTTGATTAAAAAAATTATTTCTTGTATTATTGAAACGGTATAATTAAGTTTGAACTGGTAATGTATTGTAATGAAAATAAGTTGTAATTAACTTTAATTTTGGTCTTTAAAAAAAGTAAAATGTAAAATTTTACAGGGATAAATATGGAACAACAATCGAGAAATAATCAAACAGTTACAGACGCATTGTTAGACTACAAAAATCCAAACCTATCACCAGAGAAAAGAACCGAAGATTTAATTAAAAGAATGACATTAGAAGAAAAGATTGCTCAAATGCTATGTATTTGGGAGGATAAGAAAAAAATATTTTATGATGATAACGGTAATTTTAGTATGGAAAAAATTAGAGAACATTTAAAAAACGGAATAGGACAAATTGCAAGACTTAGTGATACTAATGGAGGTCTTTCACCAACTGAAATGGTTGAAATGGCAAATAAGCTTCAAAAATTTTTTGTTGAAGAGACAAGACTTGGAATACCAGTAATATTTCATGAAGAGTGTTTACATGGTTTAGCTGCAAAGGATGCAACAAGTTATCCTGTACCAATTGGACTAGCTTCAACTTTCAACACTAAATTAGTAGAAAAAATATTTTCAGCTATAGCAGAAGATGCAAGAACAAGAGGGACTCATCAAGCTTTAACGCCTGTAGTAGATGTTGCAAGAGATCCAAGATGGGGTAGGGTAGAAGAAACATTTGGAGAAGATCCTTACCTTGTTGCTCAAATGGGTATAGCAGTTGTTAAAGGTTTACAAGGAGACGGAAAATTAAAAGGACAGAATAAAGTTATTGCTACATTGAAGCATTTTGCTGCACATGGACAACCAGAATCAGGTACAAACTGTGCTCCTGCAAATTTCTCAGAACGATTTTTAAGAGATACGTTTTTATACCCTTTTAAAGAGGCAATACAAAAAGGGAAAGCAATTAGTGTGATGGCTTCATACAATGAAATTGATGGAATTCCTTCTCATGCTAATAAATGGCTTTTGAAGAATGTTTTGCGTGATGAATGGAATTTTAAAGGATATGTTGTATCTGACTATTATGCTATAACTGAATTACATTACCGCGAAGAAACAGTAAGTCACTGTGTCGCAAAAGATAAAGCAGATGCTGCAAGACTTGCAGTGAAAGCAGGAGTAAACATAGAGTTGCCTAACCCTGATTGCTATCCAAAAATATTAGAATTAGTTAAAAATGGTGTAATTGAAGAATCAGAGATTGATGAACTTATTGCACCAATGCTGAAGTATAAATTTCAATTAGGATTATTTGATGACCCATATATTCATACAGATGCAATCCAATTTGAAGAAAAACTAAAAGAAGATAGACAATTAGCATTACAAGCAGCAAGAGAAACTATTGTTTTATTAAAAAATGAAAACAATATTTTGCCATTAAAAAATGTAAAAAGCTTAGCAGTAATTGGTCCTAATGCAGATAGAGTATTACTTGGGGGATATCATGGTACACCAAGATATTATACTAGTGTACTTCAAGGTATAAAAGAAAAAGTAGGAGATAAAGTAGAAGTCTTTTATAGCGAAGGTTGCAAAATAACAGTAGGTGGGGCTTGGAATATTGACGAAGTAGTTTTGCCTAAACCAGAAGAAGATGAATTATTAATTAGAGAAGCTGTTGAGGTAGCTAAAAAGTGCGAGGTTGTAATTTTAGCAATTGGAGAAAATGAACAGACTTCGCGTGAAGCATGGAGTAAAACTCATCTTGGTGACCGTGCTAATATTGATTTGTTAGGTAGGCAAAATAAATTATTTGAGGAACTACTAAAAATAGGAAAGCCAATTATAGTACTGCTATTTCATGGTAGACCAAACACTATAAATTTCATTAAAGAAAATGCTAATGCAATTCTAGAATGCTGGTACTTAGGACAAGAAACAGGTCATGCTGTAGCAGATGTTTTATTTGGAGATTATAATCCCAGTGGAAAATTACCTATTTCAGTTCCGCGCTCTGCGGGTCATATACCATGCTTTTATAATTATAAACCATCTGCTAGAAGAGGTTATCTTTTTGATGATGTTACTCCACTTTTCCCTTTCGGATATGGGTTGAGTTATACTAAATTCACTTTCAGTAATTTTAGATTAGCTAAAGAAAGAATAAAAATTGATGAGACTACACAAGTTTCGGTTGTTGTTCAAAACGTTGGTGAGTATGCTGGTGAAGAAGTAGTTCAATTATATATACGAGATTTATGTAGTTCCGTAACAAGACCTGTTAAAGAATTAAGAGGATTTAAGAAGATAAAACTTCAGCCGGGTGAATCAAGAACAGTGATTTTTGATATTACTCCTGAATTACTTGCTTTTACTAATGTTGATATGAAATATGTTGTGGAACCCGGTGAATTTGAAATAATGGTAGGTAATTCATCACAGGATAAAGATTTATTAAAGACATTATTAACTGTTGAATGATTAATTTATAAGTCTGTAAAATTAGATTACATAGAAAAATATCTAGTCTAATTAGAGATATGATAAAGTGTTCTTTCTAGAAAATATAATTTAAAGAGAGGAGGCTTCAATGACTACAAAATTTACATTAAAAAAATTTATAAGTGCTTTTTTACTAGTATTAGTATTTACTCCTCATCTATTTGCGCAGGCAAGAGGAAGTATCAAGGGAATAGTTTACGATAGAGATACCAAAGACCCATTGCCTGGTGCCAATGTAGTAGTTAAAGGTACTTCTTTAGGTGCTGCATGTAATCTTGATGGAGAATATATAATAAGAAATATACCTGCAGGGCGTCATACTATAGTTGTTTCTTACATAGGATATGAATCTCAAAGTGTCGAAGTAGAAATTGTGCCTAATAGAACATTGGCACAAGATTTTTACTTGAAATTAACTGCAATAGAAGGAGAAGATATTATTATTACGGCGCAAGCTCAGGGTCAGCTAGCAGCAATTAATCAGCAGTTGACTTCTGATAAAATTGTTAACGTAGTTTCAGAAGCAAGAATACAAGAATTACCCGATTTTAATGCTGCTGCCGCTCTTAGTCGTTTACCAGGTATTACAACAACTAAAAGTTCTGGCGAAGATAATAAAATTGTAATTCGTGGTCTTTCTCCTAAATATAATGCTGTTGAAGTCGAAGGTGTAAAACTTTCTGCTACAGGAAGCTCATCGATAGGACTTACGTCAGATACTTATGTTCAAACTGGTGGACTTAATAACGACCGTAGTGTAGATTTAAGTATGATATCTCCTTATATGTTACGCACAATTGCTGTTTATAAATCTTTAACTCCTGATATGAATGCTAATTCGATTGGTGGAACAGTAAACATGGAACTAAGAGAAGCCCCATCTGGATTGCATTGGAATTTGTTATGGCAACAAGGCTACACTGCAAAAAGTAAATATTATGGAAATTATAGAGGAGTTGCTTCGGCAAGCAATAGGTTTTTCAATGATAAATTGGGTGTTTATGCTTTAATAAATTTAGAGTCTTACGATAGAAATTCAGATAACATGAGTGCAAGTTATAGCTTAGCAGCTGAACAATCACAAATTGACCCAACTACTGGATTTAGACCCGTTAAAGTTTCCTCAGTTTCATTCAATAGGCACTTAGAAACTCGACGACGCTATGGTGCAAATTTAATCCTTGATTACAATATACCAAATGGTTCGATTAAACTTGTTAATATGTTTGCAAGATTAAATTCTGATTTTACCGAACATCGACAAACGATTAATTATGATAATGGTAGAATGGAATGGCAGCTGAGATCTGGGGAAAATATAATAAGTCAACAAATGAATTCAATTAAATTAGACTATGATTTGAACTTTGTAAATGTTGATTTATCTGCAAGTTACACTTCTGCATCTAATGACTTAGATAAATCACCTGTATTTAATTTTAATCAAACTGATGCATTGCAAGCAGGTGTAAAAAGAGATAATGTAAAACCAGAAGACCTAACATATCTTTTGACTAAATATAAAGGGGCAGAGGAGGTTGTTTTGAGAAGTGGAAATCTCTTTAGTAACTTTTATAAAGAAAAGAAATATTCTTTAAAAGGTGATTTTGAATTCCCATTTAATTTCTTCAATTTTATTACAGGTTCATTTAAATTTGGTGGATATTTTTACGATCAACGAAACAGCGTAGACCAAGAGGCTCCATACTTAGGTTTTAATGGTAATGCTAATTCTACTGACACAGATATACAAACAAATTTAATGAGAACCATTAAAAATCAATTTGGTATTTCTACAAATACTCGTGGTGAATTAGTAGGTAGTTCTTTTATTAGTAATGATAGTAAACTTTATGACCCATTTCTTGATAACAAATACGGTCGAATTTTTTATGCAGCAAACTTAAATGTATTGAATGATATTTTAAATTACATAATGAGTAAACCAGAATTTGATGCATCAAATAAAGATTTTAGCTCTGGTGACAAAGGTGGATGGTATAATGGTCCTTATCAAAAACTTACTAATGATTATAATTATAAGGAAAAATATTATGCTTCATATGTTATGTCTAAGATTAATTTTTGGGATTTTATGATTATTGGTGGTGTACGATATGAGAAAGTAAAAACAGAATATTTTGCTTACAATGCAAGAGATATGAGAAATGCTCAAGCTCAAATTATGTACGATACAACTTCTCATAGAGGCAATGAATTTTTGCTACCTATGGGGCAAATCAAATATTCACCATTGAAATGGTTAGATATTCGTTATGCTTATACACAAACGCTTTCTCGTCCAGATTATCATTTGATTAGTCCTAAATTTACAATTACTCAGAATAATCAAATTTATACAGGCAACCCTGACTTAAGACCTGCAAAAGCTTTCAACCAAGACCTTAATTTTACATTTCATAGTAATGAAATCGGGTTGTTGACTATAGGTGGTTTTTATAAAACTATAAAGGATTTTGTTTACAATGCTTCGTATCAATTAGATGCTGCCGAAGGTGCAAAGATTGACTCATTGCGTCGCTATCAAATTATTCGTAATGGGGCTTTAGTAGTTACACCAGTTATCAACCCAACAACAGGAAAATCCAACGCAATGGTATATAGGCCTTTTAATAATCCTTTCAAGGCTACTGTAAAAGGACTTGAGTTTGATTTTCAGCATACATTTTGGTACTTGCCTTATCCATTTAATGGGTTAATTTTAGGGGTTAATTACTCCCGAATTTGGTCCGATACAAGATATCCATTCTATGATGTAAAAGTTAAAATTGTAGGACGTCAAAGAATTCCAGTACTAATTGATAGTTCATTTGCAGGCCGTTTAATAGACCAGCCTAATCATGTGTTGAATTCATTCATTGGATTTGATTATAAAGGATTTTCCATAAGATTCTCATTTGTTTATAACGACCAAGTTGTAACAGGTAATGGGGGAAGATATCCTGAGAATGATTCTTATGCAAAAGACTACTTTAGAGTTGATCTTTCAGCTCGTCAGAAATTACCATTTTACAATGCTGAACTTTACTTAGACTTCAGTAATTTAAATAATGCCAATACACAATCAATACAAAGGTCAATTAATGGATTTACTAATATTCAAAATTATGGTTTAGTAGCAAATGTAGGAATTAGACTAAGATATTAAATTAAACATACTACAATTCAATAAAAAAAAAGGAGTGAAGTATGAAAAAATTAATAATTTTTATTGCATTAATTATTTTACTGATAGAAAATTCACTCTTAGCACAAAAAAAAGATACGGTAGTTGTTCCAGGTTTTTTTGAAACAAAGAAATATGGAACTCTTAACGATGCTATTGAGGCGGCTATTAAAGCAGGTAAAATAAACAATACTGTGTTTAAATTGAAGCCGTATGAAGTTTATGTATTAAGTAGAAGCATATATCTCGATCATGGTCAAAACCTTGAATTGTATGCTCCGAAACCGGGGAAAACCCAAGAGAGTGCTCCTCCACAAATTGTATGGACAGAAGAGAATATCGATAGACAATACATTATACAGAGTTATGGTGATATTAAGGCTACAAACATTTGGTTTCGTCATGCAGATATTTTAGGAAATAAATTAATGACCTCTGTAACTTTTGAAAATCAGAGGCCCGAAAATGACCCTGAAAGAGGAATTTTTGATGGATGTTTGTTTGATTATGCTGGAATAGGAGCAGAGGCTGCAGGTGCTATATGTGTTAAAGCAGACCACTTTGTTGGAAAGTTTACTAATTGTTATTGGAGAAATAATTCTGATAACCATTTTAGATATTATGGCAGAGCAGTTTCATTCCCATATCAAAGCTCAGGTTGGCATTACGATACCCTTTTCTTTGAAAACTGTACATTTACAAATTTAAGCCGTCTTATTATGCAAGAGGGCAACGAGTATAGTGATAATGTTTTTATTAACCACTGCACTGTGTTGAATACTGTCGAATGGGTATTTCAATCTGCTGGTTGGATTAGGAACGCTGTAATTGCAAATTCTTTATTTATTAATCCTTATATGTATGGTCATAGAGCTTATGATGTTTGCAGAAGTGGTCAAAATTATAATGACTATTTAGCTGGTAAATGTAATTCTCCAGGTGGTGGTCTTATTAATGGTATTACACCAGTAGATTCTTTTAGATTTAAAGTGGATTTTAAAGATACTGATCGAAAAATCTATATAGGATATATTAACTATGTTTATCAGGATTGGATGAAAGCATGGTATAAAGAAAGTGATTGGAGTAAAGAAAGAATTAGAAATAGAGAACAAATGCTCCTATTTAATCCTTCTCCTATGTTAGGTAAAAATGAAATTGCTTTTATGGATTCAGTTGACGCTCAAGGTAATAAAGTATTTAAGACAATTAATGTTGATTGGGCAACAATTTATTGTGATAATAATCCTAAGTATCCAGATAAAAAAGGTATTGATCCACAGTTTATAGTTCCTGCAACAAATGTAGATGCACTGAAGCAATTTATAATGTTTAAATGGTGGAATAATGCAGATATTGACTGGTCATTTGCTCCTGAAGCAGGATTTCAACAGAAATGGCCATTGCCAGAAAATTTAGCTTATACAAATCCAACGCTTTTAACTGCTGCCATGGGAGGATATCCACTTGGAGATTTAAATTGGTTCCCCGAAAAATATGCACAATGGAAGGCAAACCAGAGAGCAAAAGAATGGGAAACAATTAATAATTGGTTGAAGTATGGTTCTCCAACTAGTGTGAAAGAACTTCCAGGTTTATTACCAAAAGAATATGTTCTCAAACAAAATTATCCAAATCCATTTAACCCTGTAACAAATATTGAATATTCAATACCAAAATCAGGATATATAAGGTTAAAAGTGTTTAATCTTTTAGGACAGGAAGTTGCTACAATTTTTGCTGGATACCAAAATGCAGGAAATTACGTTGCCACATTTGATGCTTCGAATTTATCAAGTGGTGTTTATTTGTACAGACTCGAAGCAGAAAACACAACAATAACTAAGAAATTAATTTTAATGAAATAATCCGTGAAAATAGTATTCTTTAATTAAAATTATTTCTCTAAAAATCAGGAGGAGAAAGTATGTTAAAAAAACTAAAACTATTTATGCTAGCAACTTTCTGGTTTGCATCGGGACTACTGGCACAAGAAGTAGTTTTTTCCGATGAATTTGATGCAGGTGATGGTAAATGGAACACTGGATGGGTAGACAATGCAACAGCCAGTGTTACTTTCGCTATCGATAATACAGGAAAACTTTCTGGGACTAATTCGTATAGGCTTACTATTACAAAAGGCGGCGATGTAATGTACAAAATCCAGCGTGTTGCTGATTTGCCACTAGTCTCAGGTTATAAGTATACCTTATCTTTTATGGCAGTAGCAAACAAAAATGCAAAAATTAATGCTCTTTTCGAAATTAAAGGTTCACCTTATACAAAGTACCTTAATGATACTGCTAATGTAACAACAACTCCTCAAACATTTACTTACTCAATGACTGCCACTGTTAATGTTCCAGATAATCAAATAAAATTACATTTTGGAAGTCCTTTCAACGACAATACAATAATATGGGTTGATAAAATTGTTGTTACTCGTGTAGTAGACCCATCTTTTGTTACATTATGGGGTTCAACTGTAAGAGGAGATGGTTGGCCAATTCTAAATAGACAAAATACTCCTCCTGGTGATGCTGGAATGGGTGCTGAGGGACCACCACCAAAATGGGCAACAATTCGTGGCGGTTTTGGAAGAACTATTGAAGCTACATTAGAAAAAGCAATTGTAGTTACAGGTAGATTTGAATATGTAGGAGAAGGACCAGGTGCAAGCTATGTTCCTCTTCGTTATGCATTAACATACTGGACAGACGAAGGCCAATTAATAAAGCAATATACAGATTCTGCAAGATGGACAGGTACAGGCGTTCATTATGGCTATCAATTTACTCCTAGGTCTAATGGTGCTGATATGGCTAACGGTACGGGTGGGGTAGGAACAGTTTGGACGGTAAACGGTGGAGTAGGATGGAATAGTACATATACAAACAATGGGAAACCTTTAATAGCAGTAGAACAAGAACCATCACTTGCAGAAATTGTTGCTGGTGTATACGACTTTGCTATTTCTGTTAAACCAATGCCCGATGGCTCGAATGAAATTCGCTGGTATATGTACCATGTTGATAAAAAGTACTGGTTTGGTGGAGTAGTTAAAGATCCTGAAAAAGTTTCTACTAAGTTTAATGGTATTTGCTTTGGTGTTGGGGATGGAATTACTACAAAAATGAAAGCCTTTAAGCTTTATGGTGTTAGAGTAGAACTTGGTAACCCAATTACAGTTCCAGATGCACCATGGCAACCTTATTACATACAAAACTGGGGTAAATTTGTAAGATTTAGCCCAACCGCTGTATTTGTTCCTGGTGATGTTGTTGGTAATGCAGGTGTTAAAGGAAAAGATGGCGGACAAATTCCAAGTAATCAAGGTTGGACTGTAATTAGAGGAGGCTTTGCTAAACCAATTACGGCTACAACTACAAGAGCTGTTATTGTTAAAGGGAAAATTAGATTTGAAGGTGCTGGACCAAGCACATGGAGTGGGCTAAGATGGGGTCTATTCCAACATGATAACCCTGGTACTTTGCAAAATCCAAATACTCCAGATGCTGCATGGTCTGGGCAAGAAACCGCTGCTAAAGGCTATTTGCTTATACCTCATAGCGGTGCAAATGAATTACCAAGCTGGGCAGCAGGTGGGGCAGGTATGGTTGGTGTAGTAAGAAATGGGAACTGGATTAGTACATTTGGTAATAACCTTTCTTTAGGTGTAGTTTATCAAAAGCCTACTGGAGCTATATTTAAAGATGGTACTTATGATTTTGCCATTTCCGTACAACCAAGAGCAGATGGTAAAAAGGAATTAAGATTTTATATAATGAGAACTGATAAAAGTTATTGGTGGGGAGGAACTTTTATAGATACAACTTGGATACCACCAACATTTAATGGTGTATGTTTTGGACTAAACGGAGGTAACGGAGCAGAAAACAATCCTCTAAAAGGAATGTATCTTGAAGATGTTATGGTAGATATGGGTAATCCTATTGAAATACCAGAAGCTCCTTGGCAACCATATTATGTAGAAAATTGGGGTAAACTTGTTCGATTTAGTTCAAGTGCAGAGTTTGTTCCAGGCGATGTTGTTGGTAATGCAGGAATTAGAGCTAAAAGTGGTTCTCAGATAACCACAGGAGGAGTTTGGTCAACTATAAGAGGTGGATTCCTTGAACCAATAACAGCAACTACTCAAAAAGCTGTTATTGTTACAGGAAAGATTAGATTTGAAGGTGGAGATCCAAGTACTTGGAGTGCTCTAAGATATGGTATATTCTATCATGATAGTGCTGGTACATTACAAAATAAAGGAACTCCAAATGCCACATGGAGTGGTAGAGAAAATTATGCAAGAGGATATTTGCTTACACCTCAAAGTGGAGCAAACGAGTTACCAAGTTGGGCATATGGTGGTGCTGGTCATGTAGGCGTTGTTAGAAATGGAAACTGGATAAGTACTTTTGGTCCAAACTTATCAATGGGTCCTGTTTATCAAAAACCATCAGGTGCTATATTTAGCAAAGGTACATACAAATTTGCTATTTCTGTTCAGAGAAAAACTGATGGAACTAAAGAATTAAGATTCTACATTGTAAAAGAAGATAATAGCTACTGGTGGGGTGGCATACTTACTGATACCACTACAATTGCACCTACATTTAATGGAGTATGCTTCTCAATTAATACAAGCAACCCAGTTACTGGAATGTACTTAGAAGACGTTCAAGTAGATTATGGTAGCCCAATTACAGTTCCAGAAGCTCCATGGCAAGCTTACTATGTTGAACGATGGGGCTTTATTGGTGCAAAAACTGGTGGCTGGAAGTTAACTCCAGGAGATGTAATTGGTAATGTTACAGTAGGTGGAAATAGAAAATCTTATGGCTGGACTGGACTTAGTGGTGGATTTTTTGACCCAGTTGATTTGACAACCAAGAAAGCTTTGATTGTTACAGGTAAAATGGAATTAGTTGGTGGAGGTTTTGAAGGTTGGTCCTCACTAAGAATTGGTTTATCTTATATTCCAAATCCTGGAAGATTAAATCAAACAGAAAATGGTTATGAATGGACTGCCTCAGAGTCTGGAGTAACAGGTTATCTATTTGTGCCTCATAGCGGTAGAAATGAAATGCTCTTATGGGGTAAAAATAAAGCTGCAGGTACTGTTGGTGCAGTTGTTAATGGAACTTGGTTTGAAACTACTGATACTTCAAGTTATGCCATTTCGGATATTCGTCAAAAGCCAAAGAATGCTGTCGGAACAGCAGGTATGTACAACTTTGCATTTTCAGTACAACCAAAGACTGATGGAAAAACTGAGGTCCGTTTCTATATCTACAAAGAGGATAAGTCCTATAACTTTGGTGGAATTGTTTATGATGCTAAGAGCAGTGTAAAGAGAATCAATAGTATTAACTTTGCATTAAGTAACCTATCTAATGCTACTAAGCTTAACTTATATGATGTTCAAGTAGATTTGGGCAATCCTATTAGTATCCCTGACACAATTGTTTCAGTAAGAGATGTAGCAGCAGAAATTCCATCAGACTATTACCTTGCTCAAAATTATCCAAATCCATTTAACCCAACTACTACTATTGAATTTGGATTACCCAAGAGTGAGAATGTTAAACTTACAGTTTATGATCTTTTAGGTAGAGTGGTTGCTGAACTAGTAAATGAAAACCTCAATGCTGGCACATATAAAGTTAAATTTGATGCTTCAAATCTTGCATCGGGTATTTACTTCTATACTTTGAAAGCTGGCGACTTTGTAACAACAAAGAAACTTATGTTAATGAAGTAGTAGTTGGTGTTTAAGTAAAGCTTCGAACAACAGCCTGTCCATACGATTTATGGACAGGCTGTTATTTTATTTGAGCCATTCAAAAAGTTCTTTCTTTAAATAATCTTTACAATAAAATTTGAGTATTAGTGATGTATAAAATTGACAGTAGATTTCTTTTGATTTTCTTATTTCTTCTGATTTTTTGTATAAGAGAGCATTTAATTGCTCAGAATAATTTTTGGAATAATAAAAAGTGTGCTGTCGTTTTAACTTACGACGATGCATTAAATACTCATCTTGATAATGTTATCCCTCTTCTAGATTCACTTGGCTTTAAGGCTACTTTTTATATTTCTGGATTCTTCCCGGGTTTTAAAGATAGACTTAATGATTGGAAAAAAGCTGCAAAAAATGGACATGAACTTGGTAATCATACATTATTTCATCCTTGTATTGGAAATTTGCAAGGAAGAGAATGGGTTAAATCTGATTATGATTTAAGTAAGTATTCATTGCAAAGAATAACTGATGAAATATTAATGAATAACGTACTTTTAGAGGCTGTCGATGGTCAAAAAGTTAGAACTTTTGCTTATCCATGTGGAGACATGATTGCTGGCGATTCTTCTTATGTTAATATTGTTAAACAAAACTTTCCTGCGGCAAGAGGGGTTAAAAGTACTAATGAAAAAATAGACAAAGTAGATTTGTATAACATTGGTTGCTATGTTGTTAATGGTCAAAATAGCATAGATTTGATTGAGTTAGTAAAAGATGCAATAAGAAATAGTACACTTTTAGTTTTTTTGTTTCATGGAGTTGGAGGTGAACATTCTATAAATGTTTCATTACAGTCCCACCGAGAGTTACTTAAGTTTCTTAAAGAAAATGAAAAAGATATTTGGGTAGCAACCTTAAAAGATATAACAAAATTTATAAAGGAATACCAAACTAGTAAAAGATAATTATAACTTGGTTTTTTAAAATTTCTCGACTATAGGAGCAACAAAATGAATTATTATAAAAATACTTTCTTGTTTATTTTCATAATTACTGTGATTTTGTTCTGTGAAAAAGTTTTTTCACAATCTGATACAATTCAAACAAATGTACCAGCATTAAAAAATGTATATTCAAAAGATTTTTATATTGGATGTTTGCTTTCTTATAGACATATAGGTTTACCTGATGACCCTGTTGTGCCAGGACAATCTGCTGTAGTTTCAAAAAATGGAGGATACTTAATTAAGTACCATATGAACAGTATGTCCCCTGGTAATAATATGAAACCACAGTATACAGTAGACATTGCAGCAAGTGCAGCAGCATATAATAATGCAGCTAATAAAGACTCTGCCGATATTCATCCAATCGTAAAATTTAATGCAGATTTAATAGCACAACTTAATTGGGCTAAACGTCAGGGCTTTACTTTTAGGGGACATACTTTGATATGGCATAGTCAAACTCCGGCTGAATTTTTTCGTTCGGGTTATACAATGAATGGTCCTCGTTTAAGTAAAGAAAAAATGATTAAACGAATGGAAAATTATATTAAGGAAGTAATAAGATTAATTCATGAAGGATGGCCAGGATTATTATCAGCAATGGATGTAGTTAATGAGGCAGTAAACGATAATGGTACTGATAGAACTACAGATAGCGAATGGTATTTGACATTTGGAGATAATAGCTATATAATGAAAGCTTTCGAATTTACACGCAAGTATACAATAGAATACGGAGAAACTCAAATTAAACTTTATTATAATGATTATAATACTCATCTTCCAGCAAAGGCCGATGGAATAGTAAGAATTTGTAAGCCTATTTATCAAGCAGGTTATTTGGATGGTATTGGGATGCAAGAGCATGATGCACTCACTTCACCAACAGCTGCTCAATGGATTGCATCATATAATAAATTCTATCCAATTTGTAATGAAATGGCAGTTACTGAACTTGATGTTACAACTTCTAGTGCTAACCCTTCTGCTTTTGTGTTGCAACAACAGGCAAATCAGTATGCCCAGCTTTTTAAATGCTTTGTCGAGAGAAGTTATTTTTCCGGCAGAGGTAAAATTATTAGTGTTTCTAAAGATGGTCTAAACGACCAATATACTTTTAAAACAAATCAATCTTCTTCGTTATGGGATAGTAGAAATCAATGTAAACCAGCATTCTATGCAGTAGTTTCTGTAGGAATAAATTATAACAAGCTCGATTCATTAATTGCGTATTCGGATTCATTAAAAGAAAATGAATATACACCGGATTCTTGGCTTAATTTTTCTAATGCATTGACTTATGCTAAGAATAAGATGAAACAAGATTATTCATATACAACTTCAGCTGCAGATTCACTTCAGAAAGCAAGAGAAAATTTAGATAATGCAATTAAAAATTTAGTTAAGATATCAACTTATGTCAAAAATGAAAATAATTATAGAAATGGATTTTTATTAAGCCAAAATTATCCTAATCCTTTCAATCCAACAACAATAATCAGATATCAATTACCAGAAAATAATTTTGTCACAATAAAAATTCTTGATGTACTCGGCAGAGAAATAATAACTCTTCTAAATGAATTCAAAGAAGCTGGAAATTATGAAATAAATTTTTCAGCAGAGAAATATAATCTTTCAAGTGGAGTATACTTTTATACTTTAAAAGCTGGAGAAAATTTTGCTGTTAAAAAAATGATTTATGCAAAGTAATAATATTTAATTACAAGCCCACAAATTCAAAAATTATTAGATTACCATGTCATCCAACTTCTTTGTGCTTTAGATATTATATCAAATAATCTAACTCAAAAGCATTAAACAAATCAGTTAAAAATAAAGTCGAAAAAGTTTAATGTAGATTAATATAAAAATAATGAGGAGAATTATGCGAATGAATGTTTTTAAATCGTACTTAACTTTTTTTATACTACTTTTTGTAAAATTAAATAGTTTGTTAGCTCAGTCAAATAATTCTGTTGTAATTTACTTGGATAGCACTGATCAAGTAATTCAGGGTTTTGGAGCTGCTAATATTTTACCATGGCGACCTGACATGAAACCGGATGAAATAAAAAAAGCTTTTGGTACCGGAGATGGAGAGTTGGGTTTTACCATTTTAAGATTGAGAGTTCCAAATAATCAAAATGAATTTGCATTAAATATCTCTACAGCAAAAGCAGCCTATTCTATGGGTGTTAAAATAATTGCATCTCCATGGTCTCCACCTGCACATATGAAATCAAATAATAATATTGTAGGTGGTAGATTGCTAGATGAATATTACGGCGATTATGCATTACACTTAAAATCATTTGTGGACTTTATGGCTTCAAATGGAGTACCTCTTTATGCAATATCTATACAAAATGAACCAGATATTAAAGTTAATTATGAATCTTGTGATTGGACAGCTTCTGAAATGGTGAAATTTATAAGAGAAAATGCTCCTACTATAGGTACAAAAATTATTGCTCCTGAATCATTTCAATTTATTAAGACTATTTCTGATGCAATTCTTAATGATCCTATTGCTGTTAATAATGTTGATATTATTGGAGGACATATTTACGGGGGTGGACTTGAACCTTATCCTTTAGCAAAAAGTAAAGGAAAAGAATTGTGGATGACAGAACACCTAGATACAGATACTACATGGAAAAAAGTTTTAGCCACAGGGAAGGAAATTCACGATTGTATGGTTGTAGGTATGAACGCATACATTTGGTGGTATATTGTAAGATTTTACGGACCTATTTTGGAAAATAGCCAAGTATCAAAACGTGGTTATGTGATGTCCCAATTTTCTAGATTTATTCGTCCAGGTTATGTAAGAGTTTATTCTTCTGTGTCTAGTAGTGTTGATCCTCGAAAAGGAATTTTTAGTTATATAAGTGCTTATAGAAATAATAATAATAGAATAGTTATTGTAGTGGTTAATACAGGAAGCTCAATAAACTTATCATTTGTTTTAAGGGGTAAAACAGCAAATAAGTTCATACCATATGTTACAACTAAAACAAAGAATTGTGAAAGAGGTAATGAAATTAATGTAATAAATAATAGCTTTTCTTTTACTTTGGAAGGCGAAAGTGTGACAACATTTGTATCCGATACTCTTTTAACTAATATTCAGAAAGAATCAATACCCAATGAATTTAATTTATATCAAAATTATCCTAATCCGTTCAATCCTGTAACACTAATTAGTTATCAGTTACCAGTAGTTAGTAGGGTTATACTAAAAGTTTATGATGTTTTAGGAAATGAAGTATCAACTTTAGTAGACGAAATAAAAAATCCCGGAAAGTATGAGGTAAAATTTGATGGAACCAATCTAAGTAGTGGAGTATATTTTTATACAATGCAAGCAGGGAATAATTTTATAGTCAAAAAGATGATGCTTATAAAATAATAGTAAGACGACCCTTAGGGTCGTCTTATTTTTTAAGACTTTGTTAAAGATTTTTTGCTAAAAAGTATTGTAAAGTAAAAAAGTTCTGTTTTATTTCATAATATATGAAAGGTTAGAATTGTCCATGTTTAAATAAGTGTAATATTGAAATCAAAAAGTTTTTCTAAATATAAACTGAAAATATTGAATTAATTCTATTTAATAACTGTTAAAAACATTTTAATTAGATATATGCTATTAGGCTTAATTTTTTTGTATCAAAATAAGTTATTATATGAATATTTTTTACAGAGCTATGAACATAACTGAATAGTTTTACTTGTTAACACAATTTAATACTAAACCATTTGTCATATATGTTAAAATAATTTTAACAGTTTCTTCTGCTACAGCATTTTGAGCTTGTTCGGTTGATGCTCCAATATGATGTGTTACATAAACGTTTTCTAATTCTTGTAATCTGGAAGAAACAGTTCCGGTTTTTTCTTCTGGTTCTCCGTTAAATACATCAAGCCCAACTTTTAAATTTTTATCTTTAACAGCTTTTATTAATGCATCTTCATCAACAACTTCTGCTCGGGATGTATTAATAAAAATTGCACCATCTTTCATTAAATTAAAAAGCTCTTCGTTAAATAAATTTTTAGTTTCTGCTGTAGCAGGTAAATGTATGGATATGACATCTGCAATTGGGAGTATTTCCTCGAAGTTGTTAAATTCAGTTACTCCTTCATATTCTACTTTGGCAATGTCTTTTGCGTAAACTTTCATACCAAAAGCTAATGCGCGTTTTGCTACTTCTTTCCCGATATTGCCAAAACCAATTATGGCCAAAGTTTTTCCGTAAAGCCCTCGGGCATTTGAATATTCACCTTTATTCCATTTTCCTTGTTTGAAGTCGATAACGTTATGAGGAATTCTTCTATCAAGAGCAATCATTAGTCCAATAGTTAATTCAGCCACTGCAATAGAATTTTTACCTGGACAATTGGAAACAGCAACTCCTTTTTCATTTGCAGCTTTTATATCAATATTATTTACACCTGCACCTGCACGAATAATAAGTTTAAGATTTGTACTCTTTTGTATCGTTTCTTTATTTACAATAGTGGACCTAACAACAATACAATCAACATCTTTTGCAGCATCAGGTAAATCTTTTTCTCCAAGTTTTGGATTATATATAACTTCGATTTTATTTTCTTTAAGTTTTTGAATAAAGAGTTCAGGAAATTTATCAGCTATTAATATTTTCATTTTAACCTCGTTATTTTAACATTGGAATTTTTATATCATACTTTTTAGCATTTTCTATTGCTTTTTTATATCCAGCATCTGCGTAACGGACAATTCCCATTGCAGGGTCATAATTTAAAACTCTTTCAAGTCTAATTTCTGATTCTTTTGTGCCATCTGCAACGATTACCATTCCTGAATGAATTGATTTACCTATTCCAACCCCTCCACCGTGATGAACAGAAACCCAGCTAGCACCTCCTATTGTATTTATTAAGGCATTAAGAATTGGCCAATCTGCAATTGAATCACTTCCATCAATCATGTCTTCAGTTTCACGGTTTGGAGAAGCAACGGAACCACAATCAAGATGATCTCTTCCAATAACAATTGGTGCTTTGATTTTTCTTTCTGCAACGAGTTGATTAAAAATTTTACCTATCTTTGCTCTCTCTCCATAACCCAACCAGCAAATTCTTGCAGGTAATCCTTGAAAGTGAACTTTCTTTTGAGCTAAGTTTATCCACCTGAGTAAAGATTTGTTTTCAGGGAAAGCTTCTATTATTGCTTTATCTGTTGTAAAAATATCTTCTGGATCTCCACTTAATGCCACCCATCTAAAAGGTCCTTTACCATCACAAAAGAGAGGTCTTATATATTCACTAACAAACCCTGGAATATCAAAGGCATTTTCTACTCCATTTTCTTTTGCTTCTCCGCGAATATTGTTACCGTAATCGAAAACAACTGAGCCTTTTTTCTGAAATTCAAGTATTGCTCTAACATGAACTACAATAGTTTTTTTTGCAAGTTCTATGTACTTTTTAGGATTTGATTTTCTTAAATCAAGAGCTTCTTCGAGCGAAAAACCCATTGGTATATAACCGTTAAGAGTATCGTGTGCTGATGTTTGATCTGTAACAATGTCTGGAATAATATTTTTATCTAAAATTTTTGGAAGAACTTCGCCAGCATTACCTACTAAACCTACAGAGATGGGTCTTCTTTTTTCTTTTGCATCTAGAACAATTTTTAAGGCTTCATCTAATTTGTCAGTCATTATATCAAGGTAACCAGTGTTTATTCTTTTTTTTATGCGTGCTCTATCTACTTCAACTCCAAGGAATGCAGCCCCATTCATTGTAGCTGCAAGAGGCTGGGCACCACCCATTCCACCTAATCCGGCAGTAAGTAAAAATTTTCCTTCTAAAGTTCCATTAAAATGTTTTTGGGCACATGCAGAAAAAGTTTCGTATGTACCTTGGAGAATTCCTTGTGTTCCAATGTAAATCCAACTTCCTGCAGTCATTTGCCCGTACATTGTCAAACCAAGTGCTTCGTGTCTCCGGAATTCATCCCATGTTGCCCACTGAGGTACAAGCATCGAATTTGATATTATTATTTTTGGGGCATTAAGATGTGTTTTAAATATTGCGACAGGCTTTCCTGATTGAATTAATAATGTTTCATCTGATTCGAGGTTTTTTAATGAATTAATGATTGCTTCGTATGCATCCCAATTTCTAGCTGCTTTTCCTGTACCACCATAAACAATTAATTCTTCTGGTTTTTCAGCAACATCTGGGTCTAAGTTATTCATAAGCATACGCATAGCAGCTTCTTGAATCCAACCTTTGCATGTTAATTTTTCTCCGCGAGGAGCTTTAATGTCCTTTGAAAAAGAATTAATCATTGAAGTGATTTTCTAATAAATTTTTATATTGGTTGTAAACAGATTTTAAAAGCCATCTTTTAATAAAACCAGATTTTTTAATTTGTTTTTCAAGATGTTGCACATTCTCTTTTAGCCTGAATACTAATTTAGTTTTTTCTTCTTTTGTAAATTTTATTTCTTCTGAAGATTCGTTTAGTTTGTCTAATATTGAATTAAATGCACGAATATCACTATAAAATTTTTCATCTCCGCTAATTTGTCTTAGCAAAGTTTTACAAAAAGTTTCGAGTAGTTTTTTTTCATTTTTGTCAAATTTGTAATTGTAATTTTTAAAAAGTTGTTTTGCCATAGTTTTTTTATGCTTTTAGTGATAAAAGTTTTTCTCTCATTTTTTGGAAACCAGGTTTTATTACATTGTAAATATAGTGAAGTCTTTCTTTGTAAGGGATGAACGAAGATTTCATTGCATTAATATTCAATTTTTCTACATCATCTAAATTTAGGCCAAACAATTCTGATGCAATAACATATTCTTTTGTCAATGTAGTATTACTCATAAGTCTATCATCAGTATTTAAGAATACTCTGAATTTTTCTTTATATAATTTTATAAAAGGATGATTTTCTAATTTATCAACAGCACCTGTATGAACATTACTTAGAAGATTTATTTCTAGTGGTAATCGTGTGTTAAGAATATATTGAGCTAAATCTCCTAGTGCTACAATATTTCCATCTTTATCGAAGACAATGTCTTCTGTTAAGCGAGTAGCATGTCCAATTCTATGTGCACCACAAATTTGAATTGCTTGCCATATTGATTCTATACCAAAAGCTTCTCCTGCATGGATTGTAATGTTGAAGTTTTTTTGTTTAATATATTGAAAAGCTTCGAGGTGTTTTTTTGGTGGATATCCACCTTCTTCGCCAGCTAAATCAAAACCAACAACGCCATGTCTTCTAAAATTAACTGCTAATTCTGCAATTTCTAATGTGTTTTTCATGTTCCTCATTCCACACAGAATTAGTCCGTAACCAACTCCAAAATCTTGTTTGCCCTTTTCTAAACCTTCAAGAACAGCAGTAATGATATCTTCATAATAAAGACCTTTTTGTGTGTGGAAAACAGGAGCAAATCTAGTTTCGACATAGCAAACCCCATCGTTTTTCATGTCTTCCATCATTTCATAAGCTACGCGGAAAAGAGCTTCTTTGGTTTGCATTACTGCACATGTATGTTCAAACCCTTGAAGGTATTCTACAAGATTACCTTTATTTGCACCACGATGAAACCACTCAGCTAATTCTTCAGGGTCAGTAGTAGGTAATTTATTATATTTAATATCCTTGGCTAATTCAATTATTGTTTGAGGTCTTAAACCACCATCAAGGTGGTCGTGAAGTAGAACCTTTGGAACATTTTTAATTATTTCTTCAATCTTCATTTTAAATTCCTTTTAATTTCAAAAATATTCTTTTGGAATTCTAAAATCAATTCAATGCAGATAAGCATTCTTACGTTTAAAGCTTCAGAATTAGATTTTTTATTTGAAAGTTAATATCTATTTTAGAACTAAATGAACTATTAATTATAGTTAATTTCAAAAAAATTTTAAGGAAAAAGTTTTATGTCAATCAGCAGAGAAGAAGCTCTGAAATATCACTGTGAGGGCAGGAAAGGAAAAATTGAAGTGATTCCAACAAAACCTTGTTATACTGCCCGTGAATTGTCATTAGCTTACACCCCAGGGGTAGCAGAACCTTGTAGAGAAATTGAGAAAAATGAAGATGATGTTTACAAGTATACTGCAAAAGGAAATCTAGTAGCAGTAGTTTCCAATGGAACAGCTGTATTAGGATTAGGTGATATTGGACCACATGCTGGAAAACCAGTAATGGAGGGGAAAGGGGTATTGTTTAAAAGATTTGCAGATATTGATGTTTTTGATATTGAGTTAAATACTAAAGACCCTAAAGAAGTTATAAGAGCAGTTCAATTACTAGAACCTACATTTGGAGGAATTAATCTAGAAGATATTAAAGCTCCAGAATGCTTTGAGATTGAAGAAGAGTTAATTCGAACTATGAATATTCCGGTGTTCCATGATGACCAACATGGCACAGCAATTATTTCTTGTGCGGCTTTGATTAATGCGGCCGAAATAGCCGGTAAAAGACTCTCTGATTTAAGAATAGTAGTTTCTGGTGCAGGAGCCTCTGCGATTGCATGTTGTAATATGTATATTTCTGCTGGTGTTAAAAGAGAAAATATTTCTATGTTCGATACCAAAGGACATATTAATACTAAAAGAACAGATTTAAATAAGTACAAGGCACAATTTGCCCAAGATGTTTTTTATAAGGACTTAGCCGAAGCAATGAAAGGTGCTGATGTTTTTATAGGTTTGTCAAAAGGGAATATTGTTTCTCAAGAAATGGTCAAGTCGATGGCTAAAAATCCGATTGTGTTTGCAATGGCAAATCCAGACCCTGAAATTAGTTATGAAGCTGCTGTTGCAGCAAGAAATGATATTATAATGGCTACTGGAAGAAGCGATTACCCAAATCAAGTTAATAATGTACTTGGATTCCCATTTATCTTTAGAGGTGCTTTAGATGTTCGTGCAAAAAAGATAAATGAAGAGATGAAAATGGCGGCAACAAGAGCACTTGCCCAACTTGCACGCGAGAAAGTTCCAGAAGTTGTAATTAATGCTTATGGTGGAAAAGAATTTTCATTTGGTCCTGAATACATTATTCCAAAACCTTTTGATCCAAGAGTCTTATGGTATGTGGCACCTGCCGTTGCAAAAGCAGCAATGGAAAGTGGAGTAGCAAGAAGACCAATTGAAGACTTTAATGCTTATAAAGAGCAGTTACAAGAAAGGCTAGGATTTTCTACCGAAATTGTAAGAGTTATGGTTCACAAAGCACGTAAAAATCCAAAAAGAATTGTTTATCCAGAAGGAGAAGAGGAAAAAATAATTCGTGCAGCTCATTCTGTTTACGACGAAAATATTGGTTTGCCAATTCTACTTGGTAATGAAGAAGTAATTAAAAATAAAATTAAAGAATTGGGGTATAATGAAAAAATTTTCGAAATTATTGACCCTCAAAAATCTCCTAAAGCAGAAATTTATGCTCAGGAATTTTATAAAAAACGACAAAGAAAAGGTGTTACTCAAAAAGATGCACAGAGTATGATGAAAATACCAAATTATTTTGGAGCAATGATGGTTGAACTTGGTGATGCTGATGCAATGTTAAGCGGATTAACTTCTCATTATCCACAAACTATACGACCTGCTTTACAATGCATTGGAGTTAAAGAAGGTTTTAAAATTGTTTCTGGTATGTATATAGTTATTATTAAAAGAAGAATATTCTTCTTTGCAGACACTACTGTAAATGTTGACCCAACAGCAGAACAATTAGCAGAAATTGCTATTAATTCTGCAGAGACTGTTAAAATGTTTGATATTGTACCAAAAATTGCTATGCTATCATTTAGTAATTTTGGAAGTGCTCCTTATCCACAATCTCAAAAAGTTGCTCAGGCGGTTCAAATTGTGAAATCTAAAAGACCAGACTTAATTATTGATGGAGAAATGCAGGCAGATACTGCTGTTGTACCAGAAAAGTTGGAGTCAGAATTTCCATTCTCATCGCTAAAAGGAGGGGCTAATTTGCTAATTTTCCCAAATCTTGATGCTGGTAATATTGCATATAAGTTGCTGCAAAGATTAACAGACGCTATAGTGATTGGTCCAATTTTAGTTGGGATGAAGAAACCTGTACACGTAATTCAAAAGGGTGATACAGTAAGAGATATTATTAATATGTCTGCAATTGCTGTAGTTGAAGCTGAAAATACGAAATAAATAATTTTTGGTGTATGAGCGAATCAGAAGATTCGCTCATTACCTGCTAAAAATATCGTTGTAATTTATTATTCTATAAAACATTGATTAAGAATATCGTATACATAAGTTCTAGCATTATAATCTTTTTTATAGGATTAATATGTTATGGGATTTTACTTAATTCGAGAGAAGTTAGTTTGGCAGATGCACTCAAAGAAAAAGGAATTAATAAGATAGACAGTACGTGCTTGAAGGTCGATAGAAGAAATTATAAAATAGAATTATATTCTGGAAGATTTTTAATAAAAACATATAAAGCTGTATTTGGTAAGAATAATAGTATAGTTAAAACTTCTGCTAATGATTTTGTGACTCCAATAGGTGAATACTTTATTTGTGATATTGATACAAATTCAAGATATCACAAATTTCTAAAGATAAATTATCCAAACGAAAAAGATGCAGCTGAAGCACTTAAAAGAGGATACATTACAGAAGATGAATGCCTTAGAATTATTGATGCTAACAAAAGAAAAGATTGTCCTCCAGCAGATACAAAACTCGGTTCTAATATTGGAATTCATGGAATTGGTGAATATGATTTTATTTTTAGAAATTTACCTTTTGTATTTAACTGGACAAATGGTTCTATAGCAGTAAGTAATAAAAGTATAGATGAAATTTATTCTGTTGTTAAAATTGGTACCCCTGTTAAAATCATATATTAAAAAAGTTTTGAAAGCATTTAGAATAAATATACTTATAAGTATCCTTATATTAATTGTAAACAATTATTATGCACAATCTGAGAATGATATAGAACTTAAAAAAATAGAATTTGTAGGCAATAATAATTTCTCATCATCGGACTTATCCTCAGTAATACTTTCAAAAGAATCACCACCATGGTTTTTAAAATTTCTTAATAAATTTACAAGTTTTGGTGATCCCCCATCATATTTTGATTCGTTATTAATACCCGAAGATATAGCAGCATTAAAACAATTTTATTTATCAAATGGTTACTTTAAGGTAAAAGTAAGTGCAAGCTATAAAATTTATAGAGATAAAAAAGTAGCATTTCTTACTTATTTTATAAATGAGGGAAATCCATCGAAACTCCGTTCGGTTAAATTCAATGGCTTAAATAATATTAATGATGAGTTTAAGAAAGAGTTATTGGAAAAAACAAAAATAGATACAAATCAAAATTACAAAGATCAAACTGTAGAATATCTAAAAAATTATGCAATAAATTTCTTAAGAGATAATGGTTACATGCTTGCTGAAAATGAAATTCCGAAAATAATAGTCGATACAGTGAAAAATATTGTCGATGTAGAAATTAATTTTAATCCTGGTAAACGTTATAAAATAAGTAAAATTTATACTTCTAAAACAGGAACAGGGAAAGATTTAGTAAGTGACGAATTATTAAAAGAAATTGTTGGTATTAAGCCAGGTGAATATTATAGTAACTATATTATCCAACGAGGTCAAGTTAGATTATATAGAACCGATCTTTTTACATCTTCTGTAATAAATAGTATAATTTCAGATACAGCAGGAAATACCGTGCCAATTATTATTAGTGCAGATATAGGATTACTTCATGAGTTATCCCCAGAATTAATTGTTAATAATGAGGACAATACATTTAATCTAGGTTTGGGAATAGGATTTATTAAGAAGAATTTTATGGGAGATGCAAGAAAATTTCGTATAAGCTCATCTGCAGCTGCACAGAATATTTCAGAATTTCTTCGTCGCCCTTCTTTTGCCGATTCAACAATATTTGGCTATGGTGATGCCAGATTGAGCATTGAACAACCATTCTTGTTTGGTAAACCAATCAATACTAAAATTGAATCATACATTACAGCTCAAAAAAGAAAACTTGAATATAATTCTTTGTTATATGGGGCAAGACTAAGCTTTGATTTTGAATTGCCTATTCATACTTATTTTAATTCACTGAATACTTATTTTAATGTTGAAAGAGCTGAATATACTTATAAGGATAGATATTTAATTAATTTGTTAACTCACTATTATCAAAGATACAATTATTCACAAACTGAGGCCGATTCAATTTCCCGTAATTTAGTATATAATGTATTAGGAGGTGAATTACCAACTGCAAGTACTAATGCAATAATAGGAATTTCTTTAGGTGCTAATAAAACTAACGATATTTTTTTCCCTACAAACGGATACTCTATTAATTTACTATTTGAAGAAGCAAATTCAATACCTTTTTTGTTTTCAAAGTTAATTAAATCGGAATTTACAAGACCTTTATACCTAAAGGCGTTGATTACCGCTACAACTTTTCTCCCCGTATATAAATCAAAATTAAATTCTCTTGGTATTAAATTTAGAATAGGACAAATTTTTACACACAGAGGCGATAAATCGAGTATTCCATTAAACCAAAGATTCTATGCAGGTGGAAGCAATTCTGTTAGAGGTTGGAATACACGACAATTAGTTCCAACACAAGAATTATTGCCAATAGAAAATATAAGTCAAATTACACTCGAGGACCTAGAAGCTATTTTGGAAAAGGGAGCTCCAACTGGCGGATTCTTTTTGATTGAAGGCTCAGTAGAAACAAGAAATAGAATTATTGGTAATTTTGGTTCGGTTGTTTTTTTGGATTATGGAAATACATGGAATAGTTATAAAACTGCTAAAATAAATGAAATTGCAGTTGCTGGTGGATTTGGATTAAGATATTATTCGGATTTTGCTCCAATTCGACTTGATTTTGGTTTTAAATTGTTTGATCCAAAGGATAAAAGAAATATAATTTCTAAAAAATTCTTCAAAGATTTACTTCAATTTCATATAGGAATTGGAGAAGCTTTTTGATAATGGCCTTTATTCCACTTTTTTAAGAATTAATTTTTGAGTAATTTTGTAGTCAATTTCTGGGGATTTTAATGTTAATTAGCATGACTGGATATGGAAAGGCTTCTGTGCAAAAAGGCGACCTTTCCATAGAGGTTGAAATAAAAAGTCTTAATAGCAGATTTCTTGAAATTGCATTAAAATTACCAAAATTTTTATACGATAAGGAATTTGAAATACGCGAAAAAATTAAAAATCGTATTAGACGTGGCAAAGTTTTCTTAAGTGTTGGTATTAAAAAAGATAATATTGAAAGCGAAATTGGCTTTGTCGATTCTAAAGCTGTAAAATCAACATTAAAAATGCTTAAGGAAATTCGCAAGTTTGCTGGATTAAGAGATAGAATAAAATTTTCTGACTTAATTCAATTTCAAAGTTTATTTTTAAAACCTGGTGAAGAGGAATTAAGTGAAGAATTAGCCTTGGTAGAAAAAGCAATAGATGATGCCATTGATGCTATGAATAAAATGCGCCAAAATGAAGGTGCTGAACTCGAAAAAGATATATTAAAAAGAATTCAAAAAATTGAGGAGACAGTTGAAAGTATTGAAAAAATTAAAGAAGCAAATATTAATGAGTACTTTAATAAATTTAAGGAAAAAGCAAAACAATTAGCAACAAGCTTTGTAAATGACGAGCAAAGACTAATTACAGAACTTGCAATTTTGTCGGAACGTTATGATGTTACTGAAGAATGTGTTAGGCTGAAAAGTCATATAAAATTATTCCGAGATACAATTGAAAGCTCGGATGAGGCTGGAAGAAAATTAAATTTTATTTTGCAAGAAATGAATAGAGAAGCAAATACGATTAATAGTAAAGCAGTTTCATATGAAATTTCTCATGCTGGAATTTTAATTAAAGAAGAAATAGAAAAAATTCGTGAACAAATACAAAATATTGAGTAGAGAGTGTCAAAACCAAAATTATTTGTTTTTTCGGCACCAAGTGGTTCAGGTAAAACAACTATTGTTAAAGATATTTTACAAAATTTTCCTAACTTTAAATTTTCAGTTTCTGCTACTACAAGAAAAAAAAGACCAGATGAAGTTGATGGTATTGATTATTTTTTCATAACGGAAGATGAATTCAAAAAGAAAATAGAAAATGGTGAGTTCATAGAGTGGGAAAAATTTTATGATTATTATTATGGAACTTTTAAATCAACTGTTGAAGAGAATTTAAAGCATGGATTTAATACTATATTCGAAGTTGATGTCAAAGGTGCATTAAATATTAAAAAGGCTTATCCAGATGCTGTATTGATATTTATAGTTCCTCCAAGTATTGAAGAATTAAAAAGGAGACTGGAAAAAAGAAATACAGAAACAGAAGAAGACTTAAAAAAAAGAATTCAAAGAGCTGAAATGGAATTAAGTTTTAAAGATAAATTCGATTATATAGTTGAAAATATTAACCTGGATGAAGCAAAAGAAAAAGTAAAAAAGATAATAGAAAAAGAAATATCATAGGAGGATAATATGGCACTCAAACCTGTCGATTTGAGAAAAATAAAAGAGAGAATACCTAATTTGTATGAAGCAGTTGTTGTGGCTGCTAGGCGTGCTCGTATGGTTAATGATGAATATAAGTTAGAGTTTAATACTCTTTTAAGTTCAGTAGTTTCAAGTGATGATGATGAATTTGAGGATAAAGAGAATCCTGAACAATTAAAACTTTCTCTTGAATTTGAAAAAAGAGATAAACCACATATTAAAGCATTAAATGAATTAATTGATAAGGGTTTGGAATATCGTTACAAGTCTTAATTATTTTTTATAGCTTTTTAGATTAAGGTTTTCTCATAAATTTAACAACATCTTAATCTAAAAAGCTTTTCTTTTTATTGACTAATATCTTATTTTCTGATAGAACTTTTATAATTTCATTTTAGGGATGAAAATTTTTGAGGCAAAATTTTGAACTCTGAATTAAGAAAGAAAGTAATAGATGCACTTAGATTACAGCAGGAAATTTTTGGAGATGAATTATATGTGAATATAAGCACAGATAAAGAAATATTTAATTCGAATAATATTATTCAAAAAATTTCTGAGAAAGTAGAAATTAATTTTGCTGAAAATCTTTTTCAGGAAAGCTTTTTAAGTGCAAGCTCTTTGGAAGAACTCGATTCAATGATTAATCAATGCCAAAAATGCCCGCTTGGCAAAACAAGAACAAAGTTTGTATTTGGAGTTGGGAATCCGAATGCGCATGCAATGTTAATAGGTGAAGCCCCAGGAGCTGATGAAGATCTTCAAGGCGAACCTTTTGTTGGTCGTGCTGGAAAATTATTAAATGATATTCTAAAGGCAATAAATCTTAGAAGAGAAGATGTGTATATAGCAAATATATTGAAATGTAGACCACCGGGAAATAGAGATCCATTGCCATCAGAAATAGAAACCTGTATCCCATATCTTCATAAGCAAATCGATTTAATTAAACCAAAAATAATTTTATGTCTAGGAAGAATTGCAGCAAATGGATTATTAAACAAAAAATTATCATTAACTACTTTAAGGGAAAATATTTATGAATTTAATGGAATAAAAGTTTTGGTCACTTATCATCCTGCTGCATTATTAAGAAATCCGCAATGGAAACGAGGATGTTGGGAAGATGTAAAAAAATTTAAGAAATTATATGATGAGCTTTTAGAAAAGTAATATGGCAAAAAGAATAATAAAAGAAATTCCTGACGTAGATAAGCTTAAATCAGCTTTAAAACAACCACCTAATGCAATAGAAGTTGAAAGAGCTGTTTTAGGAGCAATGCTTCTTGAAAGCACAGCCGTTCCAAAAGCTCTTGAAATTTTAAAACCAGATGCTTTTTACGATAAAAAAAATAGAATAATTTTTGAAGCTATAACGTCCCTTTACGAAGCAGATGAACCTATTGATACTGTTTCAGTTTATGAAGAGTTAAAAAAATCTGGTAAGTCCGATGAAGCTGGTGGAGCTGCTTATATAAGTAAGTTAGCTCAAGATATAACTTCTGCAGCAAACATAGAATACCATGCAAGAATAGTTCTTGAAAAATGGATATTGCGCCAATTAATTTCCTCTTCTATAGAAATTGCAAATCTTGCATACGAAGGAAATGAAGATGTATTCGATATACTAGACGAAGCGGAAGCAAAAATATTTCAAATCTCCGAAGAAGGTATTAAGGAATCTTTTAAACCAATGGAAAAAGCTGTAAAAGAAGCTCTTGAATTAATTGAAGCAATTCATTCTAAAAATATTTCAACGTTTTCGGTGCCTTCAGGTTTTTATGAACTAGATGAACTGTTAGGTGGATTTCAAAAATCTGATTTGATAATTGTTGCAGCAAGGCCTTCAATGGGAAAAACAGCTTTTGCAATGTCGGCTGCTCGCAACGCTGCAATTGACCACGGAATTCCTATAGGAATTTTTTCTCTCGAAATGTCTACAATTCAACTGGCAACAAGATTAATTTCTGCCGAGGCAAGAATTAATGCTCATAATGTAAGAACAGGTAAGTTCCGTGCAGAAGATGGAGCTAAAATAAGTCGTACTGTTTATAAATTAAGTAAAGCTCCAATTTACATTGATGATACACCAGGCATCTCTATACTTGAATTGCGCGCAAAAGCAAGAAGATTAAAAAATGAAAAAAATATTGGAATGATAATCGTCGATTATCTACAGTTAGTAAATCCTTCAGTATCTATGGAAAGTCGTGAAAGAGAAATATCTACAATATCTAGATCATTAAAAAGTTTAGCTAAAGAATTGAATATTCCTGTTGTTGCTTTATCTCAACTTAATCGAGCTGTAGAGCAGAGGTCAGATAAAAAACCTATGCTTTCGGACTTGAGAGAATCTGGTTCCATAGAACAGGATGCAGATGTTGTAATATTTTTATATCGTCCAGAAGTTTATGGTATTACTACTTATACAAGTGGTGATATGGCAGGAACCTCCACAGAGGGTATTGCAGAAGTTATAGTTGGTAAGCAAAGGAATGGACCTATAGGTGAAATTAAACTTCGATTTATTAAAGAGTATGCTCGATTTGAGAATTTTGAGAGATTCCGTCAACAAATTCCAGCAGCTGATGAAAGTGTAAAATCACTTGAAGAACCACCATTCTAAAATAGAAACATGAATTTAAGATTTTTTCTTTCTTGGTATAAATTGCTTTATTTTGCTATTTGTCAGCTATTGGTTTTTACTTTTTGTTTGGCTCAGCCAATTTATACCCAAAAAGATATTGAAATATGTAATTCAAAGTTTCAATTAGCTCTTCAACAAAATCTTTCTTTAAGACCAATAAACGAAGTAATAATTACAATTGCAAAAAGTTTTATAGGAACTGAGTATCAGCCATACACTTTGGAAAAAGGTAATAATGAACAGCTAGTAGTAAATTTAACAGGTCTAGATTGTTATACATTTTTAGAAAGTTCTATTGTAATAGCTAGGTGTATTAAAAAGAATAAATATACTTTTGATGAATTCTTAAAAGAACTTGAAAATATTCGATATAGGGATGGTAAATTAAAAGATTATCCATCTAGGTTGCATTATTTTTCTGATTGGATTTATGATATGAGTAAAAGAAAAATTGGGGAAGATATTACAAAAAGAATAGGTGGTATACCATATAAAAAGAAAATAAATTATATGAGTATGCATAGTGAATTATACCCAAAACTAAAAAGTAATAAAAATTATTTTGATCAAATTATAGAAATAGAAAACGAGATAAGTAACAGAGAATACTATTATATTCCACAAAATAAAATTCATAGAGTTGAAAATAAAATTAAAGAAGGGGATATAATAGGGATAACAACAAATATAGAAGGCTTAGATATTTCTCATACGGGGATTGCAATAAAAGAATCAAATGGTAGAATACATCTTTTACATGCCCCCAATGTAGGACAAAAAGTTCAAATTACTAAATTACCTCTTGCTGATTATATTAAAGCAAATAGTAAGCATACAGGAATTATGGTTTTGAGAATTTTAGACTAATATAAAGTTCTTTCTCACTTATTTCTTAATTAAACTTATCAAAATTTTAATGTTTTCGAGGTCTTCTTTTTGATCTTTTTCTTTAGGAGTTTCTAAAATTTTTGGTACTCTTTCTAATTTTTTATCATTCATAATGTTAGCAAAGCCTTCTAAGCCAATGAATCCTTTCCCAATATGCTCATGCCTATCTATTCTTGAACCGAGTTCCTTTTTACTATCATTCATATGAATGCATTGCAATCTATCAAGTCCTATTATTTCGTCAAATTCTTTAATAACACTTTTGTATTCCTTTGGATCTTTAATATTGTAGCCTGCTGCAAAGATATGACATGTATCAATACAGACGCTAATTCTATCTTTATCTTCGACCATATCTATTATTTTCCTGATCTGCTCAAACTTATATCCAAGAGCCGTTCCTTGTCCAGCTGTAGTTTCGATCATGCTTTTTACTTTGTATCCTTTTGTTTTATCGTGGATGTAATTAAGGGATTCTGCGATTAGTTTTAAGCCATCTTCTTCCCCAATTCCACCATGCGCACCTGGATGAAAGTTTAAATGTGGTATACCAAGTTGTTCACATCTTTCTAATTCTTTAATGAATGCAGCACGTGATTTTTTTAGGCCATCCGAATCTTTAGCACAAAGGTTAATTAAATATGAATCGTGAGTAACAACAAATTTAACATTAGAATTTTGCAGTTTATTTTTAAAATTATTTATTTCATCAGCAGTTAAATCTTTGGCAAAATATTGATTGTTGTTTTTTGTAAATATTTGAATTGCTGTAAATCCAAGTTTTTCAGCTACATCAATTGCAGATGATGGCCCATTCGTTAAAAATACATGCGCTCCAAGTAAGTGTTTCATATTTAATCCTATTTTGTTGAACAAATTGATAGCATATTTGTTATTTTATTTGTAATTATTTTAATAAAATTATATCATTCTGTAGCCAAATTTTCTAATAATTTCTTTAAACAAAAAGGGGCTTGTATGAAAATATTTATTACTGGTGGCAGTGGTTTATTAGGACAATATTTAAATAGAACTTTAAGCAAACACTATAATATATTAACTCAATATAATGAACATATTGGTAATTGTAACGAGTTCAAATCAATAAAATTATCTTTAATTGATTTTGAAAAGTTAGAAAGTGTTATAAATGAGTTTAAGCCAAATATTATTGTTCACACTGCAGCAATTTCAAATGCACACAGAGCAGAAAATTACCCTAGTTCTTATGTTTATAATATTAATGTGAATGTTACGAAAAAATTAGCTGAGTTATGCGATAAAATAGGTGCAAAGCTTATTTATATTTCTACTGATTTGGTATATGCTGGTTACCGTGGTTCATATCTCAATGAAAATTCTAAGTTAATTCCAATTTCTCTTTATGCAGAGACAAAATTAATGGGAGAAATTAAAATTCAGGAAACATTTGATAATTATTTAATCTTAAGACAAGCTTTGCTTTTTGGATTTGGATTGAATCATTCTAAATGTTTTTTTCAAGAAATTTATGAAAAACTAAAATCTAATATGCCTATTAAATTATTTACTAATCAATATCGTTCTCCCCTAGAGATTAGTGATGCAGCAAGAATGATTTTAGAGTTAATAAATAAAGATATAAAAAAAGAGATAATAAATTTTGGAGGCCAAGAAAGATTATCAAGGTACCAACTTGGAGAATTTCTTTGTGAAGAAGCGGGATTCGACAAAAGTCTTTTAATTGGTACAACTATGGAAGAAGAAAATTATCCTTATATAATTCATGATGTTTCACTAAATATTGATAAGTTAAAATCTTTTGGAGTATGTCCAAAGAGTGTTAAAGAGTCAATCAGAGAAATATTAAAAAGCAACTAAATTGTATTGATGGAGTAATTTTTTTTACTAATCAGCTATTTACTATCTCTTATAGCGTCAAGTTTTTTCTTTAATATATTATTAACTAATTGAGGATTAGCTTTACCCTTTGTTTCTCTCATTATTTGTCCAATAAAAAATGCCCAAACTTTTTCTTTTCCTGCAAGATACTCGTCAACTTGTTTTTGATTTTGTAAGAGAATTTTATCTACAACTTTGTCAATCTCAGTAGTATCAGTAATTTGAATTAAATTTTTTTCTTTTACAATTTCTTCAGGATCTTTATTTGATTTTAGCATTTCAGGAAAAATTTCTTTGGCAATTTTACCGCTAATTATATTTTTATTAATAAGTTCAATTAATTTACCAAGGTTTTCTGCATTAATGGGAAACTCATTTATAGATATTTTTTCTTCGTTTATTACTTTTAAAACTTCTGTCATAACCCAGTTACTTGCAGATTTATAATCATTAGTCACAGTTAAAATTTTTTCATAATAATCAGCAAGTTCTTTCGAAGAGGTTAGTATTTCTGCATCATATTTTGGTAAGTTATATTGGTTTATAAATCTTTCTTTTTTTGCATCAGGAAGTTCAGGCATTTTTGAAAGAATTTCATCTTTCCATTCCTCCGAAACAACTACGGGCATTAAGTCTGGTTCAGGAAAGTACCTATAATCATGTGCTTCTTCTTTTGTTCGCATTGGATATGCAATATTAGCATCTGCGTCCCATAATAATGTTTGTTGGATTACCTCTTTACCATCTTCAAGTAAATCAATTTGTCTTTCAATTTCATATTCAAGAGCTTTTTCTACATTTCTGAATGAATTCATATTTTTTACTTCGGTTTTTGTACCAAATTTTGTTTCGCCTTTTAATCTTACAGAAACATTTGCATCACATCTTAAAGAACCTTCTTCCATATTGCCGTCACATATATTAAGATATGTTAATATTTGTTTAAGTTTTGTTAAGTATAAATATGCTTCTTCAGGAGTTCTAATATCTGGTTCACTAACAATTTCTATTAATGGCGTTCCTGTCCTATTTAAATCTATTAGTGTTTCTGAACCATAATCATGTATTGATTTTCCGGCATCTTCCTCCATGTGAATTCTTTTTATACCAATTTCTTTTTTTGTCCCATCTTTTAACTCAATTGTAATTTTCCCGTGTTCGCAAATCGGTTCTTCATATTGAGAGATTTGGTAATTTTTAGGAAGGTCTGGATAAAAATAATGTTTTCTGGCAAAAATTGATTTCTTATTTATTTTACAATTAGTTGCTAATCCCATTAATACAGCAAATTCAACTACTTTTTTATTTAAAACTGGTAATACCCCAGGATGTCCTAAACATACAGGACAAACATTTGTATTAGGGGCCGAGCCAAATTTTGTAGAACAACCACAGAAAATTTTAGTGTCTGTTAACAACTGTGCATGTACTTCTAATCCAATTACAGCTTCGTATTTTGAATTCATATTATACTTTATTTTTTTTACTAATATAAACAATTCTTAAATTAATTTTTAAGAACCAAATGTATAAGAAATATAATTAATAAAAATTTTTTCTTGTAATTTACTTTCAAAAAAAATATAATCATATTAATAATAATTAATTCAGGAAAATTTATGGTTTTAGATATATTAGTATTTGCTGCACATCCAGACGATGCAGAGCTTTCTATGGGGGGGACAATAGCAAAATTAATTAGAGAAGGATTAAAAGTAGGTGTTATAGATTTAACGAAAGGAGAACTTGGAACTAGAGGTTCTTCTGAAATTAGATTAAAGGAAGCAGAAGAAGCTTCTGCTATTCTTAATCTTACACATCGTGAAAATCTTTCTTTTAATGATGGTTCAATAAAAGTTAATAATGAGTATTTATACAAAGTAGTATCTAGAATTAGAAAATTTCGTCCCCAAATAGTTTTTGCTCCTTTTTTTAATGATAGACACCCTGATCACATTGGGAGTGGATTATTAATCAAGGAGGCAGTCTTTTTTTCAGGGTTACCAAAAATTGTTACTGAAGATAATGGTAGAATTCAAATGCCGCATAGGCCAAAGAAATTATTTTATTATTTACTAACATATGAAGTAAAACCATCTTTCATAGTTGATATAAGTGATACATTTGAAATAAAAATGAAAGCTATAAAAGCCTTTAAAAGTCAATTTTATAACCCAAATAGTAATGAACCAGAAACTTTTATAAGTCAACCAAATTTTTTGAAATACATTGAAGCAAGAGCAAAAGTATATGGGTTTAAAATTGGTAAAGATTACGGAGAACCCTTCTTTTGCGAAGAAGAGATTGAATATGATTTAAAAGTACTAATTAATAATGGAGAGAAAAAATGAAAATTGCTTTTCTTGGAACTGGTCTCATGGGAGAACCAATGGCATTTCGTTTATTGAAAGCAAATTATAATTTATATGTGTACAATCGTACATTATCTAAAACTGAAAGACTAAAAAAACATCAAGCAAAGGTTTTTTCATCCCCCGAGGAAGCAGTAAAAGAACCTTCGATTATTATTACTATGTTAACTGACTACAATGCTATAAGTGAAGTACTCTTTAGAGATAAAATTAATTTCAAAGGAAAAACGTTAATTCAAATGAGTACTATCTCTCCGCAAGAGAGTTTATTGATAAAAGAAAGAATTGAAAATTCAGAAGGTGAATATTTAGAAGCACCTGTTTTAGGAAGTATTCAACAAGCAGAAGCAGGTGAACTAATTGTTATGGTAGGTGGTAATTTAGAAAGTTTTAATAAATGGAAAAAAATACTGAAAAATTTTGGTCAGACTGTATTGTATATTGGCGATGTGGGTAAAGCCTCGTCATTGAAATTAGCTTTAAATCAATTAATACCTTCATTGCTTGCTTCATTTGCAATGTCATTAGCATATGTAATTCAAAAAGGGATTGACGTAAATACATTTATGGAAATTTTAAGAAAGAGTGCGCTTTATGCTCCTACATTTGATAAAAAGTTTCCTAATATGATTAAAAGAGATTTTGATAAGGCAAATTTTCCTTTAAAACATATGTTAAAAGATATTAATCTTATACTACAAGAGTTTCAAAATAGTAATATCAATGTTCAAATGGTTGAGTGTATAAAAAATATTTTAATGAATGCCGTAGAGTCAAATTTATCAGATAAAGATTATTCTGCACTCTACAATGTAATACATCCAATGAAATGAATAATAGTAAATTTATTGTTAGTGTTATAGTTTTATATAAATTTTTGGATTTTGGTGCTAAATAGAAATAGAGCTCAATTGTGACTCTGTAACTCTAGGTATTGATTTACTTCTTAAAACATAAAAGTAACATAGAACTAAATTTACAAATCATAAATATTATAGAGTTGGGTAAAATTAGTTATGAAATTATTTTTATAAAATTTTTTGAATCCATTAAGTAGTTCCAGCATCATATGTGAAAAAAATGGGGGAAATATGTCATACTATCTTTCGAAAACAGTAGATTATTCATTTGAAAATGCTATAACAAAAGTTTTTGAAGAATTGAAAAAAGAAGGTTTTGGAGTATTAACAGAAATAGATGTCAAAGAAACCTTAAAGAAGAAATTAGATGTAGATTTTAGAAAGTACAAAATATTCGGGGCATGCAATCCTCCATTGGCATATAAAGCTTTATCTAAAGAAGAAAATATTGGAGTATTACTTCCTTGCAATGTAATAGTTCAAGAAAAAGAAGATGGCAAAGTTCAAGTAAGTACTGTAAATCCTTTAGAAGCAATGAAAACTGTTGGGAATAAAGAATTAGAAGAAGTGGCAAGCGACGTGTCGTTAAAACTAAAAAGAGTATTGGAAAATCTTTAATATTGAAATTTAATAGTTAAATTAATTGTTTATAAAAATACTTCTCTGATTTTTAAAGACTGATAAATACCAGATTTAACTAATAATCATTAATTATTTGGTTTGGTATCATTTATTTTCTAAAGATATTTCCATAGAAGCCATATTGTATTTATTTATAATAGCTTAAAGAATTTGATGAACAAAAATTAATTCATCAAGTTGGAGTATAAGATGATACTCATTACTGGGGCCAATGGGAATCTTGGAAGAACTACAATTGAATTTTTGTTAAAGAAAAATCCTAATTTAAGCATTAGCGCACTTGTCAGAAGTGAAGAAAAGGCTAATGATTTAAAGTCGAAGGGAATCCAAGTTGTAGTTGGTGATTATTTTGATTATAAATCTCTTTTGAATGCTATGCAAGATATTGAAATTTTGTTGTTTATTTCTTCAAGTACATTGAAAGATAGATTTACTCAACATCTCAATGTAGTTAATGCAGCTAAGGAAAGTAAAATAAAACACATAATTTATACAAGTGTCCTAAGAGCAAAGCCAAATTCAAAATTTACTGCTGGGATTGACCACTATAAAACAGAACAAGAGATATTAAATTCAGGTATAAATTATACAATAATGAGAAATACCTATTATGCAGAGATTCTTCCTGCAATAGTAGATAATGCATTTGAAAGTGGTGTAATTTATTATTCTGCAGGACAAGCTAAAGCTAACTTTGCATTGAGGACTGAAATGGCAGAAGCAAACGCTGCTATTCTTTTGGAACCCTACAATCATCAAAATAAAGTATATGAAATAACATCATTAAGTACTTATAATTTTGATGAAATTGCAGCTATGCTTTCTGAAATATTTAGTAGAAAGATTGAATATATTGATATTCCTGTAAAAACTTTGAAAGACAATTTGTCAAAGTTAGGAATGCCCTACGAAATTGTTGATTTAATGGGTAGCGTTGCTGAATCAATAAGGGAAGGAGAGTTCAATTATATTGGTACAGAATTGGAAAAATTAATTGGGAGAAGACCCACAGATTTGAAAGACTTTTTGAAAAATTTTTATTCAAGTAAGAAGGAGGATTAAACATGAAAATTAAAGCAGCAGAGAATGGACCATATTTAATTGAGGTTAATGAAGCGAAATTAATAAAGAACGGAAGTGAACAAGTACTAACACAAAAAACAATAGCACTTTGTAGATGTGGGCAATCTTCGAATAAGCCATTTTGTGATGGTAGCCATAAAAAATGTGAATTTAAGGGAGAAGTAGTAGAGATTGAAATAAAGTAATTTTATTATAAAAAAGTAGAGACGTTATTAATAACGTCTCTACTTTAGGGTTATACAATTTTTTCAATATTCCATACAAAAGCATGAATACCCTGCTCTTCTGCTTCTTTATTTATTTCTTTTACTTTTTCAAGTAAAGGTTCTACAAGTTCATCTTTAATTATAGTTAATACAACTGCGTTTTGACTTGGCCATATATGAGTACCTAAATGAGGTTCGCCTTTATCGCTTCCTTGACCATGGACATTTAAGAACCGAGTAAATCCCCTGATATTTAAACTTTGTAATGCTTCATCTACTTCTTCTGTTATACCGTGATTATATACTATCATTACTGCTTTCATTTTAACTCCTAATCAATTACTTTTTTTTGTTTAATTTTTGTTTCAAATATTGAGTAAAGAACTGGAACTATAATGAGTGTAATTACAGTTGAGAAAAATAAACCACCTATTGTTGAAATACCAAGTGGTTGCCATGTTTCTGAACCTTCACCTCTGCTAATTGCAAGGGGTATAAGTCCAAGTAGAGTTGTTAAGGCGGTCATCAAAACGGGTCTTAATCTGTTTCTGCCGGCATAAATTATTGCTTCTCTTAATTCATAGCCTCTAGCTCTGGTAATGTTTGTGTAATCTATTAGTACAATTGCGTTCTTTACAACTATTCCAACTAACATTATACTTCCTAAAAATGCTATTACACTGAATGGTGTTTTAGTAATAAATAGAGCTATAAACACACCAGAGAAAGAAAATGGGACCGAGAACATAACTATGAAAGGATCAAGAAGGGATTCAAACTGCGCTGCCATAACCATGTAAACTAATATAATACTCAAAATTAGAAGTAAGGCTAAATCCTTGAAAGTATCTGATTGTTGTTCAATTTGGCCTGAATATTCTATTGAAACATTGTTCGGTAATTGTAATGTGTTAACAAATTTTTTAATGTCGTTCGTTACTTCACCAAGTGAACGTCCTTCAACATCAGAAAGAACCGCAATAACTCTTTCTTGTTCTTTTCTTTTAATTTCTGGTGGAGAATATTGCTGAACAACTTTTCCAATGTCTTTTAGTTTTACGGTGCTACCTGTCAGGGTTTTAATAGGAAGATTTTCAATTTCAGCTAGAGAATTTTTCTTTTCCGGTGGAAGGCTTATAAATATATCATATTCATCACCAAGTTCTCGATATTTTGTAGCAGTTATTCCATAGTAATAGCTTCTTAGTGTTGAAGCAACAAGAGCAGTGTTTAATCCGTTAAGTGCCATTTTATCTCTTTGAAGAGTTACTTGTAACTCAGGTCGAGGGTCACTAATGTCAATTCTTACATCACGCGTACCTTCAAGCTTTGTCATGTAATCTTTTATTTTATTAGCAATTTGATATGTCTCATCAAGATTAGGTCCTATAATATCAACTTCTATAGGTGCACCAGTACCTCCTGTTAACATAGACAAGTTTCCGCTTGTATTTATTGTAAAGCTTTTAATTCCTGGTATTGGTTTTATTTTTTCTCTTAATTTATCTGCGATTTCAAAAATGCTTCTATTTCTCTTGCTTTTTGGTACAGCTCTAACTTGAATACTTGAAATGTTTGATGCTTCTCTTTGTCCGAATAAAATAGCAGAAAATCCTTGGTCGTTAACTCCTGAACGCCCGGCTATAAATTCAATTTCAGGAAAATCTTTCTTTATTATGTCTTCAACTTTTTTTACATATTCTATAGTTTCCTCAAGACGAATACCGGGTTGAAGTTCTAATGTCATTTGAAAATTACCTGAATCCGAGCGAGGGAAAAATTCTGTCCCAACAACTCCTATTAAAGCAACTGAGCCGAGAAAAATTAGTGCAGCGCTCAGTAATACAGTTTTTTTGTGATCGAGTGCCCATTCTAATACTGATTTATAGAAGTTATCTAATTTATCAAGTGCATTAGCTAAAAATGTATCAATTTTTTTAAGGTAAGGATTTTTAATAGGTTTTTCTTCTTTTTTGGATTTAAGGAGTTTTGCAGAAAGCATTGGGATCAATGTTAATGCTGCCAAAAGAGAAATAAGTATCATTACTGTAACTAAAAATCCAAGCTGATTAAATAATATTCCAGCAAGTCCAGAAATAAAAACAAGAGGGAAGAATACAGCTACAATAGTTAATGTAGAGGCAGTTACTGCTAGTCCTACTTCTGTTGAACCAAAAATAGCAGCTTCTCTAGGGCGTGCACCTCGTTCAACATGATGTGTAATATTTTCAAGAATTACAATAGCATCATCTACAACCATACCGACTGCAATTGATAAAGAAGAAAGAGAAATTATGTTTATAGTATTCCCTGTAAAGTATAAATAAATAAATGCACCTATTAAGGAAACCGGAAGTGTTATCAGAATAATTAAAGTAGCACGCCATTTTCGTAAGAACAAGAGTATAACTATCGAAACAAATATAGCGCCTAATATTACTGCCTCTGCTAAGTTGTTTATAGAATTAACTATATATTCTGAAGTATCAACTATCACATCAATTTTAACGTCAGAAGGCAAGTTCTTTTTTATCTCTTCTAGTTTTGCTTTAACATTTCTTGCAACTTCTACAGTGTTTGCACCAGACTGTTTTTGAACTATAATTTGTAAACCTCGGCCACCATTTAATCTTACATTTATTGTTCTATCTTTTAAACTGTCTATAACATTAGCAACGTCTTTCAAATAAACAATTTTCCCAGCTTGCTGACTTATAACAAGATTTTTAATTTCATTAATATCATTAAATTCTCCTGGCACTCTTAAATTATATTCCATGCTTCCCATCTTTATAGAACCAGAAGGGATATTAACATTTTCTGCCTGGAGAATTTGGCTAATTTGTTGTGTTGAGATGTTATATGCTTCTAATTTTTTTGTGTCTACCTGAACTAAAATTTGTCTTACTGGTCCACCAAAAGCTTGTACTGTTCCAACTCCGTTGACGCGTTTTAATGGATCTACAATTTCTTTTTCTGCAAGTTTATTTAAACCGATATAACTTTCGTTTGCTGTTACAGCAAGAAAAACTACTGGAAATATATTTGTGCTAAATTTGAAAATGTAAGGTTCTTGTGCATCTTCAGGGAGATTTCTTTTTGTAAATTCGAGAGCTGAACGAATATCGTTTGATGCTTCATCTAAGTTTGTACCGTATTCAAATTCTAGAACAACAACAGAAATATTGTCTATTGATGTTGACCTGATTTTTTTTAGATTCGAAACAGAGCTTAGTCCGCTTTCAATTTTTTTTGTTACATTTATTTCAACATCCTGAGCACTTGCACCAGGATATTGTGTTAAAACACTAATCATAGGAGGTTCTATTTCAGGCAATAAATCTATTGGTAATCTTTGGAATGCAACAAATCCAATAATGATTATTGCCAGAAAAAGCATTATTGTAGTTATAGGTCTGCGGACAGAAATTTCTGGTAAATTCATATCTCTTCTCCTTTACTCTGCCTTGTTTTTAATTTCTACTTGATTCCCATCTTTTAAAACACCTTGTCCTTTTGTAACGAGGTAATCTCCCTCGTTTAAGCCCCTGGTTATTTCAATTACGCTATCAAATTCTTGTCCTATTGATATATCAACTCTTTTTGCAATATTGTTTTTTACAATAAAAGCATAGTAAGCAGCGGTCCCAATTTGTTTTAGTACAGCAGAACGCTCTACTAAAATTCCTTCTGTTTTGCCTAGATAAATAGTTGCTCTGACATACATTCCGGGTCTTAATTTTTCGGAAGCATTTGGAACTTTAACTTCTACTTCAAAAGTTCTTGTTGATGGATTAATTGTAGGATCTATTCTGCTTATGTTTCCTTTAAATATTTCGTTAGGGAAAATATCAGTTTTTATTTCAACCTGTTGCCCTATTTTAATATCTTTGAAATTTTTCTCGCTAACATTGAGTAAAAGTTTTAGTGGATTTATTTGCATAAGAGTAACAATTGTTGGAGCTCCACCTGTAGGTGCTAATAAAAAAACTTCTCCTTCATTTAATTTTTTTGCTGTTATTATACCAGAAAATGGGGCTCTAAACTGTGTATTAGTTAATAAAAGATTGTAATTTTTCTCTGCGGTTTCATATGCTGCTTTTATTTGATCAAATTGGCTTTGAGAGATTGAACCACTTTCATAAAGTGGTTTCATTCTTTCGTAGTTATCTTTAGTTATTTGATATTGAATTTTTGCCTGGGCTAATTGAGTATCATCCATCTCAAAAAGTAAATCTCCTTCTTTTACTCTTGAACCTTCTTCTACATAAATTTTTAGAATTCTTCCAGAAGTTTGTGCTCCAAGGTTAGCTTCTTTCCATGGAGATAAAGTTCCTACTAATTCGAGTGTTCTATCTATATTTGATTTTTTTACTAAAGTAACTTCAACAGGAATTATATTTGTTGCATTATCGTTTTTAATTTCCTTTTTTGTACATCCATTAATAAGGATTAATAGTAATAACAAAAGTGAAATAAATCTTGAAGTGTTCATTTATTCATCTCCTAAATTTTTAATATTTACCAAGAATTGTATTTAGTTCTGCTTCAGCAACTTTTAAATCATAGATTGCTTGAAGACGATTAATTCGTGCCTGCCTTAAAGCTAATTCAGCATCGTTAACTTCTAATTGAGTTGCTAACCCATTTTCAAGTCTTCTTTTCGCAATGTTATAGCCTTCTTCTGCTTGCTTTACAGTTTTATTTTGGCCTTCGATTCTTTTTAATGCTTGTTGAACTTTGTATAGAATGCTTAGAGCTTGAGTTTTAATTGCTTCCGTTAAGTTTTTCTTTTGCTCCTTAGCTTGGTTTAAACTAATTTCTGCCTGACTAACTCTAGCTTGAGTTTTAAACCCATTAAATACAGGTAATTGAATCTGTAATCCAACTACAAATGTTTTGACCCATCTATATTCAGAGAAGTTAAAATCGTTAGCTTGTGTTTGATATTGGTAGCTTCCAAAGCCAGCCAGCGTTGGTAAATAAGATGATTTCTCGAGCGACAACATTTTTTCATAAAGTTTTACTTGATTTTCTAAAATTGAAATTTGGGGGTTAGTTTTTATCAGTTCCTCGATCACCTCATTTTCTGTAGGTATTTTATATGGTTCTTCTAATTCAAGTTCTCCAACAACTTCGATATCTTCCTTAGCATCGAAGCCAATAGCTACTTTTAATGCTTCTAATGATAATTTGTAATTATTTTCCATTTGTAGTACTACAGGTTTTAGATTTTCAACCTGAACTTCTGCTCGTAAAACATCATAGTCGGATAATGTCCCTGCTTTATTCAATCTTTTAATGTTTTCAAAATTTTCTTCAGCGTTTTTAAGGCTTAACTCCATTAGATTTTTCATTTCTCTTGATAGCAATACAGTTAGAAAAGATTTTTTTACACTACCGATAACTTGATTTTTTGTGTTACGATAATTTTCAGTTGATAAATCAACCGAACTTGAAGCAATTCCAATGCTTTCATAGAGCGACCAAGCAAAAAGAGGCATAGAAAGTGATGCACTGCCATTATATGAATTGTCAGAACCTATTTCTAATATTCCAGGTTTATTGCCAGGACTAAATGGTGTTCCTGGAGGTAGGAATATTACAGGTTTCTTAATATAACGTTGATATTGAGCACTTAAATCTAATTTTGGATATAAACCACTTAAAGCTTCTCTAAGTTTTTCTTTGGACTTGTCAACTTCTAATTGTGCAATTTTTATGTCAGCATTTTTTTCAAGTGCAAACTCAATTGCTCTGTCGAGGTCAAGAATTATTTTTTCTTTTTGTTGAGAGTAAAGACTTAAAGGTAATGTTAATATGATAAATATTATTTTTTTCACTCTTATCCTCCTTGATTATTTAATTAGAAGGCTATCAAAAATTAACTTGATAGCAAAAATTATATCGTCATTAGTCTTTATAAAATCTATTTGTTTATCAATAGTGAAATGGCTATGAAAAATAGCTTTATGTCTAAAAGCTTCGGAAAGTGTAATTAGAATATTAGCAATTTTTTTAGTGTCGCATTTTTTAATTTCCTTCTTTTTTATACTATCGTTTAAAACCTTAGATAGCAATGAAATTTCACTTTCATAAATTTCTGTTGCAGTTTTAAATATTTTATGTTTAAGTTCTATAAATACATTAACTGAAGTATCGTGTAACTTAAAAACAGATTTAACATAATCACTCTTTACGATTTCATAATTAATGATTTTATTAACAATATTATCTTCTTTTGACAAAGCTTCTGTTATCAATGAAATATATTTTTCTTTTTCATTTCTTATTACATCTTCTAATAAAGCATCTTTGCTTTGATAATAGTAGTATAGAGATGATTTTTTCATGCCAAGAGCACTAGCAATATCATCTAAAGTTGTTTTTGCATATCCTTGCTTTATTAATATATCCCTTGCTGTACTAAGAATTAAATCTCTTTTACTTTGTATATTTTCTACATCCATTTTAATAATTATCAAACTTTTTAATAGAATGTTCGAAAAATATAAATACTTTATTTATTAGTCAAGTATAATTAAAATCTTAAAAAGTATTTTTGATGTTAATTTGTAATAAAGATAAACGATAATAAATTAGTGAAAGTTCTTTATTAATTAATTATGGTTTTAATATGAATTCGAAAACAAATATCATAAAATTAAGAACTGCAGCAGATTACTTATTTGAAAAGGGAAAATACGAAGATGCGTTTTATATATATAATGAAATTTATAATAAAATATGGGCTGCAATAGGTTCTGTGCAAAATAATATAAATTCTTTTTCTCAAACATTTATTACAAGCTACAAATCAAATTATGAATTTCGGACTCAATTTCTAAATCATGCTATGGAAACAACTTTTAAAAAATGGTTTGATCTTGACTTAGACCAAACTTTAAATGAATTTATGTTTACAACTTCGGGCCATCTTCAATGTATTAGTTATGCTCCTGAAATAAACTACTCAATCTCAAATGAAACAGTATTAAACGAGTATTTAATTTTGCATACATTAATTCTAGAAATAGGTAATGACTGGATTAATGCACTGCTGAAAATTGCAACCCCGGTGTTTGAAGATCAAATTCTTAAAAAAATTCGCCCAAATAATAAATTGGAAACAGTAAAAAAAATGATTATTGAAAATGCAGAAAAAATAAAAAATACAGATTGGTATAAGGTTAATGTTTTCTTTTTGGATTATTTATTTAATACAGGAGATAATAGTTCGGAACTTTTTACAACAGTTCAAAAAATTGTGGGATTTTATTACCATCAAAAATCACATAGAAGATATACAGAAACAAACGAAAAAGATGCAAAGAAAAAATATACTAGTTATGAAAGCTATGAAAGATACGAAAAATATGAACGCTATGAGAAGTATGAGAAACAAACAAATATATTTGAAGATGATTTTGATCCAACAACCGCCACCGAGTTTGAGAAAGCAAAATATTATGGTAAAATTTTAGGATTATCAGGAAAGGTTACAAAATCCCAGATTCGAAAAAAATATCTAGAGCTTATTGCAAAATACCATCCTGATAGAGTGAGCGACCTTGGTGAAGAACTAAAAATATTAGCAGAGAAAAAGACAAAGCAATTAAATGCTGCCTACGAATGGATGAAAAAGAAATATAATCTTTAGCTGAAAATTTCTTTTCTTATTATAAAATTCTTTTTATGTTAATTTTGGAAAAGCTAAATTTAATTATATAAAAAGGGGTTAGCTATGAAAAAATTGGTTTTGTTATTTATAACCTTTAGCTTAATTACATTTGCACAAAATAAAATAGTAATTAACGCAGATTTGGGTAAAGATACCATAAGTAGAAATATTTATGGTCATTTTGCTGAGCATTTAGGTAGATGTATTTATGATGGATTTTATGTTGGTGACACAAACAAAGTAATTCCTAATACAAGAGGGATAAGGAATGATATTATTCAAGCATTAAAAAAATTGAAAGTACCGGTATTACGTTGGCCAGGAGGATGTTTTGCTGATACTTATCATTGGAAAGATGGCATAGGAGAAAAATCTCAAAGACCAACAATAGTTAATGCGTGGTGGGGCGGAGTTACCGAGAATAACAGTTTTGGTACTCATGAGTTTTTAGATTTATGTGAACAACTTGGTGCCGAGCCATTTATTTCTGCTAATGTGGGGAGTGGTACTCCTCAAGAACTTGCTGAATGGATTCAATATTGTAATTTTGATGGTATAAGTCCTATGAGTAATTTGAGAAAGAAAAATGGTAGAGAAAAGCCATGGAATGTTAAATACTGGGGTGTTGGAAACGAAGCTTGGGGTTGTGGTGGTCATATGAGCCCAGAGTATTATGCGGACGTCTATAAGAGATTTGCAACTTATATGCAGGGAAATTCTAATGTAAAGCTTTTTAGAATAGCTTCTGGACCATATGGAGATAATTATAATTGGACAGAAGTATTAATGAAAAATATTCCACTAAATTTAATAGAAGGTATTGGTTTACATTACTATTCAGTTATTGATTGGAATAATAAAGGTTCTGCAACTAATTTTACTGAAGAGCAATATTTCAAAATAATAAAGCTAGCCTTAAAAATAGAAGAATACATTGAAGGCCATTCAAAAATTATGGATAGATACGACCCTAATAAAAAAGTTGCTCTTGTAGTTGATGAATGGGGAGGATGGTATGATGTAGAACCTGGCACAAATCCCGCCTTTTTATTTCAACAAAATACAATGAGAGATGCAGTACTGGCAGGTGTAACTTTGAATATTTTTAATAATCATTGCCAAAGAGTTAAAATGGCAAACTTAGCACAAACAATAAATGTATTGCAAGCTGTAATCTTAACCGACAAAGAAAAAATAATTTTAACTCCTACTTACCACGTAATGGAAATGTATAATGTTCATCATGATGCTGTTTTGCTTCCGTCAACGGTAATATCAGATTCATATAAATATGGAAACGAAGAAATTAAATCGATTTCATGCTCTGCATCTAAAGACAAAGACGGAAAAATTCATATCTCATTAGTAAATATTGATTCTAATAAAGGAAAAGATGTTCAGATTGAAATAAGAGGACAAAAAATTTCTTCGGTTAGTGGAAGGATTTTAACATCTCAAAAAGTGCAAGATCATAATACTTTTGAAAACCCGGATAAAATAAAACCAAAAGTTTTTACTAATGCTAAACTTTCTAATAATGTATTGAATGTTCAATTGCCACCTTTTTCAGTTGTAGTGTTGGAGGTTAAATAATCTTTTTAATGTAAATTATTCTCAGGATTACAAATATCACAATTGTTACATGGAGGTTCACCTGGAAAACCAAAGTATTCAGATATAAAAATTCTTCTGCAACTTTTTGTTCTAAAATAGTTTACAACTGACAAAAGTTTTTTGTTATCGTTCAAAAATTTTGCTTTTAAGTATTCGTCACTTTCTAATTGTGGCGGTAGTTTGTCGACCACTTTTAAATTTCTTTCTTCAGGTGAACCTTCAATTACTCCATATCTTTCAAGTATGCCTAATGCTGTTTCTAACCTAAAATCGTTTCTATCTTTATAGCTTAGTTGTTCTCGAAGAAATTCAATACCAAGAGAGTTTATTTCTTCTGATTTACTTAAAAGTATGTTGTACAAACGTGTATAGTAATTTGCATCTGGATTTGCCCACTTTATGAATTCCATTTGTGTATATAAATCATTTTGATTATAAATTAATAGGCATAGAGAATTTTCACCGTCTCTGCCTGCTCTGCCAATTTCTTGATAATACGATTCAATTGAAGATGGTACTTCTGCATGAATTACGAATCTTATATTTGGTTTATCTATTCCCATACCAAAAGCATTTGTTGCTAAAATAATTTTTTTTCTGTCATTCAAAAAATCTCTTTGTATCTCTTTACGCGTTTTTGGAGTTAATTTACCATGATAAATCCCATGATCAAAACCTTTGTCTTTTAGAAGTTTAGAAAATTTTTCAAGAGTTTTAATAAGGGTAAAATAGATTATTCCTGGTCCGTTATATTGTTTTAGTATTTTAATTATAATATCTAAGGTTGTTTTTTTGTCATAAACTTCTACTGCTTCTAATCTTAAGTTTGGGCGTTGTATTCCTTCATGAAATATTTTTATATCACTTTTATTAATTCCTAATTTTAAGATAATGTCATTTTGTACATCAGGAGTAGCAGTAGCTGTTAAAGCAATTGTTAATGGATTGAGTAAAATTTCTCTAATTTCTTTCATTCTTGAATAGTCTGGTCTGAAATCGTGTCCCCACTCTGAAATACAATGAGCTTCGTCAACAGCAAAAAGCGATACATTTGCTTTTCGAATTTCTTCTATAAACTCTTTTTTCTTAAATCTTTCTGGTGTTACATAAAGTATTTTAATTTCTCCGTTAATAAATTTTTTTAATCTATCTGAACGTTGTTCACTGTTGACTGTCGAATTAATAAAATCTGCGGGTATATTTTTCTTTTTCAAAGTATCAACTTGATCTTGCATTAAAGCTATTAAAGGACTAATAACTATTGTCCCACCTTTAAAGACTAACGCAGGAAATTGATAGCATAGTGATTTACCTCCACCTGTTGGCATTATAACTAAGCAATGACCTTTTTCATTTATTAATCTGTTAATAACCTCTTTTTGTAAGCCTTTAAATGAATCGTAACCAAAATATTCTTTTAATTTTTTTTCTAAGTTCATTACTGCCATATTTATTTATTGTTACAATTTATAAAAGTTTCTTTGAAAAAACTTAATAAATTCCATCATCTTTTAATTATCTTTACAAATAAAAAATAAGCTTTATGGCAGATATAATCTTAAGAAAGAACGAAGATAAGAGAATTAAAAAAGGTCATCTATGGGTTTTCAGCAATGAAATTTCAAAAGTAATAGGTGAACCATTAAACGGAGATATAGTAGACGTTTATGATTATCAAAATAATTTTATAGCAAAAGGATTTTACAATAAGCATTCTTTAATTTCTGTACGAATCATATCAAAACAGAAAGAATTTGATTTAAGAGAATTATTTGAACAAAGAATTATATCGGCATACAATTTTAGAAAATTAATTTATCCAAATAGAAATTCTTTTCGGTTGGTATTTAGTGAAAGTGATTTGCTACCTGGGTTAATAATTGATAAGTATAATGACACCTATGTTTTACAGGTTTACTCTGTAGGTATGGAAAGAAAAATTGATATTATTATTGAAATTCTTGACAAAAAGTTAAAAGCCCAAAATATATTTTCAAAAAATGATGAATACTTTAGACAATTAGAAGGATTATCGGTAGAAGATAAGATTTATAAAGGAGAAATGAGGCAAGAAATTATTTCTGATGGTGAAGTTAATTATAAAATAGATTTTAAATCAGCTCATAAAACTGGCTTTTATTTTGACCAATGTGATAACAGGTTATTTGTAAGTAAATTTTGTAAAGATAAAGATGTTCTTGATTGTTTTTGTAATGCAGGTGGATTTGGCTTGAATGCAGCAAAACAAGGTGCAAAGTCTGTGACATTTGTCGATTCATCAAAAAAAGAAATTGAAAATGCTGAATTTAATTTTAAACTTAATAATTTTTCATGCAAATCAAAATTTGTGGAAGCTGATGTTTTTGATTTCTTGCAAAATTGTTTATTAACAAATGAAAAGTACGATGTTATAATTGTAGACCCTCCTGCTTTTGCAAAAAATAAGAAGAGTCTACCTGCTGCAATTAAAGGTTATGAAAAACTAAATCGTCTTGCAATGAGTGTTCTTAATGATAATGGAATTTTATTTAGTTCTTCATGCTCTTATCATTTGAAAGAAGAAGTATTTATTTCAATAATTAACAATGCAGCAAATAAATTGAAAAAGAAAGCTCAGCTTTTTTATTTTAATAATGCATCGCTTGACCATCCATTTTTACCTTCTATGGAAGAAACAGTATACTTAAAATTCGCAGGAGTAAGAATATTAAACTGACGAATTCTTAACTTTATTATATTTGACAAATAAACAAAAGAAATTTCTATTTAAAGAAACAATTATAAAAACCATTTTGTAAAAGCAAACAGCATTTAAAAATATGAGGTGGCAAATTGGATATAACAGCACTAAATGAAAAAATTCGCCAAGAAAGCGAATTTATTGACATACTGTTTAATGAAATAAGTAAAGTTATTGTTGGCCAAAAACAAATGCTAGAGCGTCTTGTTATAGGTTTACTAAGTAATGGGCATATATTACTGGAAGGAGTTCCGGGATTAGCTAAAACCTTGGCAATAAAAACTCTTGCTTCTTCTATGAAAGCAAAATTTCAGAGAATTCAATTTACTCCAGATTTACTACCAGCAGATTTAATCGGAACTTTAATTTATAATCAGAAAGATGGGAATTTTACAATTAAAAAAGGTCCAATATTTGCAAACTTTATTTTAGCTGACGAAATAAACCGCGCCCCAGCAAAAGTACAAAGTGCATTACTTGAAGCAATGCAAGAACGTCAGGTAACAATTGGAGATACAACATTTAAGTTAGAAGAACCTTTCTTAGTTTTGGCAACTCAAAATCCTATAGAACAAGAAGGAACTTATCCTTTGCCCGAAGCTCAAGTTGACCGATTTATGTTGAAGGTTAAAATTACCTATCCTTCTCGTGATGAAGAATTAAAAATTATGAGACTTAATTCAGTTGATGGTTTACCAGACGTAAAACAAGTAATTCAACCTGAAGATATTCTTAGGGCAAGAAAATTAGTTAGTGAAATTTATATGGATGAAAAAATTGAGAAATATATACTAGATATTGTTTTTGCAACACGAAATCCAAAAGAATATGGATTGAATGAGCTTACTGATTTAATTAGCTATGGCGCATCTCCTCGAGCAACTATTAACTTGGCAATTGGAGCACGTGCAATGGCTTTTATTAGAAGACGTGGGTACGTAATTCCTGAAGATGTTCGTTCTATTTGTTTTGACGTATTACGGCATAGAATTGCTGTTACTTATGAAGCAGAAGCAGAGGATATAACTTCAGAAACAATTATTTCCAAAATATTAAATACAATAGAAGTACCTTAATATATTATGCTACCCAAAGAATTGTTAAAACAAGTTAAGCAAATAGAAATTCGAACACGCGGTCTAGTTAATGAAGTTTTTTCTGGAGAATATCATTCTGTATTTAAAGGGAGAGGTATAGAATTTTCTGAAGTTCGTGAATATCAGATTGGAGATGATATTAGAAATATAGATTGGAATGTTACAGCACGCTTTGGTCATCCATATGTAAAGGTTTTTGAAGAGGAACGTGAACTAACAGTTATGCTGCTTGTTGATATGAGCGGCTCTTTAATGTTTGGTACTTTAGATAAAACTAAACAACAAGCAGCAGCCGAATTGAGTGCAATACTTGCCTTTTCAGCATTAAAAAATAATGATAAGGTGGGATTGATTTTGTTTACTGATAAAATCGAAAAGTTTATTCCTCCTAAAAAAGGGAAAACTCATGCCTTAAGAATAATTCGTGAGGTCCTTTCATTTAATTATAATACCGAAAATAAATTATATGGACAAACAAGTTTAAAAACAGCATTAGAATATTTTAACCACACAATTAAAAAAAGAGCAATTGCATTCTTGATTTCTGATTTTTTTGATTTTGGTTATGAAAAAATTTTAAGAATTGTTGGTAAAAAACATGACTTAATAGGCATTATTATAAAAGATAGACGTGAAGAAGAGATATCAAATTTTGGATTTATAAAATTTGTTGATGCCGAAACAGGCAAGCATCGTTATATCGATACAAGTGATAAAAATTTTGAAATTCATTTTAAAGAAACATTAAAGAGAATTAATGAATATCGCAAGTCAGTTTTTATAAGTTCACGGTTAGATTCAATTGAAATTCAGGTTGGAAAATCTTACTTAAAACCTCTCATAGACTTTTTTATGATGAGAGAAAAAAGGTATTAATGCAAATATTGATAATTTACTGAAATAGCAATCAGTAAAATTGATGATAAAATAAAAATAGTCTCATATTAAATTGTCTTTATAAAACTCAATAGGATGTAATCAAATAATAACATTTTTTAGAGATTTGAACTTAAGATTATGAATAAAATTAATAACTACAAAATTCTGCTTGTAATCTTATTGTTTTATTCTTCTGTTTTTGCTCAAAGAATTTCAGTGAGTGCATTTACAGATTCTTCTCATTATAAAATAGGAGATTATATTAAATATAATCTTTTAGCAAAGTATGATAAAAATGTAAGAATAATTTTCCCTTCAGTTAGAGATTCAATAAAAAATCTTGAATTTATAGAAGAACTAAAGCCTGTAAAAAAAGAAGAAAATAATAAATTTATTGAAAATCGTATTTATGTTTTTTCAAAGTATGATTCTGCTTCTGTTACAATTCCCTCTTATAAAATTTTTTATCAAGTAGCTGGTGATTCAGCAAAATACAGTATTGATGTTAATCCAATTACAATCACAGTAAGTACATTGAAAGTTGAACCTCAAAAGGATATTCGTGATATAAAAAGTCCTATGAAAATCCCTTTGAGTTTAATTGTGATTATATTGATAGTAATTATAATTATTGCAGTAATCACTTTAGCTTATTTTATATATAGATATTTCAGAAGTAAAAAATTATCAAAAAACATTATAATAGAAGAAACTAAAATTCCACCACATGAGATTGCACTAAATGAATTAAAAAAACTTGAGGAACAAAAACTTTGGCAGAAAGGATTGGTAAAAGAATATCACTCGGAAATAACTGGAATTATTAGAAAATATTTTGAAGAACGGTTTAATTTTAGAGCTCTTGAAATGACTACATCGGAAATTTTGGCGTGTTTAAGTTATCTTGATGAAGGAAAACCAATTTTAAATTTATCCAATGATTTTTTTAATAATGCTGATATGGTTAAGTTTGCAAAATTTGAGCCTATGCCAATCATTAATGAAGAAATGATGAAACAGGCTTATAAAATTGTTTATGATACTATTCCTAAGATGGAAGAAGTAAAATCTGAAGGTGAGGTTAAAGATGTTCGATGATATAGAATTTGCAAATTCGTGGGCATTGTATTTATTACTTTTATTGCCATTAATGTATTACTGGTATCTTAAAAAATCTGAAAATTATACACCATCGGTCAAATTTTCTTCGCTAAACTTATTTAATGATGTTCCAAAGACTATTAAAGAAAAATTGATACATCTTCCAGCTATTCTGAGAATTTTAGCTATAGCTTTTTTGATAATAGCTTTAGCACGTCCTCAAACTTTTTCTACAGGCGAAAATATTTACACTGAAGGTATTGATATTGCTATAGTACTTGATATTTCTGGAAGTATGCTTGCAGAAGATTTTAAGCCAAATCGACTCGAAGCAGCAAAAAAAGTTATCGATGATTTCATTAAAGGGCGAACTTCAGATAGAATAGGACTAGTTATTTTTTCAGGTGAAAGTTTTACGCAATGTCCTTTAACAATTGATTATTCAGTATTGAGAAATTTATTGTCAGAGGTTAAGAGTGGAATGATTGTAGATGGAACTGCTATTGGAAATGCTATTGCTAATGCAGTTAATAGACTTAAAGATAGTAAATCCAAAAGTAAGATAATGATTTTGCTTACCGATGGTGTTAATAATGCAGGGGAAATAGATCCAATTACTGCAGCTCAAATAGCTCAAAAATTTGGTATTAGAATTTACACTGTTGGAGTAGGAACAATTGGAAATGCACCATACCCATTTCAAACCCCTTTTGGTATTAGATATCAAATGGTGCCAGTAGAAATAGATGAAAATTTACTAAGACAAATTTCATACATAACAGGTGGAAAATATTTTAGAGCAACAAATAATAGAAAACTTGCCGAAATTTATGATGAAATAGACAAACTAGAAAAAACAAAAATAGAAGTTACATCTTACAGGCATGCTAAAGAATTATTTTTAGGTTGGGCCTTTACGGGATTAATTTTATTATTTGTAGAATTTGGCTTTTCAAAATTTTACTTAAGAAAATTACCATAAGCTTGTTGAGGTATTATAATGATAAGATTTGCCAATCCTGAATTTTTATACATGTTGTTGCTAATACCTTTGTTAGTGGTTACTTATTTTTATTTACAAAAGAACAATAACAAAATACTTGGAAAGTTTGCAGATACTAAACTCCATAATGTTTTGTTTCCGTTTAGAAGCAAAGCTAAGTCTAATATTAAATTTGCTATTTATACATTTTCTATTTTTTTATTAATTATTAGTGTTTCAAGACCACAAGTAGGTACCAAAATAGAAGAAGTAAAGCAAATAGGTATAGATGTTTACATATTGTTAGATGTTTCCAAAAGTATGCTAGCAGAAGATATTAAACCAAATCGACTTCAAAAAGCAAAGTATGAAATCTCAAAATTAATTCAAAGGTTAAAGGGTGATAGGATAGGATTAATAGTATTTGCTGGGGATGCATATGTTCAAATTCCTTTAACCTCAGATTATTCAGCAGCAAATCTGTTTCTCAATGCTGTTGATGTAAACTCTGTCCCTCAACCTGGCACAGCAATAGCTCCAGCGATACTGTTAGCGCTGAAATCTTTTAGACATGACGATGGTACTAAAAAAGCTATTGTGATTATTACTGATGGTGAAGATCATCAAGGGGATATTAATACAGCAATTGATGAGGCTAACTCGAAAGGTGTTGCTATTTATGCCATAGGTTTCGGTTCTCCTGCAGGTGTGCCTATACCTATTTATGATGAGAATGGTAATCAAATTGGATATAAAAAAGATAATGAAGGGAATATTGTCCTAACAAAGCTTAATGAAGATCTTCTCAAAGAAATTACTAGTAGATGTAATGGAAAATATTACAGAGGAACTAATACAGAAGATGAACTTGAAGCTATTTATAATGATTTAGCTAAAATAGAAAAAAGTGAATTTGGTTCGAAAAGGATAACTGATTACGAAGACAGATTTTACTATTTTTTATTTCTTGCAATACTGTTGCTGGTAGCAGATTTTTTCATAACATTAAATAAATCTTCCCTAGTGATTCAATTTGAAAAGATTAAAGGTCAAGGAAGATGATATTTAAAAAAGTCACATTACTTATAATAATTGTTTTTTCATATACTTATGCGCAAAGTCATAGAAGCCTTATTAATGAAGGTGTAGATTTATATAATAGTGGTAAATATGCTGATGCAGAAGTTAATTTTAAAAAAAGCTTGGAGAAAAAATCAGACTTATTTGAAGCACATTTTAATCTTGGCGATGCTTATTACAAACAAGGAAGGTTTGAAGAGGCAATTCAATCCTATAGAAATGCACTGTCATTTACAAAGGACAAATTCAACAAAGCCAAAGTATATCATAATATTGGAAATTCTTTATTGAAATTGCAAAAGTATAATGAAAGTGTTGATGCTTATAAAAATGCATTAAAGCTAAATCCAAATGATAACGATACTAAATATAATCTTTCTTATGCATTAAAAATGCTTAAAGAAAATCAAAAGCAAAATCAGCAAAAGCAAAATAAAGAGCAAAATAATCAAGATAAAAATAAACAAAATCAACAGAATCAAGACCAGCAAAACAAACAAGATCAAAAGGAAGATAAACAAAAGCAAAATCAACAGCAGCAAAAAAATCAGATTACTAAAGAAGACGCTGAAAGAATTTTAGAAGCACTTAAAAATAATGAGCAAGATTTGCAAAAAAAATTAAGAAAAGTTAAAGGTCGCTCTGTGATTGTAGATAAAGACTGGTAATACACAAAAGTTTTTAAAAAATTATTTCAGAGGTTATGATTTATGCGAGTAGATATTCGAAAATTATTATTTATGATAATTTTGTTAGCTATAGGTTTATATATTAACTCATTAGCACAAGAATTTAAAGCCACTGTAGATAAAACAACGGTTGGCCAGTACGAAAGATTCCAAGTTTATTTTACGTTCAGTGGGAGTGATATTAGTGGTTTAAGTAACTTTAGGCCCCCATCATTTGATGGATTTAAAGTTTTAAGTGGTCCAAATCAATCGACGAGTATGCAAATAATAAATAGTAAAATTTCTGCATCAATTACCTATTCTTATATTTTGCAACCAGTGAGTGTTGGTGAATATACAATAGGTTCAGCATCAGTAGTATATGATGGTAAAACATATAGAACATCTCCACTAAAAATTACAGTTGTAAAAGGGACCCAACAGCAAAAAGAAAATACTGGAATTGATTCTGATAATTTAGCCAAAAATGTTTTTATAGTGGCCGAGGCTAATAAATCGCGGGTATATCTAGGCGAACAAGTAACAGTGACTTATAAGCTTTATACGAAGTTAAACATTGCATCACCTCAAATAACTAAACTACCTCAATATCAAGGTTTTTGGGCAGAAGAAATTGATCCTTCTCAAACAATCTCCTTTGATATAGGAATGTATAGAGGTGAAAGATACCGCGTTGCTGTAATAAAACGTGTTGCTTTATTTCCCACAAAAACTGGTGTATTAAACGTAACTCCATTTGAATTAAATATTCCTGTGATAATTAAAAGAAAAAGAACAACCAACGATATTTTTGATGAATTCTTTGGTGATTCTTTTTTTGGAACAACAGAAACAATCGATTATTTAGCAAAATCAAATACTTTGAAGATAGAAGTTGAGCCTTTACCGTCTTCTAATGTGCCAAGTTCTTTTAATGGTGCTGTTGGTAACTTTAGTTTTAAGATTGAAGTTGATAAGAGTAATGTTAAAACTAATGAGAGTATTACACTTAGAATGACTTTAACTGGCTCTGGGAATATAAAACTATTAAAATTTCCTGAGGTCCAATTACCAGCGGGATTCGAAAAATATGAGCCTAAGTATTATGAAAATATAAATAAAGGTACAACCATTTCAGGGCAAAAGATTGCTGAATATTTGATAGTTCCCAGAACTCCTGGAGAAAAAGAGATTCCACCAGTCGAATTTTCATACTTTAATCCTTCAGCTCGAAAATATGTTACGGTAAAAACATCTCCAATTAAAATTAATGTTATAAAAGGGGAGGGAGAATATGTACCTGCTATTGCAGGAAATTTATCTAAGGAAGATATAAAGTTGCTAAGTGAAGATATTAGATATATTAAAACTTCCAACTTCAATTTAGAGAGAAAAAAAGAGAGAGTAGAAATTCATGCTTGGTTTTGGATTTCGTTAGCCCTTCCTTTAATAGCACTATTTACTGCTTTTGGTATAAAGAAAAAGCAGGATAAATTATATAGTAACATACAGTTGCTTAAATATCAAAAGGCAGAAAAAGCAGCTCGAAAGCGTTTGAAAATAGCAAAGCAGGCATTGGATAAAAATTCTTTTCAGGAATTTTATTCTGAATTATCACTTGCTCTTTATGGTTACCTTGAAGATAAGTTGGGAATCCAGAAATCAGAATTTACTTTGGAGAAAGCAATTGAAAAACTTTGGCAAAAAAATATTCCAGAGGAATTAATTCAAAAAGTAAAAACTATTTCGGAGAAATGTGAATTTGTACGCTTTGCTCCATCTGGATTAAATTCAATTTCTGCAAATGAAATTTATGAAGATACTATTAAAACAATTGTTAATATTGATTCACTTTTGGAGAAAAAGAGATGAACAATAGAATTATTTATGATACGAAATTGTTTATAAAGATTTTTCTAATAATTTTTTTTGTAGGGAAAATTTATGCTCAATCTCCTGAACAATTAATGCTGTTAGGTAATAAATACTATCAAGAACAAAAATATGAAGAAGCAATTAAAACTTATCAAAAAATCTTATCTCAAGGCTACGAGAGTTCTGCACTTTATTATAATTTGGGCAATGCCTACTTTAAATCAGGTAAGCTTGGATATGCTATTTTATTTTATGAGAAAGCATTAAAATTATCCCCAGGTGATGAAGATATTTCGTATAATTTAAGAATTGCTAATGCAAAAACTGTAGATAAAGTTACAGAACTCCCAAAATTATTTTTTGTAAGATGGTGGGAAATATTAATTACTTCTCTTTCATTAAATAGTTGGGCAATGATTACGCTAATTATTTATTTTCTATTGGTAACATGTATAGGAGTTTATATTCTTTCAAAAAATACGAACTTTCAGAAAATTGCATTTAATACTGGAATTATATCAATAATATTTTTCTTAATTTCTTTAACAATATTTATTGGACGCTATAATTATGAAAAATCAATAAATTATGGAATTTTGCTTGAACCTTCTTATTCAGCAAAAGTAGCTCCAGATGAAAAAAGTAATGATGCCTTTCTTATACATGAAGGGATTAAATTTACTATAGAAGACTATGTGAATGATTGGTCTAAAATACGTCTTGCTGATGGTAAAATAGGATGGATACAAAATAAAGTTTATGAAAAGATTTAATAGTATTTTTAATATGAGCAATAATTCTAAAAAGTATAACAATATCAAATTAGCTATTGGTATTTCTAAAGGTATTTTCTCTTTCATACTGATTTTTCTTTTTGTATGGTTAGGATGGAGTCTAAGATTAGAAAATTTTCTGAGGAATTATTTCTCAAACAATTACTTTATATTAGTGATTTATACATTTATAATTGGTATTGTTTCATCAATGCTTTTCTTCCCAATAAATTTTTATTCAGAGTTTATTTTGGAACATAAATATAACTTATCCAATCAAACTTTCTTTGGTTGGGTATGGGAGAATATTAAAGAAGCATTTGTTGGTTATGTTATAGGTATACCGATACTTTTAATTTTTTATTTTATTCTAAATAGTTTTTATTCTTTTTGGTGGTTACCATTTTCAGTTGTTATGTTTTTGTTCTCAGTATTGTTTGCAAGAATAGTTCCTGTTTTAATTCTTCCGTTATTTTACAAAGTAGTACCTATTGATAATGAAAATTTAAAGAGCAAGATTATTGAACTATGTTCAAGTGCCAATATGAAGGTAGACAATATTTATAAATTTAATATGAGCAAAAACACTAAAAAAGGAAATGCTGCATTTACTGGACTGGGTAAAACAAAAAGAATTCTATTAAGTGATACTTTGCTTGACAATTATACTGATGACGAAGTGGAAACTGTGGTTGCTCATGAATTAGGTCATTACAAGAAAAAACATATTATAAAAAATATAGTTATTGGTACAGTTTTTAGTTTTTTATCGTTTTATTTAATGGCTTTGCTTTATGAATCTACAATAAAATGGTTTGGTTTTAATTCAATTTTGCAAATATCTGCTTTACCAATTTTAGTTTTATGGGGAAGTATTGTGGGACTTGTTTTAACACCCATTTCAAATTATTTTTCACGTAAATTTGAGTATCAAGCTGATGAATATGCAGTTTTAGCAACTGGTAAAAAAGAAACTTTTATAAGAACTTTAGAGAAATTAACAGAACAAAATTTAGGTGATAAGGAACCTCACCCTTTGGTTGAATGGTTTTTTTATAGCCATCCCTCAATTAAAAAAAGAATTTCTGCAATAGAAAAAATAAGTTCATAGTAGGTAAAACATTTTATAAATGATTTTGTTTTATATTTGTATTGTAAACTGCGAATTTATTTTGAAATAGATGCTATTAGCTGCTAAAAAATTTTTCATCATTATTATCTTGTTAATTATTGCGCAATGTACATTCAATAGTACACCACCAACAGAATCAGAACCTGAAATTTCAAAAAGTAATAGGGTACCAAAAAACCCTATGCCTGCAGATAAATCCTTAGAACAACCTTTAGTTTTAACACTTAAGTGGGAAGTTTATGGTGCTATAAAGTTTGATGTTTATTTTGACAAAAAAAATCCTCCTCAAATTTTATTTGCTAATGATATTAAAACAAGTTCTATTATTGTAAGTAACTTAGAATATAATACAACATACTATTGGCGTGTAATAGCAAAGTTCGAAGATGGGAGTAAAATTGATGGCCCAATTTGGAGTTTTACAACATTAACTCAGAGTTATACTACACTTAATGGATATGCACTAAATTTATATAAGGTAGAAACTAAAGTTCCAAATTATGTATATATTTTATTTCAAGTTTTAGACCTAAATGGGACAGGAGTTAGTAGTTTAACGAAAGAAGATTTTGAAATTTATGAAGATGGCGAACTAATATCTCAAACAGAGTCTGAACTGCTTATACAAAAACGAGAGACTATACCTTATAAGTTGAAAACAGTATTAATGTTGGATAATAGTACAAGTTTGAGTAATAACATAGAGCAAATAAGAAATTTGGCTAAGTCGTTTATTGATAAAATAACTGAACAGCAAGAAATTTCGATTTATCAATTTTCTGAAAAGCCAGAAATGCTCTGTGACTTTACAAGTAATAAAGATTCTTTAATAAGAGCTCTTGATAAGTATAAACTTGGTTATTCAACAACAAATCTTTACGGAGCTGTTGTTAAGGGAGCATCGTTGTGGAGTGATAAGTATACAATCGATGAAGTAGTTCAGGGAATGATGATTATTTTTACTGATGGTAAAGATACTCAAGGTTCTACAACTTTATCACAGGCCCTTAATGCTATTCATAATAAAATGGTTTTTACTATTGGTCTTGGAGATGAAATTCAACCTGAAATATTACAAGCAATTGGCAATGCAGGATTTTATCCAATAACTAGTATCAGTGAATTAGAATACAAATTAAACAAAGTTCAAGAATCAATCGTAAATTTTGCCAATAGCTTTTATATTTTAACTTATAGAAGCCCAAAAAGAGGAAATTTTAACCATACGTTAACTATTAGGATAAAAAATAATCCCTATAATGGTGATAAATCTGAAATTAGGTGTATTTTTAATAGTAATAATTTTTATTCTAATTAAGAGGTGAAAAAATGAGTGTAACTAAAAAAGATGTAGAGTATATAGCAAAATTAGCAAGATTAAAATTTAGTGAGAATGAATTAGAAAACTTTACACAAGAGTTAAATGAAATACTTAATTATGTCGAGAAATTAAATGAGTTAGATACTGAAAATGTAGAACCATTGTCTCATCCTATAGAAAATGTTAATGTATTCCGAGAAGATAAGCTACAACCTTCAATTAATAGGGAAGAAGCTCTCAGGAACGCTCCTTCTAGCACAGAAGAATTTTTTAGAGTCCCAAAAGTAATTAACAAGTAAATATGATAGTTGGCATTATTCCAGCTCGTTTTGCATCCTCTAGATTAATGGGTAAACCTCTTGCTGATATTGGTGGAAAACCAATGATTCAGCATACCTGGGAAAATGCTAGTAAATCTAAATTTTTAGAAAAATTAATTATAGCCGTTGATGATGAAAAAGTTTATCAAGTTGCAAAAAGTTTTGGAGCCGAAGTTTTTATGACGCCTCAAAATGTTACATCAGGCTCAGATAGAATTGCAATTGTAGCTCAACAAATACCAGAAGCTTCAATAATTGTAAATATTCAAGGAGATGAACCTTTTATAAATGGTAAAATGATTGATGAAGCCATTGAACCACTTTTATTTGATAAAAAAGTTAATGTTTCTACTCTTGTTAAGCGCATAACAAGTGTAGAAGAAATGAAATCTCCTTCTGTGGTTAAAGTTGTTTTTGATTATAATAATTATGCATTATACTTTTCTCGCTCTCCTATACCATATGTGCGTGATGCAAAAACAAATCTCGAAAAAATAGAAACGGGAGAAATATATAAACATATAGGATTATATGTTTTTCGTAAAGAAACTTTAATGAAGTTTACTTCTTTGAAACCCACTGATCTAGAGAGAATTGAAAAACTTGAACAACTTAGAATGCTTGAGCATGGTATTAAAATTAAAGTTGTAGTTACAGAATATGATAGCCTTTCAGTCGATACACCCAAAGATCTTGAAATAGCAAGAAAATATTATCAAAAGTTTATTCAGCCTCTCAAAAGAAATTAATCATTAATTTAAATGTTGCTATTTTTGTTATACTTTAATATTACTTCAATAAATAATTATCTTTGATTATTTTTAATAATTAAAATAATGGATATAAAGTTTTGAGTACTTCAATATCTCCTAAAAGAGTAGTTTTTATAGACTTAATGAGAGCTTTTGCTGTATTAATGATGGTACAAGGTCATACAATTGATACCTTTTTAGCTGATAAGTATAGAACTTATGATTCTATTCTTTATAATATTTGGTTTACAGTTCGAGGATTTACTGCACCTATTTTCATGTTTTCATCTGGAACAGTTTTTACTTATTTATTGAGATCTTATAAAGTTCCTTTCTTCGAAAATCCAAGAGTGTATAAAGGAATTAGAAGATTTCTCACTTTAGTTTTAATAGGATATATGCTTCGTTATCCTACATATACTTTTTTTGACTTTAGTTTAGTAACAAAAGAGCAATGGCTAACTTTTTTTGTTGTAGATGCCTTACATTTAATAGGTTTTGGATTACTTTTTATTTTAATTTTATCATATTTAGCAGAAAAGTTAAAAGTTAGTGATTATATAATTTTTTCAATAGGTGCACTTTTTTTCTTTTTAATTTTTAATATAACTGAGCAAGTAAACTGGTTAAATTATTTACCTTTGCCTTTTGCTGCATATTTTTTTCACAAAACAGGTTCTCTATTCCCGTTATTTCCTTGGACAGGATATGTTATAAGTGGTGCTATTTTAGGTAGTTATTTGGCTAATAATCCTGATGTTTTTACTAAAAAATCTTTTAGCAAAAACCTATTTTTGGCTGGCTTTACTGTTCTTGTTTGTTCATGGATTATTGAATTAATAGAATATCTGTTTTTTAGTAATAAAACACTTGTAACAGATAATTTATATGTTATAACTTTGAGAATTGGTTGGGTTTTAATTTTAAATAGCCTAATGTCTTATCTTGCATTAAAACTAAAATCGATCCCGGAAATAATTAAATGGATAGGACGACATACATTAGTAGTTTATGCTATACATGTCATAATTTTGTATGGAACAGCTTGGGTTCCGGGTTTGAATTTAATTTTTGCTAAAACTATGAATTTGTGGATGTCTATAGTTTCTGCTATAGTTATGATTTTTCTTATGGTCTTATTGGTTATAGGGATTGAAAAATTCAAAAATTATAAGAAAAATAAAGCAGTATTTGAAACCTAAAATTGGTGCAAAAATTGAAAAAGCGTTCTGAAAGCTTAAATCCACTAGTTACTGAAGAAGACAAAAAAATTGAACAGTCATTACGACCTAAGACATTTGAAGAGTTTACAGGTCAAACAAAAATTGTTGATAATTTAAAGGTTTTTATAGGGGCTGCAAAAAAAAGGAACGATAGTTTAGACCATGTGTTACTTACAGGGCCCCCTGGCTTAGGCAAAACTACACTTGCTCATATTATTGCTAATGAACTTGGGGTTAAAATTAAAGTAACTTCTGGCCCTGTCTTAGAAAAGCCCGGAGACCTTGCAGGCATTCTTACAAATCTTGAAGAAAAATCTGTTCTATTTATAGATGAAATACATCGCCTAAGTCCCGTAGTTGAAGAATACCTTTATTCAGCTATGGAAGATTTTAAATTGGATATTATGATTGATAGTGGACCAAACGCAAGAACAGTTCAAATAAAGCTTCCTAAGTATACATTAATAGGAGCTACGACTAGAGCTGGACTGTTAACTGCGCCTTTACGAGATAGATTTGGAATTAAAGCCCGTCTTGATTATTATGAGAGTGAACTGATAAAAAAAATAATTCATCGCTCGGCTAGAATATTGAATATTGAAATTGATGATAAAGCAGCAGAAGAAATTTCTAAGCGTTCAAGAGGAACACCAAGAATTGCTAATAGATTGTTAAAACGTACACGCGACTTTGCTGATTATGAAGACAAAAAAATAATAGACGTGGAGATTGCTAAAAAAGCTTTAAATGCTCTCGAAGTAGATGAATATGGTCTTGATGAAATGGATAAAGAAATAATTTTGACAATAATTGAAAAGTTTAATGGAGGCCCAGTTGGATTAAATACAATATCTGTTGCTGTAAACGAAGACCCCGGGACCATTGAAGAGGTTTATGAACCATTCTTAATTCAACAAGGATTTATTCAAAGAACACCCCGTGGTCGTGAAGCTACTGATTTAGCTTATGCAAGATTTAATAAAAAAAGAAAAAAGTTTATTGATCAATCAGATTTATTTGAAAAATAACTATGATTGTAGAAGTTAATAATATAAAAATAAGTAATCATCTCCCATTAGTTTTAATTGCTGGTCCATGTGTTATTGAAAATGAATATATAACACTATACACAGCAGAAAAAATAAAATCAATTACAGAAAAGCTGGATATCAACTATATATTTAAGTCAAGCTATAAAAAAGCTAATAGAACAAGCTTAAGGTCTTTTACAGGATTACCTTTAGACGAAGCATTAAAAATTCTCGAAAAAGTTAAAAATGATTTTTCTTTGCCTGTGCTAACAGATGTTCATACAGAACAAGAAATTGGTATTGTTTCAAATATAGTTGATGTTATACAAATTCCTGCCTTTCTATGTAGACAAACAGATTTACTTTTAGCAGCAGGAAAAACTGGTAAAGCAGTAAATGTTAAAAAAGGTCAGTTTTTAGCCCCATTTGACATGAAATATGTTGCAGAAAAAATAGAATCAACAGGAAATAAAAAAATTTTATTAACAGAAAGAGGAACAACATTTGGCTATCATAATTTGGTGGTTGATATGAGAAGCTTAGAAATAATGAAAGATATTGATTATCCTGTAATAATGGATGCAACACATGCTGTCCAAATACCAAGCCAAGGAGGAGTTAGTGGAGGAGAAAGAAAATTTATATCAACATTAGCAAAAGCCTCTGTTAGCGTTGGCATTGCAGGCTTATTTCTTGAAGTTCATCCTGAACCAGATAAAGCATTAAGTGATGCTGCAAGTCAACTTCCTTTGAATCAATTGGAAAGTTTGTTAAGAACTGTCAAGCATATTGATGAAATAATAAAAAATGAAAAAAGAAATTAATGATAAGCTTAAGGATATTCGCCTTATTATTTCCGACTTGGAAGGAGTTTTGCTAACAGAATTAGAACTTAACGATGAGATAATTAGTAGATTAGTTAAAAACATTGAAAAAGCAATTACTGAGTTCAAAAAAAGAGGATTAAATTTTGCAATTATAACCGCAAGACAGAAAGATGAGTTAATTAATGAACTTGAAAAAATTAAAGATTGTATTGTGATTAGTTCAACAATAGACAAAGTTTCTGCTGCCGAAAAAATCTTGAAAGATTTTAAGCTTGAATGTAAAAATATTTTATTCATAGGGGATGGTATATTAGATATTCCTCTTCTAAAAAAGTGCGGAGTGTCGGTTGCTCCCAAAAAAGCAAAAAGAGAGGTTAAAAGAGAAGTCGACTTTATAATTAAAAATGATAATTGTGAGATTGTTTTTGATGAAATTTTTAAAATACTTAGTAAATTAAATTAATTGCGAAAAAAATATGTCCGACGATCAAATTATAACAAAGGGTAAAGAAGTAATAAATATAGAAGGCAATGCAATATTAAATCTTGCTGATAGCATCAACCAAGAGTTCGTTAAAGCAGTTAGATTAATCTATAATTCAAAAGGCAGGGTAGTATTAACTGGAATGGGTAAATCAGGTTTAATAGCAAGAAAAATTGTGGCAACTCTTAATTCAACGGGTACGGCAGCAATATTTATGCATCCTACTGATGCATTACATGGCGATTTAGGTATGGTAAGGAAAGAAGATATTGTGATAATAATTTCAAAAAGTGGGCATACTGAGGAGTTAATTAGATTAATTCCAATGTTCAAAAGAATTAATGTAACATTAATAGGCATGCTAGGAACAACTGATTCATTAATAGCTAAAGAATGTGATGTGATTTTAAATATACACGTAAATGAAGAAGCTTGCCCCTATGATTTAGCTCCAACTGCCTCAACTACAGCAGCTCTTGTTATGGGAGATGCTCTTGCAATTGCTCTATTAGAACTTAGAGGTTTTACAGAAGAAGATTTTGCTTTTCTTCATCCAGGCGGCAGCTTAGGTAGAAGATTATCATTACGAATTGAAGAAATTATGATTAAAGGGAAAGATATCCCAATAGTTAAAGAGAATACATCTCTTAAAGATACAATATATGAAATTACTTCTAAAAGATTAGGAACAACTTGTGTTGTAAATGAGGAAGGTATTTTGATAGGAATAATTACGGATGGAGATTTAAGAAGATTACTCGAAAAAACTCTCGACCTTAAAAATCTTACTGCAGGTGATGTAATGACAAAAAAACCTAAAACTATTACAAAAGAAAAGCTAGCTTCTTATGCTATTCAACAAATGGAAAATTATAAAATCACTTCCCTTATTGTTGTGGACGAAAATTTTAAGCCAGAAGGTATAGTTCATTTACACGACCTTGTAAAACTTGGACTACAAGCCAGATGAAAATTTTTTTATTGTTTCTAGCTTTTATATTATTTATTTCATGCTCCGATGAAAAAGTTAAACCACAAGTTAAGTATGATTATTTTAAAGGTGAAATTCCTATTCATGAAAGTTGGAATTCAAAAGTCATTTTTAGTTCAGATGGGAAATTAAAAGCAATATTGTATGCAAAACACTTAAAAAAATACGAACTTCAAAAAATTACTCTAATTGAGGGTGTTAAAGTAGATTTTTATGATAAAAATCAAAAAAAAACAACTACACTTACTTCTAAATTGGGAAAAGTGGATGATGTTACAATGGATATGTATGCCATAGATAGCGTTGTTGCAATTAATGATAGTGGTACAGTTCTTAAAACTGATGAATTAATGTGGCGAAATAAAGATCGCAAAATTATTTCTGATAAATTTGTTTCAATTAAATCGAAAGACGAAATAATAGAAGGCTATGGCTTTGAATCTGATCAACAACTAACAAATTATGTAATATTTAATATTACATATTCCGCAGTTTTAACAAATAAAGAGAGAAAGTGAGAATTATTTTTCTAATCTTATCCCTTTTTATTATAAGCAATATACTTGCTCAAGAAGATAATATCATTAGAGTATTTGGGGATAGCCTTGTAGGTAAAAAGGTAAATGGAGAAACAATTCGAGAAGTCAATGGAAATGTAGTTATGATGCAAGGAGCGGTGAAAATAACTTGCTCGAAAGCAATTCATAACATTACAAAAAATATAGCAGAATTAATTGGGAATGTTATAGTTAAACAAGATAGTATAACAATTTATACAGACTTAGGTTATTATTATGGTAACTCTAAAATTGCTTTTTCTAAGAGCGGAGTTACTTATTTTGATGGTCATGTGCATCTAAAAGCAAAAAATGGATATTATTACTTTGATGATAAAAAAGCATTTTTTTTTAATGATGTTGTATTAAATGATTCTACCTCTGTTCTTACTACAGATACTTTGATATACTATGATAATGATGATAAAGCAGTTGCAATTGGCAATGTTGTTGTTAAAGATACTTCGGCTATTATATATGCTGATAGTCTAATACATTATAGGGATGGAAGAATTACTTATGCTTATCGTAATGTTAGAATTATCGATAATTTAAATCGACTTTTAATTTTTGGGGAAAAACTAGAAGATTATCATAATAAAAACTATTCTAAAATTTTAGGTAATACTTTACTTATTAAAATAGATACAACAAATAATGGTAAACTCGATACATTACTTATTACTGCAAAGATAATGGAAGCATTTGGTGATAGTTCAAGAAGATTAATTGCAATTGACTCTGTAAAGGTTGTTAGAGGAGAGTTTGCTTCTGTAAATAATTTCTCTGTTTATTATCAAAATAATCAACACATTTATATTCGAAAAAATGAAAACGATAGATTTCCTCCAGTTCTGTGGAATCAAAATACTCAGTTTATTGCTGATACAGTAAATATATTTCTAGAAAATAATTATTTGAAACAAATAAATTTATCATCTAATGCTTTAATAATTTCAAAAAATAACTATGAATTTCGCTATGATCAAATTGCTGGAAATGACGTTAAACTTTTTTTTGATAGTAGTGGATTAAAAAAATGTATTGTTAATGGTAATGTCTTGAGTATTTATTATCTTTATGAAGATGGGGAACCAAATGGATTGCTTAAATCTAGTGCCGAAGAAGCAATTATTTTATTTAGTGATGATAAAGTTGAAAAAGTAATGTATTATGGTAATCCAAATAACGAATATCATCCAGAAAACTTGATTAAAGGAAAAGAAAAAGAATTTACATTGCCTTTATTTATTTTATTCCAAAATAGACCAACTAAAAAAGAATTATTGTTTAAAAAAGAAGATCTTTTAGAACAATTAAAAAGCTTGACTAATGGAAAATAATTTAACGCTTAGAAGCGAAAAGCTTATAAAGATTTATAAAAAAAGAACTGTTGTAAATGAAGTATCTATTTCGGTTCAACAGGGTGAAGTGGTAGGACTTTTAGGACCAAATGGTGCAGGTAAAACAACAACATTTTATATGATTGTGGGTATGATAAAACCTAACGGTGGAAAAGTTTTTTTAGATAGCTTAGAAATAACACATGAGCCAATGTATAAAAGGGCAAAGCGTGGTATTGGTTATTTACCTCAGGAAGCTTCAATTTTTAGAAGACTTAGTGTTGAAGATAATATAATGGCAATATTGCAAATGCTTGATATTTCAGAACAAGAACGGAAAGAACGACTCGAAAAATTACTCGAAGAGTTAGGGATCAAACATGTTAGAAAAACTCTTGGCTTCCAATTAAGTGGTGGTGAAAGAAGAAGAACAGAAATTGCTCGTGCATTAGCTACCAACCCAAAATTTATTTTGCTTGATGAACCTTTTGCAGGAATTGACCCAATTGCTGTAGAAGACATAATGAACATTGTTGCTAACTTGAAACATAAAGGGATTGGTATCTTAATTACAGACCACAACGTTCATGAAACTTTAAGCATTGTAGATAGGGCTTATATTTTAATTAATGGCAAAATATTTAAAGAAGGTTCTGCACATGACCTAGCAGAAGACACTGATGTAAGAAAATTATATTTAGGGGAAAAATTTAAACTCGATAGATATTTGTAATTACTTTACTACTAAATAAGCAACTACTGTAACTAACAAAAAGTATATTAAAAGTAAAAAGAACTTTTTAACTCTTTTCTTAAATAAAAGCTTTTTTTCATATCTATAAGTTGTTGTTGTATCTCTTTTGTAATCCCCTTTCTCAATGGACCAATTGTTGAAAATTTTATTATGCATAAAATTTTTGTTTTTTCTTTATTTAAGAAAATATTGCAATTGTTTTCATTAATTTCTTATTCTTCAAATAAAATATAATTATTCCATGAAAAAAGTTAAAGTTAACCTAAGTTTTGTTGTTAATTATGAAAAAATAAATTTTTAGTGTAGTCATAAATTAGAATACAAAACAAGTATTTCAATTATATAATTGGATGAGTGAAAATTTATCTTTGAAAAAACACACTAAATTTATAAGTGAAAAAGCTTTAGTTATAAAAAGAAATAATATCCTAAATTACTATTATTTAGCTTAAGTAAGATAATATTAAAAATAAAAAATATATATCATGTAAATGTGATATAGAAAAAGTTAAGATATGATGAATCAAAAGTACTTGATTTGAAAAGTATTAATGATATGGAAATTATTCAGAAGAATAATGTTAAATTGGAATTATTTGTGCTCTCTATACTATAAATTACTTTTAATTTCACAGCCACCAAATAAAACAAAACCTTTAATAATCAGTGTATTACCTTCTTCAGACTGACTATTTAAGCTTTTAATTCTTTTATCGTTACAACTTCCAAATATAGGGAGAATGTCTATCTGAATTTTCCAATTGGTGGGGGCAGTAATAGTTAAACCACCAAATATTGCTGTAATTTCTAAAATATTTACATCTTCAGCTAGGTTACAATCTATAAGATTAATATCTAAACTACCAAATATTGATATTATATGACCACCACGAAAGTTATTAGAATGAAAAATCTTTCTACTACCACCAAAAATTACTATTTCTTCTATAAGTTCTTTTGTAGCTTTAAAATTTTCTTTAGTGCTATTATCAGTGCTGTACAAATTATTTTTTAGTTGATTAATTGTTTGTTTATTAAATTTTCTATGAATTTCCTCATTCTGGTTCCTTTTCAAGATTATGTATAAACCAACTAATACTAGGATTAACGGCCATAAATCTGGTAATAAGTTAAAGAGTCCTAATGCTATAAGGATGCTTCCTGCAATTTTGTTATTTGATACTGTAAATAATAAAAACCCGATTATGATAAAAAAATATTCCCACTTTAATAGTTCTTTAGGTATAATAATGATTCCATAATTATTTGTTATGAATAACAAACCTAAGAATATAAGTGTTAAACCTGTTATTGTTCTTGTTCTAATAAAATAAGCCATGCTATCTCCAAAGTTTAAAAAAAAATTAAGAAATACTCTACTTTGTTAACTTAAGTTGTAAAACTAGATATAAAAAAATAAGCATAACTAAATATATACATACAATTAAAAATTACTCTATAAGTTTTATTCTTTCATTTTGAGGCAATTCTTGTACATCTTTGAGCTGTTTTTCAATTTTTCTTGAAGATCTAGTAGCTTCTTCTATTTTATTTGATGCTTCCTGAAGTTTCTTTTGTGTTGCTTCTAATACATCGCCGAATTTACCAAATTCTGTTTTTACAGTACTTAAAATTTTCCAGACTTCACTTGACCTTTTTTCAATTGCAAGGGTTCTAAAGCCCATCTGAAGACTATTTAATAGTGCAGCTAAGGTTGTTGGGCCAGCAATTGTAACTCGATATTCTCTTTGAATAAATTCTGCTAAGCCTGGTCTTCTTAGAACTTCTGCATATAAGCCTTCAATTGGTAAGAACATAATAGCAAAATCTGTTGTATTAGGTGGATCAAGGTATTTTTCAGCTATTTTTTTTGCTTCTGCTTTAATTCTATTTTCAATTGCTTTGGCAGCTTCGTTTATTGCGTCGATATTTGTGTTATCTTGTGCATCAAGTAATCTTTGATAATCTTCTATAGGAAATTTTGCATCAATAGGCAACCAAATAGTCTCATTCTTCGAAGAGTCGCGCCCAGGAAGTTTTATAGCAACTTCAACCTTTTCGTTACTTCCTTTTTTTGTAGGAACATTCTTTTCATATTGTTCTCTTGTTAACATTTGTTCTATTAAATTTTCAAGTTGAATTTCGCCCCATGTTCCCCTTGTTTTAACATTAGTTAAAACATTCTTCAAATCACCTACACCTCTTGCAAGTTCTTGCATGTCACCAAGGCCTTTATAAACTTGTTCTAATCTTTCGCTTACCAGTTTGAATGATTCTCCTAATCGTCTTTCTAAAGTTGCATGTAATTTTTCGTCCACTGTTTGTCTCATCTCTTCAAGTTTTTTTGAATTATTTTCCTGAATTTCTTTTAAATGTGTTTCAACACGAAGTTGTAATTTTTCAAATTTTTGTTCATTAGTTTGGGTTAATTTCGAAAGTTGATCTGCAAAAATATCTAATTGATTTTTTTGCATTTTTGCTATTTCAGATAGTCTATTAGCTAATTGTTCACCAAAAATGTTTAGTGAGTTAACTAATTCTTCTCTTTGTCCTCTTAACGATTTTGATATTTCATCTCTATTTCTGTACAATTCATCTCTAAAGGATCTTTCTATTCTTTCAAATTCTGTTTTAATATCAGCTTGATTAAGTAAGTTAACTTTTCTTTGAATTAGAAATACTAAAATGAGAATTATGATTATAGTTACAAATGAAATTATGATAATTACATTAAGCATATACTATCCTCTTTATTCTCAAATTAGTAAGCATAAGTTAATTTGTAAAAACAAAATATAAAATTATTTTGAAACGTGTTTAGCTAATTCGTCAAAAAAATTTCATAATTTTATAATGTACAACAAAAGTTTTAATTTTATGAAAAAGTGGAAAAAAGTTATTTGGGGTGTAAGTGGTTCAATATTAATACTTACATTTTTTTTACTTCTAATTTCATTTTACATGTTAAAAAAGTCTTTACCAGATTATAATGGTGCAAAATATGTAAAGGGGATTATAAGTAATGTTATTATATATCGAGATACTTTTGCTATACCTATGATATTAGCGGAAAATGATGAAGATGCAGCATTTGCACTTGGTTATCTTCACGCTCAAGAAAGATTATTCCAAATGGATATTGCAAGACGTGCAGGTGAAGGAAGGTTAAGTGAAATCTTTGGTTCAAAGACTATAGCTTTTGATAAAATGTTTCGCACTATTGGTATTTATAGAAATGTAGAATTGAATTATGAGAAACTTCATCCAGAGTCAAAAAGAATTCTTTTAGCTTATGCAAATGGTGTTAATGAATATATCAAAGAAGCCAAAGGTAAATATCCAATCGAATTTGACGTTTTAGGATACGACCCATATCCTTGGAAGCCGGAACATAGTCTTATAATAGCTAAATTAATGGCTTGGGAATTAAATTTAAGTTGGTGGTCAGATATAACTTTTTCTAATATTGTAAAAAGATTAGGAGTAGAAAAAGCTAAAGAATTACTACCAAACTATCCAGAGAATGCACCTACAATTATTCCTAATACTCTAGAAAAATTAGCTAATTTGCCTACAAATCTTTTAGAAGTTGATAGAAAATTTAGAGAATTTATTGGTTTTTATGGAACTCATATAGGTTCTAATAGTTGGGTAATTAATGGTAAAGTGTCGAGTTCTAAAAAACCAATAATAGCTAACGATCCGCATCTTGCTTTTACAGCTCCTGGTAAATGGTATTTTGTTATTGTAAGAAGTAAAAATTGGAATGTAGAAGGATTTACCTTGCCAGGGTTACCATCAGTAGTAATAGGTAAAAATCAGTTTATAGCATGGGGAATGACAAATGTTATGGCTGATGATGCAGATTTTTATGTTGAAAAACTTGACTCTACTGGGACAAAGTACTTTTTAGATGGACAATGGAAGAATTTGATAATAGAAAAAGATTCTTTTGCAGTAAAAGGTTCTTCATATTATACCTTTGAAATTAAAAAAACTCACCGGGGTCCTATAATATCTGAAATTCACCCATACAATATTTTATACTCTAAAGAAGGAAAAATTACCACTCCTATTAGTATGAGATGGACTGCTTTAGAATTTAGTGATGAACTTTATTCATCCTTATTAATTAATAAAGCTAGCAATTGGAATGAATTTTTAGAATCTTTGAAATATTTTACTGTACCAGGACAAAATTTCATTTATGCAGATAAATATGGGAATATTGGTTATGTATGTGCTGCAAAACTTCCCATAAGAAAATCTCCAAGTCCAACATTAATTTATGATGGAACAACTTCTGAATATGATTGGAAAGGTTATGTCCCATATGAAGAAATGCCAAAATTATTTAATCCTTCCCAAAATTTTATTGCTTCTGCTAATAATAAGACTATTATGAACTTTAAGTACCATATATCTAATATTTGGGAACCTTCATCAAGAATAGAAAGAATTATTGAATTATTAAGTTCTAAAAAAGAACATTCTTCAACCGATTTCAAAAAATATCAGATGGATATTGTATCCCCATATGCAAAAAAAATATCACAATATATATTATCGGCATTTCATAATGTGAAAATCTTAGACAATAATTTAAAGGTTGTTTTAGAACTCTTTGATAGCTGGGATTATAAATTAGATCAGAATAGTCAAGTACCAACAATTTATGCAGTTTTCCTTAATTACTTAATTAAAAATACTTTTGGGGATGAATTAGGACATGATTTATTAAGTGAATACGTTTTTCTTGCAAATATTCCTTATCGGAAAATAATTGAATTACTTGAAGGACAAAATAATTCGTTATTTGATAATATAAAAACACAACAAGTAGAAACAAAGGAAGAAGTAATCAGGAAAAGTTTAGTCGATGCCATTTCATATTTAGAAAAGAAATTAGGCAGTGATATTTCAAAATGGCAATGGAAGAATATTCACAAGGTAACATTTAAACATTTTTTTCATGGAGCAGCTAATTTTATAGATGATATTGTTGATATTGGACCTTACCCAATTGGTGGAGATGGTACAACTATATTTAATACAGAATATTCTTTTGTAAATACTATTAAAGATAAAAAAGAGGAAACAGAAGTACTAAATGCAGAACCGTTTGAAAATACATTAGGACCTTCAATGCGATATATTTTTGACTTCGGTAATCCTGACTATCTTGAATTCATTATGCCTACGGGTCAATCTGGAAATATAATGAGCAAACATTATAAAGATATGACTTTAATGTGGCTAAAGGGACAATATATTAAAGTCCCTTTAAGTATTGAAGAATTCAAAAAGAAATCTAAATATAAATTTATTTTGATTCCGGAGAACAGAGTAAATAATTAAGATTTTATTTTCCAATAATATTAAATTTAGTAAATAAAAAAGTTTTAATTATGAAAGTAATAGAACACTTAGCAAAAGCAAGTAGTACATTAATTAGCTTTGAAATAATTCCACCTAAACGAGGTGGTGATGTTAAAGAATTATTGAAAGTACTTGATGACATTGTGAAATATAATCCTCCATTTATAGATATTACTAGTCATCCTGCGGAAGTGGTATATGAAGAAACGCCAGGGGGCGAAATGAGAATGAAAATAAAAAGAAAACGTCCTGGTACTTTGGGTATTTGTGCTCTGGTTCAAAATAAATACAACGTAGATGCAGTACCACATGTTCTATGTTCTGGGTTTACTAGGGAAGAAACGGAAGATTTCTTAATAGAATTACATTATTTGCAAATAGATAATGTACTTGCAATAAGAGGGGATGATAGTGGTTATAAAAAACCTGTAAAGTTTGGAAGGAGTGTGAATGAATATGCAATTGATTTAATACGTCAAATTATCGATTTAAACCAAGGCAAATACCTAGAAGAAGGTTTATTAGATGCTGAACCAATGGATTTTTGTGTTGGTATAGCTGGCTACCCAGAAAAACACTATGAAGCACCTAATTTAATTACTGATATTAGATATACAAAAGCAAAAGTCGATGCTGGTGCATCATATATTGTTACGCAAATGTTTTTTGATAATAAATATTATTTTGAATATGTTGAACTCTGTAGAAAAGAAGGGATTAATGTTCCTATCATACCGGGATTAAAAATTATCACTTCAAAATCACAAGCATATACTCTACCAAAAAATTTTTATATTGATATTCCACCACAATTGGTAGATGAATTAGAAAAAGCAAAACCAGAGCATGCTTTAGAAATTGGAGTAAATTGGGCATATAAACAGGTTGAAGAGCTATTAAATAAAAATGTTCCTGCTATTCACTTTTATATTATGCAAAATTCTAAACCAATAAATATGCTTATGAAAAAATTAGGTTATTAAAATGATATTACCTGCATCAAAGAAAATTAATCTAAAAGTTACTATTCCTAAAAAATTAAAATGGGGTCTGGCAGGATGTAGTAGTTTTGCAGAAAATTCATTTTTACCAGCGTTTCAATTAGTAAAACGAAGCAAACTTATTTCTGTTTATAGTCACGATATTAATAGAGCCCAGTTTATTGCCAATAAATTTGGAGCTCCATATTCATACGACAATTATGATGATTTTTTGAAAAGTGAAATTGATGCTGTTTATATATCAAGTAAAAATTCCGACCATTACTGGCAAGTAATAAAAGCAGCAGAAGCTGGAAAACACATTTTGTGTGAAAGACCCTTAGCCTTGAATTCTTCTCAAATTAAGGAAATGATAGATGTATGTAAGAAAAATAATGTTATATTACTTGTAAATCACTTACATAGATTTCATCCACTTATTATTAAAACTAAGGAGCTTATAGACAAACAGTTAATAGGTAAGATTGTTACTATAAATATTTCTTATAATATAAACTTTCCACCAAGTGATAATTTCAGATTTAAAAAAGAATTTAGTGGGGGAGGTGTTCTTAGAGATTTAGGGTCTCAGATGATAGATTTGCTAAGGTATTTTGGCGGAGAAATATCTGAGGTTAAAGGTTTTATTGATAATGTAATTTATAAAAGTGAAGTTGAAGATTTTGCTGCTGCAGTTTTAAAATTTAAAAACGGTGGCTATGGCTTATTTAATGTGTCTTATGATACTAAAGTACCCTTAATCAGAGCAGATATTTTAGGTCATAATGGAATAATTAGTATCGAAAGTTTTATAGACAAAAAAAATTTTACTACGAAATTATCAATAGCAATACACGGCGAAACAAAAAAAGTATTTAGAAAAAGAATTAATAAGATAACATTTTTAATTAGAACCGCTCAAAAAACTTTCTTGAAGAAACAAAATCCATTGGCTACTGGTGAGGATTCACTTCAGAATATGCTAATAATTGAAGAACTCGAAAAACAGGCTCTTTTTCAAAAAGAATAATTTTTTATAAACTTACTTTTTTAGAATGTGTTTTCTTCGACATTGAATTTAATGTGTAATTGTTTGATAAATTATAAAATGAAAAAATAACTAAGAGAAAAATTATTTGATATAAATTATGAATAATTCTAATATCACAGTAGCGTTGCTTTTTGGAGGAGTTTCTCCTGAAAGAGAAGTTTCAAAATCCACTGCTAAATCTGTTCTAAATGCATTAAGAGAATTAAATTATAATGTAATCTTAATCGACCCTGCATATGGACTTAATCAACCTAAGGATGAAGAAGATTTCTTTAAAAGTGATGATTATTCAACATTATCTCCTAGAAATTACATCAAAATAATTGATTCAGATGTTTTTGACAAAGTAGACGTAGCCTTTATTGCACTTCACGGTAAATGGGGTGAGGATGGAACATTACAGTCTCTATTAGATATGCGTGGAATTAAGTATACAGGTTCAAATGTACTTGCAAGTTCTCTTTCTATGGATAAATGTATGTCTAAAATAATGTTTCAGCATTATGATGTTAGTACGCCAAGATGGTTTGTTATTAACAATATTAAAGAAGATATTAATTTGATTAGAGAAAAAATAAAAAAGTTTTTTGGTTATCCCTGTGTTGTTAAACCAAATGACCAAGGTTCTACAATTGGACTTACAATATGTCGGGGTGATGTTGAAATTCAAAAGTCCATAGAGTTAGCTTTTAATTACTCAAATAAGGTTTTGATTGAAGAATATATTCCAGGAAAAGAAGTAACAGTAGGAATTCTGGAAGAACGAGCTCTACCAGTGCTCGAAATAAAACCGAAATCTGGCTTTTATGATTATACTTCTAAATATACATCAGGTATGACTGAATATGAAGTGCCAGCAAATTTACCTAAGAAAGTTGTAGAACATTTACAACATCAAGCATTACTGGCATTTAATTCCTTAGGTTGTAAAAGTTATGCAAGAGTTGATTTTAGATTAACAAGTGATTATAAATCATATTGCTTAGAAGTAAATACACTTCCTGGAATGACAAATACCAGTTTGCTTCCTAAAATGGCTAAAGCCGCAGGTATAAGTTTTGAGGAATTGATTGATAGAATAATAAGTTATGCCTTAAAATGAAACTCGCTAAGAAAAAAATTTATAATATCATATTTCTCTTTCTTTTAGCTATATCTTTTATTTACCTTTTTTTTAATGAAAATGGAATATTAAAATATTTGAAAGCTAAGGATGAAATAAAAAAACTAGAAGAAGAGATTAACAAGGCTGAAATAAAATTACATAAATTGCAGCTTGAAATAGATTCCTTGAAATTTAACAAAGAAAAGATAGAAAAAGTAGCTAGGGAAAAGTATCATATGTTAAAGCCAACAGAAATTGTAATTAAAGTAGAAGAATATTAAAATGAACATAAGTAAAAAGTTGAATATCCCCACAGTGCCTTTAGCAGAAAGAGTTCGCCCTAAAACTCTTGACGAATTTTATGGACAAGAACATTTAGTTGGTATAGGTAAGCCATTACGTGCAATGATTGAAAACGATTTATTAAGTTCCATAATATTATGGGGGCCACCAGGTTCAGGCAAAACTACACTTGCTAGAATAATAGCAGAAAATACAGATTCAGACTTTTTTCAATTAAATGCCGTTGCCTCTGGTGTAAAAGAACTAAGACAAATAATAGATATAGCAAAAGAAAATGTTAATTATAATAAAAAAACAATTTTATTTATTGATGAAATACATCGTTATAGTAAAGCTCAACAGGATGCTTTGTTATCTTCAGTAGAGAAAGGTGAGATAATTTTGATTGGAGCTACAACAGAAAATCCATCATTTGAAATTATACCTGCTCTCAGGTCAAGAGTAAGAGTTTTTGTTCTTTATGAACTTAAAAAAATAGATTTACAGAATATACTTTTTAATGCTTTAAAGAAAGATGATTTTTTAAAAACACTGAGAATAAAAATTGAAGATCCAGATTATTTAATTTTTATTTCAGGGGGTGATGCAAGAATTATGTTAAATATACTTGAGGCATCGGTCTTACAAGAAATCAATAACGAAGAGATAATAGTTTCGAGACATGTTATTCAAAATGTTGTGCAGCGTAAAAACATTTTGTATGATAAAGCGGGGGAAGAACATTATAATTTAATATCAGCATTTATAAAAAGTATAAGAGGTTCAGATCCAGATGCTGCTGTTTATTGGCTTGCAAGAATGCTTGAAGGAGGAGAAGATCCTTTGTTTATTGCAAGAAGAATGGTAATATTAGCATCTGAAGATATTGGTAATGCAATGCCAAACGCCTTAGTATTAGCAGAGGCAACATTCTCAGCTTGTGAAAAAATTGGTTTGCCTGAAGCCAGAATTATTCTATCACAATGTGCTATATATCTTGCTGCAGCTCCTAAAAGTAACGCTGCTTATTTAGCTATAGATGCAGCTTTGAAAGATGTTGGTTCTCTTCCACAATATTCTGTCCCACTGCATTTAAGAAATGCACCTACAAATCTTATGAAAGAACTAGGATATGGTAATGAGTATAAATATCCCCACGAATATAAAAACCATTTTGTAGAAGAAGACTATTTACCTGAGGAACTTAAAACTAAACAATATTATATCCCTACAGAAAACGGGATAGAAAAAAATATTAAGGAAAGACTTAAAAATCTTTGGTGCAATAAAAAGAAATATTAATTATTTAGCATAAACATTTTACCTGGTAATTGTTTAATTAAGCCTTTAAATTCAAGTGTTAGTAAATTAACAAGACAATCAGAGATAGACATAGATGCTAAAGAGGCAATTTCATCAATATGTTTTGCATCGTTTCCTATAATTTGCAAGAGTTTTTCTTCGAATAAAGTTAAATCAACAGAAGGCTTAGGAATATTTTTACCAACTTCAGGTTTTAATTTCAGTTTTAATTCAAAAATTATGTCATCTGCATTTGTTATTAATTTAGCTTCCCCTCTTTGAATTAATGCGTTTGGGCCTTCTGCTTGTTTTACATTAATATTACCGGGTATTGCAAATACTTCTCTATTTTGATCGATAGCATAAGCTGCTGTTTGCATCGCACCACCATTTAGTTTCGTTTCAACAACAAGAGTTCCCAAACTCAAACCAGAAATAATTCTATTTCTTCTTGGGAAGTTTGGTGCATCTGGTTTTGTGCCTAATTCATATTCTGTAACTATTGCGCCGTTTTGAACAATTTCCCAAAAGAGTTTTTTATTTTCAGGTGGGTAAATTTGATCAAGGCCAGAACCTAGAACAGCAATAGTTCTGCCATTTGACTTTATAGCAGTTTGATGGGCTATTGTATCAATTCCTCTTGCTAAACCACTAACTATGGTAATATTTTTTTCAGTTAGGTCTTTTACAATTTTTTCAGTTTGTATTTTACCATAACTGGTTGGCTGTCTTGTTCCTACTACTGCTAATGTATACTTGTCTTGTTCTACAAAGTTTCCTAAAACGTAGATAATAATGGGAGGATAATATATTTTTTTTAATAAATCTGGATATTCATTATCCCAATAAGTAATAACGCGGGCATTTATTTTTTTAAGCTGATTTAGTTCCTTTTCAATTTTTTTATAGTATAAATCTATTTGCGATTTTGCATTGATAATTCGGAGAGAAAGATTTTTGTTTATCCCATTAACTTTATTTAATGTATAAAAGTCTGCGTTAAATATGCTCTCTAAATCTTTAAAAAAGCTAAGGAGTGAAAAAATTTTATGAGGACCTATACCCTCTATACTAAGTAATAATTTTAGAAATACTAAATTCTTAAAATTAATTTCCAACTTTCAAATGCTACTCAAAAGTTAAGCTTTTGGTTTTGTAAAGAAAATTATGATATTAAATAAACTATTATCAATTAAATTGCTAACGGTGATTAATTTTGAAAATTAATCATTTATATCAATTCCTTTTTTTACTTTAACTAATAGTGTTCTTTTTTGAATTCTTTTTTGTGAATATTATTGATAATGGTATAATAATTAAATATGCTATTAATAATACTATTGGTGATACACTTAGTGAAAGAGGATTGTACCAAGGATCCTGTGCCATTAAAATATAGCCGATAATTATAAATATTAATCCTGTTATTAAGATAATGTAATTATTTTTTTGCCAATAATCCTTAAAAGGAGAAATTTTTTGTTTAGTATCTTTTGTGCTTTTTCTTCTTTGTAGGGACATATTTACCTCTCTTATAAAAAAATAGGGTTGTCTCCTTATTTCCTTAAATTTGTATTTATATTTTAATTTAACTTAAGTAGACAACCCATATTTTACTTAATAAAATTGAAGTCAAAAATATATTTCGGTTAATAGTTTGTCAAGCTAAACTTTTTTATGAGATTGATAGACAATTTTTCTTATTGTATCATACTGAAGATAAGGATATTCTTCCCTAATGAGCTCAATAGCTTCAGCAGCGCTCATATTTTTTGCTTTAAGTTCTGCAAATTTTTTGCGAATTAAATGATCTCTGACAGATTTTTCATTAATAAATCCTCTGCTACTTAATTTTTGATAGATATCATCAGGGATCAAATCAGATAATGGATTAACATTTCTTTTTTCATCAAACATCGGTTTCATATCATTACCCTTTCATAATTTTCGTTCAATTACTTTTACATTAGTGCAAAAATTAAGTTCCATGATATATTAATGCGAAAGTACCGTTAGCAATAATTTTTTATAAAAAAATTTGCAAACAAAAAAAATAAATACTATATTTGAAGCCGTTCTTTTCGAAAATTTTATAGTTAATTGTTCTTTAGAAAGTTATTTAATTAAATAGACTTGACAAAGCGGAACGTAAACATTAAGTTTACAACCCGCAATAAAGTGTTCTTTGACAGAGTGAGTGACTAAAGGAAACTTTAGTGGTTCAAAAGATTACAAAAGATTTAATATAATTTACAACGGAGAGTTTGATCCTGGCTCAGGACGAACGCTGGCGGCGTGCCTAACACATGCAAGTCTGGGGGAAAGGGGTAGCAATATCCCGAGTACACCGGCGCACGGGTGAGTAACACGTAAGTAACCTACCCATAGGTTCGGGATAACTTGCCGAAAGGCGGGCTAATACCGAATGATGCAATACCATCGCATGATGGTATTGTTAAAGTCTATAAGGCGCCTATGGATGGGCTTGCGTCCGATTAGCTAGTTGGTAGGGTAATGGCCTACCAAGGCTACGATCGGTAGCTGGTCTGAGAGGATGATCAGCCACACTGGAACTGAGACACGGTCCAGACTCCTACGGGAGGCAGCAGTGAGGAATATTGGGCAATGCCCGAAAGGGTGACCCAGCAACGCCGCGTGGAGGATGAAGGCCGTAAGGTTGTAAACTCCTTTTGAGGGGGACGAAAAACACCGATCGACTCGGTATTTGACGGTACCCCTAGAAAAAGCCCCGGCCAACTACGTGCCAGCAGCCGCGGTAATACGTAGGGGGCGAGCGTTGTCCGGATTCACTGGGTGTAAAGGGCGCGTAGGCGGGTTTGCAAGTCAGAGGTGAAATCTCACGGCTTAACCGTGAAACTGCCTCTGATACTGCAAATCTTGAGTTCGGAAGAGAGTAGCGGAATTCCAGGTGTAGTGGTGAAATACGTAGATATCTGGAAGAACACCAGTGGCGAAGGCGGCTACTTGGTCCGTAACTGACGCTGAGGCGCGAAAGCGTGGGGAGCAAACAGGATTAGATACCCTGGTAGTCCACGCTGTAAACGATGAATACTAGGTGTTGGTCCCGGTAGGGATCAGTGC